>NZ_JBGCCM010000002.1:0-557840 GCF_041262085.1 Catenulispora sp. GAS73
ATCAGAGGTCTCGTTTCACATGCCACCACAACTGGCGAAAACCCAGCTCACGACGCTATTGACACCAACACCCAACCCTTAACTACGCGACCTTGCGGCCCGGGCAGGTTGGCAGAGCCCGCCGACGCGGCGAGGGGCCCAGAACCAACACCCCGCATGGTCCGGTCGGACACGACGAAGCACGTGGTCGGCTGGTCTGGGGCGGCAAAAACGTGGCGTCGCCGGACCAGGGGGACGCCACGTCTGTTGGTTGCCTGCTCGCGTGCGCTACGGCTACAGCCTCAGCATCGCTACTCCCCCAATGCCGGCACCAGCTTCGCTGCGTCTGGGGTGCCCAGGCCGGTCACCGGGTCCCAGCCGGTGGTCGCCGGGTAGCCCGGTACGGTGGGCGACGCCGTGTTGTTTCCGGTCGTCACGTCGAAGAAGTACGTGCCGTAGCCTGCGCCGGAGGCCAGGCTGTACAGCTTCGGTTGGATCAGGCCGAGGTCGTGGCCGGCCATCTGGTCCGCGATCGCGACGAGTCCGGCCCACTGCGGGCATGAGGAGCTGGTTCCGCCGATGACGAACCAGCTGCCGTCGTTGACGTCTGAGCCGCCGTTGTCGCCGGGGGCGGTGTCGTAGATCAGGACGCCGGTGCCGGCGGAGGCCTGATAGGCGATGTCCGGGACGCCGCGCATCGTGCCGATCGGGGTGGAGCCGGTTGGCAGTGTGTCCTGGTACGAGGGCCGGGCGAAGATCGAGCTGTAGCCGCCGCCTGAGAAGGTCCAGCCGACGTCGCGCTGGCCCGGGAACTTGCCGCACAGTCCGCCGGGACTGGTGCTGTCTACCGTTGTGCCGGTGGCGGCGTCGGTGCAGAGGTACGTGCCGCCGACTGCGGTCACCAGCGGGTCGGATGCCGGCCAGCCGACGCTCGGGTAGTCCAGCGCCGCCGGGTTCTTGATCGGCGTCTTCGCGTTGTTCGCCGTGCCGTTGTCGCCGGAGGAGGACAGGAATGTGACCCCGGCCGCCGTTCCGCTGACGTACGCGTGCCGCAGGTGATCGATCGACGCCGCGCCGTGGAATGCGGGCTCCGCCGTGCTGAACGACTGCGAGACCACGTCCGCCAGGTGGTTGTCCACCAGGTACTGCTCGGCGTTCATCATCTGCGGCAGCCCCTGCACGCCCTGGGTCTCGGCGACGCTGGTGCTCATCAGGATGATGTTCGCGCCGGGGGCGGTGGCGTGCGCCCACTGCGTGTCCAGTGCGACCTCCTCGGCCCACGCGTTGCTGGCCTGCTGGTTGGTCCCGTGGGAGCCGGAGGGCGGCTGCTTGACCGGCCGTTTGCCGTCCCACTGGTCCCACTCGAAGGTCGGCATCCCGGGAGCGCAGGTGACGCCCGGCATTCCGCACATCAGCGGTAGGCCGAACTGCTTGCTGAAGTTCTCCAGGTCGCTGGCGACGGTGTCGTAGCCGAACGAGTCGATGATCGCGATGGTCCGGCCGTGGCCGTCGTTCCCCCCGGCCAGCAGGGGGCTGATGTCATACGAGTTCTGCATCGACGCCGGTGTGAAGCACCGGCGTCCGACCGCGTTGCACGCCGCCTGCGTCGGCGGTAGGACGCCGGTGGCGACCTGGACCGAGTCCTGGGCGCTCGGCCGGACGACCGGATACCCGGCCGCGCCGGCGGACACCGACCCGGACATGGCGAAGGCGGCTCCGGCCGCGGCCGCGGTGGCCGCGATCAGCAACCGCCGCGCGGGGCTCTTCGCGAGAGCGATACGTGTCACTCGATGGTCCTCCTGACGCTAGGGATGTGGCACCTACTGCGCAGTGACGAGGACACGGGTGGCGCGAGCCGGACGCCGCACCGATCGGACGCGGGCCCCTCGCGTCGACCCCGGGTGGCAGGATCGCCGTCGGCCATCAATCAAGCGCCAGAACCAGGCGCCGTCAAGAGCCGCACTGTCGGTACCGCCCTCTAGCGTGAAGCCCGTTGCCACTGGAGCCACGGAAGAAGGAGGGGCCGTGTACCGCCAAGGAGACGTGCTCATCGTGCCGGTCGCGGAGAACGCCGTACCGGAGGACGTCCGGACCGCCGGACCGAAGCACCGCCGCCCGCGTGAGTCGATGGTCCTGGCGCTCGGGGAGAGCACCGGCCATGCGCACGCGCTGGTCGCCACCCGTGACGAGGGCGACTTCTACCCCGCCCCGAGCGAGAGCGAGCCGGCCTTCGTCTTCCTGCCGCTCGGCGGCAAGGTCGTGCACGAGGAGCACGGCACCATCCCACTGCCCGAGGGCTGGTTCAAGGTGGTGCGCCAGCGGGAGTACGAGCCGCGCGCCCTGCGCTCGTTCCGGGTGGTGGCGGACTGATGCAGACCTCTGCGACCACCGAGACCCCGCAGCCCGACCTGACCGCCGACGCGATCGTCGCGGTCGCCGTCGCCGCGCGTGAGGCCTGGCGCGCGATCGCCCTGTCCACCGAGGCCGTGGACCGGGAGCTCACCGAGCAGACCGTCCTCAAGTTGTACGCCGACGCGCTGCCCGACGTCGCGCCGCCGGAGATCATCTGGTGCCGCTCCCCGCTGGAGGCCGCGAAGCTGGTCGTCGAGCAGGCCGGCCGCCTCGGCGCCCCGGCGCGCGACCGGGTCCGGGACCTGGCCTGGTCCCGGGGGCGGGCCCAGCTCGCCGAACGCCTCGGCCCGCGCGAGTTCGGCCGGGTCTGGCAGGCCGCCTGCGGCGAGCTCGCCCCGCTGATGAGCACCCTGATCACGCGCATCGCCACCGGCGTCGAAGAGCACGACGCGTCCGAGGAGCCTGAGGACGCCGCGCGCCGCGCCGCGCTGCGCGTCGCCCTGACCCACGCGGTCCACGGCCAGTTCGACGCCGCCTGGCTCCCGCTCTACGAGGCCGCGGGCATGGCCGAGGACCTGGGCCGGATGGCCCGGTCGGCGGGCTGGTGGTGGCCGTTCGAGAACGCCGTCGTCCTCACCGAGCGTCCCCTCGCCCTGCGCTTGGACGACCAGGACCGCCTGCACCACGGCGACGGCCCGGCCCTGGCTTACTCCGACGGCTTCGCTCTGCACTCCTGGCGCGGCACGCTGCTGACCCCGGAGTTCGGGCGGCGCCTGGCCGCCACCACGCCGGAGACCATCCGCGCGGAGGAGAACGCCGAACTGCGCCGGATGATGGTCGAGCACTACACGCCCGAGCGCTTCCTGAAGGAGTCCGGCGCGACGCCGCTCCAGGAGGACGAAGCCGGCAAGCTCTGGCGCGTCGAGATGGGCTCCGACGAGGCCATCGTCATGGTCGAGGTGGTGAACTCCTCGCCGGAGCCGGACGGCACCTTCAACATCTACTTCCTGCGCGTGCCGCCGGACACGCGGACCGCGAAGGCCGGCGTCGCCTGGACCTTCGGCCTCACCGAGGACGAGTACCAACCGCTCCGACAAACGTGACCGATGAGGCGTCGGCGCCGGCGGGGATGGCGGGGATCCTGGACAGGACCCCGCCGGCGAATGTGTTGTAAAGATCTAGTTCCGGCATGTGCACGTAGCCGATGTGGCAGTCGCACTGTGTCAGGGGACAGAGTCGCGGACGCAGGGCTTTGCGATACGAGCCGTCGTACAGATTCCCCAGGCGTTCCGTGGGATCGGTCCGCGACACGAAGTGGCAGCGGTAGACCTCGCCGTCGCCGTTGACCGAGACGACCGACTCCCCCGCGCGGCAAGCGTGCCCCTGCGACGGATGCGGGAAGCGTGAGACCGGGAACAGCGGATCGATCTCGGCCCAGGGCTCGGCTTCATCGTCGGTGTAGGTGTGGCCTTCGGCCGCGTTGACCCACAGGTAGATGTCCTGCGGCAGATCGGCCCGCAGGCGCCGAGCCGCATCCAGGTGCTCAGGCAGCCCGACGATCCCCACGCTGAACCGGACGCCACCGTCCCGCACCTCCTGGCACCGCGCGAGGAACCGCTCGTACGGAACCTGGTCGGGGTGGTACGTGCACCACAGCGCGAGCGAGTCCAGATCGGCGTCGGCGGTCCACTCCGTCCGGGAGCTCAGATTGGTCTGAATCGCCACCTCGCCGACGTGATCGAGGCGGCTGAGCTCGACCAGAGCACGCCGGTACCAGCTCCGCGTCAGCCCTTCGCCCCACGGCGTGAACAGGACGTTGATTCGGTCCTCGGTCTGCGTGCTCACCCACGCCACGAACCGTTCCAACGCCGCGCGATCGGCGCGCAGCGTCTCCGGCGAATCTCGACGCTTGGCGAACGGGCAGTAGCCGCAGTCGTAGTCGCAACTGGCCAGCGGGCCGCGATAGAGAATCGAAAGGTCCATCAGGGCCCTACTTCAGCTCATAGGCGCGCATCGCCTCGCGCACCGGCTCGGAGAAGAACATCGGCCCGACGGAGTCCGACCAGGCCAGGCCCTCGGCGCTGAGCCGCAGCCGACCACCCGCCGCCGGCTCTAGGAAGCCGCGAGCGCTCAGCATTTCCAGCTCCGCGCCGAAACGCTCATCCGCGTCACCGCGCGCCATGCCGTCGGCTTGGAGCAGCGACTGGATAAGGAACCTGCGAGCCCGCTCCTCCTCGTCGAGGCGGTAGCCGACCTCCGCACGGCTGAAGTCGCCGGTGGCGACGTACTCGTCGATGATTCCGCGCACCTCCGACGCCGACACCGCGTAGTCGAACGAGTAGTGCAGCGAACCGGTGTACGACCTGGCGCCGCAGCCCAGCCCGATCATGCCGTCCGTTTGGCAGGCGTAGTCCTCGCCGCCTTCCACGACCGGCGCGTCCAGACGACGGAACATCCGCATGGACACTTGCTCATAACCGCTCTCCAGCAGGAGGTCGCGGCCACGGCGATAGAGGTCCAACCGCTGCGCGTCCCACGCGGCGTCGGCACCGGCGTTCATTCGACCGAGGCCTGTCAGTGGCCTGACGTAGAGCGGGTAGAGGTAGATCTCCTCCGGCCTCCAGAGCAGCGCCGTCTGAAGCGAAGCCTGCCAGGATTCGCGCGTCTGGCCGTCGATGCCGTAAATCAGGTCGATGTTCAGGACCGGGATGTCCGCGGCCCGGACGGCGTCCAGCGCCGCGAAGACGTCCGCCGCCTTCTGCGGACGCACCACCGATCGCGCCTCGACGTCGTCGAAGCTCTGCACTCCCAGACTCAGCCGCGTGGTCCCGCGCTCGGCGAGTACCGCGAGCCGGTCCGGGGTGGCGGTGGCCGGCGAGGCCTCGACCGATAACGGAACAGTCCCGAGGCCGACACCCATCACCTTCTCGGCGATGTCGAAGAGCCGCGAGAGCTCGTCAGGGTTCAGATACGTCGGCGTGCCGCCGCCGATGGCCGCGTTGGCGAAGCGGGGCTCCGGACCGGACTCGTCCAACGCCGCGCGGACCGCGATGGCTTGGCGTTCCAGGGCGTCCAGATACGCGGTGGTCAGCGATTCAGGCGCGCCGGTCCGCGTGAACAGGTTGCAGAAGCCGCACCGGACTTCGCAGAACGGGACGTGCGTATAAAAGGACAACGCGTCGCGGTCCTCGCCTCGCCAGACGTCGGACAGTAGCGGCCTCGGCGCGAGGGGGCGATACGCGGTCTTATGCGGATAGGCATACACGTAGGACTCATAGGGACGGTCCAGCATCAGCCCACATATCCCTTCGGCAGCACGAAATCCGCGTAGGGCACCGTCCAGACGACGTCGTGGCCGATGCGGTGCCCGACGTGGCCGTCCTCGCCGTAGGCGGTGCCGTGGTCGGAGCAGACGATGGTGAAGCAGGGGCGGCGTGCTGCCATCAGCGTGAACAGGCGGCCGATGTGCGTGTCCACGTAACGCAAAGCCGCCGCCTGCGAGGCTCGGGTGTCGCCGGCTTCCTTGGTCGCGCCGTCGAGGTAGAACCAGTTCGGCTGGTGCAGCGCCGGGACGTTCACGAACAGGAACAGCGGCTGGTCGTCCGGCTGCGCCGCGACCACCTGCTCCACGACCTCGACCTGGTTCCCGAACGAGTCCGGATCGGTCACGCCGGTCGCCGCCGACCAGTGCGCCTCGTCGAAGTAGCCCGGCAGGACCTGCCCGAGCCGGCTCTCGGGGTTGAAGAAGCCCACTCCCCCGACGCAGACCGTGCGGTATCCGGCTTTGCGCAGTCCGGCGACCAGGTCCGGCTCGTCGAAGACCCACGTGTCCGACGCCGTGGTCTCGCTGCCGCCGAAGCGGGCCGCGAACAGGCGCGGATGGCGGCCGGGCGCCTCCGGCGTCGGGAGGAAGCCGGCGAAGAACGCGGAGTGCGCGGCGAAGGTGAACGAGCCCGGCGTGTGGCGGCGCTCCCAGCCTTTCGGGAGCACGCGTGCCAGGTTCGGCAGCCGGCCGGCTGTCAACTCCTCGACGGCGACGTCGTAGCGGAGGGTGTCGAGAGTGACGAACAGGAGATCGTGACTCCCGACGACGGCGTTCATGTTCGGGGTCTGGGTCGTGTTCATGGTGCGTGGTGGCCTATCAGTGAACGTACTTGGGCGCCGTAGGTGCCGACACCTTCCCCGGGGGTGCCCGGAAGTCCCATGAGGTTCGGCAGGAGGTCGCCGTAGGCGTTGACCTCGCCGATGTAGTCGAGCCCGTCGGCGCCCGGCAGCACGTCGATCCCGAGGCAGTGCACGCCGGGGAAGCAGGCTGCCGCCGACTCCACGAGGTCGAGGACCGTCAGCCAGCGCTTCTCCCCGACCAGGGCCTGGAACGTCGTCAGGTCGCCGCGCTGGCCGCCGAGGTGGAGGTTGGTCATCGGGGAGGTGCTGGTGCGGACGACCGCGTGCGTCGCCCGGCCGCCGACGGTGACGACGCGCAGGTCGCAGTCCCGGCCGCCGATGCTCAGCTTGCGGACCCAGCGCTCGGCGTGCAGACCGTCGGGTGCCAGGGCGGCGAGGACGTCGTCAATGTCCGCGTCCCGAAGGTAGGTGCGGACCTTCAGCGAGTTGTAGAGCTCGATGCCGGACGCGGTGCGCACCAGCTCGGCCGAGGTCACGGCACGACGCCTCGCACCCCGCACGGTCAGCGCCACGACGCCGGACGCCGAGGAACCGTGCCGGATCTTGATGAACGCCGACTCCGAACCGTCGGTCGCGGCGGCAGGCGGCACGCTGACACCGGTAGCGGCCAGCAAGGCATGTGTGGCCTGCTTGTCGAAGGCTGTCGCCACACCCTGCTGGGTGAACAGGCGTGCCGCGCCGGCGTCGTCGATGTTGTGCTCCAGCTCCGCCAGCGCGGCGGTAAAGCCCTGATACCACTCGCGCGTGCCCTCGGCGCGATACATGTCGACCGGCTGGTCAGAGCCGCGCAGCAGCCGAGTCACCTCGGCATCCTCGCCCGGGGAGTCGACCCGGACCAGCTCACCGGAACGGAAGGAGGCTGCGCCACGCAGCACATCGAGCCACGGCACGATGCGCGGCTCGGGCAAGCCCTCGGCACGGACGGCTTCCGCGAAGAGCTTCACACGCCGGTTGTCCGGATTGCCGACGACCGCGAAGCGCAGCGGGAGTGCCGGGTTGTGCGGGCCGGCCATGCCGCGCGAGCCATCCGGGCCGGCCGGGTCGCGCAAGCCGCTTGGAGCGGCAGCTTCGCGCAAGTCACGCGGATCGCGCGTGCCAGCCAGCATGCGCGAGCCATCCGATCCGACCAATCCGCGCAAGCCACTCGGAGCGGCAGCTTCGCGCAAGTCGCGCGGGTCCCGCGTACCAGCCAGCATGCGCGAGCCATCCGATCCGACCAATCCGCGCAAGCCACTCGGAGCAGCCACGCCGCTCAAGCTGTCCGGACCGGCCAGGTCGTGCGCGTCGTCCCGGCCGGCCAGCTCGCGCGGGTCTCTCGACTCGCGCGCGCCGTGCGAGACCTCCAGCGAACCCGAACCCGATCCCCAACCCGGCCGCGACCCCACCCCCGTCATTCCGCCACCGCGATGTACCGGCGGCGGCGGCCCGAGCCCTGCCCGTCGGACAGGTCGATCTCCACGCCCGGCCACGCCTGCCGCACCCGTGCCTGCATCTCGGGCGAGATGTAGTGGTGACTGAGGTCCAGCCTCCGCAGGTGGTCCAGCGGCTGCCCGGCGAGTAGCGCCGCCGCGCCCTCGTCGCCGAGCGTCCCGAGGGAGAGGTCCAGCGACTGCAGCTGCGCCACGACCGGTGCTCGCGCCACCGCGGCGGCGATGTCGTCCTGGATCAGCGCGTCCCGCAGGCCCAGGTGGCGCAGGCGGGGGAAGCGGCCCGCTTCGAGCAGCGGGGCGAGGTCTTCCAGGGTCGCGTCGCCGCCGTAGTTCGGGTCGCCGAGGTAGATCTCCAGGTGCGTCAGCTCGGGGAGGTCGCATTCGGCCAGGGCGCGGATCGTGCCGGCGGGCAGGCCGCCGGACTGGAGTACCAGCGTGCGCAGGCCGGAGTGCTTCAGCGGTGCGATCAGCGGATCGGGGCCTTCGGCCCGGGCGTTGCCCTCCGGCGTGCCGCGGACCCAGAGTTCGGCCAGGTTCGGGTACGCCTCCAACACCGGGCCGAGGTCCGGTACGTAGATCCACGACGGCTGGCTCTGCTCGTCGACCAGGTCGTTGAAGAACAGCGCCCGCAGCCGCGGCAGCCGGTCGGCGACCGCGACCAGGTCGTCGGCGACCGTGCAGTCGTCCTCGCCCCACTCCAGCCACTGGCCGGTGACCAGCGCCTCGACCCCGGCGCTCGGCACCCGGTCCAGGAACGCCGCGAGCAGCTCGGGGAAGTCCCGGTCGAAGTACTCGCCGTCCTTGTTGCAGTCGAGGCGCCACGCCACGCCGCCGGGATCGGCGGCCGCGGCCGGCGTCGGCAGCGCGGGGTCGGCGGGGAAGTCGACGACCGGCCGGCCGGCGAACTCGCTCAGGTGATGGTAGAAGGCCATGATCACTCCGCCACCGCTATGTAGCGGCGTCCTCGGTCGTCGGTCTGGGGAGCGGAAAGGTCGACGTCGACGCCCGGCCACGCGGTCCGCAGCCGGTCTCGCATCGCCTCGGAGACGTAGTGATGGTGCAGGTCGAGCTTCGCCAGGTGCCCCAGCGGCTGGCCGGCGAGCAGCGCCGCCGCGCCGTCGTCGCCCAACGTCCCCAGCGACAGGTCCAGCGTCTTCAGCCGGGAGACGATCGGCGCGTAAGCCGCCTCAGCCGCGATCGCGTCCTGGAGCACCGAGTCGCGAAGGCCCAGATGCGTCAGGTTCGGGCAGTGCCCGCCGCCGAGCAGCCACTCCACGTCCGCCGGAGTCGCGTCGCCGCCGTAGTTGGGCTCCCCGAAGTAGAACTCAAGGTGCTGCAACGCCGGGAAGTCGCACTCGCCGACCGCCCGTATCGCCGCCGCGGGCAGACCGCCGGACTCGAAGACCAGCCGTCGCAGAGCACTGTGACGCAGCGGCTCGAAGTGCGGCACGCCGTCCCGCAACGGCCGGCCCCGCACCCACAGTTCCTCCAGTGCCGGATACGCGCGCAGGATCGGGGTGAGGTCGCGATGGTCGATGTAAGCGGTGTCCGAACCGCCGTCGCCGCCTTCGAAGATGTCGCCGAGGAACAGCGAGCGCAGCGCCGGAAACCGTCCCGCGCTCGCCGCCAGGATCTCGGCCACCGGATAGTAACCCTCCGCGTCCACGTAGTCGGCCCACATCCCGATGGTCAGGGCCGTCACCTGAGACGTGTCGGCCCGCGTCAGGAACCGCTCCCAGATCTCCTCGAACGAGAACCAGTCCGAGTCCCAGTCCCCGTAATCGTCGTCGTAGTAGCAGTCGATCCGCCACGCCGACTTCGCCTCGTCCTGCGGCGCCGGCGCGTCCGGATGCGGCGCGAACGCGACGACCGGCAACCCGCCGAACTCGTCCAGATACTCCACGAACGACATGCTCACGCTCCGATTCCGACGTACCTGCGACCCGATTCGTCGACCGTCCGGCGCCAGGACAGGTCGACGTCCACCCCCGGCCACGCCGCGCGCAGCCGATCTTGCACCGCCTCGGAGACGTAGTGGTGGTGCAGGTCCAGCACGCTGAGGTGTCCCAGCGGCTGACCGTGCAGCAACGCCACCGCGCCCTCGTCCCCGAGCGCGCCCAACGACAGGTCCAGCACCCGCAGCCCGGCCACGACCGGGGCCTGAGCGACGGCCGCCGCGATCTCGTCCTGGATCAGCGAGTTGCGCAGACCCAGGTGGTCCAGCTTCGGGAAGCTCTCCCCGGCCAGCAGCCAGGCGAGGTCTTCCGGCTTCGTCCAGCCGCACCAGTCGGGGTGCCCCAGGTACAGCTCCAGGTGCCGCAGCTCCGGGAAGTCGCACGCGCTGATCGCCCGGATCACGTCGGGATGGAGCCCGCCCGATTGCAGCACCAGCCGACGCAGTCCGGTGTGTCGCAGCGGCTCGAAGTACCGGGCCAGCTTCTGCGACAGGTCCGGTGTCCCACGGACCCAGAGCTCTTCCAGCCTTGGAAACGCGCGCAGGACCGGCGTGAGATCGCCGTGCTCGATGTACACGATGTCCTCGGAGATGTCCTCGGCGACGTCACCGAAGAACACCGAGCGCAGCGCCGGGAACCGGTCCGCCGCCGCGACGAGCGACCGGGCCGGGTGGTGGCTGTCGGCGAAGGCGTCCTCGACCATATCCTCGCCCATGTCCTCGCCCCAGCGGCCGAAGACCAGCGCCGTCACCTGCGTCGTGTCCACCGTGCCGAGAAAGCGCTCGAAGACCTCCTCGAACGCGAGCGGCGGCGCGCCCTCGCCGTCGGCCCGGCACTCAATCCGCCACGCGGATCCCACGTCCGACTACTCGGCCACGGAGACGAACCGGTGCTCCTCATCGTCGTCCCAGTCGTCCGGTTCCTGCGGGTCCGACAGGTCCACCTCCACGCCGGGCAGTGCCTCGCGCAGCCGCTCCTGCATAGGCTCGGAGATGAAGTGGTGGTGCAGGTCCAGCTTCTTGAGGTGCGTCAGCGGCTGGCCGGCGAGCAGTGCGGCCGCGCCCTCGTCGCCGAGGGCCCCGAGCGACAGGTCCAGGACCTCCAGGCGGGCCACGATCGGGGCGTGCGCGACGGCGGCAGCGATCTCGTCGGCGTTCTCGGCGTCGCGCAGGCCGAGGTAGCGCAGCTCCGGGAAGCCGGTGCCGGCCAGGAGGTCGGCGAGGTCGTGGGCTTCCGCGCCGCCGAAGTACTCCTCGGTGCCGAGGTACAGCTCCAGGTCCGTCAGCTGGGGGAACTCCGAGCCGCCGACCGCACGCACCACCTCCGGCGGCAGGCCGCCGTTCTGGAACGTCAGCTCCCTGAGTTCCGGGTACGCACGCTGTTCCCACTCCAGGTCATCGCTGCCCCGCACGGCGAACGTCCGCAGGTCCGGGAAGGCGCGCAGCAGCGGCGTCAGGTCACTCTGCTTGATCCAGGAGATCTCCCACTGCCAGGACGCGATGTCGGCGACGAACAGGTGCCGCAGGTTCGGGAACCGGTCGGCGGCGGCGATCAGCGGCGCGAACGCGTCGGCCGAGGTGAGCTCCATCGCGTCGCTGGTGACCCAGTTGCCGATGACGAACGCGCTGATCGCGCTGGTGTCGACGTCGCGCAGGAACGCGTCGAAGAGTTCGGCGTAGCCGACGCCGTCGAACCCGGCGACCGCGACGCGCCACGCCGACGCGCCGGCCTCGGCCGTGATCTCGACGTCACCGGGCCAGTCGGCCATCTCCTCGAAGCCCTTGCCGGGCACGGTGCGGACGGGCAGCCCGCCCCACCGCACCAGCGCGTCACACTCGCTGTCGATCACGTGGACCCCTCCCGGTGGCTGGCTTCGATGCGAGCCTTTCTACCAGCCGCCGCCGACCGGATCGCGCGGCGCCACTCGAATTCGGCGTACCGCAACCGGACGGACAGGTCGGGGCGCTGCCGCCGGTTGTCATGGGGAGGGCGGCTGACCCCGGCAGGCTTAATGAGATGCCGCTCAGCCACCGCCGCACTGCGCGCCGCCGGCTATCCGACCCCGCCTGTCCTCGCCCTCGTACCGCATCCGGTCCCGGCCCTGCCCAGCACGGAGTTCGTCCACGGCGACTTCACCACCGCCAACCTGCTCAGCCTGTCTGGCGCATCGTGTGCTCGCGAGCCTGCTGGCCGTCGGCGCCGATGACGGCGACGGCGATGACGGCGACGATGCGGCGCGTATCGCAGAGGTCTCAGAACGAGCTCGGCTACTTCTCGCAGTGGCGGCGTCCCAGTAGCCGGGCACCGCCGAGCTCATGATGGAGGCCGCGCGGGACGGGGGGTTGGTCAGCGGGTGACGTCGTCGCCGGGGGCGGCCGGGGTTTCGGCGTCCCCGGCCGCCTCCTCGGCGCGTTCGACCCGGCCGCGCCGAAGCCGCCACATGATCAGCCCGATGATGATGATCACCGCCACCACTCCGGCGAGGATCCGCCCCACGACGTGCTCGACCCGCGAGTAGGCGGCGCCGGCGAAGTAGCCCAACAGGGTGAAACCGACGCCCCACACCAGGCCGCCGAGCGCGTTGAAGAGCAGGAACTTGCGGTACGGGATGCGCGACATCGCTGCCAGCGGCGGCATCAATGCCCGGAAGAAGGACACGAAGCGCCCCAGGAACACCGCCTCCGGCCCTCGCCGCCGGATCAGGGCGCGTGCATTGTCGATCTTGACCTTGTGGCGCCGCAGCGGCCGCGTGTTCAGCAGGCGCTCGCCGAAGTGGCGCCCGACCTCGTAGCCGACGCTGTCGCCCGCGATCGCCGCGCAGACCACCAGGAACGCCAGCAGCCAGATGTTGACCGTGCCGCGGTTCGCCAGCACCCCGCCGATCACCGCCGCGGTCTCCCCGGGCAGCACGAAGCCGACGAACAGCGCGTCCTCGGCGAAGACCAGCAGCGCGACGACGACGTAGATGAGCGCGGGCGGCAGATTGCTGAGCCAGTTGAGCATCGGACCTACCCGCCCGTCCGGCGCACCAGGTTGGCCCGCGCTCGCGTCCGCACCGCCGCGACCCCGCCGACCAGGAACGCGAATGTGTAGATGAGCTGCACGAGCACCACCCCGCGCGCCAACTGCCCACTCGGATGAATGTCGCCATACCCGACGGTCGCCATGGTGATCCCGGTGAAGTAGAGGGCGTCCAGGCGCGTGACGAGCCCGACGAACTGGCCGTGCCGCGCGGCCATCGCCCAGTAACTGGCCGCGAAGACCAGGATCGCAGCCCACGACAGCAACACGATGCCGACACCCGGGTGCCGATAGCGGCCGGCCTGATCGGTCAGCGCCCGATCGGTGGTGACCACCATGCCGACGGCCAGCAGCGCGAGCAGGCCCGCGAGGATCAGCCAGGCCAGGACGCGGTGCTTGGGGCCGATCGGGTCGAAGGGGACGGTGAAGTACGCGGTGGTGAGGAGGACCGGGCCGAGGACGGCTACGGCGATGCGGGCAGCCCGGTTGCTCGACTCGCCGCGCCCGGCACCAGCGCGCCCGGCATCGGCGCGGCCGGCATCAGCGCGGCCGTCATCCCCAACCGGCCCGCCGCCCTCACCCGCCTCGCCCTGGTCGCTCATCAGCTACCTGTCTTCCCGCCCCGGCCCCCGCCGACGCAGCCGGCGTCACCCGTCCGGCCCCTCGGCCAGCCCCGGCCGCTCACTCGGCCAGCCGCTCGACCACCTGCTCGCAGAGCTCATGCGTGGCCAGCGCGTCCTGAAGGTCCGGGTACTGCGTCTCGCCACGCACCGCCGCGAGGAAGTGCTCGCATATCTGCTCGATGCCTTTCACCCGCCCCACCGGGGCCCAGCCGGTCGGGCCCTCGACCAGGTCGTGGATGTCGCGGCGGTGGCCGTCGCCGATCAACTGGAGGCGCTCCGCCTTCACGCCCGCGCGGCGGTTCATCGCCCCGAAGCAGGTGAAACCGGGGCCGGAGAGGGTCAGCGCCACATGCTCCAGCATCCCGTCCTCGACGCGGCCGGAGACCGTCACGTCCGAGACGTCGCCCGGGGCGAGGAAGCGCAGCGTGTCCGCCACATGGATGAAGTCGTCGAACACGATGTCGCGCACCACCCCCGGCGCGTCGGCCTCGTTCTTCTGCAGGATCACGGTCTCGCGCGGGGCCCGTGCCGCCTCGACGTACGCCGGTGCGTGGCGCCGGTTGAAGCCGACCATCAGCGGGGTGCCGGTGCGCTCGGCGTGCTCGACCAGGGCCCGCGACTCGGTGAGGGTGTCGGCCAGCGGTTTGTCGACATACGTCGGGACCCCGGCGTCCAGCAGGCGGGTCAAGACCTCCGCGTGCGCGACTGTCGCGACGTGCACGAACGCCGCCTGCGGCGGATCGCCGAGCAGCGCCTCCAACTCCGTGAACCGGCACTCCGGCGCCACGTGATACGCCGCCCCGAGCGCGTCGAGGCGGGCCCGGTCCCGCGTCATCAGCCGAAGCCGCAGGTCCGCACGCATCCCCAGCACCGGCAGGTACGCACCCCGGGCGATGCCGCCCAGCCCGATCACCGCGACCGCGAGCCCGTCGTTCTCCATATGAGCCATGGTCGCGCAAGTTGACGGTGCCCGCCGCTACGGTGTGGCCCCATGACCGACACCGATGCGCACGCGGCCCCCGAAACAGCCGCCGCCCGCATATCCGCGGCCCTCCACGCCGCCGTGGCCGCCCCCGGCGACCGCGCCGCCGCCTGGCACGTGGCCGAGGTCCTGGCCGCCGACTGGTCCGAGCGCCCCCTCGCCGACGGCGACGGCTACGACGACGCCGACCTCGACGCCGCCGCAGCCGCCCTCGGCCTCCCGCTCCCGGCGGCGCTGCGCGAGGGCCTCAAGCTCTTCGGCCGCCGCGACGACCTGACCCGCAACCAGGACCCGCTGAGCACGCCGGAAGACCTGGAGACGTACGAAGGCGCCCTGGTCTTCCGCGACGAGAACCAGGGCGTCTGCTGGTGGGGCGTCCTCATCGAGGACCTGGACCAGGACGACCCGCCGACCTACTACCGCGCCGACCTCCTCGACAAGACCGAGGAGGAGTGGATCCCGTGGACCGAAAAGCTCTCGCTCGCCCTCGTCGAAGCCCTGATGTCCGAGACGGTACTCACGGAGGTCGACGGCATGGAGAAGTGCTGGGCTCAACTCGGCCCCGAAGCCGTCGAGGAAGACGGCCTCACCGCCCTCCCCCGTATCCAGCCCGACTGGTACAAGACCACGTACTACGTCGGCGACGACCTCCTCGCGCACGCCGCCGACGGCGCGTGGATCAGCGTCCTGGCCCGCTCCCGCGAAGCGCTGAACGCCTACACCGGCGAGGACGACGACGAAGAGTTCGACGAAGACACCGAGAACTGAGACCTGAGAACAGGGGACTGAGGACACCGCCATGGGCTTCTGGGACGCCGGACCATTCGACAACGACGACGCCGCCGACTTCTCCGGCCGCCTCGACGACCTCCCGCGGGAAGACCGCGCCGCCGCCATCCGCGAGGCGCTTCGCGAAGCCGCGGACTGCGACGGATACCTGGAAGGCGACGTCGGCGCGTACGCGATAGCCGCAGCCGCGCTGGTAGCCCGCGAACTGTCGGACGGCGGCGCGCGCCTCGTAGCAGCCGGCTACGGCCCGAAACAGCCGCTCCCGCCCCTCACCACCGACCTGTTGCCGCTGGCGATCGCAGCGATCGACCGCACCATGGCCGACGACAGCGAGCTCGCCGACGAATGGAGCGGGGTCGACGGATCCGACAGCCCCTGGCACGAGAAGACGCGCGAATTGCGCGCCCTACTCCTACTGACAGCCGACTGACACAGCACGACGACTGACACAGCACGACCACCTCGTCGGCCCTCCCCACACAGCGGGAGGGCCGACGAACCGCAGCCGCATCTACCCCACGTAGTTGAAATGCGCCGGGTCCGGCCCGATCCGGCCGTCGTCCCGCCGCAGCATCGTGATCTCCTCCATCTCGGCCTCGGTGAGCTCGAAGTCGAAGACCTCGAAGTTCTCCTTGATCCGCGACGGCGTGACGGACTTCGGAATCACCACGTCGCCGAGCTGCAGGTGCCAGCGCAGCACGACCTGCGCGGGGGTCTTGCCCTTCGCCCGGGCGATGCGCGCCAGGACCGGCTCCTTGAGCAGGTCGCCGCCCTGGCCGAGCGGGCTCCAGTCCTCGGTGACGATGCCCAGCTTCTCGTCCAGCTGACGCATCGCCGGCTGCGGGAAGTAGGGGTGCAGCTCGATCTGGTTGATCGCCGGGGTCTTGGACGACTCCTCGACCAGGCGCTCCAGCGTCTCGGCGGTGAAGTTGCAGACGCCGATGCTGCGGGCCCGGCCGTCGGAGTTGATTTTCTCCAGGGCGCGCCAGGTCTCGATATACAAATCCTGTTCGGGCACCGGCCAGTGAATCAAATACAGGTCCACGTAGTCGGTGCCAAGGCGCTCCAGGCTCTGGTCGAAGGCGCGCAGCGCGGCGTCGTAGCCGTGGTCGCCGTTCCAGAGCTTGGTGGTCAGGTAGATGTCCTCGCGGGGGACGCCGGAATCCCGGATGCCGCGGCCCACGCCGGCCTCGTTCTCGTAGGCGGCCGCGGTGTCCAGGTGCCGGTAGCCGACGTCGAGGGCGGTCGCGACCGCGGCCTGAGCCCCGGCGTCGGGCACCTGCCAGACGCCGAAACCCAACTGCGGGATGCGCGCGCCGTCATTCAAAGTGATGTATTGCATTTCTTCATCCCTTCCAGGCTTCGACGGCTTGAAAAATCGGGGTGGACCCGGACACCAGTTCGAGGGTCTGGTGGACGGCCGCACGCTGTTCGAGGATCTCGGCGAGGACGTCCGCGACGTCGATACGCGGGACCGTGCCGCGGCCGGTGTGCGGAACGAGGTGGACCAGTCCCAGGCCCGGCGTGTTCAGCAGGCCGCCGGGCCGGATGATGGTCCAGTCCAGGTCGCGGGGCCGCAGGTCGTCCTCGGCCTTGGTCTTGGCGTCCAGGTAGGCCACCCAGGTCGCGTCGGAGCCGGGCGCCGCGGGCGCCCCGGCCCCCATCGAGGAGATCTGCACGAAGCGCCGCACCCCGGCCAGCTCGGCGGCGTCGGCCAGCAGCACCGAGCCGCCGAGATCGACGGTGTACTTCCGCTCGGCCGTGCTCCCGCCGCCGGCGCCGGCCGCGAACACCACGGCGTCGGCGCCGCGGATGACCTCGGCCAGCGATTCGGCGGTGGCGCTCTCCAGATCGAACACGACCGGCTCGGCCCCGGCGGCCACCAGATCGTCGGAGCCGTCGGGGCGGCGCAGCAGCCCCTGCACGGTGTGTCCGTCGGCACTCAGGCGTGCTTCCAGCAACAGGGCGATCTGTCCATGACCGCCCGCAATCACGATACGCATGCGTCCTCCCTATCCCACCCGGGCGCCGGGCGGGAGGTCGAGGCGACCGTTCGGATCAGCGGCCGGGGCGGGAACGGACCTCAGTCCTCGGTCAGCCGCACCAGCATCTTGCCGGTGTTGGCACCGCTCATCAGGCCGAACCAGGCGTTCAAGCCGTTGTCGATCCCGTCGACGACGGTCTCGTCGACGTGCAGCGAACCGTCGGCGAGCCACCCGGCGGCCTTGCCGATGTACTCCGGGAACGCCTTCATGTGGTGCCCGATGGTGAAGCCGCGCAGCGTCAGGCTCTTGCCGATGGCGTTCGTCAGGTGCCGCGGCCCGGCCGGCGTGGATTCGGCGTTGTAGACGGAGATCGCGCCGCACAGCGCGATGCGCCCGAACAGGTTCATCCGCGTCAGCGCCGCGTCGAGGGTGTCGCCGCCGACGTTGTCGAAGTACACGTCGATGCCGTCGGGCGCGGCCTCCTTCAGCTGCTTGCGCAGCTCCCCCTCGCGGTAGTCGATCGCGGCGTCGTAGCCGAAGTCGTCCTTGAGCCGGCGCACCTTCTCCGGGCCGCCGGCCGAGCCGACGACCTTCGACGCCCCGAGCTTCTTGGCGATCTGCCCGGCGATGGAGCCGACGGCCCCGGCCGCGCCGGAGACGAAGACGACGTCGCCCTCCTTGACCGGCGCGATCTCGGTGAGGCCGACGTAGGCGGTCAGGCCGGTGATGCCGAGCACGCCGAGGTAGGCCTGCGGCGGCGCCACCGAGACGTCGAGCTGCTGCACCGCGGACGCGTCCAGCAGCGCGTACTCGCGCCAGCCCTCGAAGTGCGCGACGGTCGCGCCGACCGGCACGGCCGAGCCGTCCCCGGCCGCGACCACGACGCCGACCGCGCCGCCGGTCATCGGCTCGTTCAGCTGGAACGGCGGGATGTAGGACGGGACGTCGTTCATCCGGCCCCGCATGTAGGGGTCGACGGACAGCCACGTGTTCCGCACCAGGATCTGCCCCGGCCCGGGATCGGCGACCTCGGCCTGGAGGAGGCGGAAGTCGGAGGCTTTCGGCTCGCCGACCGGGCGGGCGATCAGCTGCCATTCACGGCTGGTGACGGACACGGGTTGCTCCAAGAGAGTGAGGGGTGAGGGATACAAGAAGATGAGCGCGAGCGGATGAGTCCGGCTTGCTCATCGTCGCCGACGGCCGTCGGCGCTGCCACTGCTCGACCGCGCCGGACGCCGGGACAAACCGGCGCAAGCTCAAGTGCGAGCTCAACCGAGCGCCTTCAGCGAGCCGGCTGGCGACTCAGCCGGCCGACCAGTCGGACTCGCCAGCCAGACTCGCCAACCGATCGGCCGGCCAGCACACCGGCCCAGCGAATCAAGCAGTCTCGCCGACCGGCCGGCAGGCGGCCGGTCGACCGGCCGCCAAGCCATCGGGCGGCCAGATCTCCGGCCAACCGTCAGCCGAGCGCCTTCAGCAGCTCGGCCGCCAACGGCGCGGAGGACATCGGGTTCTGCCCGGTGATCAGGTTCCGGTCCACGACCACGTGCGGCGTCCACGGCGCGGCCTTGTCGACCACCACGCCGTCGGCGAGCAGGCGGTCCTCCAGCAGCCACTTCGCCTTGTCGGCGAGGCCCCCTTGGACCTCCTCCTCGTTCGTGAACGCGGCGACGCGGTAGCCGGCGAACGCCGAGGTGCCGTCGGCCGTGTGCGCCGCGAGAAGCGCCGCCGGGCCGTGGCAGACCACCGCGAGCGGCTTGCCGGAGGCCAGGGCCGTGCTCAGCACGCGACCGGAGTCGGCGTCCTCGGCCAGGTCCTCCATCGGGCCGTGGCCGCCGGGATAGAACACGGCGTCGTAATCGTCGACCGAGACGTCGGCCAGCGTGAGCGGGCTGCGCAGCTCGGTCATCGCCGCGACGGCGTCGGACATCTGCCGCGCGCCGTCCTCGCCGCCGTTGACCTGCGCGGACAGGCTGCCGGCGTCCGCGGTGGGGACCACGCCGCCGGGGGTCGCGACCGTCACCTCGTGCCCGGCGGCCTTCAGCACCTGGTAGGGCACCACGGCCTCCTCGGCCCAGAAGCCGGTCGGATGCTTCGTGCCGTCCTTCAGCGTCCAGGAGTCGGCACCGGTCAGAACCATCAGGATCTTTGCCATGCCAAGACAGTAAACCTCATGAACCTATCGAGACCAATGGGCACTCCGATAGCGACTATCGATTTTCCGATGGATCGAGGTAGCCTCGGCGCATGGCCGAACCACTGGACCTCAACCAACTGCGCACCTTCCTCGCGGTGCACCGCTCCGGTTCCTTCACCGCCGCGGCGCACCTGCTCGGCCTGTCCCAGTCGACGGTCACCACACAGATCCGCGCGCTGGAGACCCGCCTGGGCCGCGAACTGTTCGAGCGCCGAGCCCGCGGTGTGGTCCCGCTCCCCTACGCCGACGACCTCGCCGCGCAGGTCGCCTCCCCGCTGGACCGCCTGTCCGGCCTCAGCGACGACGCCGACACCCCGGCCGTCGAACCGGTCCATCTCGCCGGCCCGGCGGAGTTCCTGGGCGCGGTCGGCATGGGGCTGGTCGCCCCGCTGATCGCCGCCGGCGTCCAGCTCCGCGTCACCACCGGCCTGACCGACGACCTGCTCGACGAGCTCCGCGCCGGCCGGCATGACCTGGTGATCTCCACCCGCCGCCCGAACTCCCGGGGCCTGGTCTCAGAACCCTTCGCCGACGAGGAGTTCGTCCTCGTGGCGGCACCGCTGTGGGCCGAACGGCTGAAGGGCGCGGCGCTCCCGGCGGCATTGGCCGACGTCCCGCTGATCGCCTACGACGCCGACCTCCCGATAATCCGCCGCTACTGGCGCTACGTCTTCAACGAGCGCCTGACCGCCCCGGCGCAGCTGACCACGATCCCGGACCTGCGCGGCATCCGCACCGCCGTGATGGCCGGGGCCGGCTGGACGGTCCTGCCGAAATACCTGTGCCGCGCCGAGCTCGACAACGGAGCCCTGACCCTGCTCCACGAGCCCGACGAAGCACCCCTGAACACCGCGTACCTGGTCCGCAGGCCCGGCGGTTCGGCCAACCCGCACGTGGCCGAGGTCCGCCACCATCTGCTCGCCGCCGCGAAGGCGTGGTGGGCCGATCACGAGTGCTGATCATGAGGCTGAGCCCGAGCACCGAATTCGATCACCCCTGTTGACACCACCCTCGCCGGGAGAATACTGAGCGGACAGTTACCGACCGGTTGGAAAGCAAGGGTGCCGCCATTGATCACCCAGCACGACCTTGAGAACCGCGTCCAGGACTTCCTGGCCGCCCACGATCCCCGCACCACCAGCAAACAGGACTTCCTCCGAGCCCGCTTCGACGCCGGGCTGGCCTGGCTCCACTATCCCGAAGGCCTCGGCGGCCTGGGCCTGCCGCGTGACCTGCAGCCGGTCGCCGAGAAAGCGTTCGCCGCGGCCGGCGCGCCCGACAACGACCCCCGCCGCATCGGCATCGGGTTGGGGATGGCCGCGCCGACCATCCTCGCCTTCGGCAGCGACGAGCAGAAGCAACGCTGGCTGCGGCCGCTGTGGTGCGGGGAGGAGGTCTGGTGCCAGCTGTTCTCCGAGCCCGGCGCCGGATCCGACCTCGCCGCGCTGGCCACCCGCGCCGTCCGCGAGGGCGACAGCGACGACTGGATCGTCAACGGCCAGAAGGTCTGGACGTCCATGGCGCACGAGGCGCGCTGGGCGATCCTGGTCACCCGCACCGATCCGGACGTCCCCAAGCACCAGGGCATGACCTACTTCGTGCTGGACATGACCGCGCCCGGCGTCGAGGTCCGGCCGCTGCGGCAGCTCACCGGCGAGGCGGAGTTCAACGAGGTCTTCCTCACCGACGTCCGCATCCCCGACAGCCAGCGCCTCGGCGCGGTGGGCGAGGGCTGGAAGGTCGCGCAGACCACGCTGATGAACGAGCGCGTGGCGATCGGCGGCGGATCCTCGCCGCGCGAGTCGGGGATGATCGGCGTGCTGGCCCAGCGCTGGCGGGAGAATCCCGGAGTCCGCGACTCCTCGCTGCACGACCGGCTGATGGCCCTGTGGGTCGCTGCCGAAGCCGCGCGCCTGACCGCGATGCGCCTGTCCGCGCAGCTCGCAGCCGGCCAGCCCGGCCCCGAGGGCTCGGCGGCGAAGTACGCCTTCGCCACGCTCAACCAGCAGATCTCCGGCCTGGAGCTGGAACTGCTCGGCGAGGAGGGCCTGCGCTACGACGACTGGACCATGCGCCGGCCCGACACCGTCGACTTCGTCGGCCGCTCCCCCGGCTACCGCTACCTGCGGGCCAAGGGCAACTCAATCGAGGGCGGCACCTCGGAGATCCTGCTGAACATCATCGCCGAACGCGTCCTGGGCCTGCCCGGCGAGATCCGGGTGGACAAGGACGTCGCGTGGAAGGACCTCCCCCGGTGAGCGAGGAACTGCTCTACTCAGAGCCCGAAGAAGAGCTGCGCACCGCAGTCGCCGACCTGCTCGCCGACCGCGCGCCGTGGGCCTCGGTGCTGGCGCGGACCGAGTCGGCGGAGCCGTACGACGCGGAGCTGTGGAAGGCGCTCGGGACCGGGATCGGCGCGGCGGGACTGCTGATCCCCGAAGCACTCGGCGGCGCCGGCGCTTCGCTGCGCGAGGCCGCGGTGGTCGCCGAGGAGCTGGGCAAGGCGGTCGCGCCGGTGCCGTTCCTGGGCAACCTGACGGCCACGGCGCTCTTGCTGGGCGTCCATGACGCCGGCAACGGCACCGCCGCCGCGGCCGATGAACTACTCCGCCGGATCGCCGACGGCGAGCAGACCGTCGCCGTCGCGATCCCGTTCACGCGCTCGCCGGACACGACGTACAAGGGCCGGGTCTCGGTCACGCCGTGGCCGCCCCGCGAGCATCCGCACGAAGCCCGGCTCACCGGCCGGGTCACGAGCGTCGCGGACGCGCTGCCGGCCGATGTCCTGCTGGTCCCGGCGGACGGCTCGATCTACGTCGTGCAGTCCTCGGACGCGCAGCGCACGGCGGTGACGTCGCTGGACATGACGCGCGTACTGTGCGACATCGAGTTCGACGACACCCCCGGCATGCTGCTCACGACGCGCTACGGCGCGCTCCAGAGCGCGCTGCTCAGCGCGGCGGCGATCCTCGCCTCCGAACAGCTGGGGCTGGCCGAACGGTGCCTGGCGACGACGGTCGAGTACGTGAAGACACGGCACCAGTTCGGGCGCGCGGTCGGGTCATATCAGGGCCTCAAGCACCGGCTGGCGCAGCTGTGGGTCCAGATCGCACAGGCCCGCGCGGTCGCGCGGCACGCGGTGTCGGCCACCGGCGAGGAGCAGGCGATCGCGGTCGCGGTGGCGCAGGCGCACTGTTCGGCGGTCGCGGTGCAGGCCGCGGAGGAGTGCGTGCAGATGCACGGCGGCATCGGCTTCACCTGGGAGCACCCCGCGCACCTGTATCTGAAGCGCGCGAAGAGCACGTCGCTCGCGCTCGGGGCTCCTTCGCGGCACCGGCGGCGTCTCGCGGAGTTGGTGGACCTGCCGGCGAGCTGAACGCGCCGGGCAGTTGACGACGAGGGCGGGTCAGAGCTCATCGGAAGCGGTGAGCTCGGCCTCCGCTCGCAGATACGCGCCCCACGCGGTGTCGGTGATCGGAGCGGATTCATCGCCGTCGGCGCGCGTGGTGACCACGTTGTCGCTGACGATGAGCTGCCAGACGTCGTCCTCCTCCTCGCCCTCCGCGTCGATGACGCCGTTCACCAGGTGGTTGAACGTGAAGTGGGCGAATTCGGGGGCGTAGTAGCGCCCTTCGACACGGGACTCCAGCTCTTCGGCGAGGAGTGCGTCGGGCATGAGGAAGGTCCTCACCACGTACGCCATCCACAACTCGCCGTCATAGAACTTCTCGGCCTGGTTCCACTGGATCCGGCCGCCGTCGTCCGTCGGCTCCCACTTGCACCACAGCCCGGGCTGGTCGAACCCCGGCTTGTTGTAGTCGCGGATGTCCGGCTCCTCGTCCTGGCCGGCATGTCCCGTACCGCAGTAGTACGGACCGAGATCCCGGTCCATGCGCCGGGTCCCCGCGAAGCGCCGCAGATAAGCGATCTCATGCCGGTTCAGCGGCGGCACGACCGTGACCGCACCCTGGAAGTCGGTGTTGTAGCCCATGGCCTGGACCCTATTCGGAGCCGCCCACAGCCGGCAGGCTCAACGCCTTGATCCAGATCCGGTTCAACGTCTCCACCAGCTTCTCGAACGGCATCGGCACCTTCTGCACGTACGCCACGAACGCCATCCGCGACACCATCCCCGACAACGCGTGCGCCGTCAGCAGCGGATCCAGCTCCGGGTCGGCGGCCCCGGCGTCCTGCAGCGTCCGGATCATCTTCGCGTTGCGCTGCACGAAGGCGTTCGCGCGCTCGATCCGCACCGCGCGGAACTCCTCGTCGATGTGCGACACCTGCTCGAACAGGCCCATCAGCTTGGCGTTCTTCTTGTACGCGCGCAGGTACTCGCGGTTGGCGAGGTCGATCAGCTCGCGCGGGTCCGTGACCCCGGTGCGGGCGCGCAGGTGCGGGTGCACCATCTCCTCGGTCACCTGCTCGGCGACCGCCTGGAAGATCTCCTCTTTGCCCTCGAAATAGGTGTAGAGCGAGCCCGAGGCGACGCCGGCCTCGGCCGAGATGTCGGCCAACCGGGCGTCCAGGTACCCGTCGCGCTCGAACACCACGCGCGCCGCCGCGACCAGCGCGTTCCGTGTGCGGATCCCCCGTGCGCTGCGGGGTGTGACGCGAACCTCAGACTTCACCATGCCGAAACGCCGTCTCCCTACTTGAACTTGACGCCGACCTCAACTATACCGGAACCATGTTCGTTGTCTCCGACCGCGCGAAGCGCTACCAGGACGATCTCCTCGCCTTCATGGACGAGCAGGTCTACCCCGCCGAAGAGGTCTACGAGGAGCAGATGCGCGCCTCCGGGAACCCTCATCACCAGCCCGCGGTCATCGAGGAGCTGAAGACCGAGGCCAGGAAGCGCGGGCTGTGGAACCTCTTCCACCCGCACCCCGAATGGGGCCCCGGGCTCACCAACTTCGAGTACGCGCCGCTGGCCGAGATCATGGGCCGCAGCCACCTCGCGCCGGAGGCCACCAACTGCGCCGCCCCCGACACCGGCAACATGGAAGTGCTCACGCTCTTCGGGTCCGAGGCGCACAAGGAGAAGTGGCTCAAGCCGCTGCTGGACGGCGAGATCCGGTCCGGGTTCGCGATGACCGAGCCGGCGGTGGCCTCCTCGGACGCGACCAACATCGAGATGCGCATGGTCCGTGACGACGCGCGCGGCGGCTACGTGCTCAACGGCCGCAAGTGGTTCACGTCCAACGCCATGCACCAGAACTGCCGTGTGCTGATCGTCATGGGCAAGACCGACCCGGAGGCCGAGCCGCACCGTCAGCAGTCGATGATGGTGGTGCCGCTGGACGCGCCGGGCGTCACGATCGTGCGCTCGCTGCCGGTCTTCGGCTACCAGGACCGCGAGGGGCACGCCGAGATCACCTTCGAGGACGTCTTCGTCCCGGCCGAGGACCTGCTCAAGGGCGAGGGCGAGGGCTTCGCGATCAGCCAGGCCCGCCTGGGCCCGGGCCGGATCCACCACTGCATGCGCACCGTCGGCATGGCCGAGCGCGCGCTGGAGCTGATGTGCCGCCGCGCCTCCGAGCGCGTCACCTTCGGCCGGCCGCTCGCCGAGCGCGCCAACATCCAGGACTGGATCGCCGAGTCCCGGATCGACATCGAGCAGACGCGCCTGCTGACGTTGAAGGCCGCGTGGATGATGGACACGGTCGGCAACAAGGCCGCGCGCACCGAGATCGCCGCCATCAAGGTCGCGGCCCCCGAGATGGCGCTGCGCGTCATCGACCGCGCGATCCAGGTGCACGGCGGCGCCGGCGTCACCGACGACTTCCCGCTGGCCTGGGCCTGGGCCCACCTGCGGACGCTGCGGCTGGCCGACGGGCCGGACGAGGTCCACAAGCGCTCCATCGCCCGGATCGAACTCGCCAAGTACAAGCACTGATATACAGGAGTCCCCTCAGCTCATGACCAGCCCCCTCATCCCCTCGCTGAACGGCCGCACGGCCATCGTCACCGGCGCCTCGCGCGGCATCGGCCTGGCGATCGCGCAGACGCTGGCCGCCGGCGGCGCGAACGTCGTCCTCACCTCGCGCACCAAGGAGAACGCCGAGGAAGCCGCCAAGCAGGTCGAAGGACCCGGCACCGCGGTCGGCTTCCAGGCGCACGCCACCGACGAGGACGCGGCGCGCGCCTGCGTGGCCTTCGCGATCGAGCGCTTCGGCAGCCTGGACATCCTGGTCAACAACGCCGGCACCAACCCGGCCTACGGGCCGCTGATCGACATCGAGAAGAGCCGATTCGCCAAGACACTCGACACCAACCTGTGGGGCCCGATCCTGTGGACCTCGCTGGCGGTGAAGGCGTGGATGGGCGAGCACGGCGGCTCGGTGGTGAACACCGCCTCGATCGGCGGCATCCACGTCGCGCCGAACCTCGGCGTCTACAACGCCAGCAAGGCCGCGCTGATCCACGTCACCAAGCAGCTGGCGCTGGAGCTGGCGCCGAAGGTGCGGGTCAACGGCGTCGCGCCGGCGGTGGTCCGCACCAAGCTGGCCGCGGCCCTGTTCGAGCGCGAGGCGGAGGTCGCCGGCTCCTACCCGCTGGGCCGCATCGGCGAGCCGGAGGACGTGTCCTCGGCCGTCGCCTTCCTGGCCTCCGACGCCGCGGCCTGGATCACCGGCGAGACGCTGGTCATCGACGGCGGCGCGCTGCTGGGGCAGGCCGGTGTCTGAAGCATCCGAGGCGGCTGAGACTTCCACCGGGCCGGCGTTGGAGGAACTGCCGGCACTGGTCTCCGGCTGGCTGCGCGAATCAGGGATCGAGCACGAGCTCCCGCTGACGCTGACCCGGGTCGGCGTGGGCCAGTCGAACCTGACCTACGCCGTCACCGACGCGAGCGGACGCCCCGAGCGGCGCTGGATCCTGCGCCGCCCGCCGCTGGGCCACCTGCTGGCCTCGGCGCACGACGTGGCCCGCGAGGCGCGCATCCTCACCGCGCTGCAGGACTCTGACGTCCCGGTCCCGCAGGTGTTCGGCGTGTGGGACGCGGACGGCGTCCCGATGGTCCTGATGGAGTTCGTCGACGGCCTGGTCCTGGACCGCAAGGAGGTCGTCGCCGGCGTCGACGAGCCGACCCGGCACGCCGTCGGTCTGTCGATCGCCCGCGCCCTGGCGCCGGTGCACGCGGTCGATCTGGACAAAACCGGACTGGTCGACCTGGCCAGCCACAAGCCTTACGCCGAGCGCCAGCTGAAGCGCTGGACGACGCAGTGGCAGCACTCGAAGACCCGCGAGTCCGCCGATCTGGACACGCTGACCGCCCGCCTGGCTGCGGCGATCCCCGAGCAGCGCGAGCTCACGCTGGTACACGGCGACTTCCACATGCGCAACGTGATCGTCTCGCCGCACGACGGCGCCGTCACCGCGGTGCTGGACTGGGAGCTGTGCACGCTCGGCGACCCGCTGGCCGACGTCGGCACGCTGCTGGCGTACTGGCCGGCGGCCGGCGAGGCCGGCGCGGGCCTGCTCAGCCACTCGATGATGCCGGGCTTCCCTAGCCGCGACGAGCTGGCCGCCGCCTACCTCGACGCCAGCGGCCGGGACGGCTCCGCGCTCGGGTTCTGGCACGCGCTGGGCCTGTGGAAGATCGCCATCATCGCCGAGGGCGTGCTGCGGCGCGTCCTGGACGAGCCGCGCAACCGCGCCGCCTCGTCCGCCCCGACCACCGACATGATCGACGCCCTGATCACCGAAGCGCTGAGGACTCTGCCATGACCGACCAGACCACCGCCGCCGAGCACGACACCCCGCGCACCGCGATCGTCACCGGAGCCGCCCGCGGCATCGGCGCGGCCGTCGCCGCCCGGCTGGCCGCCGACGGGCACGCGGTCGCCGTCGTCGACCTGGACGAGACCGCGTGCGCGGACACCGTCGCGGCGATCACCAAAGCCGGCGGCAAGGCCCTGGCCGTGGGCTGCGACGTGTCCGACGAGGAGCAGGTGGCCGCCGCGGTCACCCGGATCGCCGCCGAACTCGGCGCGCCCACGATCCTGGTGAACAACGCCGGGATCCTGCGCGACAACCTGCTGTTCAAGATGACCGTCGGGGACTGGGACGCGGTGATGAACGTCCACCTGCGCGGCGCGTTCCTGATGTCGCGGGCCGCCCAGAAGCACATGGTGGACGCCGGGTTCGGCCGCATCGTGAACCTGTCCAGCACTTCGGCGCTGGGCAACCGGGGCCAGGCGAACTACGCCGCGGCGAAGGCCGGCATGCAGGGCTTCACCAAGACGCTGGCGATCGAGCTCGGCAAGTTCGGCGTCACCGCCAACGCGATCGCGCCGGGCTTCATCGAGACCGACATGACCAAGGCCACCGCGGCCCGGATGGGCGTCGACTTCGACGTCTTCCGCGAGGTGGCGATCAGCCAGATCCCGGTCGGCCGCTCCGGCAAGCCCGAGGACATCGCGGCCGTGGCCTCGTTCCTGGTGCGCGAGGACGCCGGGTTCGTCTCCGGCCAGGTGATCTACGCGGCCGGCGGACCGAAGGACTGAGGCGCCCCACCGATCCGGCCTGTTGAGAAGAAGGCAGAGGCGGCAATGACGCAAAGCACTGAGGCACCCGAGCTGGTCCTGGCCGAGCGGCACGGCGCGGTCCTGCTGCTCACCCTCAACCGGCCGGAGCGCCTGAACGCGTGGAACATCCCGCTGGAGGAGCGGTACTTCACGCTGCTCGACGAGGCGGAGGCCGACGACGACGTACGGGTCGTGGTGGTCACCGGCGCGGGACGCGGGTTCTGCGCCGGGGCCGACATGGAGGACCTGTCGCAGCTCGGCACGGTCGATCCGGACGCCGTCGCGCAAGCTCAGGCGCAGGCTGAGCGCCGGCCCCGCGAGCGGCCATTGTCCTTTCGCAAACCCCTGATCGCCGCGATCAACGGACCGGCGGCCGGGCTCGGGCTGGTGCAGGCGCTGTACTGCGATCTGCGGTTCACGACACACAAAGCCAAGTTCACGACGGCCTTCGCCCGGCGCGGCCTGATCGCCGAGTACGGGATCGCCTGGCTGCTGCCGCGCCTGGTCGGGCAGAGCAGGGCGCTGGACCTGCTGATGTCGGCTCGGGTGGTACTCGGTGAGGAGGCGTACGCCATGGGCCTGGTCACCATGGTCCTGCCCGCCAAGTCCCTGGTCGCCGAGACTCTGGCCTACGCGGCCGACCTCGCCGAGAACTGCTCGCCGCGGTCGATGGCCTTGATGAAGCAGCAGGTGTACCAGGCGATGGATTCGGACCTGCCGACGGCGATCGCACTGGCGGACAAGCTGATGCACGAGTCGTTCCGCCATCCCGACGCGGCAGAAGGCGTGCACAGCTACCTGGAGCGTCGTCCCCCGCAGTTCGCACCCTTGGAGTCGGCATGAGCACCACACCCCGGGCAGTGCTCACCGACTTCGGCGGGGTGCTGACATCGAGCGTCTTCGAGGCCTTCGAAACGTATTCGGTGTCGGTGTCGGGTGATCCGACGTTGTTCGGGACGCTGTTCCGGGCCGAGCCGGCGGCCGGTGCGCTGCTGGTGGAGCACGAATGCGGCCGGATCGACCAGGCGGACTTCGAGCGCGGGATCGCCGAGCTGTTGGCGCCGCGCGGCATCGTCGTGCCGGCGCCGGGGTTCGTCGACTCGTTCCAGGCGCTGCTGAGGCCGGACGAGGAGATGATCGCCGCCATGCGCGCGCTGCGCGCCGCCGGCGTGCCGGTGGCGATCGTCTCCAACTCGCTCGGCGACGACGCCTATGCCGGGTACGACCTGACCGAGCTGGCCGACACGTCGGTGATCTCCGGCGAGGTCGGGGTGCGCAAGCCGTCGCGTGCGATCTACGAGATCGCGTGCACGCGGCTGGGGGTCGAGCCGGCGGAGTGCGTGATGATCGACGACCTGGAGCACAACCTGCAGGGTGCCGCGCGCCTCGGCATCGTCGGGTTGCATCACACGGACTCCAAGCGAACAGTCGCGATGTTGGCCGAATGGTTCGGTATAAGCGTTTGATCACCGGAGGCTGGCACACCTACGGTCATCCCATGACCGACCCGAATCCCTTGCGCGACCGCCTCCGCGCCGCGCTCCCGGCCGCGATGAAGGCCCGCGACCGTGCCACCGCCTCGACGCTGCGCGCCACTCTCGCCGCGATCGAGAACGCCGAAGCCGTGGACGTGGCCGTGGTGCCGGCTGCCGGTGCCATCGAGGCCAGCGCGGTCGGGATCGGCGCGGCCGAGGCGGCGCGCCGTGAGCTGAGCGAGGCGGACGTCGCGGCGATCGTGCGCGCGGAGATCGCCGAGCGCGAGCACGCCGCGGAGGTCTACGAGGGCTCGGGCCACGCGGACAAGGCGGCGGAACTGCGGGCCGCCGCGGCGGTGCTGACGAGTTTCCTGGCCTAGCCGGACCCGAGTGATGTCCCGCGGTTCTGTCACAACCTTCGGTTCGAGATCGCGTTCGACGCGGGGGCTCCGCTAGCTTCGATGGGTGCCCAATCCAGAACTGGAAGAGCAGGCGGCATCGGAGCGCCCTGAGATCCCGGCGGCCGAGCCGGAGTCCGAGCGGTCCGAGGCGGCGGCGCCAGCGGTGGAGTCGGCGCCGGGATCCGAGGCTGCGCCCGGCCGATTAGAGAAGCCGCCCGCGCAGCGCGCCGAGGAGCCCACTGAGAAGGTGGCTACGAAGGCGACAGCGAAGGCCGCCGAGCCCGCCAAGCCCGCTCCTGCTGAGCCCGCCGAGAAGTCGGCCGGGACGCCATCAGCGTCGGCCGAGAAGCCCCGGCGTCGGCGGCGTCCGCGTCTGCGCACCGCCCTCATCGCCGTCGGCACCGTACTGGCCCTCGGCGGCGGCACGATCGCGGCCGTCTACGCCACCCGGGGTGGCTCCCCGCCACAGCCCGTTCTCAAGATCGTCCCCCCGGCCTACCGCGCCCTGGCCATCGCCCTGCCGTGGCCGCAGGACGGCGAGACCGCGCTGTGGGCGCAGGGCATCGGGAACCTCGGCACCTGCGGGGACCAGACCCCGGTGCCTATCGCCAGCGTGGCCAAGGTGATGACCGCTTACGTCATCCTCAAGGACCATCCGCTGACGGACGGCCAGAACGGACCGGACATCACCGTCGACCAGCAGGCGGAGTCGGAGTCCTACTCGCGCGACGAGAGCTCCGCGCCGGTGCGCGCCGGCCAGCGGATCAGCGAGCGGTCCCTGCTGGAGCTGATGCTCATCCCGTCGGCGAACAACGTCGCTCGGCTGCTGGCCCGCTGGGACGCCGGCGACCAGGTGGCCTTCGTGGACCGGATGAACAACGCGGCGGCCGAGTTGGGCATGCGGAACACCACGTACACCGACCCCAGCGGCCTGGACGCCACGACCCGCAGCACCGCGGCCGACCAACTGCTGCTCGCCGAGAGCGCGCTGACCGACCCCACCCTGCTCACCCTGACCGGCGAGCCCACGACCCAGGTCCCGAACGACCCGACGGTCCTGCCCAACACCGACTCCCTGCTCGGCTCCGACGGGGTCATCGGCGGCAAGACCGGCTCCAGCACCCCGGCCGGCGGCGCCCTGATGTGGGCCGCGGACCGCACGGTGAACGGCGAGGAACACCTCGTCCTGGGCGTCGTGCTGCACCAGGCCTCCGGCACCTCACCGGAGCAGGGACTCTACCAAGCGCTGATCGTCAGCCGCCGGCTGATCGAGGCGCTGATCTGACCGGCCGCGTGCCGTCGAGGTCGAACCGGCGCCGGAGGGGGGACGCCGGCGCCGGTTCGCGAAAGAGGCCGCGCGGTAGGACGTCAGCCTGTTGCGAAAGTAGATCGGGGCGGTTGCGCCGGGATTGCGTGCGCCTTGCGGGACCGATCTCCACGCCGCTACTCCGTGAAGATCCGCTTCAAGAACGCGTGCAGGTTCGCGTCGGCGCGGGCGATCCGGCCCTCCAAGTCCACCGACTCGTCCAGGTCGTGCCCGTTCGCGGAGCCCTTGATCCCACGCAGGAACAACGAACACTGCAGATCAGAGCACAGATACTGGCCGACCGAGTTCCCGTTGCGACCGGACTCGCCGGTCCGGCGGGCGGTCATCAGCACGACGCCGCCGCCGGTGCGGGTGGTCAGGCAGATCGAGCACATGCTGCGGGCCCCGAACCCGCGCGCCGAGCCGCCGGAGGCGCGCAGCGAGATGCCGACCGTGCGGCCCTCGTGCTGGACGACCAGATAGGCGCGCTCCGGGGCGCCCGGGTCACGCCAGCCCAGGAAGTCCAGGTCGGCCCACGGCTTGTCGGCGAAATCGGTGGGCAGCCCGAGCCGCTGGGCCTCACCCTTGGAGCAGTTGACGAAGCTGGTGCGGATCTCGCGCTCGGTGATCGGTTCCATGGCCGGTACGGTAAGCTTGCCTAAGTGGGTTAGGCAAATCATTAACCAATGAAGGAGATCGATGGCGCGCGCCGGACTGTCCCCCGACGTCCTCGTGACCGCCGCGGCCGAACTGGCCGACGAGATCGGCTTCGAGAACGTCACCATCGGGGTCGTGGCGCGCCGGTTCGGAGTGCGCGAACCGAGCCTGTACTCCCATATCCGCAACGCCAACGACCTGCGGGTCCGGGTCGCGGGCCGGGCTCTGGGCGAACTCGCCGAGCGGCTCTCCGAGGCGTTGGCGGGCCGTTCCGGACGCGACGCGCTGCTGGCCTTCGCCGCCGCCTACCGCGACTACGCCAAGAAGTACCCCGGCCGGTTCGCCGCCGCGCGGATGCCCCTGCCCCTCGACTCCCCCGCCGCCGACGCCGCGCGCCGGCACTCCGACCTGACCCGCGCCCTGCTCCGCGGCTACGCCCTGGGCGAACCCGCCGAGACCGACGCGGTCCGGCTGCTGGGCGCCACGATCCTGGGGTTCGTCACGCTGGAGGCGGCTGGCTCCTACCTCCACAACCCGCGCACCGCCGACGCCTCCTGGAACGCCGCGTTCGAGGCGCTGGACATGACTCTGCGGAACTGGCCGGAAACGCCGTGAAACAGCGCGAAACGGCGTGCGGCGAGCCGGAGCTCACCCCACGCCGCGTCGGGAACGAATCAGGCCTCGACCTCAGGCCGCCCCGGCTCCGCCCACAGCGTGTGGAAAGCGCCCTCGCGGTCGGTCCGGTGGTACGTGTGCGCCCCGAAGAAGTCCCGCTGCCCCTGAATCAGGGCGGCCGGCAGCCGCTCGGCGCGCAGCGTGTCGTAGTACGCCAGCGCCGCCGAGAACGCCGGGACCGGGATCCCCCGGCGCGTCGCGGCGGCGATGACCTCCCGCCACGGCACCTGGGCCTTGGAGATCTCGTCGGCGAACTCCGGCTCGGACAGCAGGCTCGGCAGCGACGCGTCGGTGTTGTACGCGGCCCGGATCCGGTCCAGGAACGCCGCGCGGATGATGCAGCCGCCGCGCCAGATCGCCGCGACGCTCCCCAGGTCGATGTCCCAGCCGAACTCCTCGGCGGCGTCCTTGATCATCGTCCAGCCCTGGTCGTAGGCGATGACCTTGGACGCGTAGAGCGCGTGCTCGACGGTGGCGACGTAGCGCTCGGCCTCGTGCGGCCGCAGCGGGTGCTCGGTGCCGCCGTGCAGCGTCCGGTACGCCTCGCGCAGCGCGGTCCGGCTGGAGGCCACGCGGGCGAACGTCGCCTGCGCGATCGCGGTCACCGGCGAGCCGAGGTCCAGCGCGGTCTGCACGGTCCAGCGGCCGGTGCCCTTCTGCTCGGCGGCGTCGCGCACGATGTCCACGAACGGCTTGTCGGTCCCGGCGTCGGTGTGCGCCAGGATCTCGGCCGTGATCTCGATCAGGTAGGAGTTCAGCCTGCCCTTGTTCCAGACCCGGAAGACGTCCGCGATCTGCGCCGGGGTGTAGTCCGCGACGTGCCGCAGCAGGTCGTAGGCCTCGGCGATGAGCTGCATGTCGGCGTACTCAATGCCGTTGTGCACCATCTTCACGAAGTGCCCGGCGCCGTCGGTGCCGATGTGCGTGCAGCACGGCTCGCCGTCCACCTTGGCGCTGATCGCCTCCAGCATCGGCCCGAGCACGGCGTAGGACTCCGCGGAGCCGCCGGGCATGACCGAGGGGCCGTGCAGCGCGCCCTCCTCGCCTCCGGAGACGCCGGAGCCGACGAAGTGGATGCCCTGCTCGCGCAGCGCCTTCTCCCGGCGCCGGGTGTCCAGGAAGTGCGCGTTGCCGCCGTCGATGATCATGTCGCCGGGCTCCAGCAGCGGGGCGAACTCGTCGATCACGGCGTCGGTGGCCTCCCCGGCCTTCACCATGATCATCAGGCGCCGGGGTTTCTCAAGCGCCGCGACGAACTCCTCGGCGCTCTCGGTCGGGACGAAGGTCCCCTCGCTCCCGAACTCCTCGACGAGAGCGTGGGTACGAGCGGCCGTCCGGTTGTGGAGGGCGACGGTGTAGCCGTGCCGGGCGAAGTTCCGCGCCAGGTTGCGGCCCATGACGGCGAGTCCGGTGACGCCGATTTGCGCTGATGCCTGCATGATGGGAAACCTAACACCTCAGGCCTTTGACGGCATTTCCATCGACCCCAGCTTTACCCCTGTATTCAAGGGTCGGGGCTGCTCAGCCCCAGCGCCGGGCGTCCTCCGCCAGCCGCGCCATCTCCTCCTCCAGCCGGTCCGCCGCCGAGGCCGAGGCGCCGGCGGACTTCGAAGCCTTCAACCGCGCGATGATGCCCTGGAACTCCGAGATCCGCCCCTCCAGATCGGACTTGGCCTTGAGCAAGTTCGCCTCCTCCAGGGAGCCGGGCTGCACCAGCAGCAGCCGGTGCTCCAGGTCGCCCAGCAGATCCAGCTGCCGCCGCCGGGCCAGTTCGAACTGCTCCAGCGGATCCTCGAACCGGCTCAGAAACCGGTCCGTGCTCTTGCGCAGCCACCCACCGACACCCATGCAGCGCTCCCTTCCAGAAGGCCCCGTTCCACAGGCCTAACGCCTATCCTGCCGCCGGCGTGCCCGCCAGCCACGCGCTCGCGGCGGCCACCATCAGCCGCACCCCGACCTCCAGCGTCGGGTCGATCGCCGGGGCGAACTTCGGCGAGTGGTTGCTGGGCAGCGTGGCCGGAACGCCGTCCTCCAACAGCGAGAGGAGGTCCTGCTCGGTGAAGTCGGCGAGGTCCAGGCCGCCGAAGTACCAGAACACGGACGGCACGCCGAGCGTGGTGCCGAAGTGCCCGAAGTCCTCGCTGCCGGCCAGCGTGCTCGGCAGCACGAACACCCGGTCCGGACCGAGCAGCCCGCGGAAGGCGTCCAGCACCACGTCGGTCGCCGCCTGGTCGTTCACCAGCAGCGGCAGCTCGTCCAGCGGCGTGATCTCCGGCAGCCGCTCCGCCCCGGACGCGGCGGCCTCGGCGTTCACCACGCGGGTGATCGCGGCCAGCACCTTCTCCCGCACCGCCGGCGCGGTGGTGCGGACGGTGATGACGAGTTCGGCGTCGTCGGGGATGACGTTGCCGCGGGTTCCGGCGTGGATGGACCCGACGGTCACGACGGCCGACCGGCTCGCGGCGATCTCGCGGGACACGATCGTCTGCAACCGCATGACGATCGCGGCGGCGATGACCACCGGGTCGATGGTGGCCTCGGGCATCGAGCCGTGCCCGCCGCGGCCGAAGATCTTGACGCGCAGCGTGTCGCAGGAGCTCATGACCGCGCCGGGTCGGGTGCCGACCAGCCCGGCCGGCGCCGGGCCGACGTGCTGGCCCAGGCAGACCTCCGGGCGGGGGAAGCGGTCGGGGAAGCCGTCCTCGATCATCTTCGGCGCGCCGCCGACCTCCTCGGCCGGCTGGAAGACGGCGACCACGGTGCCGCCCCAGGAGTCGCGGTTGGCGGCCAGCAGGTCGGTGACGCCGAGCAGGCACGTGACGTGGACGTCGTGGCCGCAGGCGTGCATCACGGGGACCTCGGTGCCGTCGAGCTCCGTGGCGGTGACGGTGGAGGCGTAGGGGAGGCCGGTCTCCTCGCGGACCGGGAGAGCGTCCATGTCAGCGCGGAGGAGGATCACCGGGGCTTCGGCTGAGCCGTTCAGGCCACCGTCGAGCACGCCCACGACGCCGGTACCGGCGATCTTCTCGGTGCCACCGAGACCTTCGGTGACGTCCCACCCCGCCGCGCGCAGCCGCTCAGCGACGATGCCCGCGGTGCGGACCTCCTGAAAGGAGAGCTCGGGATGCTCATGGAGGTCCTTGTAGAGGTCGCGCAGTCCTGGGAGGAGATCCTCCAGCCCGCGCAAAAGATCGGCGGCGGCGGCTCTGGCGGGCTCGGTCATGCTGGCTCCGTTCCGGGAAAGATGCCTCCACCTTGGTCAACGCGGGGCCCCCAAGCAACCGGCGGGTGACCTCGGCTCTACTTCTTGCGCCCGAGTGCCCCGTACATCCAGATGTCGTCGGCGTCCCTGGGCACCGGACCGTCCGGCCGCCACCGGGGCAGCAGCACGACGCCGGGGTCGAGCAGGTCCAGGCCGTCGAAGAACGCGGCGGTCTCCTTGGCGCTGCGGACGGTCAGCTTCGCCGTCGACTTCTCGTACGCCTTCGCCGACACCGCCAGGCGCTCCTGGTCGAAGTCGCCGGTCACGTGCGTCAGGGCCAGGAAGCTGCCCGCCGGAACCGCGTCCATCAGGGTGCTGACGATGCCGTACGGATCCTCGTCGTCGCTCACGAAGTGCAGCACCGCGATCAGCAGCACGCCGATCGGCTGCTCGAAGTCGAGCACCCCGCGCACCTGCGGATCGGCCAGTATCGCGGCCGGATCGCGCAGATCGCCCTTGACGATCGTCGCCGCCCCGATCCCGGCGTCCACGGGCCTCGCGCGCGCGTGGGCCAGCACGATCGGGTCGTTGTCGACCCCGACGATGCGGGCGTCCGGCCGGGCCGCCAACGCCGACGCGACCGTCCCGCCGGGCCCCGGGAGCCCGATGCCGACGTCAAGGAACTGCGAAACCCCCTCCGCCGCGATCCCCCGCACCGCACGCCCCAGGAAGGCCCGGTTGGCGCGCGCGAAGGCCCGCACCTTCGGCATGTTCTTCAGGACCTTCTCGGCGGCCTCGCGGTCGGCGGCGAAGTTGTCCTTGCCGCCCAAGTAGTAGTCGTACATGCGCGCCGGAGTGGCGACTTCAGTGTCCACTTCCGGCGTCGTCCACTTCGCCTCGTCAGACATGTCGCCTCCCCATCCCGGCCGGACCCGGCCCCTCGGCGGTGTTGATCGCTTGGCGCGGATCATACCCATCGTCTCTGCTTCCTGATAACAGAGATCGCTAATCGCGGTCAGGCGTCAGGCGATACCCGGCGGACCAGTTCGCCACGCGTCGCCATGCCCGGTGTTCCCGCCGCCGGCCGCCTAGCGCCCGGCCTCGTCCCCGACCCCGGCGCTGTCCAGCAACCCGTCCAGCACCCGCCGCCGCTCATCGACGAGCGCCTTCAGCTTGTCCGCCATCGAGTCCAGCCGCCGCATCGCGGCCGGCATCCCGGCGTCCTGGCCCGGTGCGAACACGATGCGGCCGAGCTCCGACTCGCGGGCGGAGGCCAACTCCTCGCGGATGCGGTCCAAGCGGTTGTGCACCGAGGACAGCGCCTGCAGCAGGTGGTCCTTGAGCTTCCGGCGCTCGCCGGGGTCCTTCGGCGGCGCCGTGGTGCCCTCCGGGCCCTCCGCGTCCCACTCCCGCGACAGCTGCGCCAGCAGGCCGATGTCGCCGCGGGTGTAGGCGTCGTTCACGCGCACCATGAAGACCTCGCGGCGCTGCCGGTCCGCCTCGTCGTCGGCCAGGTCGGGGTGGCAGCGGCGGGCGAGTTTGCGGTACATGCGCTTGGCTTCGCCGGTCGGGGCCGGGCGCGGGGGGTCGGCGCGGGTGGCGCGGACCTTCTCCTCGTCCGCCTGGCGGGCCGACTGCTGCGCGCGCTCGCGCGCCGTCTCCGCGTCGCGCTGGTCGTCCGCGCGGCCGCTGCGCGCCGCGTGCACCTCGGCGATGCGGGCCTCGATCTCGTCGAGTTCGGCCAGCAGCGGCGCGAACATGCGCGCGTGCGCGCGGCCGAACACCGCGAGCAGGTTGCGGACCTCCGCGAGTTCCGCCTCGGCCTGCGACAGCTCGTCGGCCAGGCCCGCGAGCTCCCGCTCCAGGTCCCCGATCTCGGGGTCCACCCACAGATCGGCCTCGGCCGGCCCGGACTGCCCCGGCTGCCCGCTGTAGGGGCCGACCTTCGACACGACGCGCATCACCAGCGTCTCGTCGTCGACCCACACAGCGCGGATCTTGCCCTCGCCGAGAACCTCCACGGCCTCCGGCCCGCGCGCGGTGAGCTGCACGCGCGCCGCCAGCTTCTCCTGCCCGAGCTCGCCGGGCGCCACCTCGACGCAGATGTGGAACTCCCGCGTCTCCTCGCCCCACGCGCCGGTGGGGAAGCCGACCGTGCGGACGGCGTCGCCGGGGATCCGGTTGTCCGTCAGGTCGCGCAGCACCGGATCGACCTGCTTCACGTAGCGGATCACGGCGCCGCTCGGCGTCCACAGGCTGAGTTCGACGTCCGCGACCCGCTTCGCCGCCGCCCCGACCGTCGCGTCGCGCACCGCCGAGGGCAGTGCCTCCGGCTCGGCGACCAGCGCCATCGTCCCGGACAGCTGCTCGGAGACCAGGCGCATCTCGTGGACGTCCCAGTCGTCGCCCAGACCCAGGCAGTCGGCCGTGAACAGGCCGGTGCAGGCGCGCGCGGTCATCGCCAGCCGCGACGGATGCAGCCCTTCGTCCCGGCCGTTCACGATGAGGATCGCGTGCCGCACCGGCCCGGAGCCGAGCGCGAACATGCGGGCCGCGCGGCTGAGCCACAGGCCGATCTCGCGACCCCCGTACGCCGTGAGCCGGTCCACCGCCGCCTTCGCCGCCGCGCGCGTAGCAGCCGTCACCGCCTCGGTGCCGCCGTCCTCGGGGTAGACGGCCTGGCTGGCGGCGCGCCCGGCGATCACCGCGAACCGCGCGCCGTCCGGCAGCTCGTCGATCCCGGTGCGCAGAGCGGCTTTGACACCTGCCAACCGGCCCGGCTCGGCCAGCGAGCGCGAGCAGTCGGCGATGAAGACCACCGACGGCGGCCCGTCGGCGCTGGCCACGGCTGCCGGCTTGGCGGAGTAGCTGCGGTCGGCACGCCGCGCCGCGGCCGTAGCGGCGGCGTGCGTCGGAGCGCCGGTCCCGGAATCCGCGGTCCGGACCCGGACGACGGCGTGCACCTCGCGCCGGCCGGCCGCCAGGAACTCGTTCTGGTTGACGCCGATCTCGGTCCGGATGCTGCGGATCGCCTCCGGCGCGTTGGCCGTGCGCGCGCCCCGGCTGGCCGCGACGTCGTCGTTGCGCAGACGCTCGTTGACGAACGCGAAGTGCTCGACCCACTCCACGCCGAGCTGCACGTCCTGCGTGAGCGAGGGCAGCAGCCCGGAGGCCTGCACGGTCGGCGGCGGCGTCCAGTCGCCGACCAGCGCGAGCGCCGCGGCGACGTCCGGCCGGGTCGAGGGGTCCTTGTCCAGCAGCCGGGTGATCAGCGCGGTCAGCCGTCCGCCCAGGCGCAGCGGCGCCGGCTGCCCGGCCACCACGGAGCCGATGATGTCGGCCCGGAACGCCGGAACGCCTTCCACGGCCTCGTAAAGCGTGGCGCCGAGGGAGAACAGGTCGCCGATCGCGCCGGCGTCCTGGGAGATCACGCGCTCGGGCGCGACGTAGCCGGGCGAGCCGATGAAGGTCCCGGTCCGCGTGACGCGCTGGTCGTCGAAGCGGACGGCGATGCCGAAGTCCGCGAGCAGCGCGGTGCCGTCGGAGGCCAGCAGGACGTTGCCCGGCTTCACGTCCCGGTGCACGATCCCGGCGGCGTGGGCGGCGGCCAGCGCCCGCAACAGGTCGCGGGCCAGGGCCACGGCGTCGTTCTCGGTGAGCGGGCCGCGGTGCGCCAGCCGCTCGGCCAGGCTCTCGCCCTTCACCAGCTGCATGACGATCCACGGCGCGCCGTTCTCGATGTGGACGTCGTGCACGGTCACGATGTTGGGGCAGTCGCGTAACCGCGCGGTGTTGCGCGCCTCGCGGGCGGCGCGCGCGACGCGTTCGGCGGCCTGCGGTCCCTTGCCCTCCATCGGCAGCAGGACCTGCTTCACCGCGACGTCCACCCCGAGGTGCATGTCGTAGGCGCGCCACACTTGTCCGAACGCTCCGGAACCCAACCGATCCACCAGTCGGTAGCGTCCCCCGATCACCCGTCCTGGCTCGGTCACGCACTGAGCCTACGGGGATCGGCGGCTCGGCGCGATGGTCGTTTACCCGATGGTCGAAGTTGCGCGGCGCTCAAGCCAGCGACAGGAACAGCTTCTCCATCTGCGCCACGTTCGTCGCGCGCTCTTCGGCGTCGGCGGTCTCCAGGCACTGCCGCAGTCCGCCGGCGATCACCTTGAAGCCGGCGCGGTCCAGCGCCCGGGACACGGCGGCGAGCTGCGTCACGATCTCCGAGCAGTCCCGCCCGGACTCCAGCATCGCGATGACGCCGCGGATCTGGCCCTCGGCGCGACGCAGCCGCTTGGTCACGTCGGAAACAGTCTCAGGCTCGACCTGCACTTCGGCGCTCCTTCCGGCGTGCGTCGCCGAATCGGGGATCATCGCCGCGGAGTATACCCCTAGGGGTATATTCCGGCACCCCCTTCCGGCACATAATAAGCAACGCTAAGTATCGTATTTTCCGGGGAACATTTCCCCGGAAGATGCGTTACCCTGCACAGGGGACCTGGTCCCCGACGAGGATCCCTCCGCAGGTAGATCCTTGGAAAACGGCCGCCGCGCCCGAGTACGCACCCCCTCCGTGTCTCGTGCGCGGCGGCTCCAATCTCCCACCAGGACCCGACCACTCGGCCCGACCATTCAGCCCAACCACCCAGCCCGACCGCCCAGCCCGACCGCCCAGGAGGAACCCGTGGACGTCGTGGCCGCCACCCCACGCCGCACACCGCGCGCCCGAGCACCCCGCGTCGACGCCCTACGCAACCGCGAACGCATCGTCGCCGCCGCCCGCGACCTGTTCACCGAGGTCGGCTGGCAGGTCCCGATCGACGAGGTGGCGCGCCGCGCCGGCATCGGCAACGCGACCGTCTACCGCCACTTCCCGGACCGCGACGCACTGGTGCTCGCGGTGGTCCGCAGCGTGCTGAAGCGCACCGCCGACCGCGCCGAATCCGCACTGGCCCTGGGCGACGACCCCTTCGACGCGCTGAGCCGCTTCGTCCTCGCCGCCGCCGACGAGCGCATCGGCGCGATGTGCATGATGCTCGACGGCGCCTACGACCCGGGCGACCCGGACGTCAAGGCTCTGGAAACCCGACTGAACGAACTGGTCGAAACGATGCTCGCGCGAGCCCGGCGGGCGGGGATGCTGCGGCCGGACGTGGATCTCGCCGACATCATCGTGGCCGTCGCGCAGCTGACGCGGCCGCTGCCGGGGTATGTCACCGTGCGGCGGAGTTCGCGGCGGTATTTACAGCTGTTCTTGGACGGGCTGCGGGCTCCGGGGTACTCGGTATTGCCTGTGGAGGGGGAGTAGACCTCAACCCCTCAAGGCCGGTGCACCAACAACATCGCCAGATCCCGAGCCCGCGCCCCGCGAGCCCGCACGGTCACCTCGGCCTCGATCGCCGACAGCACATACTCCGGCCCGGCGTCCGCCAGGTCCTCCAGGATCTGTGTCAGGGGCAGCGGTTCCACATCCGGTCCGCCGGAGTCCGTGACGCCGTCGGTGTAGAGCAGCAGCGAGTCGCCGCTGTCGAAGGCGGTCACCACCAGCCGGGCGCGGTCGTCCGCGCCGGGGGCCAGGGCGCTGAGCCCCAGCGGCAGTCCCACCGACTGGCCCTGTACCGTCGACACCGCGCCGCAGCGCACCAGCAGGGGCGGGGCGTGGCCGCAGCTCACGTGCTCCAGCCAGCCGTCCGGGCGGATCGAGACCACCGCGACGCTGGCGAACTCCTCGCGGACGTCCACCACCGTGCGGGGCGGCGCCACCGCGAGCGAGTTCGAGGTCTCCCACAGCCTCGCGCCGTCGGCCAGCGGGACGTGCGCCGCGGCGGCGTCCGCGTCGCCGAGGAAGCGGCGCAGGCTGACCTCTAATCGCTGCACCAGGTCGCGCAGATCGGGTTCGTCGTAGGCGGCCTCGCGGAACGAGCCGAGCAGGACCGCGGCCACCTCGACCGCGCCGAGGCCGCTGCCCCGGACGTCGCCGATGATCGCGCGCACGCCGTACGGGGTGTCGACGATGTCGTAGAAGTCCCCGCCGACCGAGGCGCCCGCCGAAGCCGACGCACTGCGCGCGGCCACCAGCACGTCGCCGACGGCCGGTCGCGGCGGCCGCAGCAACACCCGCTGCGCCACCTCGGCGACCGCGCGCACCTGGTTCAGTTCGCCTATCATCCGCTGCCTGCGGACCGAGATCACGTAGCTGACGGCCACCACGGTCAGGATCGCCGCGAACGTGCCGATCCGCTGCGCCTCGCCGCCGGAGCCGTTGCCCGGGGTCGCCGGCAGCAAAGCCACGAAGGCGCACAGGCCCGCCAGCCACACGCACTGCCGGCGGCCGGTGCCGGCGCAGGCGATCGCGGGGGCGGCGGCCAGCAGGGGCGCGAGTTGGATCCGGGCCGGGAGCAGAACCTGCATGATCAGCACCGCGGCGACCCAGATCCCGGGCAGCACCAGCAGGAAAAGGGCGCGCCCGGTGTCGGCCGGCCGGCGCGTGCCCACGCCGCCTGCCCGGACCCATCGTGTCAAAGGACCACCCAACGCGTGCCCACGCCTCTCAGCGTCCTTAATCCGACAGGACGGAGCATAACGCGGCGCGGCCCGCAGATGTCGAGGAATCGCCCGATTCGCACGTTTGGGCTACCGCCTTCACCAGGGCTCGAATACCATTCGCGGGGCGATGTTCACCTTGCCGCAAACCTCAGGCCAACTCCCTCACCGGCCCAGTCCGACTCCGAGGTGTTGGCTCCGCATGGCATCCGCGCCGATCCGGGCGCGGGACGGACGGTACCGAGGGGACCGCATGAGACTTCCCGGGCGACGCCCACGAACGCTGCGTCACATGAGAAAGCAGGTTGCCGCCGGACTGCTCGCACTCGGCGCCACCGCCGCGATGGTGGTGACCACGAGCGGATCCGCGCAGGCCGAGTCCGACCACGGCAAGACGCCGAAGATCGGCCACGTCTGGACCATCATCCTGGAGAACAAGTCCTACGAGGCCACGTTCTCCGGTCTGAACCAGAACAGCTACCTGTGGAAGACGCTGCCTTCCTACGGCGAGCTGCTGACGCAGTACTACGGCACCGGCCACTTCAGCCTGGACAACTACGTCAGCCTGGTCTCCGGCCAGGCCCCGGCGCCGGACAACCAGAGCGACTGCCCGACCTACAAGAACGTCTCGCCCGGCACCCGCGAGGCGGACGGCCAGGTCGACGCGACCTCCGGCTGCGTGTACCCGTCGTCGGTCAAGACGCTGTTCAACCAGCTCGACGACAAGCACGTGCCGTGGAAGGTCTACGCGCAGGAGATGGGCAACACCCCGACCCGCGAGAACGCCTACGCGTGCGGCGCTCCGGGCGACCCGTCGGGCGCCGGCGTCCCGGACCCGGGCGGCGCGACCGCGGCCGACCAGTACGTGCCCAAGCACAACCCGGCGCCGTGGTTCCACTCCCTGACCGACAACTCCCAGGACTGCAAGAACGTCGTGCCGCTGGACGGCCTGGCCGCCGCTCCCGGCCACCCGGCCGAGAACAGCCTGGCGCAGGACCTGAAGTCCATCAAGACCACCCCGGCCTTCTCCTGGATCTCCCCGGACAACTGCTCGGACGCGCACGACGCGACCTGCAAGGGCGACAACCTGTCCGGCGACCCGAACAACCACCAGGGCGGCCTGTACGCCTCGGACCTGTTCCTGGAGAAGACGATCCCCGAGATCATGGCTTCCCCGGCGTTCCAGAAGGACGGCCTGATCCAGATCGTCTTCGACGAGGCGTTCCCGCCCTACAAGATGTACGGGAACTCCATCGGCGACTACACCGGCAACCCGGCGGCCTCGGGCCTGAACACCCCGACCGACACCGCGCAGTCGGTCGTCGCGTGCTGTGACGAGCTGCCCGGACCGAACACCGCGCAGCCCGGCGACCAGGCCTTCGGCCAGGACACCACGCCCGGCGGCGGCATCACCGGCGCGGTGATGATCTCCCGCTTCATCAAGCCGGGTTCGGTGAGCGCCCAGCCATACAACCACTACAGCTGGCTGCGCAGCATGGAGGACCTGTTCGGCGTCCGCCACGGCGGCACCGACGGCAAGGGCCACCTCGGCTATGCCGCGGCCGACGGCCTGCGCCCGTTCGGCGGCGACGTCTACAACAACCCGTCCGGCCGCGCCCTGCCCCCGGCTCCGTCCGGCTCGATCACGTACCCGGCCGTGGCCGGCGTGACCGACGTCGGCCGTGCGGAGATCCCGGCCGGCAGCGTCTACGCGCGCTGACACCCTGTTCCTCCTCCGGCGGGCTCGGCGCCCGCCGGAGGAGCCGAAGGCCTTCTCCACGAAAGGTGATCGGGTACCTCCCGTGAACACCCCGCAGACCGCGGCCCCGCGCCGGACCGGCTTCGGCCGGTCCGGCGTGCGCCGCCTCGCCATCGCGTCGGCCATCGCCCTGACCGCCGTCCCGGTCGCGCTGCTCGCCGCCGGCTGCTCCAGCGGATCGGGCTCGTCGGACTCCTCGGCGCAGGACGTCGTCAACAAGCTCGGCGCCGTCCCGATCCCCAGCGCCCCGAAGACCCAGCTGACTCCGTCGGCCGACGAGTCGCACCCGCAGCTGGTCGCGGTCGGCTCCCCGGTGGCCGTCACGCTCCCCTCCGGCACCGGCGTGATCACCGCGCTCGGCCCCACCGAGGACCTGCCGACGCCGCTCCCGGCGAAGATGCCCACGCAGGTGGCCGGCACCGTCACGCTGCGCCTCGCGGCCACGACCGGCACGCTGAAGGCCGCGACCGCCGACCTGTCCTCGCGCGACGACCACGGCACCGACATCAAGCTGACAGCCGTCGGACCGGCTCAGGCTTCTGCGACCGCCGGCGGCACAGCGGATCTGGTCGTGCGCGGCACGTTCTCCTCCGGCGCGGCACAGGTCACCCTGCGCGAGGACGGACACGTGGTCGCGGTGTGGGACTTCACCATCGAGCTGGACTGAACGGACGGCGGCGACCCTCCAGCAGATCCCTGTGACCCAGGTCACATAGTCGCGGAGTCACACCCTGTCGACCTCCAGCGTCTCGTGTTCGACCTCAGAACGAGAGACGAACCGAGCACCACAGGAGGCGGGCATGACCACGACGCTGACCACCCTCAGCCGCGACTTCAGCGGCGACATCATCGACCCCGGACACCCCGAATACGCCGCAAAGGCCGACACCCTCCTGGCCACCGGCACCCCGGCCGTCATCCTCCGGCCGAGCAGCGTCGGCGGCGTCCAGGCGGCCGTGAAGTACGCCGCGGCGTCCGGCCTCCCGCTCGCCGTCCGGGGCGGCGGCCACTCCTTCTCCGGCTTCGGCACCAATGACGGCGGCGTCGTCATCGACCTGAGCGCGCTGGCCGGCGTCGAGGTCGTCGACGGCGGCTGGCACGTGGTGCGCATCGGCGGCGGCGCGACGTGGGGCCAGGCGGCGACCGCCTTGGCGCCGCACGGTCTCGCGATCTCCTCCGGCGACACCAAGGGCGTCGGCGTCGGCGGGCTGACACTGTCCGGCGGCATCGGCTGGAAGGTGCGCAAGTACGGCCTGGCGCTGGACAGCCTGGTCCGGGTCGAGGTGGTGACGGCCGACGGCGCGGTCGTCGCCGCCGACGAGGACGAGAACCCCGAGCTGTTCTGGGCGGTCCGGGGCGGCGGCGGGAACTTCGGGATCGTGACCGCCTTCGAGTTCGCCGCGCATCCGACCACCGACGTCTTCCACGGACGCATCACCTTCCCGGGCGCGGAGGCCGCGAAGGTGATCCACGGCTGGGCCGAGTACATGCGCACCGCACCTGAGGCGCTGACCGCGGTCGCCGCCTTCGCCAACCCTTTCGCCGGCGGCCCCGAGGCCCCGGTGGAGATCTTCGTGGCCTACGACGGGGACTTCGAGGACGACGCGAACGCCGCCCTCGATCCGATCCGGGCGCTCGGTACGGTGATCGAGGACGACGTCACCCTCAAGGCGTACGGGGACACCCTTGAGGAAGGACAGGCCCCGCCGCCGGGAATCCGCTTCCACACGCAGAACGCCTTCGTCGAACGCGCCGGCGTGGACGCCGCACTGCGCATCATGACCGAGGTCGGGGCCGCCCCCGGCGCGCCGTTCCTCACCATCCGCAGCATCGGCGGCGCACTGGCCCGAGTGGCCGACGACGCCACCGCCTTCGCACACCGCCGCGCGGAGCTGATGATCGGCACCGCCGCGATCGGCCCGGCCCCGGCGATCGAGGCGGCGCTGCCGACCCTGGACGCCGTCTGGGAACGACTGGCCCCGCACGTCAGCGGCACGTACTCGAACTTCAACACCACCGCCGCCGACTCGGACGTGAACGCCGCCTACCCCACCGACACCTACAAGCGGCTCGCGGCAGTCAAGCGCCAGTACGACCCGACGAACCTGTTCGCCGCGAACTACAACGTGCGGCCTCTGTAGCTTTGATCGACACGCCGCGGGCGGCCCCCGCGCCTCGCAGCGGGGCCGCCCCAGCCGTGCCTGTCACACCGGGTCCAGCGCGTGATCAGCCGGCAGCCACCGCTCCGGCCGCAGCCCGCTCCCGCTCCGCCGGCCGCACCGGCGACGGCGCGACCCGCAGCAGCGGCGCGGCCCAGCCCGGCAGCCACCAGTTCCACCGGCCCAGGACCCCGACCAGGGCCGGGACCAGCAGGGCCCGGACGACCACCGCGTCCAGCAGGATGCCCGCGCCGAGGCCGGTCGCCAGGACCTTCACGTCCACCGTCGGGGTCGTCGACATCGACAGGAACGACAGGAACAGGATCAGCGCCGCGCTCGTCACCAGCCGCCCCGTGCGGCCGATCCCGGTGACCACCGCGCGGTCGGTGTCGCCGGTGGCGTCGTACTCCTCGCGCATGCGGGTGAGGATGAAGACCTCGTAGTCCATCGACAGCCCGAACAGGAACGCGAACACCATGATCGGCACCCACACCGTCACCGAGCCGGTCGCCGGGACGCCCCACAGCGCGTGGCTGCCGCGGCCGTCCTGCCAGACCAGCACCATCACGCCGTAGGCGGCGCCGACCGAAAGCAGGTTGAACAGCACCGCCTTCGCCGCCAGCACCACCGACCGGAACGCGCGCGTCAGCAGCACCAGCGTCAGCAGCGAGATCACCGCGAGCATCAACGGGAAGCTGCCGTAGACGGCGTGGACGAAGTCGTTCTGCGTAGGGCCGGAGCCGCCGACGCCGAGCACGCCGGGCAGCGGCCGCGCCGCGTCCTGGACCGCCGAGATCTCGGCGTTGCCCGCGGTCGTCGACGGCTCGTGCACGGTCACCACGTCCACGATCGCGGTCCCGCCGGCCTGGAACGAGGAGGCCGCATAAGCCGTGTACACGCCCGGCACCGAAGCCATCCGCGCGGCCACCGACGCGGCGGCGTCCGGCGTGGTCAGCACCTCGATCGGCGCCAGCGCCCCGGACGGCACCCCGCCGTCCGTGAGCCGGACCAGCACGTCGTGCGCCGCACCGCGCTGCGCCGACGCGGCCGACGGCGGCTCCCCCAACCGCATCGACGTCAGCGGCACCACCAGCGCCACCAACACCCCGGCCCCGACCACCGCGGCGCTCTTGCGATGCCGCAGCACGAACCGCGCCCACGCGCTCCACGGCCCGCTCGCGTGCGTCTCCCGGCGCCAGCGCGGCCGGTCGATGCGCGTTCCGGCGGCGGCCAGCAGCACCGGCAGCAGCGTCACCGCCACGCCGATCGACACCAGCGGGATGAAGAATCCCGCGACGGCCATGTTCCGCAGCACCGGGACCGGCACGACCAGCATCGCCAGCAGGCTGAGCGCCACCGTCAGCCCGGAGAACACCACCGAGCGTCCCGCGTGCTCCATCGCGCGCTCGACCGCGCTGTCGTTGTCGGCGCCGTTGTCCCGCTCCTCCCGCCACCGCGTCACCACCAGCAGCGAGTAGTCGATCGCCACGCCGAGCCCGATCAGCGCGACCAGGAACTCCACCAGCGAGCTCACCGAGGTGATCCGGCTCAGGCCGTTGATCAGCAGGAAGGTGCTCGGGATCGCCACGCCGGCCATCAGCAGCGGCAGGAACGCCAGCAGGCTGCCGAACACGTACGCCAGCACCGCCAGCGCGCCGAGCGAACCCAGCAGCACCTCGACCAGGACGCCGTTGCCCTTGCTGGATCCGTTGCCCGACGCCAGTTGGTTGGCGCCGGTCACGCCGATCTGCCAGCCCGCCGGGGCGGTGCTTGAGGCGGCCGCCCTGAGCCGGGGCGTCGTCGTGTCGGTGCCGAATCCCTTCTCCGGCGGCGTGAACAGGAACGCGAAGGTGGTCCGGCCGTCGGCGGTGGTGAACTTCGCGTCGCCGGTGGTCTGCGCGTCCGCGAGCCGGGTGTTCGGGACGGCGGCGGCCGCGGCGGCGAAGATCTGGTGCGCCTGTTGGGATGCAGCGCTTGTCCCGACATCTGGTGGCACCGTCAGGGTCATCAGGGTCGGCAGCGTGTCGCCGCCGTCGTGATACAGAGCACTGATCTTCTGGTCGGCGACGTATCCGGGCTGCCCGGGCAGCGCGAAGTCGGTCGTCAGCCGGTTCACGGTCGAGCCCAGGGTGGCGAAGCCGGCGACGGCCATCGCCAGCCAGCACAGGGCCACGACCAGCTTGTGACGCAGGACGAGCGTGGTGATGCCGCGCATCATGACTCCTCGGATCGGGCGCAGGGCGCCATCGGTTCCCGTTACCGGAGTCTGGCTTCGGGCGGGCCCGCAAACGTCCGGCTGGAGATGCGAATCCGCAGCCTGCCGACGCCGTATCCCGGGTCCTCCACAGGATGTGTACTGCCGGGCGCGTACTGCCCCAGCAGTACGTCCCCGACCTACCGCAAGCCGATGTCCCGCCGGCGACCAGCGCCTATGCTGCGGCCGTGGCCATGTTCGTCTACGTGACGTTGCAGAGACGGCGGTTCCCGTTCTTCGCCGACCTGCTGTACGCGGCCGTCCTGCTCACGCTCACCGTGCTGGGGTCGATCGGCGAGTCCCACCCGACCCGCGGCGACAGTCTCCCGGGCTGGGCCGTCGCTCCGGTCGCGGCCTACTTCCTGGTCGGCGCCGCTTCCGTCGCCTTGTTCTGGCGCTACCGGAACCCTCTGGCCACGCTGACCGCGACGCTCGTCTGCACCCTGACTTACACGGCCTTCGGCTATGAGAACGGCGCCGCGCTGCTCAATCCGATGTGCGCGCTCTACACCGTGGTGGTGATCGCGTGGCGGCCGACGACGCCGGGCGGCAGCGTCCGCGCGGTGCGCACGGCGCTGATCGCGACCGGCGTCACCTTCACCACGCTGGCGGTCGTCACCGCGGCCCACAATCCGTTCGGGGCGATCGGGGGATCGTTCGTCCTCATTCCCGGGGAGGTGGCGGTCGCGTTCTTCGCCGGGCTCGCGGTGGCGAATCAGCGTGCGTATGTGGACGCGATCCGGCAGCGTGCCGAGGACGCCGAGCGCAGCCGGGAGGACGAGGCTCGGCGCCGCGTCGACGCCGAGCGGCTGCGGATAGCCCGGGAGCTGCACGACGTGGTCGCGCACACCATGTCGACCATCAACCTCCAGGCCGGGGTGGCCGTCCACGTCTCCCGCGACTCCCCCGACCTTCCCGAGCCGGTCGCCACCGCGCTCAGCACGATCCGCGACGCGAGCAAGAACGGCCTGCGCGAGCTGCGGGCGATCCTGGCCGTGCTGCGCCAGGCCGACGACGCGGAGCCCTCGGCGCCGACCGCTCCGACGCCCGACCTGGACGGCCTGCCGGCGCTGCTCGACACGGTGCGCGCTTCGGGGCTCCCGGTCACCGTCGAGATCACCGGCGAGCGCTGCCGGCTGCCGGCCGCCGTGGAGTTGGCCGCGTATCGCATCGTGCAGGAGTCGCTGACCAACACTCTGCGGCACGCCGGGCCGGCGAACGCGACGGTGCGGATCCGTTACGGTGACGAGGACTTGGACGTCTGCGTCACCGACGACGGCGTCGGTGCCGGTGCCGGTGCCGGTGCCGGTCGCGGTACCAGCGTCGGGACCGAAAGCACCGGCAGCGACACCCTCCACGGAAGCGGCCACGGCCTGATCGGCATGCGCGAGCGCGCCCTGGCCACCGGCGGCACGCTGCAGGCCCACCCGGGCCCGGTCGGCGGCTTCCTGGTCCGGGCCCGCCTGCCCCTGGGGAAGGAGACCGCATGATCCGCGTGCTGCTGGCCGACGACCAGGCGCTGATCCGCGTGGGTCTGCGGATGCTGATCGACTCCGCCGCCGACATGGAGGTCGCGGCCGAGGCCACGGACGGCGCGCAGGCCGTGCGCCTGGCCGCCGAGACCCGCGCGGACGTGGTGCTGATGGACATCCGCATGCCCGGCGTCGACGGCCTGGAGGCCACGCGCCGCATCAGCGCCGACGAAGACCTGGCCGGCATCAAGGTCCTGATCCTGACCACCTTCGAAGCCGACGAGTACATCTACGACGCACTCCGAGCCGGCGCCTCCGGCTTCCTCCTGAAGGACACCGACCCCGGCGAACTCCTCCAAGCGATCCGCGTCGTCGCCCGAGGCGACGCCCTCCTGTCCCCCAGCGTCACCCGCCGCCTGATAGCCGACGTGGTCAGCCGCCCCCGCACCCGCCCGGCACCGACCACCGACCCCCTGACCGCGATCACCCAGCGCGAACGCGAAGTCCTGGCCCTGGTCGGCACCGGCCTGTCCAACGACGAGATCGCCGCCACGCTGCACCTGTCGCCGCTGACCGCGAAGACGCATGTCAGCCGCCTGCTGACCAAGCTCGGCGCGCGGGACCGGGCGCAATTGGTGGTGACGGCCTACGAGACGGGGCTGGTGGTGCCGGGGGCGACGGCTTTGTGATCAGCTACCGCTGAACACAAGCCGCCGGAACTCGTTCCGCACCTCCGCGATCGGCCCGCGATCGCGGCTGTAGTACACCTTGTTCGTCAGCAACACCGCCCAGCGCTCGCGCTCCTGCGACACCCACATCCCGGTGCCGGTGAAGCCGTAGTGCAGCCAGATGTCCTCCTCGCCGGTCACCGTCTTAGGCGAGGGCTGCCAGAACAGCCCGCGCGCCGGGTCCAGGGCGGCGGTGTGCAGGCGCAGCGATTCGCGGATCCAGCGCCGGCCGAAGCCGACGGGGCCGACGGCCGCCTCGGGATTGAGCAGGTAGCGCAGGAAGTGGCCCAGGTCCGTGGCATGCGAGAAGGTCCCGGAGATGCCGCAGATTCCGAGCAGGCGTCCCGAGAAGTCGTGCACTGAGCCGCGGACGTGCGTGCCGGTCTCCTCGTCGAACTCCGTCGGGGCGCACTGCTGGACGAGCTCGTCCGGAACCGGGCCGTAGCGCGTCGCCGACATGCCCAGCGGCGTCCACACCGTGTCGCGGGCGACGTCGTCCAGACGCCGATCGGCCAGCTGCTCGACCAGGTACCCCAGGATCAGCGCCGAGCGGTCCGTGTACTCGACGGCCTCGCCGGCCGGTCGGCGCAGCGCCTCCCGCAGCACGCCGAGGCGCACCGCCTCCGGATCCATCCCGTACGACGCACGCAGGTTCGCGCGGAGCGGGACGCCGGACGTGTGCGTCAGGAACTGGCGGATCGTGACGCCCCCGAGCGGGAACCCGGCCGCGTCCGGGAGGTGCTTGGCCAGCGGGTCGTCGAGGTCGATCTGCTCGTTCTCCCACAGCGTCCCGACCGCTGCCCAGACCGCGATGACCTTCGTCAGGCTCGCCAGGTCGAACAACGTGTCCGCACGCATCGGCCGCGCCGCGTCCGCCGGGTCCAGCAGCCCGGTCGCACCCCGCGCCAGCACCCCGTCCGGGCCGCCGACGGCCCACACCGCGCCGGGAAACACCCGCCGCCCGACACCGCCTTCGACGAGATCGCCGATCCTCGTGGCAAGACTGTCCATCGGGCCCCGCTTCCGTTCGTCTGTGACACCCGAGCCTAACCGGGCGCACCTTCGAACCTCGTCATCACCCGTCCATCAGGCTATTTACCGGGGACGGAGCTGACGAGGAACGGAACGCCGAGTTGCCGCTTGACCAAGTCCAGGTGATGTCCCGGCATCTGCCGCCGGGTCAACTTCAGCAACCCGGAAATCGTCCCGTCGGTCGCGGCCACGTCCCGCACCGCCGCGCTGAACGCCTCCGGGTCCCACGGCGTGCCCTCGGCCACGACGCTCCCCTCCACGATGCCCTCGACGACGCCCCGCGCATCGAGATCCCCCGGCGCGACCCTGACGCCGATCCGCGTCGTCAACCGGTCGCCGACGAGCAGCCCGGCGACATAGCTCCGCGCGGCGGCCGGGCTGCGCAGCGGCCTGGGATCCCCGCCCTCGACCCACGCGCTGACCACTCCCAGCATCAGCCGCCCGGCCAGATGGCTCGGACGCTCCGACGACCCCTGATCGCCGAGGTCCCACTGGTTGACCGAAGCCGTCACCGCGATCCGCCGCTCCGGCCAGAACCGCGAGACCTGGTTCCAGCCCCACATGTACTCGCCGCCGTGGCCGACGTGGTAGCCGGGGCTGCCGTGCTGGAAGACGTTCCACACGAACCCGACCGCGCTGTCGGGATCAGGACCGCGACCGGCCTGCGGGCTCACCATCGCCGTCGCGGTCTCCGGCCTCAGGATCCTGACGTCCCCGAGCCGTCCCCCGCCGGCCATCGCCAACAGGAACCGCGCATGGTCGGACGGCGTGGTCAACGCCGTCCCCGCCGGATAGACGCCGGCGTGGATCTGCGGCAGCCGGAACTGGAACCCGTCGAGCGTGGCGTACCCGGTCGAGCGCCGGGCGAGCAGGTCGGCGGGGACGTGGTCGGGGTGCTGGGCCGGCGGGAAGCAGGTCGAGGTCATGGCCAGCGGCGTGAACAGACGGCGTCGCACCCACTCGGAGAACGAGACGCCGTCCGGGTTCAGCCGTTCGACCAGGTACCCGACCAACCCGATGCCGACATTGCTGTACTGGTAGTGCGTCCCGACCGGCGTCGCCCACAGCGGCAGAAGACTGCCCTGGTAGGCGTCGGTCCGGCCCTCGGCGAGGATCTTCTTGAGCAGGTCCCCCAACGCCGTCGGCGGCTCCAGGTCGCAGAAGCCGAGATCCGAACCGAGCCCGCTGCGATGGGTCAGCAGATCCCGCAGGGTTATCTCGCGCTCGCCGTGAGGGTTGGTGACGTGCAGGTCGCCGAGGTGGTCGTTGATCGGATCGTCGAGCCCGATCAGGCCTCGGTCGACCAGTTGCAGGACCGCGGTCGCGGTGTAGGGCTTCGCGTCGGACCCGGTGGGGCCGACGGTCGTGGGCGTCATCGGATGGCCGGTGGCCAGGTCGGCGTAGCCGTAGCCCTTGGCCCAGACGACCTCACCCTCCACCCCGAGGGCGATGGACATGCCAGGGGCCTTGCACAGGGTGAGGATCTCCGGGACGAGGGCGTCGAGGGCTTCGGCCAAATGCGTCACGTTCATGCGTCAATGTTTTAGTTGACACTCGCCTACTCGTCAAGGAGATGGTTGACTGCCAGAATAGGTCGGGTGCCCGAGCTGCCCGACCTCTCCTCCCTGATCGCCGAGCTGGACGCCCGTACCGCTGCCGACAGCGACCCCGGCGACCTGCACCGCCTCGCCGCCGCCGAGGAGATCGCCGACGAGCTCACCGCCCTCGGCGCCCGCCTGGTCGGCTACTACGTCGAGCAGGCCCGCGCCCGCGGCAACTCCTGGGCCGACATCGGCGGCCACCTGGGCATCAGCCGGCAGGCGGCGCAGCAGCGCTACGCGCCGGCACGGTTCCAGCTGACCGTCGGCGACCTGATCGCGACCGGCGCCCTGGACCGCCTCACCGACCGCACCCGGGCCACCCTCGTCCGCGCCGAACAGCACGCCACCCGGCTCGGCAGCGGCGTCGTCGAACCCGGACACGTGCTGCTCGCGATGCTCGACGACGAAGACACCCTGGCCGTCCAGGCGCTGGAGCGCCTGGAGGTCGACACAGCCGGGATTCGCCATGCCCTGCAAGGAACCGTGCTGCAAGGAACACAGACGCCCGCACCGCCGCGCCTGGTCTCGACGCCCCTCGGCACCCCGGCACGCCGGCTTCTGGAGACCGCGCTCGTCCAGGCCCTGAAGCTGAACCACAACTACATCGGCACCGAACACCTGCTGCTGGCCCTCGCCCACACGCCCGACGACCCGGCAGCGCAGCTGCTCGCGGACCGCGGCGTCACCTACGACCGGGCCCGCGAAGCGGTCCAAGCGGTGATCGACGAGTATCTGCGCCGCCGATAGAAGATTTTCGGCCCCGGCGACAACCGGACAGCCCCCGGAATCCGTGGAGTGGGTGGTCAGAACACAGCACGACCACGCCACGACCACGGCACGACCCGCAGGACACCAACGGGATGAGGGGCGGAACGGATGCGCGGACCCGACGAGAAGGAGTTCGGCGAGCTGGTGGCCGGGCGCTCGCACGCGCTGAGACGAACGGCGTACCTCATGTGCGGCGACTGGCATCAGGCCGAGGACCTGGTCCAGACGACGTTCGTCAAGCTCTACTGCGCGTGGAGCAAGGTCAACCGCGGCGACAACCTGGACGCCTACCTTCGCAAGACCCTGCTGCACGCCTGCATCGACGAGAAGCGGCGCGGCTGGTTCCGCCGGGAGTGGCCGACCTCCGCCCCGCCGGACGTCCCGGACGCCTCCGCCGTCCCGTCGGACGACCGCGACCTGCTGGTCGGCGCGCTGCGGCGGATCTCGCCGGGCCAGCGGGCCGTGCTGGTCCTGCGCTACTGGGAAGACCTGGACGTCGAGGAGACGGCCCGGGTGCTCGGCTGCTCGACCGGCACGGTGAAGAGCCAGACCGCGCGCGGGCTGGCGGCGCTGCGCACGGTGGTCGGTGATCGCAAAGCCTCCGACGCCCCGGTCTTCGACGACGTCACAGCTATCAAGGGGTGCTCATGAACACCGACCAGGATTGGGCCCGCGAGCTGTTCGAGCGTTCGCGGCAGGGCGAGGAGCCGGTCTGGTTCGCCGACCACACCGAGATGATGCGCACCGGACAGCGCCGGAACCGCGTCAGGGCTCTGGCGGCGTCCGGGAGCGTGCTCGCCACCGCCGCGGCGGTGGCCGCCGTAGGGATCGGCGTGGCCGGCGGCGCGGACCGCAAGGCGCCCGAGCCGACTCCCGGCCAGAGCGTCGCGTCTCCGACGAAGACCGCGGCGGCGGTCGCGGACCCTTCCAAGGTCCTCGACTACGCGAGCTTCGACGGCTTCTCCACCAAGGACGGCAAGGGCTCCGCCGGCGGCTTCTTCAAGAACTACTACATCGCCGTCTCGACCACGACGGCGCGCGACACCATGCGGCTGCTGAGCACGCTGGATCCCAGCCTCGAACACCTCGCCAAGACGGCCCCGATCGCCGGCCGCGTCCGGCTGGTACCGGACACCGACCCGATGGCGCAGGACATGGCCGGACTTAACGGCACCGTCCTGTGGACGGAGAGCGGGTTGCCGGCGTCGGCACTGCAGCCCGCCAAGGCGACGGCCCCGTACGGCACGCTGCTCGTGTCGTACGTGGACTCCACCAACGAAAGACCAGCGGGCGGCCAGGCGAGCTGCGTCACGGACGGCGACATCAACACGGACCTGCTGCACCCCGTCAAGACCTCGGGCGACGGCTGGATGGACGCGGCCCAGTGGGGCCCGTGCACGAAATCGACTCTGCCCGACGGTTCCACTCTGCTCAGTTCGACCAAGTCCTACGGCCGCTTCGTCGTCACCGACGTCGCCCGCAGGTTCCCCGGCACCGGCGGCGAAGTGGTGGTGGAGTGGCACAACTACGCCGACGTCATGGAGGTGCCGACCCCGGGAGTATCGACGGCGCCGCCCCAGCCCGATCCCCAGCGCGTCCTTTCCGGGAACCCGGTCACCGCCGACAAGCTGATCGCCGCGCTGTCCGACTCCAGCCTGACGCCGCCCCTGGCGCAGCCGTCGGTGACCACCACGCCGACGACCATGCTCCAGGCGTCCGACTTCGGCTCCGGGTGGAGGGCCGACCCGGCGGGATTCCATGGCACGACGACCGATCTGGTAGTGGACAACGGCTGCACCAACGAGCAGAACCCCGTGACCACCCCGCAGCCCATCTACAGCTACGCCGGAAAGACGCCCAGCGGCATCCCGGTCGACGTGACCGCCGGGGTGAATGTCATGAAACCGGGGTCGGGCCCGAGCTGGATGGCCGACCTGCGGCAGCACGTGACCAATGGCTGCGACACCGCCGGTAACGCCTACAGCCGCGACACGCTATCGCTGCTACCGACCGGGACCGGCGATGACGCGTTCATCGAGAACTGGTACGGCCAAGGCCGACAGACGATCTACATCCGTTTCGGAGACGACATCCTGCGGGTCGACCTGTCGGCCATGGATCCGAACAGGCCCGCCTTCTCCCAGGCGGACAACGACTGGTTCGCCGGACTCGCCGCCAAGGCCGCCGCGCGGCACGACGGCAAGGGCTGAGCACCGCCGAGTACGCAGATCGGCAAAAAGTGGGCCCGGATCGTCTACTCGGACGGTCCGGGCCCTGCCATGCCCGGCAATGCCGCCGGTTTGCCCGCCGATCGCGAGGCATTCGCCGATTTCGCCGCATTCGCCATGGACTATCCCCGGCCCTCTCGGGAAGGCTCTGGGTGGCGAAGTCTCGGGTCTGCGGCGCGTGGAAGGGGGCGGTGGGGGATGCCGGGTATGGACATGGGCTCGGGCACCAACGGCGGGTCGACGTTGCTGGCGCTGGCCGAGATCGCCTTGTTCTGGAGCGCGACGGTCGTGCATGTGCTGCGGCTGCTGTCGCCGACGCGGCTGCCCGACACCGACCGGCCGACGGATGCCGGGCACGCGGTGATGGGTGTCGGCATGACGCTTATGGTGTTCCCAGGGGTCTCCGTCGGGACGTTGCACGCCGCCGCCGCGGGCTACGCCGTCCTGGCCGTCGCCTACCTCGGCCGCACCACGCTCCGGCGAAGCGCCGCGCAGCACCGCTGCCAGAACGCGGCGATCGCCGCCGGCTTGGGCGCGATGGCCTACATGCTCGCCGACCCCACGCATCCGCCGACCTGGGTACCGCTCGGGGTCGCGGCGGTGCTCGCGGCGTGCGCGCTCGTACACGGCCGACGGCTGATCGACGCGCGCCACCGGCACGGCGCCGCCTCCAGGGCCCCGCAGATGCTAGTCACCGTCCCGCATCTCGGAGCGCTGCTGATGACGGTGGCGATGGCGGCGATGGTCGGCATCGCAGGAAGCTGACACCGGACCGTCGCCGCCGCGATCTCAGCGGTCTCAGCGGATCGTGATCGGAACCGTGACTGTCGTCTCGTCGATGTCGCTGGTCCGCACCGTCACCGCCAGCTGCCACTTCCCCGCCAGCGGAATCGTCACGTTCCCGTAGTAGTGCGACGTCCCAACGCCGCTCAGGCCCAATGGCAGCGGCCCGACCTGCCGCGCGGGCAACGACATGGTCGCCGTCAGCTCCGGCACGATCTCCGGCTCCCCGGCCGGATTGACGACCTCGATGTGCACGAGATCGCTGCCCGCCTTCGCCGGTGAGACGAAGATCTGCACGCCGCCCTTGCCGTTGGAGCCGCCGGTGTCGAAGGCGACCGTCGTCGAGACCGGCGCCTCGAACGCGGTGCGCGCCGGCGGAGCGTTCACCAGCATCGCCGTGATGCCCAGCACCCCGGCGGCGAGCACGACCTCCAGACCGGTCGAGCGACGCAGCTGGCGGATGGCCACCTCGTCGGGACGCGCCGCGCCGGCCAGGTAATGCGCGATCCACACCCGGGCCAGGTAGCCCAGGGCGATCAGCAGCCCGACACCGAGCAGCTTGAGCAGCAGCAGCCTGCCGTAGACCGTGCCGGTCAGCGCTCCCAACGTCCCGACCTGGCGCCAGGCCTGGTACGTGCCGCTGGCGACCAGCATCCCGATGCAGCCCAGCGCGATGGCCGAGAACCGCCGCACGGCACCGGCCATCACCGCGACCTCGGGACCGCCCGAACCGCCCGAACTTCCCGAGCTTCCCGAACCGCCCGAACCGCCCGGACGCAGCAGCGCCGTGACGACCACGACCAATCCGCCGAGCCAGACCCCCATCGCCGTCACGTGCAGGATGTCGAGCGGCAGCGCCAGCGCGACCTGCGAGCCGACGCCGGCGTGGTCGGCGGCGGCCCACGTCGCGGCGAGCCCGGCCGCCAACGCCGCGCCGACGGCGGTGGCCGCGATCCGCACCCTGACCGACGCCTGCTCCACCCTGGGCAGCAGCATCGCCAGGCCGGTCCCGACCACGCCGAGCAAGACCAGCCGGACCGCCAGCGCCGTGCCGAGCCGGGTCCCGACGGTGGTCCGCAGCACGGCCGTGTCGAAGACCCGGCCCAGCCCGAAGCCGCCGTCGTAAGGACCCTGCAACCCGAGCACGGCGAGGGTGGCGACCACCAGCGCCGCCCAGCCCGCGCCGATCAGAGTCCGGACCCGCCGCGACCCGGCTCCCGCCGGCCAGCAGCAGAGCAGGAACCCGGTCGCCCCCACCACCAGCGCGAAGCCGCCGAAAGCGACGCCTCGCGCGATCCCGTACAGGACGCCGACCACCTTGCTCCCGGCCGCGTTCAGCGTGTCCTGGGACACCGAGGTCGCCGACGAGGCCCCGACGCTGAACGTGAACGCGCCCGACACCGGATGCGAGTCCGCCGAGATCACGTGCCAGGCCACGGTGTAGGTGCCCCGGGCCAGGTTCGGGGTCAGCGCCACCTCGACGGTGTCCGAGTGCCCCGCCGGATGCGTCGGGCCGCCCTCGTCCACGCGGGCCCCGGACGGCGAGAACACCCGCAGCGCCCCGAACTGCATCTGGACCGGCTCGTCGAAGCGCACGGAGACCGCACCCGGCGCGGTGGCGACTACTTGTCCGTCGCCCGGGGACGTCGAGACCACGGTGGCGTGCGCGGACGCGTTGGGCGCCACGGCGACGAGCACCGTGAGGACCAACGCGGCCACATACGCGAGACGACGCATCATTCGGTCGTCCCGGCTCCCTTACGCCGAGCCGCGCTGATCCCGAACGCGCCCGCCCCCAGGCCCAGCACACCGACCACGATGCCGGCGATTCCGAGGCCGCGGGCCGTGGAGTCGCTGGTCTTGGCCGCGGCGGTGGTCGTGGTCGTGCCGGTCGAGGACGACGGCGCGGACACCGTGGCGCTCGCGGTCGGCTGCGAACCCGGCGAGGACGGCGCCGACGAGCCCCCGTCGGGCGCGGCCGCGGTCAGGGTCAGCACCGGTGCCGGGTGGTCGGGCTCGGGCTGGCCGGGCTGCCGGACGTCGATCCAGCGGACGACGTCGCCGTTGGAGTAGGTCTGCAGGGCCTTGAACGTCAGGCTGTCCGCGTTGTCCGGCAGGCTGCCGAGCATCACCCGGAAGCCCTGGTACTGCCCGGGGGCGAGCTGCCCGCCGCTCCACGTGATCCGCTGCACGACCTGGGTAACGGTGCCGTCGTCGGTCTTGATCGGGGTGGTCAGGGTGAGATTGTCGACCTTGACGGTCCAGCCCGGCGTCGGCTCGGGCAGCACGCCGGTGATCGGCTTGTCGGTCGGGAAGTCGACCTCGACCTGCGTGGTGTTCGCCTGCGCCTCCTCGTTGGGGACGCGGAAGGTCAGCTCGACGTCGCTGCCGCCCTTGGGGGAGGTGTCGGGTCCGATGGTGACGTGCGCGGAGGCCGGGCCGGCGATCGCCAGCATGGTGAGGACGGCGCCGGCCAGCGCCGCCCCGCGAAGGAGCTTGGACATGGTGAAGTCTCCAGATGATGACGGGAAAGGAAGGTCAGAACGTCGGCGGGCCGTCGTGGCACGCCGATATCACCCGCTCGTGCGAGTGAGGGCTACTGACAGACCGCCGCCGGCGGACCTCTCCTGATCACCGCGAACTGCAACGCCCGCACCACGGCCGGACGTCGGACATCGGGGCCGACAGCGCGTATCGCTCGCGGCGCCGAACAAACCGGCCGCGTCCCGAGCAGGCACCACGCCACCCACCGCCACGACGCGCCCACGACAACGCGCGCCCGCTCGACGACCGCGAACAGCGCGGCCTCGCCTCGGCGGAGCCACCAAGCCGTCACCGCGGCGGCGAGGATGTGGGCGATCGTCATACCGGAGGTCATGCCGGTGCTCATCCCGGCCATCGTGCCGTGTGCCGATACGCCGGACACCGCGTCGGCCATTCCCGGCATATCACTCATACCAGGCATCGATCCCGACGCCGTCACCGACGTCACCGACGTCGACACCGCTGACGACGCCGCGTGGCCGGCCGAGTCCTGCACCGCCTGGAACAGCAGGTGCAGCCCGATCTGCGAGCCGCCGACCAGCAGCCCGATCGAGGCCAGCCCGCGCTCCCCGAGCGCCGCGGCGATCCGTGCGAAGCAGAACACCGCCACCGCGCCGAAGGCCTCGGCGGCGAACGGGATGTCCGTCGCGGACATCAACCGGTGCGCCGCCACCGCCAAAAAGGTGCAGACCGTCGCGAAAACGACGGCCCGCGCGTTCGGGGCGAGACTCCGGAGCTCCATGGCGCACACATCATCGCACCGGATCCCCACACCGTCTCCAGTGCCCCGCCGGGTGCCGGCCGAACCGGCGGACGACCGGAACAGTGCCCTTTTATGGCGTGCTTCTGTGACAACCGCCGCAGCCCTGGACAACACCGCCCGCAGAGATCGATCCGGGGTATGGGACCATGGGGCCGAACCGGGCCGCCGACGACCGAACCGCCGCCACTCCCCGGTCACCGGCCAGTCACGAGGAGCACAAGGAGCACGCCCATGGGCGACGGGATGAGCGGCCCCGGCTGGATGCCCGAGGCTCCGGTCACGCTGAGCAGGCTGCTGGCATGGCACCCGCAGCCGATCCCGGTGCTGCCCGCCGCGTGCCTGCTGGCGGGGCTGCTGTACGTGCTCGGGGTATGGCGCATGCATCGGCGCGGCAACCACTGGCAGCCGGGACGCACCGTGGCGTTCCTGCTCGGCATCGCCACCATCATCGAGGTGACCGCGACCGGCATCGGCGGCTACGGCATGCAGCTGATGAGCATCCACATGGTCCAGCACATGGTGCTGTCGATGGTGAGCCCGGTCCTGCTCCTGCTCGGAGCCCCGATCACCCTCGCCCTGCGCACCCTTCCCGCCGCCCCCCACGGCCGCCTCGGCGCACGCGAGGTGCTGGTGCACGTCCTGCACTCGCGCGCGGCGAAGGTGCTCACGGCACCGTGGTTCACGCTGCCGCTGTTCGTCGGGAGCCTCTACGGCCTCTACTTCACGTCGCTGTTCACGACGCTGATGAGCACCTGGTGGACCCACGACCTGATGCTGGTCCACTTCCTCGGCGTCGGGCTGCTGTTCTTCTACCCGATCCTCGGCGTCGACCCCGGCCCGCGCCGGCCGAACCCGGTGCTGGGCATCCTGGAGTTGTTCGGCGGCATGCCGTTCCACGCGTTCTTCGGCATCGCGGTGATGATGGAGAGTTCGCTGACCACGACGGTGTTCACGCACCACCCGGCCACGTGGTCGGGCACGCCGCTGTCCGACGAACACGCGGCGGGCGCGATCGCGTGGGCGTTCTCGGAGATCCCGAGCGTGCTGGTGCTGCTGGTGCTGTTCATGCAGTGGCGGCGGGCCGACACGCGGGCAGCCGTGCGGCAGGACCGGGCCGCGGATCGGGACAACGACGCCGAGCTGACGGCTTACAACCAGTACCTGGCCGGGCTGAATCAGGGCGGTTCCTGAGGGGCTTGCGCCGCTTGAGCGGCCGCATCCCGCGAACTCACCAGCCCGCGGGATGCAGCCTCACCGGCAAAACGCCACCGCTCAAGAAGCCGGGACCGTCTGCTCCGGCGTCAAAGAGTTCCCCGCGCCGATCCACCCGCAGTCCGAAGGCGCCGTCCGGCCCGCGAAGCGGTCGTCCAGCCACCCCAGCGCCAGCGGCGCCCACGGCACGGCCGTGCCGGTGTGGCTCAGCAGGTCGAACTGGTCGTACTTGATCGAGCCGTCACCGGTCGCGCAGTACTGGCGCGCCAGCGCCCGCACGTCGCCGGCGACCATCACGCCGTCGCCGGTGCCGATGCCCCGCGGGTTCGAGAACGTGCCCTCCAGCACGCCACCGTCGCCCTGCGCGATGTAGCCCGGGATGGTCGGGGTGCCCGCGGAGCCGAGGTTGATCTTGTTCACCGCGGTGACGAACTCGGGCACCGAGTCCGGGTTCGCGTACTGCGGCTTGGCCATCTGCTGCCACGTCAGCCCCGGGTAGCGCCCCAGGGCGTTCACGATCGAGCCCTGAAGCAGCTGGTTGTAGACCTGCATCCCGTACGGCGTCAGGTACTTGCTGAAGTCGATCCCGTACGAGCGCGCGACGCCGATGATCGCCATCGGGATGACGCCGGACCACACCAGCGAGCCCGCGACGTACTTCAGGTTGTGCGCCGGGTCGACCAGCAGGCCGCCCTCCGCGAAGCCGACCAGGTTCTGGTCGACCTCGGGCGCGTACGACGGGGCGAGCGCCGCGGCCCAGCCGGTCGCGATCGCGCCGCCGGAGTACCCCTCCAGCCCGAACTTCGTGCTCGCGTTCATCCCGGTCCCGGCCGCGCTGCTCGTGGCCGCGCGGATCGAGTCCAGCGTCGTGGTGCCGTACTCCGGCCCGGCCGCGAAGTCGGCGGTCTGGCCCTCGGTGTCGGGGATGACGACGTTGTAGCCCTGGAGCACCAGCGGCGCGACGAACAGCGCCTCGGCGTTGGGGATGACGCCGCCGAGCGTCAGATCGCCGGCGATGGCCCGCGACGGGCTGTCCGCCGGGTTCAGCGAGTCGTAGAACGACTGGTACGACACGGCTTTGCCGCTGTCCCCGGTGATGCTCCGGATCACCGACGTCACGCCGGCGCTCGGCCGGCCCTGCGCGTCGGTGGTGCGGAACAGGATCTGGATCGCGGTGACCGGCGTCGGGATGCCGACGACGTGGTACTGCAACGTCCGCGTGTCCAGGACGGTGCCCGGAGCGTACGACGCCAACGGCGCCGAACCGCTGTAGCTGTAGAACGAGTCGGACGCGGCGGCCGAGGACGTCGTGGCCGTGGCCGTACCGATCCCGGCCGCCGCGAGGGCCACCACGGCGGTGGTGGCGGCGAAACGTCGGACTGGTCTTCTGCGCATGGCACTCCTTGGCGGGTGAAGTGGGTCACAGACCTGACTCGGAGTAAGTTACCAATCGGTAATACCGGTGTACAGACCTGGAAACAAGCAGTTCACCGTGCGATCGCCCGGCGATCGCGCCGCCACGCCGCGCCCGCCTCAGCCGCCTCAGAGCAGTCGCCGCCCCCACGTGGCGGTTCCCAGCGGACGGCTCTTCATCGAGTCGAGCCGCCATTCGCCGCGCTTCTTGACAGCGGTGTAGATCCGCTCGGAGCGCAGGGGATGATCGACGGGATCGCGAACAAGCAGTTCACATTTCGCAGGCTTCGGATACTCGACCCCGTGCAGGGTCTCGCGCTCGTCGAAGGAGAGCGGCGTACCGATCGAGTGGGACCGGTACGTCCGAACACGTTCGGTGAGGTAGACCGCCGCGAGCTCGTCGCGCTCCTGGAACAGCTGAGCCAGGGCACGAGGGACGGCGCCGGTCTCCGCGGTGTCCTCGGCGAGCGCCTCCCGCTCCCATTGCCCCAGCTCGACGATGAAACCCCGGACCACCGCGACAGGATCGGCATACCCGGGTTCGCCCGGAACGACGGACGGCCACGGCAACACCAGAGGCTCCGGAATCGCAGCGGCGACCGCGGCACCAGCTTCGATCAACAGAGCACGAACTTCCTCTGACTCGATCTCGCCGCTGTTTCCCAGGCGACGCGTCGAGAGCGCGGTCATCCCAAGGCTGTCCACGAGATCGGCCTGCGCGCCGAGCTCCAGCAGCACCCGGACGGTCTCCGCATGCCCCTGCCGAGCAGCGACCATGAGCGGCGTCTCTTCGTAGGCGCCGCTCCGGCTGTTCAGCTCGGCACCGTGCTCGACCAGCAGACGCACCACCGACCCGAGGTCGTTGTACGCGGCCCAGGCCAACGCCGTGTATCCCACGGCTGTGTCCCGTGCTTCGACGTCGGCGTGCGCGGCGACCAGCACCGCGGCCGTGTCGGGATGCCCGCCGACGATCGCTTCGAGGAGCGGCGTCCTCCCGGATCCGCGATGCCGCATACCGACATCGATGTCCGCGTGTTCCTGCAGCAGTTTGCGCACCAGCTCGGTGTCGCCGTCTTCACTCGCTCGCAACAGTGCGGTAGGCCTCATGCGCCGCAGAGTAACAATGCCGGTGCCCACACCCCCTTACAGAACTACTGTGACGGGAATGACTGAGCACACCACGGAACCCGAAGCCACGCAGAGGGCCGACGACGAGAACCCCTTCGAAAACCTCGCGAAGTTCATCGAGATCCCCCGGGTCAGCGGCCTGGCGCTGGCCCCGGACGGCAGCCGGCTCGTGGTCGGTGTGCAGAACCTGTCCCCGGACGGCAAGAAGTACGTCTCCTCGATCTGGGAGGTCGACCGCGACGGCGGCGCCCCGTTCCGCCTCACGCGCTCGGCGGCCGGCGAGTCGTCCCCGGCCTTCCTCCCCGACGGCTCGCTCCTGTTCGCCGCCAAGCGCGCCGACCCGGACGCGAAGGACGGCGACGACTCCGGCGAGGGCCAAGGCCTGTGGCTGCTGCCGGCGCGCGGCGGCGAGGCCCGGCTGCTGGCCGCACCGCCGGCCGGGATCGGCGGCGTCGCGATCGCGCGGGAGACCGGCCGCATCGTGCTCACGGCGCGGGTCATGCCGGAGGCGAAGGACCTCGCCGACGACGCGGCCCGCCGTAAGGCCCGCAAGGACGCGAACGTCACCGCGATCCTGCACACCTCGGCGCGGATCCGGGAGTGGGATTCGCAACTGGGCCCGGCCGGCACCCGGTTGTTCGTCGCCGACGCCCCCGGCCCGGACGGACGGGTGGAGCTCCGCGACGTGAGCGGGGACCTCGGCCCGGTCGTGGACTCGTTCGCGGTGACCACCGACGGATCGAAGATCGTCTACGGCATCGTGACGACGCTCCCGGCCAGCGAGCACGTCGCCGAACTCCGGCTGCTCGACGTCGCCACCTCGACGACGACACTGTTCGCCGGCAACGCAGGGCACGAACACAGCAACCCGGCCATCTCCCCCGACGACACGATCGTCGCGTACCTGCGCACCCCGGCCGACACCTTCGAGGCGACCGGCAAGCCCACCATCTACCTTCAGTCGCTGACCGAAGGCGCCGAGAGCAGCGCAGGCGTCGAGGGCGCCGAGAGCACCGTCGGCACCGGCGAGCCGCTCGCCGAGGACCTGGACCTGTGGCCGCAGGGCCTGCTGTGGGCGCCGGACTCATCAGCCCTCTACTTCACCGCCGACCAGCTGGGCCGCTCGCCGGTGTTCAAGGTGGACGTGGCGACCGGCGAGGTCACCCGGCTCACCGGCGACCGCGCCGCGTACAGCAGCCTGCGCGTCACCCCCGACGGCCGCACCCTGTTCGCGATGCGCAGCGCCACCGACGCCACCCCGCGTCCGGTCCGCCTGGACACGTCCGCCGTGGACCAGGAACCGTTCCCGCTGTCGGCACCCGGGGACACCGTGCAGCTGCCGGGTCGGGTCGAAGAGGTGACGGCGACCGCCGAGGACGGCACCGTCATCCACTCCCGCCTGGTCCTGCCGGATCACGCCGACGGCCCGTCGCCGCTGATCGTGTGGATCCACGGCGGCCCGCTGATGAGCAGCAACTCGTGGAGCTGGCGGGCCAACCCGTGGGTGATGGTGCAGCGCGGCTACGCCGTCCTGCTGCCGGACTACTCGCTGTCCACCGGCTACGGCCAGGCCTTCATCAACCGCGGCAAGGGCGAGGGCAGCGGAAACCCGTTCCACGACATCATGGCCGCCACCGACGCGGTCCTGGAGCGGCCGGACATCGACGGCACGCGCACGGCGGCCATGGGCGCCTCGTTCGGCGGTTATCTGACCAACTGGATCGCGACACAGACCGACCGTTTCAAAGCCCTGATCTCGCACGCCGGCGTCTGGAACGCGCAGCTGCGCACGGTTTCCGACGTCCCGTGGATCTTCCGGCAGGCGTACGGCGACGTCATGCTGCGGCCGGAGCACAGCCTGCGCTGGTCGCCGCATCTGTACGCGGACAATGTCAGCACTCCGATACTGATCACCCACGGCAACAACGACTACCGCGTGCCGGTGGCGAACGCGCTGTGGCAGTGGCAGGACCTGCAGCGGCGGGGCAAGGAGGCGAAGCTGCTGTATTTCCCCGACGAGAACCACTGGATCATGCGGCCGCAGGAATCAAAGCTCTGGTACGAGGCGGTGCGGGCGTTCCTGGCCGAGCATGTGCTGGGCGATGCGTGGGAGCAGCCCGAGTTGCTGTAGGCACGCGCTGAAGAATCCTGAGTCGGCCCGCGTCTGTGCGACGCGGGCCGACCCGGTTTCCGTGGCGTCCGGCGTTCAGTGCTCGCAGCTCTGGGCCTCGGCGCGCGCCTTGAGGTCGGCCAGCCACTCGTCCAGGCCCGGCGCCAGGTAGCGGATCGCGGTGGCCGGGTCGGCCTCGATCTGTGCGCCGGTCCAGCTCTCCTCGGTGCGGACGATCACGCCGCCGGGGACCTTGATGAAGTTCCAGACATGCGTGCCGCGGTCGATGCGCAGTCCGTCGCCGATCGCCGGGCCCATCCAGCGGATGCACTGGCCCGGCCGGACGTTCTGCACCGTGGAAGTGACGACCAGGGTGGTGGCCGGCGTGGAGGCGGTGGCCGGGGCCGGCGTGGTCCAGCGGAACTGCGATCCCGGGTGCAGCGGGCCCGGTGTCAGGGGCTTCATGCCGCTCACCGCGCGCTGCCACTGCGGCCACGCCGCGACGTCGGTGTGCACGCGCCAGACGGTGCTCAGCGGCGCCTTGATGAAGATCTGGGTCTGGTAGTGCAGCTGCGCGCTCGGGTCGATGCCCTGGCCCTGGCAGGTCAGCGGGCGCTGCGCGGTGGCCGTCTGGGCTGTGGCGGCTTGAGCTGTGGCGGCTTGGGCGGGCGCCGCCAGGCCGCCGAGCAGTGCGGTGGCGGCCAGCGGGAGGGCGAGCAGTGCGGTGCGCAGGCGGGTGGGACGGCGGCGGGTGCGGGCGTTGTCGGCAGTGGCGCTGGAAGTGGCGTTGGAAGTGGTGTCGGCGGCGGTCATGGCGTGACTCCTTGATCGGCGGCTGCTTCAGCACGTCAGTTAGCTGATGTCGCTGTAGTTAGAAGCTATAACGCTATGACCGTGAGAGTCAATAGGAAGAGTGACAGGGTCTAACCATTCGCCAAGCTCCGACGCCGGACTACTACGGACCTGGCTCGCGCTCGTCCTCGCCGAAGGCTCCGGCGTCGCCGAGGACGAGGCACGTTTCCTGGACCGCTCGGCCACTCGGGCGTGGATCGTCGAGCAGCGCGTCAGCGCGTAGCCGTCACCCACGGGTCGGCTCAGTGCCAGACCAGCCTCTCCAGCCCCTGCCGCCGCGCTTCGCTCTACTCTTTCGTTGGCAACCGTTCTATCCTGGTCTGAGCGGAAATGTCTGCCCTTTCCTCCGCGGGAAGGAGTCGCGAAATGAGCGAGACGACCTCCACTGGCCGGACGGTGCCACCGACACCACCGACCCCGGCACCAACGGCGTCCTCCGGTTTCAGCGTCGCCGATCCGGCCCCTCTCGGACTCGCCGGCTTCGCCATGACCACGTTCGTGCTCAGTTTCGTGAACGCGAACATCATCAAGGAGAGCGGGGCGGTCAACGTCGTCCTGGCGCTGGCGCTGTTCTACGGCGGTACCGCACAGCTCCTGGCCGGTATGTGGGAGTTCAAGCGCGGCAACACCTTCGGTGCGACCGCGTTCGCCTCCTTCGGCGCGTTCTGGCTCAGTTACTGGGCGCTGGTCAAGCTGACGCCCGCCAACGCCGGCGACATCCACCAGGCGATCGGGCTGTACCTGCTGGCGTGGTGCATCTTCACCGCGTACATGACCCTCGCGGCGCTGAAGACGAACCTCGCGGTGCTGGGCGTGTTCGTGCTGCTGACCCTGACCTTCCTGTTCCTGGCGATCGGCGCGTTCATGAACGACCCGGCACCGGACTCGATGACCAAGGTCGGCGGGTGGTTCGGCATCGTCACGGCGGCGGTCGCCTGGTACGCGTCGTCCGCCGCGGTGGTGAACGCCACGCACGGCAAGACGGTGCTGCCGACCTGGCCGCGATGAGCGGTCGGGCCGCCGGGCGCGGATTGCGGACACCGGGACGGGCCGCGGGGGCGGTCCGTCCCGCACCGCGTGCGCGGGTACGCGTGCGCGCGTGGACGAAGAAGGACACTGCGACAGGGGCAGCCTCCCCCGAGGAGCTGGAGTCGGCGGCGCTGGCAGTGGCGGGGGTCGCGGAGGCTGCGGCGGTGCCGGTGCACGACGAAACGCGCGGGCGTTCGGCCGAGGTGTACGTGGTGCTGAGTCCCGGGAGCGATGACCGCGCGATCGAGCGCGAGATCTACCGCGTCGCCATGCCGAAGAACGTGTGGATCGTTTCTGCCCTGCCGATGAATCGCTCAGGCAAGATCGCACGCTGCGTCCTGGCGGCGATCTCCAACTTCACAGACGTCGGCGACACCACGGCGCTGGCCAACCCCGAGATCCTCAACGGCATCCGGCGCCGGGTGCACGCCGCGAAGCTGGCACGAGGCGAGACCCCGACGCAGCTGACGCGGGAGCAAATCGAGGAGATCAGGGCATTCGGTCAGAGCGAGTGACCGGTCCCCCGCGACGCGCTCTACCCTTGGCACACAACACCGACAGCAGGCCGACACTCGCGCGGGCACGAGCCGGCCACCGGTATCCGTAGCCATGGGGGGACGCATGAACCAACCCGAGCCGCAGTACGGCCAGCCCGCACCGCAGTGGCAGCCGCCCAACGACGCGCCGCCGTATCCCGCGCACCCGGTGAACCAGTACCAGGCCGGGAACCAGCAGCCGGGGTACCAGGCGCCGCCAGGGAACCAGCAGCCTTATCCGCCGGCGCCGCCCGCACCGCAATATCCGGCACCGCCGGCCGCACCGAACCCCTGGCAGCAACCCGCCGCCGGGCACCCCGAGACGCCCGCGCCCCACCAACCCGCGCCGCAAGCCGCGCCGAATCCCTGGCAGCAACCGGCCGCCGCGCCGCAATATCCGGCACCGCCAGCCGCGCAGAACCCCTGGCAGCAACCCGCCGCCGGACATCCCGAGGCGCCCGCGCCCCCACATCCCGCGCCGCAAGCCGCACCGAACCCCTGGCAGCAGCAGCCCGCCGCGCCGCAATATCCGGCGCCTCCCCCCGCCCCGAGCCCGGCCTGGCAGCAGCCCGCCGCCGCGCTCCCCGAGGCGCCCGCGCCCCAGCAGCCCGCGCCCAACCCCTGGCAGCAGCAGCCCGCCGCGCCCCAATATCCGGCGGGTCCCGCCGCGCCCGCGCCGCAGTACCCCGCGCCTCCCGCCGCGGCGAATGCCTGGCAGCAGCCTGCACCGCAAGCACCCTCCGCCGCCCCGAATCCGGCCTGGCAGCAGCAGCCGGCGCCCTACCAAGCCCCACCGGCCGCTCCCCCGCCCGCCTACATCCCGCAGCCCCAAGCCCCGGCGGCCAGCTTCCCGCCCCCGCCGAACCTGGTCGCGCCGCGCGACCGGCTCGTCGAGGGCGCGACGCCGTTCCTCGAACCGGGTGAGACCGTCTACTACGGCTTCATCCTCAAGCTCGATGACACCATCCCCGAGACTCCGCGCGAGCTGATGATCGCCATCGAGGGCCAGCATCGGGTGCTCGGCAGCGTCAACCGCGCCGACAAGAAGATCAACAAGGGTCTGAAGTGGGCCCTCAATCCCCTCGACGCGATGAACGAGCGCCTCGCTGAGAAGGGCACCGAGGCCCTCAACCGCAAGCTGGCCGGCCCCGTCTTCCTCGGTGGCTGGGACAGCACGGCCGGCTGGTTCATCCGCTACTCGCGCGCCACCCGCGAGGACTACGGCCCCGGTTCCTGGGGTGTCCTCACCGACCGGCGCTACCTCATCTTCCGCGCCGGGCGCGCCGGCGGCTCCTCGATGCGCCTGGTCCACGCCGTGCCGCGCACCGCCATCGCGGGCGTGCGCACCGAGGGCACCAAGGACGCCGCGCTCCACGGCCGCACCCCGCGCGCCGAACTCCACTTCACCGACGGCTCGATGGTCGCGACCATGATGCCGACGAAGCAGGCCCAGCAGGTCGCCGCGATCCTCGCCGTCCAGCAGCAGGGCCAGCAGCCGCCCCACCAGCAATATCCCCAGCGGCCGGGCTACTGAGCACACGAAAAAGCTGGGCCGCGGCGCCGAAAAGCACCGCGGCCCAGCGAAGACGAACGCCACACGCGTCGTCAGTTCCAGACGATGTCCTTCTTCGTGGCCACAGTGGTCACCTCCTTCCGCCCCGTCGGAGCGCCAGACGGATCCACTCGACCACCGCCCTGATCACCGCGCTTGAGTAATCGGTACTCAACCGGGCAGCCGCCACTCACCAACAAGCGCTACACGCCTACGCCCCGAGCGCGTCAGCCAACTCGGCCCGAGTCGTCACGCCCAGCCGCGAATACGCGTTCTGCAGATGGTTCTCCACAGTCCGCACCGACAGCTGCAACCGCGCCGCAATGTCCTTACTCGCCACCCCCGCCGCAGCCAGCACCGCGATGTCCCGCTGCCGCGCAGTCAAAGGCGCCGCCGCCTCCGCCGCCGACAACGGCGTCCGCGCCCCCTCGCACAACGCCGCCGACTCCACCGCCAACCGCGCCGCCACCGGAGCCCGCCGCGGCCGCCCGACCCGGCGGAACGCCGCAGCCGCCGCACTCGCCGCCTCGGCCGCGTACAAATCAGCCCCCATACCAGCCATCGTTTCCGCCACGGCCAACAACCGCTCCGGATCGTCCTCCGCGAGCCCCCGCGCCAGATCCAGAACCGCCGGCACCAAATCCCCCTGCGCCGTCTCGGCCATCTCGGCCAACCGCCCGAGGGCCGCCGACGCGCCGCCGATCCGGACCAGGTCCGTCAGCAGCCAGACCTCCATGCTGATGTTCCCGGCGGCCCGCGACCGCTCCGCCGCCTCGTCCAGCACCGCACGCGCAGCGCCCAGATCGCCACGCGCGATCCGCAGCCAGGCCTGTGCCAAGGCACCGAACTCCGCATAGAGGCCGAACGGCGGATACTGCCGCGCACGTTCGGCAGCCTGCTCAGCCGCGGCGACGTCGCCCCGCTGCGCCGCCGCGATCGCCAGCCCGTTGAGGCCCGGATTCAGAGGCCTGATCTGGCCCTGCGACCGCGCCCGCCGCACCGTCTCGGCGAACCAGCGCCGCGCGCTCGCCGGATGTCCGCAGCTGAGCTCGACCTGCCCTCGGCTGAAGGCGATCCACGTCCGCGTCAGCTGCGTGGCCGACGTCGCGAGCTCGGAATGAGCCCGCTCCCCGTTCGCCCGCGCCTCGGTGAACCGCCCGACGTCCCGCAGCACCACGGACAGCGAGATGAGCTGCGCCGCAGGGTGCGGATACAGCGCCCGATCGGCGATGGCGAGATGGGCCCGGTAGGCCTGCTCGGCCCATACGACGCCGTCCATAGCGCGCCCGCGCATCGTCAGCGCCATCGACTTCATCATGGCCGCCGTCAGCCAGCCGGTCGGGTCGGCGGCGTCCCCGGCCTCGTCGCCCATGTCGTCCAGCAGCGCGAGCGCCGAGGGGTCGCCGTCGGAGATCCGGATCGACGCCGCGTGGTACCGCAGCATTCTGCGACCCTCCGCCCCGGCCATGCCCCCGACGGCGTCGGCGATCAGCGCGAGCGCCTCCGGCGTCCGTCCCGCGCCCCAGAAGAGGTTCCAGGAGCGGACCACCGCGACGGACAGCTTCTCCTGGTCCCCGCGCGCCCCGGCGTAGGCCGCCGCCAGCACGGCTTCGGCGCCGACCGGGGCGCCGAGTTCGAACAGCGCCTCGCCGAGCGCCAGCCGCGTCGCAGTGGTCTGGTCTTTCTCGTGCAGCGATTCCAGGAGGGTTTTCGCCTGCGCGTAGTCGTGGGCGTAGCGGGCCAGCGCCGCGGCCTCGACGAGCAGCGCCGGGTCGGCGGTGCCGGTGGCGGCCAGCTGCCAGGCGGCCATCCGCCGGGTGTCGTCGGCACGCCGCGCACCGGCGGCCGTGGTGCGGCCGACCTGGTCCAGGAGCAGTTTGGTGCGGCGGAGCGACGGGATGCGCCGCCGCAGCGCCTCGCCGTATAAGGGATGCGCGAGCACGACGGTCGTCCGGCGACGACAGGTGACGACGCGCACCAGCCCGGATTCCTCCAACGCGGTCAGCGTGTCGAGATCAGTAGTCGCGAGGACGTCGGCCACCGGCACCGGTTCGCAGAGCGCCAACAGCTCCAGCGCGGGCCGTGCGCGGTCCGGGGCGGCGGACAGCCGGGCGTCGATCATCTCCGACAAGCGGCGCGTGCCGGCGGCGAATCGGCCGTTCTGCTCCCAGATCTCGCCGTCATACGCGAGAGTCCCGACGGCGAGCGCGCCGAGCACCAACTCCCGGAGGAAGAGGACGTTGCCGCCGGAGGCCTCGTGCAGGTCCTCGACGGTACGCCGCACCACCGGGCCGCCGAGCGCGGCTTGCAGCGCCTGCTCGGTGGCCCGGACGTCGAACGGCTCCAGATCGATCCGGTGGACGGCGTCGCCGCCACACAGCGCCCCGACCGCGTCGCCGACCGGCTCGCCGCTGCGCACCGTGCCGATCAGCCGCACGACCCCGGCGTCCATCAGCTGCCGCAGCAACACGGCCGAGGCCGCGTCGAGCCACTGCAGATCGTCGACGAGCAGCACCCACCGGCGCCGACCGCCCGGCCCCGACAACGCCCGGGCCACCGCCGCGAAACCCCGCACCGGATCCACCAGATCCAGCCCCGGCGGGATCAGATGCGCGATGGCCCCGAGAGGCACCGCGGCCGCCGGCGCCGAGGCGGTGGCCTGCCCGGCCTCGAATCCGGCCCGCACCGCCCGCGGCAGGCACTCCCGCGCCAGCCGGGACTTCCCGATCCCGGCCGGCCCGTGGACCACCACGCCCTGACAGCGCCGCGCGGCCCACACCGCGTCGAAGGAGGCCAGCTCCAGCTCACGCCCGACCAGCGGCCACGGCACGGCCGTGTCGGACACGCTCATCCGGCCTCCCGGCACACGACGTGGATCTGCATCTGGGCCTACCGATGATGCGTTGTCGGAGCCGGGGTGGCAAGGCGGGTCCTATACGGGGAAGTACGCCGCAACCCCGCGCCAGGGCACATAGTTCGGATTGCGCTCGCACGCGGTGAGGATCTCGGACTTGGTGGCCCTGTCGACCGGGCAGACGCCGACGATGAACTTGGTGTCGACGCCGCCGGGGAAGGCGACCTCCATCTGCGAGGCGTACTTGTGCTGGTAGCCGATCGTGGCGTTCACGTCGATGCCGCCGGGGGCGTCGAGGTAGTAGTTCCAGCCCGACTTCCACTTCTTGTAGAGATCGTGGTCGTAGGAGGTGCTGACGAACGGCGAGGGCTGGTTGTTCGCCACGTACGAGGCCAGGTCGTACTGACCGGTGACGACGTCCTTGGGGCGGAAGCCTTCGGCGAAGACGACGTCGGGCCCGCGGCCGTCGGAGCGGTAGAGCTCGTCGCAGTTGGAGCGCCAGGACGGCACCGGGGCGATCCGCTCCAGTTGCACGGTGCGCTCTGCGGCGTCGTAGAGGTGGTCCGCGGGGACGGGACAGCTGACCGCCACTGCCGGCTCGGCGGCCGTCGACGCGGCGGCCGTCGACGCGGCGGCCCGCGCCGGGCCTGCCACCTGCGGGACAACGGTGAGCGACAACGCCAGAGCGGCGACGCCTAACAGGGACCTTACACGGTTGTTGATCATGAGCCATGAATACCGGCTCGCCGGCCCGGGCCCCGGGAACGTCACCCGACCGTGGTGTGTCGCGCGAAGCCCTGTCTACGAAAGCCGCGCGACGAACTCCAGCAGCGCCCGCGTCGTCTCCTCGGGCCGCTCGATCGGAGGCAGGTGCCCCGCGTCGAGATCGACGCGCTCGGCGTCGGGAATCCGCACCATCATCAAGTCGGCGATCTCCTGGATGGCCGAGGGATCGTGAATGCCGTTGACGATCAGCGTCGGCACCGCGATGTCGCGCAGCCGGTCGATGATCGGCGGCTGCAGAAAGCGTTCCTGGTACTGCGGGACGCTCCAATCGCGCAGGAAGTTGCGGCGGCACATCTCCAACGCCAGCGACCGAACCTCCGGAGCCAGGTCCTCCAGACCGCGCTTCGGCCCGGCGACCATGTACTGCACGTTCACCTCGGCGACCGCCGCGACGTCTGCGGGGTCCACGTAGTCGGCCGTCCGCTCCCAGTACCGCGCCATGCGCTCGGCCGGGACGGCTTGCGCGATGAGGTCCCCGACCTCGGCGGTCATCTCCGCCGGCCAGTCGTACTCGGTGAGCCCCGAGCAGATCAGCGCCAGCCCGCGCACGCACCCCGGCGCCGCCACCGCGGCCTCGATCGAGTGCGCGCCCCCGATGGAGTTGCCGACGAGCACGGCCTGCTCGATGCCGAGCGCGTCCAGCAGGCCGAGCAGGTCGTCGCAGCGTGCGAATTCGCCCCGCGCGTCGTCCGACTCGCCGAGCCCGCGCAGGTCCTAGCGGACGACGCGACAACGCTCGGCCAGCGCCCGGAACTGGTGCTCCCACATACGGCGATCGCCCAGGCCCCCGTGCGTCAGCACCACAGCCGGGCCGGTACCCGCTTCGTCATAAGCCAGCCGGACGCCGTTGCTCATCGTGAAGGGCATGGCGCCACGGTACCGCCCGAACTTTACCGACAACTTTTCTTGTCTTGACAAAAATTATCGTCGGTTGGATGCTGGACTCATGCTCGACGTAGCCGTTATCGAGGAACCCGCCGCAGCCGAGGCCTCCCTGGACCCGATCCGGTCCCGGATCCTGGCCGCGCTGGCCGAGCCGGGTTCGGCCGCCATGCTGGCGGGCCGGCTGGGGCTGCCCCGGCAGAAGGTCAACTACCACCTGAAAGAGCTTGAGCGGCACGGTCTGGTCGAGCTCGTCGAGGAGCGGCGCAAGGGCAACGTCGCCGAGCGCGTGTACGGCGCCACCGCGGCCTCGTACGTGATCTCCCCCGTGACGATGGCCGCCGTGAGTCCGGATCCCGACCGGGCGCCGGACCGGCTGTCCGCGCGCTGGCTGCTGGCGTTGGGCTCGCGCCTGATCCAGGAGGTCGGCACGCTGCTCACCGGGTCGGCGCGGGCCGGGAAGCCGGTCGCCACGTTCGCGGTGGACGCGCAGGTGCGCTTCGCCTCCGCGGCCGACCGCGCGGCGTTCGCCGAGGAGCTGACGCAGGCCGTGACCACGCTGGTCAGCCGCTACCACGACGAGCACGCCGCGCGCGGCCGGGACCACCGCCTGGTCGTCGGACTGCACCCGATCCCCACGGCCCGGCCCGACGGCCCGGGCAGCCAGGACAGCCCCGAGGCCACCCCGCACGGACCACAGCCGGCTGCCGAGACCACACAACTGCCCGACCCTGAAGCAGGACCCGAAGCAGGACAGGAGGATCCGCGATGACCCACCCCTTCGAGATCGCCCTCGAAACCACCCTGCCGGCCACCCCCGAGCAGGTCTGGGAGGCGATCGCCACCGGACCGGGAGTCGACTCCTGGTTCATGGGCCGCAACGAGATCGAGGCCCGCGAGGGCGGCACCGCCTCGATGGACACCGGCGGCCACCGCGAGGAGTCCCTGGTCACCGCCTACGACCCCGGCAAGCGCCTGGCCCTGCGCACCTCCCCCGGCGCCGACGGCCGGTTCATGGCCTTCGAGTACCTGATCGAGGGCCGGGAAGGCGGCAGCACCGTGCTGCGCGTCGTGCACAGCGGCCTGCTCGGCGACGACTGGCAGGACGAGTACGACGCCCTGCGCCGCGGCTGGCCCTTCCACCTCCACACCCTGCACGAGTACCTGGCGCACTTCCCCGGCCGCACCGCAGTCCCGGTCTTCGCCATGGCACCGGCCGCCGGCCGCACGCCCGAGCAGGTCCGGGCGCAGCTCGCCGACGCGCTCTCGCTGACCGCCCCGATCGCCACCGGAGCCCGGGCCCGAGGCGGACCGGACGGCCTACCGGTCCTCGACGGCGAAGTCGTCTGGGCCGACAGCGAGCGCTTCGCCCTCCGCAGCACCGACGCGCTCTACACGTTCCACCACGGCTCAGGCGTGGCCCTGATGTTCCACCACCTGTTCGCGCCGGCCGCCGACCCGGCCGAGGCCGAGAAATCCTGGCAGCAGTGGCTGTCCGACACCATCCAGAACCCCGTTCCAGACACGATCCAAGACACCACCCAAGGAGCCTGACATGCGTACCCTGATCAGCACAGCCTTCATCTCTCTCGACGGCGTCGTGGAGGACCCCGGCGGCCAGAGCGACTACCGGAACGCCGGCTGGACCTTCAAGCAGGTCGACTTCGTCCCCGAGGCCTACGCGATCAAGGGCTCCGAGCAGATGGAGTCCACCGCGATCCTCTTGGGCCGGAACAGCTACGAGCTCTTCAGTCCGGTGTGGCCGGGCATGAAGGAGTTCGGGCACTACAAGGACCTGCCGAAGTACGTCGTCTCGACCACGCTGACCGAGGACGACCTGGTCGACGACTGGGGCCCGACCACGATCCTGCGCTCGCTCGACGAGGTCGCCGCGCTGAAGCAGACCGAGGGCGGCCCGATCATCGTCCACGGCAGCGTCGAGCTCAACCACGCCCTGTCCGACGCCGGCCTGATCGACCAGTACAACCTGCTGGTGTTCCCGTTGCTGCTCGGCGCCGGCCAGCGCCTGTTCAGCAGCACCGACAAGAACGCCCAGAAGCTGAAGCTGGTCGACAGCGAGGTCTACAGCAACGGCATCCAGAAGAACATCTTCGAGGTCGTCCGCTGACGCCGCCGACCGCGGCGCGCACGCCGGCGTCGCGTCCCTTCAGCACCACGGCCTCGCCCACATCAGCCCCCTGTCACAGCGACAGGGGGCTGATCAGCTCACCGGCGCATCCAGCGCGGTGTCCAGCGCGAGTCGCGCGGCCCCGACCGCGACCGCGTCGGCCCCGGCGGGAGTCAGCGACACCCGCACCTCCTGCCACGCGGGATCGGGCAGGTGTTCGGCGATCTGCTCGGCGACGGCACTCAGGTAGACCTCCGGTGCGGCGAAGATCTGGTGCCCGCCAAGGAGAATCCGGTCGATGTCGAGCAACCGGACGAGATTCGCCGCGCCGAGACCGAGCCAGCGTGCGGCGGTGCCCGGATCGTCGGCGGCGAGCGCGGCCAGGCACAACGCCTCCAGACAACCGCGAGAACCGCAGGTGCAGACCGGACCATCGGGCTGGATGACCTGATGGCCGAACTCCCCGGCATTGGTCCGCGTCCCGCGATAGATGGCGCCGTTCAACTGCAATCCGGCGCCGAGACCGTCGGCAAGATGCAGGTACGCGGTGTTGCCGGGCCCAGGCGCGGGAGCAGCCAACGCGGCGGTGTTGGTGTCCTTGTCGAGCAGCACCGTCGGCGACGCCGCCGTCGGCAGATCCAGCAACCCGGTGATGACATCGCACAACGGATACCCGTCCCAGCCGGGCAATCCGGCAGGACGGTGCAGCACCCCGGTTTCGTAGTCCAGCGGCCCGCGACAGCCGATCCCGACGCCGAGAACCCTTCCTCCGCCGGGAGCCGTGCGAACGAGGTCCTGCACCCGCTCGGCGAGCCCGGCGGCCACCCGCTCGGGTGTCCCGCTCGCCAGGCCGAACATCAGGGACTCCCGTCGTCGCCGCTGCCCGGCCAGGTCCATCAGCAGGATCGTGCTGTGCCGGCGGTCCAATTCGACGCCGACGGTGTACGCGGCCTCGGGACGTACGGCCAGCAACGTGCGCGGTTTGCCGCCGGTGGACTCGGCGCGTCCGGTCTCCACGATCAGGCCCTCGTCCAGCAGCCGAGCGGTGATCTTGCTGATCGCCTGCGGCGTGAGCCCGGTCTCGGCGGCGAGCTGTACGCGGCTGCTGCCGGTCCCGAGCCCGCTCCCTGCCGCATCCCCACTCTCGTCGCCCTCCCCGGTAGCGGTAGCGGCAGCGGCAGCACGCAGCAGGCGCAGCACCAGCGCGGTGTTGTGATCGCGCAACCCCGCGAGGTTGGTCCCGGCCTGCCGTCTGTCCATGCGTCCCATTGTGCGACCCCGTTTTGCACTTTGCCAACAGTGTTGCTTAACTCACCCCATGAGCGCTGCCGAGACTCCCCTGCGCGTCGGCCTGATCGGCTACGGCCTGGCCGGGCGCGCCTTCCACGCCCCCCTCATCGCCACCACGCCCGGCCTGACACTGCAGAACGTGGTGACCGCCAACCCCGAACGGCGCGAGCAGCTGAGCCGCGACCACCCGGAGGCGCAGGCTGTCGCCAGTGTCGACGAACTCCTCGCCGATCCTTCGAAGCTCGACCTGGTCGTCGTCGCTTCCCCCAACGACACGCACAGCCCCTCCGCCCGCGCCGCGCTGGAAGCCGGCCTGCCGGTCGTCGTCGACAAGCCCCTGGCTCCCACCGCCGCCGAAGCCCGCGCCCTGATCGAGCTCGCCGAGGCGCGCGGCCTGATGCTGACCGTCTTCCAGAACCGGCGCTGGGACAGCGACTTCCGCACCGCGAAGCACCTGATCGCCGACGGCAAGCTGGGCAACGTCCACCGCTACGAGTCGCGTTTCGAGCGCTGGCGCCCGCAGGTCGCGACCGGCTGGCGCGAGTCCGCGGACCCGGCCAAGGCCGGCGGCGTCCTCAACGACCTCGGCAGCCACCTGGTCGACCAGGCGCTACACCTGTTCGGCCCGGCCGCCCACGTCTACGCCGAAGTCGACACCCGCCGCCCCGGCGCGGCCGTCGACGACGACGCCTTCATCGCCCTGACCCACGAAAACGGCGTCCACTCGCACCTGTGGATGAGCGCCGTGTGCGCCCAACCCGGCCCGCGCCTGCGCATCCTCGGAGATCAGAGCGCTTATACCGTCCAGGGCCTGGACCCCCAGGAGGCGGCACTGCGCGCCGGCGAGCGCCCCGGCCCCGGCTGGGGCGAACCGGCCGAGGACGAGTGGGGCCTGCTCGGCACGACCGAGGAGGCACACCGGTACCCGTCGCTGCCCGGCGACTACCCGGCCTTCTACGCCGGCGTCGTCTCAGCGCTACGCGAGGGCGCACCGGCGCCGGTCAACCCCCGCGACTCGCTGGCCGCGCTCGAAGTCCTGGAACTGGCCCGGCGCTCGGCTGAGGAGGGCAAGACCCTGTAACGTCCCCAACACCACAGGTGGAGGGGGAACATCATGGGTAAGAAGGATCCGCTGCCGCCGGGCGCGACCCGTATCGAGGGCACGGACGGCACGATCACCTTCGACGGCCGGAACGTGACCATCACGCACACCTGGCTCTCGAACGCGGGCCGAGGCGAAGCCCAGATCCCCCTCGGGGCGGTCGCGGGTGTGAACGTGAAGAACGGGATGGTCCTCGCCGCGGTGACCGTGGTGGTCGCCGGCGGCGGGACGCCCCGCAAGGGCAAGGACCCGTTCACGGTCAACGGATGCACGAAGCAGGACGCGGCGGCGTTCCGAGATCTCCTGGTCACGGCCATCGCGACACCTGAAGCATCAGGGCTCGTAGAACAGCTCCAGAAGCTGGCCGCCCTGCACACGCAAGGCATGCTGACCGCCGAGGAGTTCGGCATCGCCAAGGCGAAGCTCCTCGGCACCAGCACGCCGGAGGACGACGTGCCGCAGCCCTGGTGACCTGATCGCGCCTACGTCCACGCCATCCGGGACCGCTGCGCCCAGTACTCCTGCGCGGGCATGGCCAACGTGGCCAACTGCTCACGCTGGTCGGCCTCCAGCCGAACCTGCGCCGCAGCCACGTTGCTCTCCAACTGCGCCACGGTCGCAGCACCCGACAACACGATGTCGGCCCACGGCTCGGCAGCGACCGCGGCCAGCGCCACCGCATCGACGCCGACGCCGACCTTCGCCGCGATCTCGGACGCCACCGAGTCGTCCTGGTCCTGCTCGGCCAGGTGAGCATCGGTGAGACGGCCGTTCGCCAGCGCCTCCTTGATGATGACGGTCCAGCCCGCCTCGTGGGCCTCGGCCAGAGCCGGACCGGCCGACGTCTCCAGCAGGTTGTAGGTGGCCTGGACGGACTCGAAGAGCCGACTGCCGCCGACCGTGATCCCCATCGCCGCGCGAATGGCGTCCGCCTGCTGCGGCCCGCTTGTCGACACGCCGATCCGCACGCCCTGAGCCGCCAACGCGGCCAGCCTGCGATGCAGGCCCTGATCGGTCAGGGCCGGGCTCTCCGGCGTGAGCGAGTGGATCTGATACAAGTTCAGCCGGTCCCCCAGCAGGGCCCGCGTCTCGCCGATCTGCCGGGTGAACACCGCGATGCTGTGGTCCTTCACTTCGTGCACCGGCGCGTCCACCCGCCAGTCGGCGGTGTAGGTGTAGCCCCACTTGCTGCCGATGGAGACATCGTCGATATCAGGGTGCAGACGCAGCCATTCGGCGAGGAACTCCTCGGCCCGGCCGTAGGAACGAGCGGCGTCGAAGTAGCGGATCCCGGCCGCGTAGGCCGCGTCCAGCACCTCGTGCGCGCGGGAACGCATCGCCTCGACCGTGCGGTCGGCGGGCAGGTCCTCGCCGCGGCCCAGGTTGATGTACCCCGGGCGTCCCACCGCCGCCAGACCGAGCCCGAAGGCCGCGGTCGGGGCGAGGTCGGGATCAGGGTGCTTCGACGCCATGAAAAATCCTCCCGTGTACTGCTCGATGGTGCTCGATGGTGCTCCGTGTCGCACGGTGCCGCTGCTCGATCGTTCCAGCTTCAGGGCCCGGGCCCGGCTTCAGGGCATGGCCGGCCAGCAACGCCGGCGCACAATGCCCTGCACGCTCTCCAGCGTCTCGCAGGCCAGCGCCTCGGCAGCGACGTCGGCGCACACCCTGGCATCAAGACGGCGGATGCGCACCCGCGTCTCGTCCAGCGCGGCAGGAGCAACAGACAGCACGTCGACGCCGAGACCGATCAACAACGGGATGACGAGCGGATGGGCCCCGGCATCGCCGCACACAGAGACCTTCAAACGCCGCCGATGCGCGGCCTGGACGGTGCGCGCGATGGCCTGCAGCACCTTGGGGTGAGCCGCCAGAACCGGGGACACCGCCGGGTCACGCCGGTCCAGCCGCAGGATCTGACTGGTCAGATCGTTGCTTCCGATGGAGAAGAACGCCGCCTGCTCAGCCAGCGCGTCGGCGATATCGACGGCCCCGGGCAGCTCGATCATGGCACCGATCGGCGGCGGCGCCGCCCCGACATCCGCGGCGACCGCAGCGAGGATCTGTGCACACGCCGCCAGCTCCTCGACCGTGGCCACCATCGGAATCATGATGCGCAGATCGCAAGCCGCTCCGGTCCTGAGGATCGCCCGGAACTGATGCGTGAAAGCCAGCGGGTCGGCGAGCATGTGCGGCAGACCGCGGCCCAGGTGTCCGTCGACGGCCTGGTCGGCGAGGAACGGCGGGAACTTGTCGTCGGCGAAGTCCAGCGTGCGCACGGTCACCGGTTGTCCGGCCAGCTTGCCCAGGATCGGCGCCAGGACGGCAGCATGCTGATCCTCTGTCGGCCACTTCTGCGCGTCCAGGAACGGCATCTCCGTGCGCAGCAGGCCCACGCCGTCCGCGTTGGCGGCGTTCGCCGCCTTGGCCTCGACGGAGCTGGCGACATTGGCCCGCAGCGCGACCGGATGCCCGTCAAGGGTCTGAGACGGGAGGTCGCGCTCGGCGGCCAGGATCTCGCGCCGCCGGCGTGCCGCGTCGATCACCACGACGGCCGCCTGTCGCTCCGCCGGATCGGGATCCACAGTGATCGTCGAGCGATCCGCGTCGATGAGTACCTCGGCGCCGTCGGGATGGTCCAGCACCGCCGGACTGACACCGAGGATCAGCGGGATCCCCAGCGAGCGCGCGATGATCGAGGCGTGGGAGTTGGGGCCGCCGACGACGGAGGCGGCGGCGACCAGGTCGCCGTGCTCCAGCAGGTCCGCGGCGCCGATCTCCTGCGCGACCAGCACCACCGGGCCGTCGGGCGCGGCGGACGTGACGCCGGCCAGGTGCGCCAGGACGCGGCGGCCGACCTGGCGCACGTCGGCGGCACGTTCGGCCAGCGTCGGATCGTCCAGGGCGGCGAGCAGCGCGGCGTACTCGTCGACGGCAAGGACGACGGCCTGCGAAGGAGACTGCTCGGTCCGCGCATGTTGCAAAGCCGCGCCGCGCAACTCCTGGTCCTGCGCGATATAGCCGTTGACTTCGACGATGTCGGCCAGGTCGGTCTGCCCGGAGTCCCGCAGCGTCTGCGAGAGTTCGGCCAGCTGCTCGGCGACGGCGTCGAACGCGTCGGTGACCTCTGCGACAGGGTCCTGGCCCGGACGGCGCGGCGCCGAAACGACGGCAGGCGGCAGCTCCGTATGGTGCAGCAGACCCAGAGCCGTGCCGGAGGAAGCCGACTGTCCGACGAACGTCGCCCGGCTCACGACTTCAGCACCTCCGCCAGGGCCCGGAAGACGAGCGCGGTGGAGGTCGCGCCGGGATCCTGGTGTCCGATGCTGCGGGCGCCGAGATACGACGCGCGGCCCTTGCGGGCTTGCAAGGGCGTGGTGTCCTGCGCGCCGGTCTCGGCGGCTACCGCGGCCTTCTCCGCCGCGACGGCCTCGCTCTCCCCGGCGCGCGCCGACTCGCCGAACGCGGCCAGCGCCGGCACCAGGGCGTCGACCATGGTCTTGTCGCCGGGCACCGCGGCGCCGAGCTTCTGCACGCCGGCGAGCCCGGCGTCGAACGCCGCGGCCAACTGCTCGGCGTCGGCGGTCGGCCCGGACAGCTGCTTGCCGGTGGCACGGAAGAACGTCCCGTAGAGCGGTCCGGCGGCGCCGCCGACGCTGGAGATCAGCGTGGTCCCCGTCTTGACGAGCACTTCACCGACGCCGGCCGCCTGGAAGCCGTCCAGGGCGGCGCCGACGGCGGTGAAGCCGCGCTGCATGTTCACGCCGTGGTCGGCGTCGCCGATGGCCGAGTCCAGCTGTGTCAGGTGGTCTCTGTTCTGGTCCATCGCCGCGGCTATGGCCTGGACCCAGGTCCGGGTCTGATGGATGTCCACCGGTCGACTCCTTCGTTGGTCCATCTAGGGCGCTCAGGCGCCCCAGCGCAGCGCCGGGGTGTTCACGGGCGCGTCCCACAAGGCAAGCATCTGCTCGTCGGCCTTGCACACCGTCACCGAAACGCCCGCCATCTCCAGGCTGGTGATGTAGTTGCCGACCAGGTTGCGCGCGATGCGCACGCCGCGCTCGGCGAAGTACTTCGCGACCTCGGCGTAGGCGATGTACAGCTCGATCAGCGGCGTGCCGCCGAGGCCGTTGACCATGACGATGGTCTCGTCGCTGGCGGCCAGCGGCTGGTCGGCGAAGATGGCGTCGAGGCACCTGGCGACGATCGCCGAGGCCGGCTCCAGCTTCTCGCGGCTGCGGCCGGGCTCGCCGTGGATCCCGACGCCGACCTCCATCTCGTCCTCGGCCAGGTCGAAGCCGGGCTTGCCGGCGGCCGGCGGGGTGCAGGCGGTCAGCGCGACGGCGAAGCTGCGCGAGGCCGCGTTCACGCGCCGCCCCACCTCGGCGACCTGCGCCAGGTCGGCGCCCTGCTCGGCGAGCGCCCCGGCGATCTTCTCGACGAACACCGTCGCACCGGTGCCGCGCCGGCCGGCGGTCCAGGTGGAGTCCTTGACCGCGACGTCGTCGTCGACCAGGACGGTGGCCACCTCGATGCCGTCGTCCCCGACGAGGTCCGCGGCCATCTCGAAGTTCAGTACGTCGCCGGTGTAGTTCTTCACGATGAACACCACGCCGGCGCCGCCGTCGACGGCCTGGGCGGCCGCGACCATCTGGTCCGGGACCGGCGAGGTGAACACTTCCCCGGGGCAGGCGGCGTGCAGCATGCCGGTGCCGACGAAGCCGCCGTGCAGGGGTTCGTGTCCTGAGCCGCCACCGGAGATGAGAGCGACCCGGCCGACCGAGGGCCCGCCGGCGCGGGTGATGACGCGGGCCTGCGGGTCGACCTTCAGTCCGGAATGGGCTGCCGCGATCCCGGCGAGCGCGTCGCTGAGGACGGAATCTGGAGTGTTGATCAGCTTCTTCATGCCGGGACTCCTTTAGAGGCACTGCGACGGACGAAGCGGAGGGGCGACCGCGCGCCTACCTGCGAGTAATTCCGCTCTGGCGGAGACCCGAATCTCGTCGCGAGCGGAAATTCACATGGCCGACTCATGTTCGTCATCACTGAACGATGTTCGGAAGCTAACCCGAGGGATCGGCGGTGTCAAGAGATCGCGCGCGGCCGGAGGCGGCGCCGTGCGGCCCCATCAGGGCCTCGCGACGCGGGCGCTCCCCCGGCCGGCGCCGAGCTCCCGCGAGATCTGCCGCGCGATCTCGCGCACGGCGACGATGTGGTCCTGGCGCGCGCCGTCGTCCAGGACCCGCTCGACCGGGCCGATGATGCCGATCGCGCCGGCGACACCGTTGCGGTCGAAGACCGGCGCGGCGATCCCGGCGTCACCGAGCGCCGACTCCTGGTTCTCCAGCGCGTGGCCGGTGCGCCCGACCTCGTCGAGCTGCCGGGACAGCACGTCCGGATCGGTGATGCTGGAGCCGGTCAGCGCCGGCAGCTCGCCGTCCAGCAGGGCCTTGCGCTGGTCCGGCGGCAGGAACGCGACGGTGGCCTTGCCCAGCGCGCACGTGCTCCACGGGATGCTGGCACCCACCTCAAGGATCTGCACGACGCCTTCGGGCCGGAACGCGTGGTGCACGACGAAGACATGGTCTCCGGTCAGCACCGTCACCCACACGGCCTCATCCGCTCGGGTGGCGAGAGTGTCGGCCCAGCTCAGCGAACGCGCCCGCAGCTCCTGCGTGTCCAGGTAGGCGTTGCCCAGCAGCAACAGGCCGGGGCCGAGCTGGTAGCGGCCGGTCTCGGAGTCCTGGACCACCAGGCCCTCGCCCTCAAGCGTGCGCAGCAGTGCGTGCACGGTGGGCTTGGCGACGCCGACCCGCTCGGCCAGCTCGGTCACGCCCAGGCGCGGGCCACCGGCGGCGAGCTCCCGCAGGACGCGCACCGCACGCTGCACCGACTGCACCATGTGTCGATCCCTCGTCTTCGTTCTCGCCTGCGTTCGGAGGTGAATTCAGTATTGCTGAACAGCGTTCCGAGATTTAGCATCACTGTTCATGAACCAGTCCATCGGCATCGTACTCGTTTCGCACAGTGCCCAACTGGCGTCGGGCCTGCGCGACCTGCTGGCCCAGATCGGCTCGGACCGGGTGCCGGTGGCGGTGGCCGGCGGCACCGAGGACGGCGGAATCGGCACCAGCTACGACCGGATCGTGGCCGCGATCGCCGAGGCCGACCGGGGCGCGGGCGTGATCGTGCTGCCGGACCTGGGCAGCTCGGTGCTCACCACGCTGGCCGTGCTGGAGGACCATCCGCGCGCCGACGTACTGCTGGTGGACGCTCCGTTCGTGGAGGGCGCGGTGGCCGCCGCCGTGACGGCCGCGGCCGGCGCGGACCTGGCGGCCGTCGCCGAGGCGGCGCGGCAGGCGCGGGGCATCGTCAAGGTGGAGGACTTCGAGCACGCAGCCGCGACTCCGGCCTCGGACCCCGCCGAGACCGGCCATCCCCGAGGTGTGTCGGCAGTGGTCACGTTGCCGGCGACTCTGCACGCCCGCCCCGCCGGCCGCCTGGCCCAGGAGGCTGCGAAGTTCACCAGCACCATCCACATCGAGTACGGCGGCAAGTCGATCAACCCCACCGGCGTGCTGGCCGTGATGAGCCTCGGTGCCAAGATCGGCGGCACGGTGACCGTGCACGCCGAGGGACAGGACGCTGATTCAGCCGTGAAGACCCTCGCCGCGATCCTCGCCGAAGTCGAGTGAGCTACACATAAGCCCATCCCACACCGGCCACCGTCGTTATGGTGTCCACTCACATGGCCGGCCCTCTCCGCCTCAGCTACGTTCCCCGAAACATCGGCAAGGTAAGGCAGAGGGGATTGCAGCGATGCGAGCCACACGGCGCTGGGCCGCGGTATGGACCCTGACACTGTTCGCAGCGATGGCCGTGCCGATCACCGAGGCATCGGCGACCAGCGGGCCCTACACCGTGAGCCCCACGGCCGGCGGCCTGGCCGGGTACCAGATCTCAGGGGTCTACGTAGCCGGGATCTCCTCCGGCGGCTACATGGCCGGGCAGTTGCAGGTGGCCTACTCCAGCCGGGTCCGCGGCACCGCGGTCTTCGGTGCCGGGCCCTACTACTGCGCCCAGAACAACGCCGCTCAGGCGCTGTACGGCTGCGCGGCCAACACCTATCCGGACTACCTCGGCACGCTGGAGTCCGACGCTTCGCTGTGGTCCGCCTACGGATGGATCGACCCGATCGAGAACCTCTCCGGGCGGCCGGTGTGGGTGTACCACGGCTCGCAGGACACTGCTATCGCCGCGTCCGTGAGCAGAGACGGCGCGCGCTTCTGGTCCGACTTCGGCGCGCACGTCACCTCCGTCACCGGCAACGGCGCCGGCCATGCTTGGGTGACGCCATACGGCACCGAAGCGTGCGGAGCCACCGCCGCGCCGTACCTCAACAACTGCGGCACCGATCCCGAGCACGATCTGCTGACCGCCCTGCTCGGGTCCGTCCACGCCGAGAACACCGGCCCGCTGACCGGAACCCTGACCCGGTTCGACCAGAACGCCTATGCCGTCGGCGGTTCGGCCGCCGCCTTGGACATGTCGGGAGCGGGATTCGCCTACGTTCCCAAGTCCTGCGCAGTCGGCTCCGCGTGCCGCCTCCTGGTCGCTCTGCACGGTTGTGAACAGGGCTACGACACCGTCGGCACCGCGTTCGTCGACCGCGCGAACCTCGACCAGTACGCCGACACGAACAACATGATCGTCCTCTATCCGCAGGCCACCAGCGGCGCGACCAACCCTTACGGATGCTGGGACTGGTGGGGCTACCTCGGGGCGACCAACTACCCGATCCACGGCGGCGCGCAGATCGAGAGCATCATGAACATGGTGAGCACGCTCGGCGGGTGAAAGACGAAATGTCGGTTGTGGCGACAGCTGTCGCCACAACCGACATCACTATCAGCTCAACGCAGCCGAGGCCGGCGCAACCCAGCTCAGCTCACCACCGCTGCCCGATCTGCGGAGCGATCAGCTCGTCATAGACCTCCTGCACCGCCGCGAGCTGCGTCTCCGTCAACGGCGCCAACTCAGCCGCGGCAGCGTTCCCGGCCGCCTGCTTCGGGTTGCGGGCACCCGGAATGACCACGCTCACCCCCGGCTGGTCCACGATCCACCGCAGAGCGAACTGCGCCATCGCGACCCCCGCCGGGACCAGCGGCGCCAGCCGCCGCACCGCCTCCAGCCCGGTCGCGAAGTCGACCCCTGAGAACGTCTCGCCGACGTCGAAGGCCTCGCCGTGCCGGTTGTAGTTCCGGTGGTCGTTCTCGGCGAACGTGGTGTGCTCATCGTACTTCCCGGACAGCAGCCCACTCGCCAGCGGCACGCGGGCGATGATGCCCACGCCGGCCTCCCGCGCGGCGGGCAGCACGTCCGCGAGCGGCCCCAGCCGCAGCATGTTCAGGATGATCTGCACGCTCGCCACCCCGGGCCGCGCGATCGCCGTCAGCGCCTCGGCGCGCGTCTCGACGCTCACCCCGTACGCCGCGATCCGCTTCTCCGCGACCAGCGTGTCCAGCGCGTCGAAGACCTCGTCGCTGGAGTACACGGCCGTCGGCGGGCAGTGCAGCTGCACCAGGTCGAGGGTGTCGACGCCGAGGTTCTTGCGGGACCGGTCGTTCCAGGCGCGGAAGTTGTCCAGCGTGTAGGCCTCCGGCACCTGCGGCACCCGGCGCCCCATCTTCGTGGCGACCGTGATGCCCTCGCCCGGCCGCGCTTTGAGGAACGTGCCGATCAGCTGCTCGCTGCGGCCGTCGCCGTAGACGTCGGCGGTGTCCAGGAAGGACACCCCGCCGTCCACCGCCGCGGCGAGCGTGGCCAGCGCGTCGTCCTCGGCCACCTCACCCCAGTCCGCGCCCAGCTGCCAGGCGCCGAGACCGATGACTCCGACCTGTCGGCCGGTACGGCCCAGGACTCGCGTTTCCACCTGATAGGTCCTTCCTCTGCTCACTGACCCCTCAGCCATGCTAACCAGTCACGGTCGTAGAACGTTGACGTCACCGTCCGTCGCCACGTCCGTCGCCGCCGGCGGCTCATCGAGCCTTCGCCTGCTCCGAGAGCTTGCCCTTGCGCAGGACCAGGATCCGGTCGGACTGCGCCGCGAGGTGCTGCGAGTGCGTCACCACGACCACGCACTTGCCCTGCTCGTGGGCCAGCTCGCGGAAGGTGTCGATGATGCCCTGAGCGGTGTCCTCGTCGAGGTTCCCCGTGGGTTCGTCCGCGAAGAGGATGTCGACGTCACAGGCCAGCGCTCGGGCGATGGCGACGCGCTGCTGCTGCCCGCCGGACAGCCGCAGGACGTTGCGCGTGGCCGTCGCCTTGTCCAGGCCGATCCGCTCCAGCAGCTCCAACGCCCGGGCCCGGCGGCTGCCGGACGCGGGCTTCACGCCGGTGATCTCCATGGCTGCGGTGACGTTCTGCAGCGCGGTCATGTAGGTGAGCAGGTTGTACTGCTGGAACACAGTGGCGGCGTGCCGGTTGCGATAGCGGCCCAGGCCCAGCTCCTTCAGGTCCCGGCCGTCGAAGCTGATGGTGCCCTTGGTCGGCGTGTCCAGGCCGCTGGCCAGGCTGAGCAGCGTCGTCTTGCCGCTGCCGGAGGGGCCCAGGATCGTGTAGAACGTGCCGCGCTCGAAGGAATAGCTGATCCCGTTCAGGACCGCGCTCCGGCGGCGCTGGTCGGAGTAGGTGTGGCTGACGCCCACCAGGCGCAGGACCGGCGTTGGGGTGCTGACGTCGCTCATAGCGGTTTCGCTCATGACGGTTTCACTTGCCCTTCGTGAGGATGGTGCGGGGACTGAGGCGCAGCACGGCGGTCGCCGGGATCGCGGTGGCGAGCAGCCCGATCCCCAGCCCGACGCCGCCGACCGCGATGAGGTCCGCCGGATCGAGCGCCACCGTGATCTTGTCGATGGGATCGGCGTTCGCGACCGGCTTGGCGTTCGGGTCGATGCCCTCGCCGAGCCCGGTGCTGCCGGGCGGCGGCGGCTTCCAGGCGTCGATCTTCTGCTTCGCCGCAGAGGCGTCCCGGCCCAACAACCACTGCCCCGCGCTCTGCGTCAGACTCGGTGCGATCAGGGAACTGAGACCGACGGCGAGGATCGCGACCGCGGCGATCTCCAGCACCTGCTGCCAGACCAGCTTGGTCTTCTTCTCCCCCATGGCCAGCAGCACGCCGTACTCCTTGCGACGCTGCTTGACGGCGAGGTTCGCGACCAGCGCCAGCACCGCCGCCCCGGCGATGCCCATCAGCCACATGGCCAGCGTCGCGGTCGTCCGGATGCTGCCCAACGGGCCCGTCATCTGCTGGATGGCCTTGGAGTTGACGTCCAGCTTGAAGGCGTCGAGAGCGGAGCCGGCGGCCTGCTTGGCCGCGTTCTTGAACGCGTTCTGCGCGTCGGCGTCGTTCAGGATGAAGGTCGCCGTGCTCACCTGCGGCAGCCCGCCGCTCCCAGCGTCGAGCGCGTCGAGGCCGCCGAACGTCCCGTAGACCATGTTCGCCCAGCTGATGTAGTAATCGGGGTCTGTCTCACTCGCCGCGCGCGGATCGCGGTAGATCCCGCCGACGGTGAACGTGGCCGTGGTCTTCTCGTCGTTGCCGGTCAGCGTGAGCTTGTCGCCGACCTTGAGATGGTTCTTCGCCGCGAGCCGCTCCTCGATCAGCACCTGCTTCTTGTCCTTGTCGGCGGGCGTGATGTGCGCACCGGACAAGAGCGTGAACATGCCGCTGCGGAAGTCCGGCAGGACGGAGCTGTTCAGGACAGCCTGATAGACGGTCCCGCCGGGTCCCATGGGAGCCGGAGGCCCGCCGTCGGCCAAGCTCGCGCCACCGGCCAGGAACGCGCGATCCGACGTCGAGTAGGTGTACTTCTGTACCTGGGGCAGAGCGCCGATCTTGTCGACGGTCGCCGCGTCGATCTGGGGCGCCTGAAGGGATCCGCTCCCGGCACCGAGCTTGCTCAGGTCCATGGCGAGGTCCACCTCGGCCCCGACGGAACGCTTCACGCTCTGCTCGGCGTGGGCCGTCGCGTGATCGATCAGGACGCCGGCCAGCACCATCACGGAGATGGCGAGGAAGGTGGCCAGGGTGATCAGCGTGCGGCTCTTGCGGGCCCACAGGCTGAGCCCGGCGCGTTTGACGAAGTTCATGGGACGTCGGTTCTCCCGGTTCGCTGTTCGATGTTCACTTTTCGGCGTTCGCTATTCGGTGTTCGCTATTCGGTGTTCGCTATTCGATGTCGGTGAGGATGGAGCGGGGATGCAGCCGGAGGATCCCGATGCCCGGGACGACCGTGGAGACCAGGCAGATGCCGAGCCCGAGCGCCGCGACCTCCGCGACGGCGGCCGGCTCGACCCGCACCGAGGACGCGGCAGCACCGGATTGGTGGCCGAGCAGCGCCTTCCCCACGGACGGCCCGGCGAGCGCGCCGGCCAACGCGGCCAGACCCACGGCCGGCAGCGCCACGGCCGTCATCTCCACGACGTGCTGGCCGATGAGCTTCCACTTCTTCTCGCCCATCGACAGCAGCACCCCGAGTTCGGCGCGCCGCTCGCGGATCTGAAGCATGACGATGAGGCCTAGGACCAGCGCCCCGGCCACCGCGATCACCCAGACGATCAGCCCCGCGAAGGCGCCGACGCGCTGGATCGGACGAACCTGGTCGCGGTAGGCCTTGTCGTTGACCTGCATGCTGAAAGTGCCGGCGCCCAACAGCCGGTCGGCGTCCGCGTTCAGCTGCTCGGCCTGGTCGGGCGAGCCGATCCGGTAGACCGCCTCGGTCACGTTCAGCGGTGCGGTACTGAGCTTCTGCGTGGTGGCATGCGGCACATACAGCGCGTTGCCGGGCAGTTCCGGCGTCGGCGACGGCGCCACCGGGTCCGGCGTGGGGTCCTGGAAGACGCCGACGACGGTGACCGGCACCGTGTGCTCGCCGTCTGTGGAGCGCAGCTGAACGGTGTCGCCGATCGCGAGGTGGTCCTTGTCGGCCAAGCGATGTTCGATCACTGCGATGTCGCGGCCGGCGTCCTCGGGGCGGATTCCCCGCCCTTGGAGGATCTTCATCGATCCGTAGGAGAAGGGTAGGAGCAGCCCCAGGTCCCGGACTCCGTTGACGGTCAGCGGCCCCGAGTTCAAGGGCGTGATGTTGCGCGCGCCGGCCCGGACGACGATCTCCGGGTTGTAGCGGTGCACCACGCCGGACGCGCCGAGCCGGTCGGCCAGTTCCGGCGTGAATCCGGCGGGCTTGCGGACGGTCACGTCGACGCCGATGTCGCGTTGCGCGGCCGCTTCCTGGCGCGCCGCACCGCTGCGCAACAGGAAGCCGCCGAGGAGCAAGGTGCAGATGACGGCGAAGATCGCCAGGAGGGCGACGGTCCTGGAGGCTCTGACGACCAGGCTCATGCCGGCTCGCTTGACGAAGTTCATGGGCCGATGCAAGCAGCGCGACGCGTACGGCTGAGTAAACCTGTTACAGGAGCATAAGAATCGGCACTGTCGTGACCTCGTGGCGCCGCATAGTGCCTCTACCAGGCCGAACGTGTCGCGACATTCTTATCCGGCTGTCATCATGATCATGGTTTCATGGAGCCATGAGAGTCCTGGTGGCCGAGGACCACCGCGTCCTGGCGCGCACGATCGCCACCGGACTGCGCCGCGAGGCGATGGCCGTGGACATCGCGCCGGCCGGCGACGAGGCCGAGCGGATGTGCCTGCTGACCGCTTACGACGTGCTGATCCTGGACCGCGACCTGCCGGTGCTCAGCGGCGACGAGGTGTGCCGGCGGCTGCGCGAGCTGGTCGACCCGCCGCAGATCCTGATGCTGACGGCGGCCGGGACGCTGTCCGACAAGGTCTACGGCCTCACCACGCTCGGCGCGGACGACTACCTGGCCAAGCCCTTCGACTTCGGCGAGCTGGTCGCGCGGGTGCGGGCGTTGAGCCGGCGGGCGCACCGGCCGGCCGCGACCGTGTTGCGGTCCGGGAGCATCACCTTGGACGACACGCGGCACGAGGTGTCGGTGGAGGGTCGGCAGCTGGAGCTGACGCCGAAGGAGTTCGCGGTGTTGCGGCTGCTGTTGGCGGCGCGCGGGGCCGCTGTGCAGCATGACGAACTGGTGCGGACGGTCTGGGACGAGTACCTCGATCCCCGCACCGGTGCGGTGCGGGCCACCGTCAGCCGGCTACGGGGGAAGCTTGGCGATCCTAGTGTGATCGTCGCTGATCGGCAGGGTGGGTACCGATTGTGCGACTGAGCTTTCGGCTTCGGCTTCGAAGCGTGCGCCGCGACGAGCGCTTCACGATGCGCTTCAAGGTGCCCTTCGACCCCCGAACCCTGATAAGCCGCATGCCCTTCCGCGTACGCCTGGCCACGTCCTTCGCAGGGCTCTTCCTGCTGGTCGGGAGCGCCCTGCTCACGTTCGTCGTGGTGCTCGCGCGGCATGGCACGGTGCAGCACGTCCAGGGGATGGGGATCACCTACGTCACCGCGCCGGACTACGACACGGGGCCATTCTCTCCCTCTTCCCCCGCCCTACCAACCGGATCGGCCCACCGGACGTCGCCGGGGACCGAAGGCGCGGCGCTGATCCAGAAGATCGACCAGACCGTGCAGGCCGTCCAGGACACCGCCCTGCGCGAGATGGTGTTCTGGTCGGGGATCGGCCTCGTGGTGATGGCGGTGGTCGCCGGGCTGCTCGGCTGGCGGATGGCCGGCCGGGCGCTGCGTCCGGTCGCCACGATCACCGCGGCGGCGCGGCAGATCGGCGAGCAGAACCTGGACCAGCGGCTGTCGCTCACCGGGCCCGACGACGAGCTGCACCGGCTCGCCGACACCTTCGACACCATGCTCGACCGGCTGGAGAAGGCCTTCGAGAGCCAGCGCCGCTTCGTCGCCAACGCCTCACACGAACTCAAGACGCCGCTCGCCGTGCAGCGCACATGTCTTCAAGTGGGCTTCGCCGACCCGCTGCCCGACGAACTCGCCGAGGTCCGCGACGACATGCTCGCCGCCAACCACGAGGCCGAGCGCCTGATCAATGCCCTGCTCCTGCTGGCCCGCAGCGATCGCGGACTGGAGTCGACCGAGCCAGTGGACCTCGCCGCCGTGGCCCGCGTCGTGGCCGGCGACCTGGCGCCCCTGGCGACGACGAACGACGTGCGCGTCGAGGTCGACGCGGACGTCTCCCCGCCGCCGGTCGTGCACGGCGACCCGGTGCTGCTGCGCCAGCTGCTGACGAACCTGACGCGGAACGCGGTCCAGTACAACCGCCCCGGCGGCCGGGTCGACGTCCGCCTCGACGCCGCCGACTCGACGCTGACCGTCACCAACACCGGCCCGCAGGTGTCGCCCGAGAAGATCCCCGACCTGTTCGAGCCGTTCCGGCGACACGGCCCCGACCGCACCGCGGCCACCGGGCACGGCCTGGGCCTGTCGATCGCACGCTCGATCGCCGTGGCCCACAGCGCGGAGCTGACCGCCCGCCCTCGCGATGAGGGCGGGCTCGTGCTCACGCTGCGTTTCACGCCGTGAATCGCGACATGCTCCCCAACAGCGCGCAAGCTCACACCCTGCTGCGGGCCGTCCACAACTCGGGGAAGACCAACGTCTCAGCGCGCTTAGCCAGCCACGCAACCCCGGCCGAGCCGCCGGTCCCGACCTTCGCTCCCATCGCTCGCCGGGTCGCCATCAGGTGGTCGCCGCGCCAGCGCCACATCGCCTCGGCGACGTCGGTGAGCGCTTCGCCGAGGCGGACCAGGTCCGGCTCGCGGTCGGGCGCGGCGTAGATCTCGGCCCAGACCTGCTCGACGGCTGGGTCACCCTCGTAGCGGCGGGTGAGGTCGCGGTCCAGGACTGTGTGCGGGATCGGGTGGCCGCGGCGGTGCAGGAGGTGCAGGACCTCGTCGTAGAGACTCGGTTCGTGCAGCGCCTTCTGGAGTTCGGCGTGCATCTGCGGGGTGCCGGTGTGCGGGACGAGCATCGAGGAGGACCGCTCGCCGAGGAGGAACTCCAGGCGCCGGTACGTCGCGGATTGGAAGCCCGAGCCGTCGCCCAGCGCTGCGCGGTAGGCGTTGAACTGCGTCGGGGTGAGCTGGGCCAGGGGCTGCCAGGAGGCGTTCAGGGCGGCCAGTTCGTCCAGGCTGCGGCGCAGGGCCGCCAGTGCGGTGGGGAGGTCGTCGTCGCGCAGGGCCGCCGACGCGGTCTGCCACTCGTGGACCAGGAGCGTGAACCAGAGCTCCATGACCTGGCTGGTGACGATGAACGCCATCTCGCCGGGGTCCTCGGTGCGGGTCTGCTGGAGGCCGGACAGGACGGACGCCCGGATGTAGTCGTCGTACGGGGTCGTGCCGCCGAGGTCGAGCCTGGGAGCGAGCACGCCGGATTGCTGTGGAACGGAGGACATCGGCACATCCTTGGTGTGGGCTGCCGGGTAGCGGTCCGCTCGAACTCGTCGGTGCGCCGGTCCCCTCGGGCCGTCCGACTCTGGCGTCGGCCGGCCCGCACCCATGATGCGGCGTTCGCGTTCAGATCGGCAAGAGGCCGATGCGGATGATCCGCGCCCTCAGAACTCCCCCGCCAGCCCGGCCCGGACCACCTCGGCGACCTGCCGCCGGTGCTTCGTGACGAAGGTGACGTCGCCGTCGATCACCCGGATCCGGAACGGCCCGGTGTTGAGTTCCCGCCACAGCGCCAGGTCCATCGGGGAGACGTCGTCGTCGGCGCCGACCAGGGCGGTCAGCCGGCAGGGCAGCGGGGCGCCGTCGACGTATTCGTAGGTCTCGCACAGCTGGAAGTCGGCGCGCAGGGTCGGTAGCAGCAGGCTGAGAAAAGCCGTCTCCTGCACCGCCGCCTTCGGAATCCCGTTCAGGGACCTCATGGCGCGCTTGAACTCCGGGTCCGGCAGGCTGCTGACATAGCTGCGCCGGTAGGGCGCGTGCGGTGCGCCGTGGGCCGAGGCGAACAGGTGGACCGGCGCCGGAGCACCCTGCGCGACCAGGCGGCGCGCCGCCTCGTAGGCGATCAGGGCGCCCATGCTGTGCCCGAACAGCGCGTACGGCCCGTCCAGGGCGCCGGCCAGGACCGGCACCAGCTCGTCGAGCAGGCCGTCCAGGCGATCGTACGCGGGCTCCCGAATACGGTCCTCACGCCCCGGGAGCTGGATCGCGGTCACCTGGATCCCGGGCCCGATCAGCTCCGGCCAGCCGCGGAACGTCGAGGCCCCGGCCCCCGCCGGCGGCAGGCAGAACAGCCTGATCCCGCCCGCGCGCCGGTTCTGGTCACGGAACCACCGGGCCTGCGCGGCATCGGTGGCGGCAGTCATGATCACCCGGCCGCCGTTAAGGTCTTCGGCGCGGCGATTGTGGATGTGTCGGCGTCTTCATACACGGGCATGTCAGACTCCTCGGGTCCGGACAGGCGGGCACCGACGGACTTCAGAGGGCTGATGATGACAATCCGCCCTCTCAGGCACCGAGCGTGGTGTGGGGGTATGGAGCACATCCAGTGGCTGATTCTGAGTAGTACACCGGGCCGTCGCCTGAGGTGGCCTCGACCGCGCACACCAAGTGAATGCGGTATTGGCCGACAGCGCATCGGTACAAATACGGGACATCACCGTAGCCCTGCTGTAGGTAGTTGTGCGAAGAGCACTGATATCGTCCCCGGCGGGCCCCGGACTATATGGGTCACATGCTGGTGAACCCGACTCCCGAGCCAGCCGTTTCACTAAGACTGCTGACATATGGTGACCGGCGGATCGCTGGTATGGATTCGCTGCGGATCGCTCCAGGAGGCTTTATGCCGACACCCCCAGATCGCGGCGCCGCCGACCGCCCACGGCAGGTGATCGGCCGAGCCGCCGAAGTCAGCGCGTTGGACAGTGCCCTGATGCGGCTGCAGGCGGGGCGTGGGCGGGCGATCGCCGTGGCCGGGGAGCCCGGGATCGGGAAGAGCACGCTGGTCACGCACCTGGCGGCACGGGCCCGGGCGGCCGGGATCCAGGTCCTGGGGCCGGCTTTCGGGGACGTCATCGTGGCCATGGGTGCGGGCGTCACGCCGCCGGGCAGCCCCGTCGTCGCGGTGGCGGACGAGCTGCACCGCATAGCCTCCGACGACCTGCCGGCCCTGGAACGCCTCATCCGGGCGGCGACCGACGCCCCGATGCTGTTGCTGCTGGCCTACCGCCGCCGCCAGCTCGCTCCCGCGGTCGCCGCCGCCGTCTCCCGCGCCGTGGCCGCCGACCTGCTCGACGTGTGGGAGCTCGGCCCGCTCTCCCGCGACGAAGCCCGGGCGCTGGTCGGCGACATCCCCCGCCTCGCCACCGTCCACGAGGCGTCCGGCGGCAACCCGCAGTACCTCAGGATCCTGAGCGCCGACGGCGACCCGCACGCGGACGCCGCCCGCGCGGTCGTCGGCGAACTCGCCGAGCTGGACCACACCGCGCTGACGACGTTGCAGACCCTGGCCGTGCTCGGCGAGCCGGCCCACCCGCAGCTGATCGCGGCGGTCGCCGGGCTGTCGGCCGACGAAGCCCTGGACGCGCTGGACTCACTGACCCGGCTGGACATCGTGCGGCCGACCGGCACGATCGCGCGGTTCGCCGTGCGCCATCCGGCCGTGAGCGAGGTCGTGTACCGGCGGATCGACCCCGGCTCGCGCATCACCATCCACCTGCGCGCCGAGAGCGTGCTGGCCAGCCAGGCCGCGCCGATCGCCCGGCGGGCCCACCACCTGACCCGCGCGGCCGACCCGAGCCGCCCGGAGCACACGGCCACCCTGCTGGCCGCGGCCCGCCTGACCATCCACACGGCTCCCGCCGACGCGGCGCGGTACCTGCAGGCGGCGCTCCCACAGTTGCAGGAGAACTCCCCAGAGCAGCGTGAAGCGCAGGTCCTGCTGGCTCGCGCGCAACTGTTGACCGGACAGGCGTCCGAAGGCCGCAACCTGCTGCACACGCTGCCCGCGATCGTCGGCAACCCGACCGGCGACGTGACCGCGGTGGCCGTCGCCGGCCGCCTGGAACGCCAACTCGGGCAGCTGTCCGAGTCGGCCGCGATCCTGCGCTCGGGCCTGGCGTCCGTGCCGGACGACGACTCAGCCGCCGCCGCGCTGCACAGCATGCAGGCCGACAACGCCCTGGACCAGGCCGACTACGTGCGGGCGCGGCAGCACGCCGAAGTCGCCGCCGCATTGGCCCACGGCGTCCACGACACCGTCGGCGAGGCCCTGGCCCAGGCCCAGGCGGCGATGGCACTGCTGTCCTCGGACGAACTGGACGCGGCCGAAGTGGCGATCACGCAAGCCGCCGAACTCGTCGACGCGGCCTCCGACGCCGCACTGCTACGGAACCTGGAGGCCGTCTACCAGCTCGGCTTCAGCGAGACGATGCTGTCCCGCCTGGCCGACGGCGAGCGCCACCTGATCCGTGGCGCGGCACTGTCGCGGCGCAGCGGGCAGACGTACATCCTGCCGATGATCCTGAAGACGCTGGCGGACACGCAGGCCCGCGCCGGCAGCGTGAAGCGGGCCCTGGCCACCCTCGACGAGGCAGACCTGTACGTCGAGAACGCCGAGAACCCGGCGACCAAGGCGATCCTCGCGATCATCCGCGCCTCGGCCTTGGTGTGGACGAACGAGGACGACGCGCAGCGGCGGGCCCTGGCCTGGGCCGACCAGGCCGCGGCGTGGACCGAGACCCGCACGACGGTGTGGGCGGTCGTGGTCCGCTGCCGCCGGGCCGAGATCGTCCTACTCGCGGGGGACACGTCGCGGGCCGGCAGGCTCCTGCTGGAGGCGGCGGGCGGCCCGGACCTCCCCAACCTGATAGCGGCCCGCAGGACGCGCTCCTGCGACGCCCTGTCTGAGATTGCGCTGCGCGAGAAGGACCCCCTAGCAGCCGACCGCTGGGCCGCACTGGCCGAGGCCTCCCTCGAACAACTGCCCTCGGCGAGCACCCGCGCCTTCGCCTTCCGCGCGCGCATGCGAGCCCAGTGGCTGCGCGACGACCTCAAAGCCGCCCTCGCCAGCGCCCAACAGGCCGTCGAGGGCTTCACCGCGAGCGGCGAGCGCATCGAGGTCTGCCGCACCCTGTCGGAGGCGGCCACACTGGCGGCGGCGCTCGGACACCACCGGCAGGCGCGAGACTGGCTCGACCGCGCGACGACACTGGCCGAGCAGTGCGAGGCGACACTGTTGGTCGACGAGACGACGAAGCAGCGCACCCGCCTCGCCGAGAAGGCCGCCGAACGAAGCGTCCAGCGCGAGGCGACCGACGCGCTCGCGGCGCTCACGACCCGCGAGCGCGAGATCGCGGCCCTGGCGAGCACGGGGGTCACGAGCGTGCAGATCGCCGAGCGGCTGTTCCTGAGCAGACGGACGGTCGATGCCCACCTCGGGCAGATCTACCGGAAGCTGGGGGTGTCGAGCCGCGCGGCGCTGATCCGGACGGTGCTGGATGCCGAGGCGCGGGGGTGAGCGGTGCGGTGTGCGCGGCGCGGTGTGGTGAAGTGCGACCGCGGCACGGGCGCGGCGCGGCTGCTGCGGGCGCGGTGCGGGCGGTGAGGTATGGGCGGGTGTAGGCAGCGCGGCGCGGGCGATTCGGGCGGCGCGGCGCGGCATCGCGGCCAGCGCACTCGGGCTCGGGTGCGGGTGCGCTGGATGTCGGCGGCTACGCGGAGTTCAGGCGTTCCCGAAGCGCCGCGCTCACCGCGGACTCGATGTCGGCGTCACGGAACCGGAACCCGGCTGCGGTCAACCGCTCCGGCAGGACCCGCAGGCTGCCCAGCACTTCCGGCCCCATCTGTCCGACGCCGATGCGCAATGCCCAGACCGGTAGGCGTAGCCATGCCGATCTGCCGAGCGCCGATGCCAGGGCGTTCGTGAAATCGGCCGCGCGGGTCGGGGCCGGTGTCGAGAGGTTGTAGGGGCCTTCGGTCTGCGGATGCTCGGCCAGGAAGCGGATGGCCGCGACGGTGTCATGGAGTGTCAGGAAGCTCCAATACGCCCGGCCCGATCCGAGGGTGGTGCCGAGGCCGTAGCGGAACGGTGTCAGCAGACGCGGTAGCAGGCCGCCGGTGGCCGACAACACGAGAGCGGTCCGCAGGTGGCAGACGCGCACGCCGGCTTTGGCGGCCGGCCGGGTGGCGGCCTCCCACCGCGACGTGACACGCGGCAGGAAGCCGTCGGTCCCCGGCGTGCTCGCCTCGGTGAGTTCTTCGTCGCCGCGGTCGACGCCGTAGTACCTGATGCCTGACATCGAGATCAGGACGGTCGGCTTCGTGGCGGCGCGTGCCGTCATCGTGGCCAGCGCGGTCGCCGTGTCGATGCGGCTGGAGGCGATCAGGTCGCGGTAGCGGGCGTTCCAGCGGCGGTCGCCGAGCGGGGCGCCGGCCAGGTTGATGACTGCGTCGGCGCCGGCGACGAGGCGGGGATCCGGACGCTCACTGTCCCACCGCACCTCATCAGGAGCCTGCGTCGGTCGGCGGACCAGCCGGACCACGTCGTGACCGTCCTCGCGATAAGCCGCACACAAGGCGCCGCCGATCAGCCCGCTCGATCCCGCGATGACCACCCGCACCTAGCCGCGCCCCACGCTCGCCGTCAGCGTGAGCACGAACCCGGCCCCGACCAGCAGCCAGATCGCCCGCGCACTCATCCGCAGCCGCCGCCGGAAGTCCGGCCGCTCCTCCGGAAGCGCGAAGACGCGCGCCGGCCAGTGCCGCCACGACACGTGCACGAACACGGCGGTCGCAGCCACGTCCAACGCGAGCGCGATGCCATAGACCACCCGCGCCCCGGCCCACGGACACGCGACGATGATCGCCGTGGCACTCGCGATCAACACCCCCGCCATCGCCAGTACGCGCCAACGGTTCCCGTGCGCGAGGACCGTCAGGAACTCCTCCAGCTGATCGTCGTCGCGGAAGAACCGCGCACTCCGCGGCTGCACGACGGCGAGGCTGTAGGTCATGGAGCCGGTCCACACCGCGGCCGGCAGCAGATATGCGGCTTCGAGGATCACGAGCCGCAGAGTACGCCTCCGCACCGCACCGCACCGCACCGCACCGCACCTGCAGCCTCGCTGGTCATGACTGACCCCTAAGTACCTCAGAGCCCTGCGTTCCCCAGGAAGTCGAGGATCGCCTCGGCAATCTCGTCGGCATGCGTCTCAAGTGCGAAGTGCCCGGTGTCGAAGAAGCGCACCGTGGCATTCGGGTTGTCGCGGCGGTAGGCCTCGGCGCCGGCCGGCAGGAAGAAGGGGTCGTTGCGGCCCCACGCGGCGAGCAACGGCGGCGTGTACTTGCGGAAGTACTCCTGGAAGGCCGGGTACAGCTCCACGTTCGACTTGTAGTCGCCCATCAGGTCCAGCTGGACCTCGTCGGCACCGGGGCGCGCGAGGTAGAAGCTGTCGAGGCTGTATCCGTCCGGGGAAACCGTCGCGGTCTCGGGGGTGCCGTGCGTGTACTGCCACGCCACCATCTCCGGCGACAGGAAGGTGCGCAGCGCCTCCCGGTTGGCCTGCGACCTGTCCTCCCAGTAGGCGCGGATCGGCGTCCAGCCGTCGCTCAGGCCCTCTTCGTACGCGTTGCCGTTCTGCGAGATGATCGCCGTGACCCGCTCCGGGTGCAGGGTCGCCAGACGGAAGCCGGTCGGCGCGCCGTAGTCGAACACGTAGATCGCGTACCGGTCGAGGCCGATCTCCTCGGTGAACCGGTCGATGACCTCCGCTATGTGCGCGAAGGAGTACTCGAACTCCTCCCGGCTCGGCATCCCGGACTGGCCGAAGCCCGGCAGGTCCGGGGCGATGACCCGGTAGCGCTCGGCCAGGGCCGGGATCAGGTCCCGGAACATGTGGCCGGCGGTCGGGAAACCGTGCAGCAGCAGCACAACCGGCGCATCCGCCGGACCCGCCGGACCCGCCGGACCCGCCTCACGGTAGAAGACCTTCAGACCGTCGACCTGGGCAGACCGGTAGTCCACTCCGTTGCTCATTTCGCATCTCCTTGACCGCTGGTCGGTGACGTGTCTCAGTCAACCGCGCTCGACCTAACCTGTCAAGACGATTTTAAGGGTTAGGCGCGGAGACGCGGGGCGCGCGACACGCCTAAGCCGTCTCACCAGCCCGGTGGTAATGCCGACGCGCCTTCATCCGGTTGCCGCACACGGCCATCGAGCACCACTTCGCACTGTTCGGCTTGCTCCGATCGATCAGGAACAGCTGGCACTCAGCATTCGCACAGGCCCGAAGCCGGCCCGGGCTCGAAACCCGCAGTGCGTCCCACGCGATCACGGCCTTCGCCGCCGCGACGCGCCCCTCGGGAGCGTGCAGATCCCAGTCGAGACCGTCCACCGTGGCACGCGGCCGATAGCCGACCCCGTCCAGGAACGCCGCAAGCGCCGTCGGGCTCCGTTCGCCACGAACGATCGCCTGCAGGACCGGCCGCACCTCCAGCAGCCCCTGCCACTCCTGCTTCGTCGCCTTCTGCCCGTTCGCCGCGAGCCATCCCCGCGCCGACGCGAAGTCGCCGAGTTCGTCCCGCTCCTGCCCGTCCACCACGGGCGTCGTGTTGAGCAGGTTCAGCAACAATTGCTCATCGGTGGGCTCCGCCATCGGCATGGTCGCCATCGACACGTTCCAACCTCCTCGCGCGTCTTCGCCGGTCGCTCTGTCCTGGCCTCCCAGTCTAACCAGCAAAAACGGCGAAAGAAGTTAGTCGCGACGCCACCTCCCACCCGCCGCGGAATTCCTCGCCGAAAGCTGTCACAAGGCGCCCGCCCTCGCGCGTTGAACGTTATGTGGACGTCAACCAGCACGGGCGATGAGGGCAAGGGGAGATGAAGGATGACCGGCAGGCCTTCCAAGAGTTCACTGCCGCACACGGGGCCCGACTCTTCCGTACCGCGTACTTCCTGGCCTGCGGCGACTGGCACCTGGCCGAAGACCTCACCCAGGACACGCTCGTCAAGGTGTACCTGGCCTGGCGCCGGGTCAGCAAGGTCGAGCACCCCGCCGCCTACGCGCAGACCGTCCTCACCCGCACCTTCATCAGCCAGCGCCGCCGGAAGCGCTCGACGGAGCAGCCGATCGCCGATCCGCCGGAGGGCGTCATCGAGGACGTCGACTCCGCGGTGCGGCTGACCCTGCTCGCGGAGCTCGCGAACCTGTCCGCCAAGGACCGGGCCGTGGTCGTGCTCCGGTATTGGGAGGACCTCAGCGTCGAGGACGTCGCGGCGGTCCTGGGCATCAGCTCCGCTTCCGTCCGCACGCAATCCTCGCGGGCCCTCGGCCGGCTGCGCCTCGCGCTCGGCGAGGTGTTCCCCGAACGGCTCCCCGGCTAGGGCGTATTTGAGAAGTCGGGCGGGGCGCGACGACTGATCGGCGGCGCCTGGCGGCGCCGGACGACCAGCCACAGCCAACCAGGATGAGGCAGGCCGTCCGTCTTGCCAGACTTGCCGCTGAGCCGTCGCGCTCGACCTGCTCACCAGCTGCGGGACACTACCCACCCGACTTCTCAAACACGCCCTAACCGCCACCCCGACCCCAGCAGACGCAACAGAAGGAAGGACGGCCCACCAGTGTCCACCGACATCTTCGAGACCGCCGCCGACGGCACGGGAACGGTGCGCGCGGCCTTCGACGCCACCGCAGCCGAGTGCCGCCCCGACATCGACGCGATGACCCGCCGCGCGCTCGATCGCGGGCAGCGGGTCCGGCGGCACCGGATGGTCGGCAAGGCCGTCGGGTCGGCAGCCGCCGCGGCGGCGATCGGGCTGGGAACCGCCTACGCGCTGAACGAATCGGGCGCGTCGGCGCGGCCCACGAACATCCCGGGCAGCGGCACGTACGGGGGGAATACGGGCCCTGATCTGCCCGAACTCCGGACGCCTTCGGGGCCCGGCGCGACCTCCACAACCTCCACAACCTCCACGGCGCCTGACACGACCACCGCGCCCACATCCACCGTCACGGCTTCCATGGCGAACGCCGTCGCGAACTGGCGCACGGCGCACCGCGGCACGTTGACCGTCCTCCGGAAGGCCGCCTGGCTGTAGCGCCGGACCTGTAGGACCGGGCCCGCGTAAAACCGTTCGCGCCGCCCGATCCGTTCAAGCTGCCCAAAAAGACCTGGATCTTCATCTCCCACGGAGGGCCGTCGATGCTCACCGCGTTCTTCCGCGCGTTCCGGACGCCCGATTTGCGAAGAAAGCTACTGTTCACACTGGCCATCATGGCCGTCTACCGCTTCGGCGCCCACATCCCGCTGCCCGGCGTGAACACCAGGGCGCTGGCCGCCTGCACCGGAGCGTCAGCCCAATCGGGCACGAGCAGCCAGGCCTTCAGCCTGCTCAACCTGTTCTCCGGCGGCGCGCTCCTGCAACTGTCCATCTTCGCGCTCGGTATCACGCCGTACATCACGGCGTCGATCATCCTGCAGCTGCTCACCGTCGTGATCCCGCGACTGGAGGCGCTGAAGCAGGAGGGCCAGGCCGGGCAGGCGAAGATCACGCAGTACACGCGCTACCTGACGATCGGCCTGTCGGTCCTGGAATCGACGATGACGTTGACGGCGGCCCGCAACAACCCCGGCTACCTGCTGGGCAGCAAGTGCGGCAGCACCGCCGTCTTCTACCCCACGGTGACGTGGGAGGGCACGGTCGTGATGGTCATCATCATGACGGCCGCCACGTCGCTGTTGATGTGGCTCGGGGAACTGGTCACCGACCGCGGCGTCGGCAACGGGATGTCGGTCCTGATGTTCACCTCGATCGCCGCGAGGTTCCCCGGCTCGCTGTGGGCGATCAAGCTGGCCTCGCACACCCTGGACGGCTGGCCGGTGTTCTGCGGCGTGCTGGCGGTGGGCGTGGTGACCGTGGCCGCGGTCGTGTTCGTCGAGCAGGGCCAGCGCCGGATCCCGGTCCAGTACTCCAAGCGCATGATCGGCCGACGCGCGTACGGCGGCTCGTCGACGTACATCCCGCTGAAGCTGAACCAGCCGGGCGTCGTGCCGGTCATCTTCGCCTCGTCGGTGCTGCAGATGCCGGTGATGCTGGTCGGCCTGACCGGCGGCTCGACCGCGACGAAGGGCTGGCAGGGCTGGATCAACAAGCAGTTCACCACGACGATCCACGGATACCCGCTGACCTACACGCTCAGCTACCTCCTGCTGATCCTCGGCTTCGCGTTCTTCTACATGTCGATCACGTTCGACGCCGTGGAGATCGCCGACAACATGAAGAAGTACGGCGGCTTCGTCCCCGGCATCCGCGCCGGCCGGCCGACGGTCGAGTACCTGCGCTACACCTCGACGCGCATCATGTGGCCCGGCGCGCTCTACCTGGCGGTGATCGCGGCGATCCCGATGATCGCGCTCGACCGGCTGCACGCGAGCGCGTCGTTCCCGTTCGGCGGCACCACGATCCTGATCATGGTCGGGGTCGGCCTGGAGACGGTGAAGCAGATCGAGTCTCAGCTTCAGCAGCACAACTACGAGGGCTTTCTGCGGTGACCGGTGCGGCGGGCCCGAGGACGCACGCGAAACAAACGTGGGGCCGTCCCGAGGACAGCCCCACGCCAACCGACCCCGTCCGGCCTCCGAGGTGGTCGAGTCCCCACTCGCCCCGGACGCCGCTCGTGGAGGAGCCGGATCCCTGAAGTGGTGATCGTGACAGGACGGCGATTCCCGTCGCTAGAGCGTTCGATTGTGACTCGGCTCTCATCAGCACTACGCGCCGGTACTATTGCTCATAGTTGAGAAAAACGACCGATGACCAGCCGATGAACTGCCGGATTCAGGCCTTGGACAGGCGCGGCAGCACCCGGTGCGGATCGGCGTCGGTGCTCCGTTCGGACAGCAGCGCGGCCGAGCCGAGAATCTGTGGGTCGGGCGTCTGGGCGATCTCGGTGTCCTTGTTGGCGTACGGGAACAGCGAGAGCACGTGCTGCATCGCCGCGAGCCGGGCGCGTTTCTTGTCGTTGCTCTTGATCACGGTCCAGGGCGCGTCGGCGGTGTCGGTGTAGAAGAACATCGCCTCCTTCGCGTCCGTGTACTGTTGCCAGCGCTCCAGCGAGGCGAGGTCCATCGGGCTCAGCTTCCACTGGCGGACCGGGTCGACCTGGCGGATCAGGAACCTGGTTCGCTGCTCGGCCTGCGAGACGGAGAACCAGAACTTCACCAGCGTGATGCCGTCGCGGACCAGCATCCGCTCGAACTCCGGCGCCTGGCGCATGAACTCCAGGTACTCGGCCGGGTCGCAGAAACCCATGACGCGCTCGACGCCGGCGCGGTTGTACCACGAGCGGTCGAACATCACGATCTCGCCGGCCGCCGGCAGATGGGTCACGTAGCGCTGGAAGTACCACTGGGTGCGCTCGCGCTCGGTGGGCTTCTCCAGGGCGACGACCCTCGCGCCGCGCGGGTTGAGGTGCTCGGTGAAGCGCTTGATCGTGCCGCCCTTGCCCGCCGCGTCCCGGCCCTCGAACAGGATCACCAGGCGGCCGCCGGTGTCCTTGATCCAGTTCTGCAGCTTCAGGAGCTCGATCTGCAACAGCCGCTTGTCGTGCTCGTACACGAGACGGTCCAGGCGTTCGCGGTACGGGTAGTCCTGGCGCCAGGTGTCCACCGGCACGCCGTCGGCGCCTATGAGGATCGGGTCGTCGTCGTCCGCCTCCTCGATGCGCAGACCGCCTGTGTCGGTCACGTCGGCGAGGTTCCAGGCGTGCTGCTGCTCGGGGCCGTCGGCGGCGTCATAGGAATCGGTGGGCTGCGGGTCGGTCGGTTCTCCACTCACAGGGGCAATATCCCCGAACAAGTTCGCCTGCTGATCAGCCATACGCCAAACGTTATGTTAACTCCCGGAGCTCGTCGCTGTTCCGTTTGCCACACCCGTGCTGAACACCGGCCAGCAGACGTCGGTGCGCCACGCGTTCTCGTCAGCGGTGTCCTGCCGGCCGACCAGGTAGTACTCGCGGATGGGGCCGTCCAGCCGCAGCTCGTGGTTCGCCACGTGCGCGGCCAGTGCGCCGTAGGCCCGGTCGACGTCGGCGAGCGAACCGCGGTGCTCGATGACCGCGAGCTCGGCGGCCGGCACGACGACGGGTTCGACGCGTCCCAGACGCGGGACCTCGGTCGCGGTCGGCACGAAGACGGTGGCCTCCCCGCGCTCGTCGGCGAACAGCTCCCCGGCGAACAGCCCGCCCGCCGGACCGACCGGCCGCATGCCCCGGGCGTCGAGCGTGGCGTGCAGTTCGCCGAGCGCGCCCTGGTACCACGGGACCAGGTCCGCCATCGTGACGACGGCGGTGATGGCGGCCGTCATCGTCGCGCCGACCGTGCGCTGCCCGACCGGGCCGACGCCGGACGGACCGGCGAGCAGGTCGCGCAGCGACGCCACCGCGGACTGCGTGCGCGCCAGGCTCTGTTCGAGGCTCGCCATGTGCGCGGCGATGAGCTCGCTGCGCGTGCCGAGGTCGGGGGCGGCCAGCACTGCGTGGATCTGGCCCAGCGGCATGTCCAGGTCCCGGAAGCGGCGGATGACCTGCGCGGTCTGGATCTGGTCGGTGGTGTACCAGCGGTAGCCGGTGTCCGCGTCGACGTCGGCGGGCGCCAGAAGACCGACGCGGTGGTAATGGCGGAGCGTCTTGACGCTCAGCTGGGTGGCTCGGGAGAAATCGCCGATGGTCAGCGCGACAGGCATTGGGCCAGTATTCACCCCTCCCCCAAGGGGAGGGGCAAGCGCACGAGCCGCGGTTGACCCTCCCTCAAGGGCACCGCTGAGGGTGAAGGCAGTCGGCCACGGCGCCGACGTGACCACAGCCCCATCGGAAGGAACCAGCCATGAACGCACAAGCCCCGACGGCCGGCCTCGGCGTCTTCGCCCTGAGCATCGACTGCACCGACCCCGCCTCCCTCGCGGAGTTCTGGGGCAACGTCCTCGACCGCCCCGTCAGCCCCGGCCCGACCCCCGAGAACGTGGTGGTCGAAGCGACCGACCCGGCGAAAGGCCCGCTGCTGTTCTTCAGCAAGGTGCCCGAACCCAAGGCCGCCAAGAACCGCCTCCACCTCGACCTCCTCACGGAGAACTACGACGCGGAGCACGGGCGCCTGACCGCCCTCGGCGCCAAGCCACTCAACGAGATCGCGTTCCCCGGCGCGAAGTGGACCACGTTCGCCGACCCGGAGGGCAACGAGTTCGATCTGCTGACGATGCAGGCGAAGTAGCCGCTGCCCCGAGGACCACGGCGGTTTTGGCTGAGCGCGACGAGCATTTCGCGCTCAGCCCTACCCTCCCAGCCCCTTCTGCAGCAGCGCGGCCAACTCCCACCGCTGCCGCACGCCCAACTTGTCCAGCACCTGCTCCAGGTACTGGTCCACGATGTGCGGCGCGATCCCCAGCGCCTCCGAGATCTGGCCGTTCGTCGCGCCCTCCGCCGCGAGCCGCATGACGCGCCGTTCCTGCCTGGCCAGCTTCGTGCCCGAGAGCTCGCCTGGCAGGACCAGCAAGTCCAGCTCGGTCTCCGTCTCCTCCAGCCATGGATCGGCACCCATCGCGGCGAAGGCCGTGGCCGCCGCCGACAGCTGGCGGCCGGCCGCGCCCGATTCCGTGCCCTCGCGCAGGAAACGACCGTACGCAAGCTGGGTCCGCGCCTGCTCGAAGGCGTCGACGGAGTCCGCGTGCGCGGCCAGCGCCCGGTCGAACCAGGGCCCTGCTTTCGCCGGTGGCAGGGCCTGCGCCTGGCATCGGTAGACGACCGCCAGCGACGCCGGCAGCCCTCCGCCTTCCGCGCGCGGCAGCTCCTCGGTCACCTCGGTGCGGACCCGGTCCTCGGCCCCCAGCCGTATCAATGCTTCGATGTAGTCGCCGAACGTCGGCATGAACAAGCTGTGCTCGACCATCCCGCCGGCGTGCAGGCGCTCGCGGACGCCGGCCAGGACGGCCGCCGCCGCCTCGTGCCGGCCCTGTGCCAGGTCGGCGGAGCCCACGGCGGTGTTCGCGATGTCCCGGTAGAAGCTCGCGCCGGTCGCCTCGGTCAGCTGCTCGGTCGTGGTCGCGAGGTCCAGGGCGCGGGTGAAGCTGCCGCGCAGCGCGGCCAGGCGCGCCGCCAGGGCCACGGCCAGCGGGGCGACCTGGCGCTGGCCGAGTTCGCCGCCGAGACGTCGGGACTCCTCGGCCGCCTCGTGCGCGGCGGCGAGGTCGCCCTTGCGGATGGCCAGCAGGATCTGCGGGATCAGCAGCAGCGGCAGATGCTCCTCGGCGCCGGCCTGGCGCAGCAGGCGCGCGGTGCGGGTCAGGTACTCCCCGGCCTGCCCGATCATCCCCAGCCAGACCAGCACCATCCCGGTGACGCCGACCGTCTCAAAGCTCTGACGCCACGGATCGACCTCGCGGAACGCCGGGAAGTAGTCCGCCATGACGCGCGCCGCCTCGGGAGCGCAGCCGTTGCCGACCAGCCCGAAAGCGCTGATCGTGCGGGCCGCGGCGGCGCCCGTGCCCACGCCCGAAGGAGTCAGCGCGACGCCCTTCGCGCTGAGCCGCAGCGTGTCGTACAGCCGGGTCGCGGTGATCGCGGTGGCCGCCGCCGCGCCGAGGTACGACGCGGCGAGGTCGGCCTCGTGCGCGCCCAACGCGTCGGCGTCGGCCTCGAACAGCTCCAGCACCTCCTGCGCGCCGGCCCGGGCCAACGTGATCTGGTGCAGAACCCGGTTGGCCGCGTTGGCCACCGCCGGCGAACCCGAGTACCGCAACGCCTCACGCGCCAGCGCCTGCGCGGTCTCCACATCGCCGGACACCTGCAGGCACTCGGCAGCGCCGATCGACATCGCGGCCATGGTCTCCGGCTCCGCGCTGAGCTCCCGGGCCCGCAGGTACGCCCGGCGGGCCGCCGCCAAGGCGCCCCGGGAGCGCGCCGCGTCGGCGGCCTCGGCCAGCAGCGCCGCCGCCGTGGCCGCCGCCTCGTCCCCGGGCAGCGCCGCGGCGGCCGCGTGCCAGGCCCGCTGGTCGGCCAGGAACGTCCCGCCGACCCCGCCGCCGTTGTCGGCCAGCCAGTCGGCGAAGGCCCGGTGCGCCCGGCGCCGCTCGGCGGCCGGGTAGTGCTGGTAGGCGACGGAGCGGAACACCGGGTGCCGCATCTGCCAGCGGTCCCCGTCCTCCCACAGCAGGTGCTCCATCCGCGCCATGTCCAGGTCGAACTCCGACATCCCGAGCCGCGCCATGGCCCCGGCGGTCTCGGCCAGGCCGCCGGTGAAGCTGGTCGCCACCACCATCAGGGCCCTGGTACAGCGCTCGGGCAGCCGCCGCAGGCGGGTGGCGAAGGCGTGCTCCAGCCGCGGCCCGGACGGCACGACCTGGTCGTCGTCCGGGTCCAGCCGCCCGCTCAACGCCGCGTCGGCCAGCTCCAGCAGCGCCAGCGGATTGCCCTGCGCGGCGCGGTGGATGTGCTCGGCCATCCGCGGCCCGACCCGGCGCACCGCCTCCGAGCCGATCAGCGCCTCGGCCGCCTTGCGCTCCAGCGGCGACAGCTCCACCGACGGCGCGTCCAAGCCGTCGAAGACGCTCGGCTCGCCGTTGCGCAGCGTGATGAGCACGGCGGTCGCGGCGTCCCCGAGCCGGCGCGCCGCGAACGCCAGCGCGTAGGCCGAGGCCTCGTCGGCCCAGTGCCCGTCGTCCAGGGCGATGAGCACCGGCTGGTGCGCGGCCACGTTCTGCAGCAGAACCGTCAGCGCCCGCCCGACGGCGAACGCGCTGCTGCCCTCGCCGCTGCCCACGGCGGCGCCGGTCGCCGTCTGAAGCGCCTCGCGCAGCAGCTCCGGCAACTCGGCGATCTCGGCGTCCAGCGGCCGGCACAGATCGGCCAGGACGCTGTAACCGATCTCGGCATCGGTCTCGAAACCGCAGGCCTGCAGCACGAGCATCCGCTCCGCGGCCCCCTCGACCGTCCGCGCCAGCAGCACGCTCTTGCCGATGCCCGGATCGCCGCGCAGCAGCAGGATCTCACCGCTGCCGGAGCACGCCCGATCCAGCGCCTCCTCGACCCGAGCGGACTCTTGATCGCGTCCTAAAAGCACTGCCCGCGCCCTCCCGGTCCCGCCCGTGCGTATCCGAACTCTTACACGACATCGCCGGACCATTGAGTCGAACAGCTGTACCAGTCCTCAGGAAGTCCCCTTCTCTGGCTGGAGCGTGTGCGGCTCGTCACTCGGGTACTCACAGCGATCGCCGAGGATTCGCCGCGGGATCCTCAGGCCGATCTGGCCGCGCGCCGCGCCGCGAGCAACCGCCGCCGTTGACCGCCTGTCGTGTCCCGACCCGAGCGGGCCGTGTCCATCGTCGGCAGTGATGGACACGGCCCGCCCTTCAGCCTGCCTGAGCAGGCGTCGCCGAGGGCCCTACATCAGAGCCCTGAGCGCCGGCGCCCTCGCGTGCTGGGGCGCGGCGTAGACCGGCCCGGTGGTCGCCCGGATCGGGCCGCCGCGCATCGCGAGGCCGCCGCCGACGGTGTACATGCCTTCGATCTGCGCCATGGTCATCGGGCCGGCCACGGTCTGCGCGGTGCTGCTTCTCAGCGGGCACGGCGGATGCTAGATACGACATCGCAGAGAGTCAAGGTTCTGCTACATCCGGCTTCGATCGGCGACCGGAACCGGCCAAGGCTCGGACATCTCCGCGAAACACGGCGACGGGCGCCACGAGGGGGTCACCATCGATACCCGTTGACGACACCGCCTGTCGGGCTTACCTTTCCCGGTCAGGTGGTGAAGCGATTCCTCACTTCTCGCCCACAACACACCAAGCGCACCCCGCTTCCGCCCGGCCCACACATCGGTTCGCGACACCCCTTGCGCCACCGATGGCGTGTGCCCTGATTTCGGCTCCACTGCGCCACCCACATCGCCAGTGCACCATCCGAGATCGAGGAGACACCGAAGTGTCCCAGCCCTCCAAGAACGCCGTGCGCCGCAAGACGGCGCGCATCGCGTTCGCCATCACCGCGTGCGCCGCGCTCGGCGTCGCCGGGACCGCGGCCGCCATGGCCTCGCCGTCCACGCAGGCTCACGGCTCGGCCGTGGCCAACCCCTACTCGCCGCAGTACGGCCACCCGTACCGCCACGGCGCCGTCCCGACCGTCCAGCAGAACCAGAAGATGAAGGCGTGGGCGACCCAGCACGCCTCGCCGCAGGCCGCGACCGGCCCGGAGACGCTGTCCTATGGCGGCGGCATCGACGGAATCGGTGTGCAGAGCGGCAGCAAGAGCAAGGTCTACCTGGTTTTCTACGGCAGCCAGTGGGGAACCCAGAGCACCGACTCCAACGGCAACGCCAAGTTCTCCGGTGACCCCGACGGCGGCGCCTCGGTCGCGCAGCAGATGTTCAAGGGCATCGGCACCAACAGCGAGACGTGGTCCGCGGACCTGACGCAGTGGTGTGACGGCGCGGGTGTGGCCACCGGCGCGGTCGCCTGCCCGACCAACCTGCCCGCCTCGCAGTACATCAGCTACCAGGCCGGCGGCGTGCTCGCCGGCGTGTGGGAAGACAACTCCGGCGCCTCTCCCAGCGCGGCGAGTGGCCACCAGCTGGGCCAGGAAGCGGTCAACGCCGCCGCGCACTTCGGCAACACCACCGCCGCAGCCAACCGCGACGCCTACTACGTGATCCTGTCCCCCACCGGTACCAACCCGGACAACTACCAGGGGCAGTACTGCGCCTGGCACGACTACAACGGTGACTCCACCCTCACCGGCGGCGCCGTGAGCTCGCCCTACGGCGACATCGCGTTCTCCAACCAGCCGTACAACATGGACTCCGGCGCCGGCTGCGGCGTGGGCTTCGTGAACTCCCCCGGGACTCTCGACGGCTACACCATCACCATGGGCCACGAGTGGCACGAGATGATGTCGGACCAGAACCCGGCGGGCGGCTGGACCAACAACACCGGCTCGTCCTACAACGGCCAGGAGAACTCCGACGAGTGCGCATGGCTCTCCCCCGGCACCGCCGGCGGCGCGGGCAACGTCTCCTTCGGCTCCTACGGCACGTACCCCGAGCAGGCGTCGTGGTCCAACGACACCAACGAATGCGACCTGTCGCACGCGATCATCAACCACGGCGGCGGCGGTACCGACACCATCACCGTGAGCTCGATCCCGTCGCAGTCCTGGACCGTCGGCACCGCGGTCAGCCTGCAGGTCTCGGCCAGCTCCTCGGCCGGCAAGACCCTGACCTACTCGGCCACCGGCCTGCCCGCCGGCCTGTCGATCTCCTCGACCGGCCTGATCTCCGGCACCCCGACCACCGCGACCAGCGGCTCGGCGACGGTCACCGCCAGCGACTCCACCCCCGCCTCGGGCTCGACCAGCTTCTCCTGGACGGTCAGCACCTCCGGCGGCGGTGGCGGCAACGTCGTGGTCAACGGCGGCTTCGAGACCGGCAGCCTGTCCGGCTGGACCGCGAGCGGCGTCACCTCGGTGACCACGTCCGGCCCGCACTCGGGCAGCTACGCGGCGATGGTCGGGTCGACCAACCCGAGCAACACCTCCAGCATCGCCCAGACCTTCAAGGCGGGCACCGGCAACAGCAAGCTGGCCTTCTGGTACAACGTGACCTGCCCCGACACCGTCACGTACGACTGGGCCACGGCCACGCTGAAGGACAACACCTCCGGCACCACCAAGACGATCCTGGCCAAGACCTGCGTCTCCAGCTCCGGCTGGAAGCAGGTGACCTCCACGATCACCGCCGGCCACAGCTACACGCTGACGCTGACCAGCAAGGACGACAACTACCCGGGCGACCCCACGTTCACGAAGTACGACGACGTGGCGACCTCCTGACCCTCTGAGCTCATGACCCTCTGAGCTCCTGAAACAGCCGCTTGACCCGGCCCGGCCCCTCGTGGGGCCGGGCCGTTCGCATCATTCGCCCCTCGACTGCGCCCTTCTCGCCATCAAGTGCTACAGTGATGTGACAGTTGATTCAGCGCTGGAGAGAGGCAAGGCCATGGTCACCGTCCACGACAAGCTCTTCATCGGGGGTTCCTGGGTCGAACCGAGCAACCCGGAACTGCTCGACATCACCTCACCGCACGACCGGTCGGTGATCGGCCGCGCGGCGCAGGCCCAGCCCGCGGACATCGACCGCGCGGTCGCCGCGGCGCGGGCGTCGTTCGAGTCCGGCACGTGGCGCCTGACCCCGCCGGCCGAGCGGATCGAGGTTCTGCGCCGGTTCAACGCGTTGCGCGAGCAGAACGCCGACGCCATCGCGCGCCTGATCTCGGCGGAGAACGGCTCGGCCGGCTGGTTCACCCGCGCCGGACAGCCGGGGCTGAGCCGCCAGGCGAACGCCTACCTCACGGCGGCCAGGGAGTTCGGCTGGGAGGAGACGCTCGCTCCCTCCGACCCGGCTTCGACCGTGCGCAGCGTGGTACGCCGCGAGGCGGTCGGCGTCGTGGCCGCGGTGATCCCGTGGAACTCACCGTTCTCCTCGGCCACCTCGAAGATCATCCCCGCCCTGCTGGCCGGCAACTCCGTGATCCTGAAGGTGTCTCCGGAGAACTCGCTGAGCATGGCGTTCCTGGCGGAACTGCTGGAGAAGACCGGCCTGCCCGATGGCGTCATCAGCGTTCTGCCGGCTGACCGCGAGACCAGCGAGTACCTCGTCTCGCACCAGGACGTCGACAAGATCGCCTTCACCGGCTCGACGCGCGCCGGCCGCCGCATCGCCTCGATCGCCGGCGAGCAGCTCAAGCGGGTCAGCCTGGAGCTCGGCGGGAAGTCGGCCGCGATCATCCTGCCCGACGCCGACATCGCGCGGGCCGTCGCGGGTGTGAAGTTCGGCTCCCTGCTCAACAACGGCGAGTCGTGCATCGCGCAGACCCGCATCCTGGCCCCGCGCAGCCAGTACGAGCAGGTGGTCACCGCGCTCAAGGAGCTCGTGGAATCACTGAAGGTCGGGGACCCGAACGACCCCGAGACCTTCATCGGCCCCATGATCAGGCCCGACCAGCAGGAACGCGTCCGCGAGTACATCCGGCTCGGCATCGAGGAAGGCGCGCGCCTGGTCACCGGCGGCCCGCAGATCCCCGAGGGCCTGGAGGGCGGCAACTACGTCACGCCGACGGTGTTCGCCGACGTCGACAACTCCATGCGGATCGCGCAGGAGGAGATCTTCGGCCCGGTCCTGGTCGTCATCCCCTACGACGACGAGGACGACGCCGTCCGCATCGCCAACGACTCCGAGTACGGCCTGTCCGGCGGCGTCTGGTCCACCGACGAGCAGCACGCCCTGGCCGTGGCGCGCCGCGTCCGCACCGGGACCGTCACGATCAACGGCGCCTCCATCGGCTTCGACGGCCCGTTCGGCGGTTTCAAGGCCAGCGGCATCGGCCGGGAGTACGGCGCGGTCGGCCTCGGCACCTACACGGAATACAAGACCGTCACGGTCTGAGCCGGCATCAACGCCGCCGCTATGAAGGCCTGCGACAAGCTCGACGGCATCACGGACGGCCTGATCAGCGAGCCGAACAAGTGCGACTTCGACCCGCGGCGCCTGGTCGGCACCAAGGTCGAGTGCGACGGCAAGCAGGTCACCATCACCGCCGCCGACGCCGACGTGGTGCGCAAGATCTGGGACGGCCCGCGCGACACCGACGGCAAGCGGCTCTGGTACGGCCTGCCGGTCGGCGCCTCGTTCGACTACCTGGCGGCCAGCACCACCGACGCCTCCGGCGTCACCACCGGCTCGCCGTTCATCGTCCCGGCGCAGTGGGTCGCCAACTTCGTGCAGAAGCAGCCCGGCTTCAGCTCGGCGAACCTGACGTACGCGCAGTTCGACCAGATCTTCCAGAAGGCGCGCGCCGAGTACGACTCGGTCATCGGCACCTCCAACCCGAACCTGTCGGCGTTCCGCAACGCCGGCGGCAAGCTGATCACCTGGCAGGGTGACTCCGACCAGCTGATCCCGACCGTGGGCACCGTCGACTACCGCCAGCGCGTGGATGCCCTGATGGGCGGCACCAAGAAGGTCGACGACTTCTACCGCGTGTTCCTGGCGCCCGGCGTGGCGCACTGCGGCCTGCAGGGCGGCGGCGTCGACGACCTGGCGGCCCTGACCAACTGGGTCGAGCACGGCAAGGCCCCGAACGTCCTGCACGCCACCCTGCCCACGGCCACCGGTCAGACCGTCGCCCGCGACGTCTGCCGCTACCCGATGGTGTCCCACTACTCCGGCCACGGCGACCCGAACTCGGCGAGCAGCTTCCGCTGTGTGCCGGCCTCGCGGCACTAGGTCGAGGAAAGAAAAGGAGTAGGCCATGAAGACCACGACTGCGAGGCATCCCGCAGCACCGGCACCGCCCGACAGCGCAACGGATCTCGCGCTGAGCGACCGCCGCCGCGCGGTGCTCGCCGCCTTCGGCGCCTGGGCCGTGGTCTCCGGCGCGGCACAGTTCGCGGTAGGACTGCGGCGGCGCGGGCCGGAGCTGGGCAAGCAGATCCCGACACTGATCTCCGGCAGTCTGTCCTTCATCGTCGGCATCTTCTACGCCGCACAGGCCGCCGGCCACAAGCCGACCCTGTCAGTCCTGTCGGTCTACGCCACCGGCGGCGGCATCTTCTTCATCGTCCAGGCCGGCCTGCTGGCCTGGAAGGCGCGCCGGGGTGCGGTTCAGCCGGTCTGAACCGAGGCGCGCGGCACCAGTCGGGGCCCGCTCCTGGACGGAGCGGGCCCCGACTTTTTCTATGCCCCGACGCCGCGAAGCAGCGTGTCGACCACGACATCCGCCGCCTGACCGCGGCTAAGCTCCGGCAGTCGCTGGACCACCAGTTTCATCAGCGCGGGCAACAGATCGCCGACCCAGCCGTCCGGAAACCCGGCGCGCAGCAGGCCCTCGTCCGTGGCGCGCTGCAAGAAGGTGTCGACCTCCGCGACGTAGGCGTCGCGCCGCCGGCGCACGTCCTCGGTGCCGAGCATCAGCGCGAGGTCGACCGGCCAGGTCCGGTTGACCTCGATGATGTTCTCGACGTAGCGGTGCAGCGCGACCGCCACCGGTGCCTCGCGCAAGCGGGCGTCCTCGATGGCCTGACCGATGGCCTCCAGCCGGGCCTCGTAGACCGCCTCCAGAAGCTCCTCGCGTGAGGCGAAGCGCCGGTAGAGCGTGCGACGGTCCACCCCCGCCTCCGCCGCGATGCTCGCCATGCTCGCTCCCGGGTCTTCGGCGAGCATGCGGGCTCCGGTGGTCAGGACGGCTTCCAGATTGCGTGCTGCGTCGGCTCTCACGTCATCGATTCTAGGGCCCGCTGTGGAGCCTGCCACACCTATAGCCACTTTAGAGTGGCCTCTCGGATTATAAGTGCTACAGTGATGTGACAGTAACCCGCTCACAGAGAGGCGTGCCTGATGCCGAACACCCGATCCCTCGCCACACCGCGACCAGTGCAGTCAGTACAGTCAGCGCGATCCGGAGGCGTCGCCCTCGCGATGTCCGCCCTGGTCCTCGCAGTCCTGCTCGCATCCCTGGACCAGACGATCGTCTCGACGGCCCTGCCCCGAATAGCCAGGGATCTCAACGGCTTCTCCGACATCGCCTGGGTCAGCGCGGCCTACCTGCTCGCGTCAACCGCCGTCACCCCGTTGTGGGGCAAGCTCGGCGACATGTTCGGCCGCAAGCGCCTCTACTTGGCCGCGACGGCCACCTTCCTCACCGCGTCCGCGGCCTGCGGCCTGGCGCAGAACCTGATCGAGCTGATCGGCGCCCGCGTGCTGCAGGGGGTGGGCGGCGGCGGCATGATCGTGCTGACCTTCGCCCTGGTCGGCGACATCGTCGCGCCGAGCGAGCGGGGCCGCTACCAGGGCATGTTCGGCTCGGTCTACGGCGTGGCCAGCATCGTCGGGCCGCTGCTCGGCGGCGTCTTCACCGACCACCTCTCCTGGCGCTGGGCCTTCCTGATCAACCTGCCGGTCGGCCTCGTGGCCCTGGCCATCGCGGCGCGCGCCCTCCCGGCCGCCACCCGCGGTGCCAAGGCCCGCATCGACTACCTGGGCTCGCTCATCCTGGCCGGGATCGCCACCGGCCTGGTGCTCATCACGTCCTTCGGCGAGCGCTGGGGCTGGGGCTCGCCGGCCATCACCGGGCTGATCGTCGCGACCGTCGGCCTGGCCGCGATCCTGGTCCCGGTCGAGCGCCGCGTCACCGCCCCGGTGCTGCCGCCGGCCATGCTCGCCTCCCGGACCGTCGTCTTCTCCTCGCTGATCGCGTTCTTCGCCAACGCCACGATGTTCTCGGTGCTGGTCTACCTGCCGACCTACCTGCAGATCGTGCACGGGGTGTCGGCCACCCTCTCCGGCGTCTCGATGCTGCCGCTGGTCGCCGGCCTGGTCGTGAGCCAGTCGCTGGCCGGACGCTGGGCCGCGCACGTCGAACGGCTGCGGGCGATCCTGCTGGCGGGCCTGACGGCGAACCTGGCCGGCCTGCTCCTGTTGAGCACCATCGGGGCGGCCACCAGCACTCCCGTCCTGAGCGTCTACTTCCTCATCACCGGAGTCGGCATAGGCATGATCCCCATGGTCGTGCTGACCACCGTGCAGAACAGCGTGCCGGCCGCCGACCTGGGCGCGGCGAGCGCCGTCGTCACCTTCGCGCGCTCCATCGGCGCGGCCTTCGGCGTCGCCATCTTCGGCACGCTGCTCAACACCGGCTTCGCCCACCGCACCCGGAGCCTGCCGACCTCCGGCGGTTTCAACGCCGCCCGCCCCGACAGCGTCAGCCAGCTGCCCGACGCCTTGCGCGGCACCGCGCTGAACGCCTTCGCCCACGCGACGGCCACCGGCTACCTGTGGATCGCCCCTGCTCTGGCGGTCGGCATCGGACTCGCCTTGTTCCTCAAGCCGGCCCGGAAGACAACGGGCCTGGGAGACCAGTGTTCGACACCAGCTCGACGGAGCGCTGGAGCCGGAAGCCTTGCTCTCGACAGGTCCGCATGACAGCCCGCTCACCGAAGCAGGCGTTCGCGGACTCCGTCGCGGCGTTCGTCGGCGCTTCCGACTAGGTCCTTTCAGCGAATTGGCTCGCCGGGTAGTCGCCACGGGCGCGGGTCAGAGCATGGCAGGCGCCCACTCCAACCAAGCACCGTGCGGCCCGGCCGTTCCGAGCGAGAAGCACCGCTCGCGTCCGGCCTGATAAAGCACCGCGCCCACCGACTCCACCCGCGGTGCAGACGGATCCTCCGCCGGCCGCTCGACGAACAGCCCCAACCCGACCGAATCAGCTTCCTTGAGAATCAGCACCAGGTCCTGACGCGAACCCAGAGCCCTGACAAGCTCGACAAACGCAGCACGACCCTCAGAGTCGAAATGCCCCAACGTGTTGGACACGAAGACGCACGGCACCGCCGGAGCGGCCACCTTCCCGAGCGCCGCCACCAAGATGTCGAGCGCATCCCCCTTACGCAGCCGCGCCGGATACCTGACCGCCATGGCCAACGCCGCGTCCAAACGCGCTCGGCGGTCGGCTTCCTCGGGCCAGACCTGCGCACGCAGCCAGGCCCGGGTCTCAGCGTCGGCCGGGTTCAGCGGGTTCAGGTCAAGGCCGACCCGCGAGGAGATTCGCAGCTCCTTGGTAACGAACGGTCCAAGCGTCTTCGCCGTCGCGGCACCCCGGATCGGGCAGCTCAACACCGGCCCCAGGACGTCCTCACGATGGTCGGAGCTCGCCGGAGGCGGACACTCCAGCACCGAGCCGTCAGCGAATTCGTATTCGTACCCGTACCGATCCGGATACAGCAGCAGCCCCGCGCTGGTCCCGACCTCGATCAGCCCCAGCGACCGCCCCAGCCCGGCCTGGGCCCAGCCGAACGCGGGCCGCAACTGCGCGGCCCGCAGCGGCTCGTTGCTCTGCGTTTCCCCGGCGACCAGCAGCGCCTCGATCCGGTCGCGGTGGCTCAGGACGAACCTCTCGAACACACCCGCCAGCTCCGTATCCGGCGCGCGGTCGCCGCCGAAGGACGCGTAGTACGCGGCCAGCGGATTGTCCGGATAGTCGGCGAGCACCCGCTGCACGACGGCGAAGAACAACGCCACGTGCCGGTCACCGGCCGCCCCGAACACTTCCCGCAGCCGCGCGTCGCTGGCGACCTGGTCGGCCAACGCCGAGTAGAGCGGCGAGGTCCCGGCCGCATCCGTCGCGAACCTGCGGAAACCGTCGATGCTCATAGCGACACTGTAGATCGCGAAGCGTCGCGAACCGTCACTGAAGTCGGCGGTCCGGGGCGGGTTGCAGAAGCCGCGCCATCGTGGTGAGCATCAGCTCGCGGGCCCTGGCCATCGACACCGCGGGGTCCCCAAGCGCTGTCGGCAACCCGATCCCGTCCAGCAGCGAGAGGATCACGATCGCGTCCGGCTCCGGATCCCCGGCCGCGAACGCCCCGCTCTCCATCCCGACCCGGATCGCGTCGGCGATGAGCGTGCGCCAGGCGTTGTAATCGCGCAGCACGTCCTGCCGCATCTCCTCGTCGCGCATCCCGTAGCGCCACGACTCGATCCACACGCGCCCGCTCTCCGGCGCCTCCGGCCGACAGCCCTCCAGCACCGTCTCGATGATGCGCACCAGACGGTCCCACGGGTCCGGGACCTGCGCCAATTCCTCGTGCAGGCGCGCGGTCTCGGTCTCCGAGGCGTGCTTGAACGCCGCGATCAGCAGGTCCTCACGGGAGCCGAAGTAGTATTGCAACGTACTGACCGGCACGCCGCTCGCCGCCGAGACGTCCTGGAACCGGGTCCCCTCGGCGCCGCGCTCGGCCAGCACCCGCACTGCCGCCTGCAACACCTCGGTCTTGCGCCGTCCCGCCCGCCGACCGCTCCGATGAGCAGGGGCAGGAGTGGATGTAGGCGGCGTGCTCATGGTCTGAAGTCTATAGACCTCGACGGAAATACCCCGGGTAACGCGAGCGCGCGACCAGCATCAGCACCACCCCGATGAGCAACGCTCCGGCGCCGATCAGGAAGATCCCGCCGATCCCGGCGAAGTGCGTCGCGCTGCTGGAAGCCGGCAAGTAGGACCTGATCGACAGGACGAAGGCCCCGAGCAGAGCCAGGCCGCCGAGCAGCGGAAGCACACCCTTGGCCAGCAGGTCACGCCGGCTCCGGCGCAGGTCCTTGCGGAAGACCCAGACGCAGGCCAGACCCGTCAGTCCGTAGTAGAAGGCGATCAGCAGCCCGGTCGCCGACGCCGAGTCGGCCAGGACGTTGCTCGACGACAGGGCCAGCAGCACGAAGAACGCCGCCGAGACGACCCCCATCGTGACGGTCGCCACGCCGGGAGTCAGGTACCGGGGGTGGACGCGCGCCAGCCGTGCCGGCAGGGCGCCGTGCGCGGCCATCGACAGGACGGCGCGCGCCGTCGGCATGATCGTGGTCTGCGTCGAGGCCGCGGTGGAGGACAGCACGCACAGGATCATGAGCTTGCCGAGGGTGCTGCCGAACACCGAGTCGGCCAGGGCGCCCAGCACGTCGCCGCTGTTCTTGGCGAGGAAATCCGGGCCCGCGTAGGCGAGCGTGGCGACGGCGACCACGAAGAAGACGGCGACGAGCATGAGCGTCGAGATGACGGCCGAGCGTCCCGGAGTGCGTTCGGCGTCCTTGGTCTCCTCGTTGACGCTGACCGCCGCGTCCCAGCCCCAGTACACGAACACGGCCAGCAGGAAGGCGTTCGAGACCGAGGTGAAGGAGCCGGTGAAGGGGTTGAGCCAGGCCGCGGCGGGGTGCGCGTGCCCGGTCATCGCGTGGCCCGTGCCGACCTTGACGAACGCCACGACGCACAGCGCGGCCAGGCCCAGGATCTCGACGACCAGGAGCACGAACTGCAGCCGCGCCGAGATCTCGATCCCGCGATAGCAGACGTAGGTCAGCGCCGCGATGAAGACGACGCCGACGACGACCACCGGCAGGGTCTGCGCGGCCAGGCCGTCGGCGCCGAACAGCAGCAGCGCGTAGCGCCCGACGACCTGCGCCAGGCTGGCCATCACGATGATGTCGGCGGCGATGATGCCCCAGCCGCCCATCCATCCGGCGCCGGGCCCGAACGCGCGCCGCACCCAGGCGAAGGTGGTGCCGCAGTCCGGGTCGATCTTGTTCAGCTCGCGGAAGGCGACCGCGATGAACAGCATCGGCACGAAGGCGACGACGAACATCCCCGGCGTGTGCGTGCCGCTGATCGCCACGATCAGGCCGAGGGTGGCGGCGGTGCTGTAGGCCGGGGCGGTGGAGGACACCGCGATCACGATGCTGGACAGCAGGCCGAGGGCGTCGGCCCGCAGGCCCTTGTCGAGCGCACCGGCGTGCGGAGCGGTCGGCGCGACGGTTTCGGGGTGGGGCGCTGTGGTCATCTGAGGTTCTCCTGGACGACTCGACGGCGTGTCGGTGTGACGGTGACGGTGTGACGCCCGGCACAGCCGGGCTGGTGCCCGGAACTGTAGCCACATACTGTATGGCCGTACAGGTTTTGGATACGGTAACTTTCCGCGACCTCACCCCTCCGCACAGCAAGGAACACCATGGCCAGATACGGCGCGATGTTCGGCCCGGACATCACCTTCCTGGGAGTCGACCGCTGCGACCTGGACGACCCCGCGTCGCTGGCCGGCGCGGACGTGGTCATCGTCGGCGCGCCCTTCGACGGCGGCACGACGCACCGCCCCGGCACGCGCTTCGGCCCCCAGGCCATCCGCCAGGCCTGCTACCTCCCGCACGACGGCTCCCGCCCGAGCCTCGCGCTGCGCGTGGACGGCCTGCGGGACCTGCGCGTCCTCGACGCGGGCGACGTCGAGATGTACTCCGGCGACATCGAGACCTCCCTGACGGCCATCGAGACCGCGGTCCACACCATCGCCGCCTCCGGCGCGATCCCGGTGGTCCTCGGCGGCGACCACACCGTCGCCCTGCCCGACGCCACCGGCGTGGCCCGCCACCACGGCTTCGGCCGCGTCTCGATGATCCACTTCGACGCGCACGCGGACACCGGCGACATCGAGTTCGGCCACCTGCACGGCCACGGCCAGCCGATGCGCCGCCTGATCGAGTCCGGCGCCATCCGCGGCGACCGGTTCCTCCAGGTGGGCCTGCGCGGCTACTGGCCGGAGCCGGAGACGCTGTCGTGGATGGCCGAGCAGCGCATGCGCTCGTACGAGATGACGGAGATCGTCACCCGCGGCCTGCCGGCATGCCTGACCGAGGCTTTCGCCATCGCCACCGACGACTGCGACGGTGTCTACCTGTCGATCGACATCGACGTCGCCGACCCCGGCCACGCCCCGGGAACCGGCACCCCGGAACCCGGCGGCCTGTCCGGCCGCGACCTGCTCGATTCGGTCCGCCGCATCTGCTACGAACTCCCGGTCGTGGGCCTGGAGGTGGTCGAGGTGTCGCCGCCGTACGACCACGCCGACATCACCGCGGCGCTGGGCAACCGCGTTGTACTGGAGGCGCTGTCGGCGATCGCCCGACGACGTGCCGACGCGGCCGGTGGGCCGCCGTGGGACCCGGCGCAGCCGCTGCTGGCCGGCCGTTGAACCGACCCTCCTTCCGGCTTGTCGACAGCAGTTCGACAGCAGTCAGTGGCAGTGACCCGCACCGCTCTCGTAGCTGTCGTGGTGCGGGAACTCGTTGATGTACAACTGCCGCCCCAGCGGCGTCAGGTCGAGGTAGGTGTAGGTGCCGACCAGCGTCTCGCAGCCCCGGGCGTAGGCGGAGTAGGTGTGGAAGATCCGGTCGCCGTCCCGCAGGAAGACGCTGACGCCGGGGTTGTCGCCGCTGAGGTTGTAGTCCAGCCCCCGTTCCCTCAGCTCGGCCTCGTTCCGGAAGTTGTACTCGATCGGAGCGACCTCCGGGTCGTTCGTGACGTGGAAGTCGAAGTTGAAGTCGGTGCCGTCGGAGGAGTACCACGGCGTACTCCATCCCATGCGCTTCTGGAACCGGTCGATGTCCGGCCACGGCGCGCGCGTCACCATGACCAGGTTCGTGTCGGTGGCTCCCAGATGAGCCGGGTGGCCCATGTTGTCGGCGACCATCGAGCAGCTCGAACACCCGGCATCGCCCATCCACATGAAGTGGTAGACGATCAGCTGTCGCCGGCCGTCGAACAAGTCGGCCAAGGTGGCCTCGCCGTCGCGGCCGACGAACGTGTAGGGCTTGACGATCTCGACCATCGGCAGGGCGCGGCGGCGCTCGGCGATCCGGTCCAGCATGGCGGTGGCCGCCTTCTCCTCCTGGAGCAGTGCGATCCGGGCTTCGCGCCATTCCTCGCGCGACGCGACGGCGGGCAGTTCCACGGCGGTCCCTCCTCGGGGCTCGTGAGTGAATCAGGGGTCGTACTCACTGGAAGTTAACGACGCTCACGCTGCGTGGCAAGGAACCGCCGACCGCCGGACACCCCGGAGCCGCGGACGCCCGGTACATCAGCCCCCGAATACCCGAACCACCGGCCGTTCTCCCTGGTACGCCTGCCAGCCGGGGTCGCCGTCGCGAGCGAAGGCGATCCAGGCGCCATGCATCGCCGCGGCAAGATCCGCCGGTGCCGCGTCCGGGCCGAGCAGACCGCCGTCGCCGTGAAGCCAGGGCTCGTCGGCGAGGTCGAAGACGTACGGCAGCTCTGTTGTGTGCGTTGCCCCGAGACGGTCGTCGAAGGCTGTCGAGCGCTGAGCGAATGAGTACACGTACGTCCGGCCTCCCGAGATCCGAGAGTGCGCAGCCGCCAAACGCTTGGTGCCGTTGCCGAATAGCGCCTCACCGAGACGTGCCGAGCGCTGCTCGCCTTCAGGAGACAGCTCCACCTTGCCCTGGGGCACGAGATACAGGTTCCCCTCCTCGGTGTTGCTGCCGATGAGCACGGAGACCTCGGCAGCCGGTCCATCGGTCAGCGCGTCAGCCGGCTGGACCGGCAGGACCAGGCTGAACGGACTCAACCCGAGCAGCGGATCGCCGGCCGTGGCCGTGCGCAGATCGAGTCCGGCCAGCTCCGGCAGGATGCTGAGAAAATGCTCGTCCGGGATCTCGGCGAACTGCTCCGCCGTCGCCCCGACGCCGAGCGCCTTCGCCGCCGCCGCAGTCACGCGCTCCGCCTGCTCGGGGGTGAAGGCACCGGTGCCGCTGCCGCTCTGCACGATCGCGCGGCGGAACAGGCCCGCCGCCTCCGGCGTCGCGAGCAGCGCGCCGGTGATCGTCGCGCCCGCCGACTGCCCGAAGACGGTGACGTTGCCGGAGTCGCCGCCGAACGCCGAGATGCTGTCGCGCACCCAACGCAGCGCGGCCAGCACGTCGAGCAGTCCGCGGTTGGCCGGGGCTCCGGGAAGGTCGAGGAAGCCCGGGATGCCGAGCCGGTAGTTCACCGTCACCAGGACGACTCCGTCGCGGGCGAAGGCCTTACCGTCGTACAGCGCGGCGCGCGTGGAGCCGCTGACGAATCCGCCGCCGTGCACGAAGACCATGACCGGCCGCTTCTCGCCGTCCGCCGCGGGGGTGCGGACGTCGACGGTCAGGTACTCCTCGCCCGGCACCCAGCCGGGTCCGAAGTAGGGCGTCATGTCGAGACGACCGAAGGGACGCGCGGGCTGTGGTGCCGTCGGCGAGGGTTCGGTGGCGTCCCGGACGCCGGACCAGCCGGGGTACGGCACGGGTGCGGCGAAACGGCGAGCGCCTTGCGGTGCCATCGCGTAGGGGATGGCTCGGTAGAGGTCGCCGAATCGGTCGCGCAGACCACGCACGGCGCCGGCGGGCGTCTCGACTACTGGGTGCTCGACGGCGGGGTTTAAGCCCTGAGGCATGGGGCCATTTCCTTTCGATCTCAACGCTTCAGTCATCAGGCTTCAGGCTTCAGGCGATGCGGGAGAATCCCGCCCAGCGCTCGATCGCGAAGTTTGAGCCGTCCTTGCCGTCCTTGCCGACCTCCGCCGCGCCGTGACCGCCCAGATGCGCGGGAAAGACGAGAGCGTTGCTGTCGGCGGCGCGGCCGAAGACTGTCTCATGACCGTTGGCCGGGTTCCAGAAGTCGAAGTCACGCCGCGGCATGAGGTAGGTGGCGTTCGGGAAGGTCGGTACCCACGTTCGGCCGTCGAGATAGGTGTTCCAGCCGACGTGGTCGATGTGCAGGTGGGTGTTCACCACGATGTCGACGTCTTCGGGCCGCACACCGGCCGCCGCCAGGTTGTCGAGGTAGTCGGTGTCCAGGCGGCTCCAGCCGGCCGCGTAGGGCCGGTCCTTGTGGTTGCCGACGCCGGTGTCTACCAGGATCGTGCGTCCTTCGCTGTGCAGCAGCCAGGACTGGAGCGCCGTGTTGCACTCGTTCGTCGCCGGGTCCCAGAAGTCCGGCTCAAGGACAGGACGGTGCCGCCTCCAAGTCTCGTCGGGGCTGTCCGGGAAGAACTCCGACGGAGCCATCCCCACTGGGCCGTAGTACTCCTTGACGCGAGCGACGGTGACGTCGCCCAGGGCGAGCTGTTCCATGGTGTTCCTTGTGGATCGGGCGCATGGCCGGGTGCTTCCGAGCTTGGGCGGTGCGGTCCGGGCCAACCAGCCCCGGCGGGTCCTACCCCCGTCAGGGTGTGGCTGCGGCCTTAGCCGCAGTGCAGACTGCGCATATGGACGGACCCGGCCCCCTGGGCGATTTCTTGCAGGCGCGCCGGGCCCAGCTCCGGCCGGAGGACATCGGCCTACCCGCCTTCGGCCCCCGCAGGGTGGCCGGCCTACGCCGCGAGGAGCTGGCGCAGCTGGCGGGCGTCAGCGCCTCGTACTGCACCCGGCTCGAACAGGGACTGTCCCGCGGCGCCTCGCCGGAGGTGCTGGACGCCGTCGCCCGCGCCCTCCAGCTCAGCGACCACGAGCGCGACCACCTCGACCCCCTCGCCCCCCACACCCCGGCCCACCGCCCCAACATGAGCCGCATGCTGTTCCTCGACCCCCACTCCCGCGAGCTCTACCAGGACTGGAACCGCAAAGCCCGCGCCGTCGTCGGCAACCTGCGCACCGTCGCCGGCCGCCACCCCGAGGACCAACTGCTGGCAGAACTCATCGGCGAACTGACGATGAAGAGCCCCGACTTCGTCGCCCTCGCACTGCTCCGGCAGGCGAGCAGCATCTCCCGGCAAGCGGGTCCGAATGCGTACCACAGAGCACGTCAAACGCAGGACGCCTCGGGACGGCGGACGTCGATACACTAAGCCGCCCCGCCAAGTTGATCTCAGTGCATTGACTGTGCGCTGCTCGCTGCCTGGCGGGTTCTGCAGGGTTGGGGACTTCAGTAATTCACAGGGGTGGGAACACGTGGTGAAGGGTTTGTCTACCGCTGCCCGCAACGGGGCTACGCTCGCGAGCGCGGTGACTTTGGTCGGGCTTACTGTGACGGCGGCTTTGGCCTTCACACATGGCGGGAAGGAGCCGGCGGCCTGCGGCGTGGGGACTGGCGGCGGGGTGCCCAGCGGGGTTCCGACCGGCGTGCCCTCGGGGGTTCCCACTGGGATCCCAACCGGGATTCCGACAGGGATTCCAACCGGAGTGCCCACGGGAGTCCCGACCGGGATCCCGACAGGCGTACCAACAGGGATCCCAACCGGGATTCCGACTGGGATTCCGACCGGCATACCCACTGGAATCCCGACCGGGATCCCCACAGGTGTGCCCACAGGAATCCCCACCGGCATGCCGACAGGACTGCCCACTAGCTCCCCGACATGCCCCACCAATCCTTGCCCTCCCACCGGTCCGAGCGGGATTCCGACAGGCCTTCCCACCGGCCTCCCGACCGGAGTGCCCACTGGCCTCCCCACAGGCGTTCCGACCGGCATTCCAACCGGCGTCCCGACTGGCGTCCCGACCGGCCTCCCCACAGGCGTTCCGACCGGCATTCCCACGGGAGTCCCGACCGGAGTTCCCACCGGCCTGCCGACCGGCATCCCCACCGGCATCCCCACCGGCATCCCGACGAGCGCTCCGACGTGCATCGCGACCAGCGGCCCCACCGGCGGTCCGAGCAGCTGGCGCCCGACCGGCAGCCCGTCGGGCACGCCGACCGGCACCACACCGCCGACCTCCCCGAGCAGCAGCCTGCCGACGACGCCGTCGAGCAGCCTGCCGACCACGCCCTGGAGCTCCAGCCAGCCGTCGACGTCGCCGAGCGGCACCCTGCCCTCGACCCCGGCACCGAGCTCGTCGTGGAGCTCGCCGAGCCCCACCCCGACGTGGCCGTCGACCCTGCCTAGCACGCCGCAGACCCCGTCGGGCCCGACTACCCCGTGGTCGCCCACGCCGCCGACCACACCGCCCACGACGCCGACGCCGACTCCCACGCCGACACCGACGCCTACGCCGACCGGCAGCCAGTCGCCCACCCCGACCGGCGGCACCTCGACCCCGTCGAGCCCGGCCTCCGGCACGTCCGGCAGCGGCACGCCCAGCGGCTCCTGACACGTGCACGAACGGATCACGGCCGCGGCGGACCCCGCCGCGGCCGGTTTGTCGGAGGCCCCGATCGAATTGGAAGTCGATTCCACGGCGCAGATCGCCACCGAGACAGCTGCTGAAGCCGTCGACGAAATCGCTGAGGCCGAGGGCCCGACAACGGACTCAGAAGCCGAGACCATCGCCGACGCTCCGCTCCCGCGACGGCGCAGCCATCGCCAACGCCGAACCGTCCGCGCAGCCGACATCGCCGCATCCCGACCGCTGCGGGCCGCCACAGCCGTCGCCGCAGTCTGGCTCTTCGCGTACGCAGCCCACGCCGCCCACCTCGACCTCGCGACGCTTCTCGTCATCGTCCTGGGCACCGCGGCGCTCAACCGATACGGTTCCACGGTCCTCGACCGGATCATGGCCGCGGTCGTACTGCTTGCCGGGACCGCCATCGTCGGCGGCCTCGTCATCAGCTACTGGCCGTGGGGGTTGGACCCGGTGGCGGTGGGCGGGTTCGCTCTCAGCGTCCTCGTTCTCGTCTCGTTCGCGACCCGCCGTCGCTTCCGGCTGCCGATGCACTTCGCCGCCGCGGACGGCATCGCGATACTCGGTGGGGTCGCGGCCGTGGTGATCGCCGCATGGCCGACCCTGCACAGCGATTTCTGGAAGCAGTTCGACTACTCGGCACTGCTCGCCGACCGCCTGCGGCAGTTCGCGATGTTCGACGTAGTACGTTCCGGGCATTCCTACGCGTTCGCGCACTTCAACCGGGTCAGCGCGCAGGCGTTGCCGGGTGCGCGGACCTATCCGTCCGGTATGCAGATGGTGTACGCGATCGTCGACTGCTTCGTGCACGGAGACGCCAAGCCGGGCCCGCCGCTCCACGAGTTCGTGCGCTACTACTGGTACACGCTGATCTCGTTCGGGTTGCTGGTGCTGGCGACCGCGTGGGCTGCCAAGCGGATGGTGGGCCCGATGGTGGCGGATCGGCTGCGGCTGCCTTCGGTGTTCGTCACCGCGGGCGTGGGGGCGTTCCTCTCCACCGGGTACTTCCTCAGCTACGTGTGGCAGGGCTTCGACAGCGTCGTCTTCGCCTGCGTGTTCCTGGTCGCCGGCATGGCGGTAATCCTGCGGCCGCCGCGGAACGTCTGGGAGCAGGCGCTGCTGGCCGGCAGCGCATTCCTCGCCGTGGTTTTCGGCCACCCGCTGCTGCTGCCGCACATCACGCTCGTTCTGGTGGCCGCACTCGTCGTCTACCGCAGAAGGTTCTTCAAAAACCACATCGAGGGCAAACTCGCCTTCGTGCTGGGAACACTGGGCGTCGCGGTGCTCGTAACCGCGCCGCTCATGGCTGTCTCCGGGCTCAACATCGGCACGCGATTCCACACCGATGGCTTCATCATCGCCTTGCCCTGGCACGTAGTCCTGACCGTCAGCGTGGCCGCGGCCATCGCGCTGGCGAACCCGGCGACCCGCCGGCTACCCCATGCCAAGGCCGCGCTCGCCGCGCTGGCAGCGACCGGCGCCGTCCAGATCGCCCTCGAAATCGACCTCGTCGGCCACAGCTCGACCCGCTACTACGTCGAGAAGTCGCTCAACGGCCTGGTCCTGATGTGCCTCGTCGGCCTCGGCGGCCTGGCGAACCTGTGGCCCAAGGCCCGCCCGAAGGCCACACGAACCGCAGAGGCTGCAGAAGCCGCGAAGGCTGCAAAGATTGCGAAGGTCACGAAGACGCCGAGGCCCCGGACCCGGCGCACCCGCAAACCGTGGCCGATCCGCCAGGCCGAGAACGCGATCGCCGCCATCACCGCCGCCCTCGCCGCCGGCGCCGTGGCCTTCGCCCCGGCCTACATCAACTGGCCGCGGTTCCAGCCCGGCACCGACTCCACCTGGGCGCAGCTGTGGACCGGCCGCCACACCTTCGTCGCCGACTACGGGCACCAGCTACGCGCCCAACAGCGCCTCGGCGTCTACACCGACGGTGTGCCGACAATCGTCGCCTCATCGCCCTCCGGCATCCTGAACCTCAACATGTCCCTACTGGCCGGCCTCGCCAACCGCGACCTGCACGCCGTCAGCAGCCAGATCAACCGCACCACCGACCTCTACGGCCTGACCGGCCTGCCGGCCAAGGGCGAGTGGTCCCCGCAGGCCAAGGCCAGCCTGAAGATCCTGGAACACATCATCACGTCGAACAAGGTCCCGGTCCGCATCGTCGTCTCGGACAAGGTGCTCGCGGCAAAACTCCAGAGCTTCGCCGCCCTGCATCCGCAATTCAAGGCAAAGATCCTCTACGCGCCCTGATCACCGCCTGCTTCTGCCACGGCGCTCTACTTACTGTTCGACGCCTGACGCAGATCCTCAACCAGAGGCGCAGCGACCCCGGCCATGTGGCGCAGCACAGCCCCGAACAACGAAGTACGACGGCGACGAGGCGGCGTCAGGTGTCAGGTGTCAGGTGTCAGGTGTCAGCACAGCACCGAGCCGTCGGCGAACAACGAGTACACGGACATCTTCTGCCCCTGCACCCCAGGCATGTCGGCCGTGATCCGGTCGATGTCGACGTGACCATCGCCGGGGACCGGGTACTGGGCGTACACGATTCCTCCAGCGGTGAACAGAACGATGCCCGACGGGCAGGTCAACGTCCCGGAATCGACCGTCAGCGGCCACGGATCCGTGCCGGAGTATGTAGCTCGGGCAATGGCCTTCGAGTGCGGCCGATCGGCGTTGTAGATCATGCCGACGATGACGACGACCACTGCAACGAAGCCGATGATGACTCGTTGCCTGGGCGTGGTCTTGGGCTTCGGCGCGGCTACAGCAGTTGCGTAACCAGCTGCGGGAGCAGGTATACGGTTTTTGCAGCGGTTGGCGGCGTCTTGGGTTCGGTGGTGGATGCCGCAGGTGCCGTGGTACCAGTACGGAGCCGTGGGGCGTACCGCTCTGCCTCTGCCTCTTCCCCTGCGGCGCCGTCTACGGCCTCCGGACAGCGGAATGTACAAGCGCAACGGCCCCACGCCAAACTTCAGCCCTACGCCCATGAGTCCCCCCTCAATGAGTCAGAGAGCTGAGGTTACGCAGCCGACGGGGTGGCGGGAAGGTAGCGCGCGAAGGGCGGGCCCAAGGCAACTCTGAGGCGCTGAAACGCAGGCACCCGGATCATCCGAACCTCTGGCGGATGCCCGACCACCTCCAAATCTTGCCCTCGGTGGTGGTGTCTGCCGGATCTGGAACGACGTTGCACCCGGTCGATGCGGTGATGTCAATCGAGTCGCCGGCGCTTGAGGAGTAAGAACGGGCTCAGCGTATTAGCCATCGCGACGGCGTTGTCCCGGGTCAAGTGGTCGAAGGTGCCTATCGAATTACTCCTGCCAGCCGCTGTACCCGCCCATTCCGTTATCGCAGTGTTCGAGGACGATCTTCGAGTTGCAGTCCGGGCGATTGGCACCAACGGACTGCACCATCGCGTCGAGCGCCTGGGCGACCTCTTGCTTCGCAGTCACCTGGCTGACTTTGTGCGTTTCCCTGTGCCGGCGGCGCACCATCGAGCGTAGTCGTGATCAGTGCACGTCTCCGTAGTCGCCGGTGATGATGTGAGCCATGTTGTTCAGGCTAGACCCGCTGCTCAGACCATGCGGGGGTCGCAGATGTGGATCAAAGTACTCTCCGTGGGCCTGCACTCCGAAGGAACCGGTATCGCCTGGCGCAACAGCGCAGACGTTGCCTCCAAAGCCGAGGCGACCGGGTTCTGGCCGAACCATCCGCCGTGCGCGTCGATGCTGTTCTGGTTGTGGATGAATTCGCAGGCCGCGTCGGCATCTGCCGGAACGCCGATCAGCGGGCAATCAGCCGGACCGCCACTTCATCGCGGTCAGCTCCCTCAACCCCCGCCACCTCTGGTCCAGCACATCTTTCCGGCAGGTCCGAGAGAGAGTGCGGCGTTCCGCACCACCGCCCCGTCCCGAGATCGCGCAGATGCCAGCGCCAATGAAGGTTCTTCCCCGATCGGCAGGGAGATCCTGCAGGGTACCGGTTCGCCTGCAAGGCAGGTTGAATCAGGATTATGATTCCCTGGCCGGCGTCGCCGTGATGCCGGCGGCCGATTGGGGGATGCGAGGGGAAGAGCCTCACGAAGTGGCTGGATAGCGCCGCATTGGCTATTCGCCGCCATCCCGAAGATGTACCCCGATCCCGCAGTACGCCAGGCTGCCACCCGTGCTGCGTCCGCCTTCCGGCTCTACGAGGGGAACCAGGAGTGCGCGCCGATTTTCGGATTCACTGGCAGCGACGCACGCCCGACGAAGCAACTGCGAACAGCTGTGCGCGGGCCGTGACGGCATGCGGGCCATCTCAGAGCCCTGTTCAAGGCTTAGCTCAGCCGAGCAGCAATCGGGCCGGAGTAGTCGCCGCGTAGATCGTTGCCTACTGACCAGCACCTTTCGAGCGGATGCTCGCTGCTCCCGATTCGTGGTCCAGATGAAGCGCCTCACCGCGCCCGGGACCAGGCTGCCGTCGATCGGCTGCGGGATCAGCGTCGCGGTGGGCTGCACCCTGCGAGCGTCGACAGCACTAGGGGGAAAAGATGTCTGAATCGACCCAATCCCATCAAAGCCGCCCCGTGGTCGGCGGACGATACCTTTTACGCCGTCTTCTCGGCACCGGCGGCATGGGACGGGTGTGGCTCGCCCACGACGAGGCGTCGGGCATCGACGTCGCCCTCAAAGAGGTGCGCCTCGACACGGTGAGTGGGCAGACCGACAGGAAATCGCATCTGAGCAGGGCGTGGCTGGAGGCGCTGCACGGGCTGTCGGTGGCCAAGAGCTCGAACATCGTCGAGATCTTGGACGTCTTCGCGGAGGACGGCCGCCCGTGGATCGTCATGGAACTCGTCATCGGCAAGACGCTGGCACAGGCGGTGGCCCAGTACGGACCGCTCCCACCGGTCCAGGTCGCGCACATCGGCAAGAACGTGCTCATCGCGCTGACCGCCTGCCATGTGAAGGACATCGTCCATCGGGACGTCAAACCCTCCAACATCCTGCTGGCCGACGACGGCCGGGTATTGCTCACCGACTTCGGCATCGCCGCCGGCGGGGACTGCTACGACGTCGCCGTGGGAACCCTGACACCGAACGGGATCGCGATCGGCACTCCGGAATACATGGCGCCCGAGCGGATGAAGGGGTGTCCCGCGACCGCCGCCTCCGACCTGTTCTCCCTGGGCGCGACCTTGTATTTCGCGGTCGAGGGACGCTCGCCGTTCCGACGCGACAGCTTCATGGCGAGCTCGGCGGCGGTGCTGTTCGAACCCGCCGACGAACTCCAGCACGGCCCCGTGTTCGAACAACTGCTGTCCGGTCTCCTGGAAAAGGACCCGGCCGACAGGACACAGACCGCGGAAGCCTACGACCAGCTGATGCGCATCATCGCCTACAACGGGGCGATCCCCGTCGACAGCGACGTACCACCCATCCTCGGTCCGGCCGGGGCGATGCTCCCCGTTCACCGGCCCCGAATCACCGAGCCACACCCTGCTGAGTCGGCACCTGGCCACGCCCGTTCCACCGGCGCACACCGACCACGTCCGGCGAGGCTGTGGCGCGCCTCCGCCGCCGCGGCGGTGGCCATCACCGCCGTCTTGGCCACCAGCCTGTTCCTGCTCAGATCAGGAACGACCACTACCGCAGCCCCGCCGACGCACGACATGCCGCCGCCAGCAGCCACGCCGGCAGCCACACCAACAGCGCCCACCACTCCATGGACGCCGCCTACAGAACCAGCCACCACCTGGTCACCGGACACCGCCTCCCTCGATCCTCAATCCTCACCACTGAACCAACCCACGGAGTCGACACCGGCATCGCCCGAACCGAGCCCGAGCATCCATTGTCTTGAGGCCGGCAACGGCATCGCCGTGAAACCGGGTCTCCACGGCGTCACCGTCGCCGACATCAGTTCCTGCCTGCCGGCGGCAGCGCGGCAGGTCCTCCAGATGTATCCCATCGGGACGTGCCTTTCCGACTGGCCGCCGGGGCCGCCGACTCAGCTCAGCGATCAATGCGGCGAGTTGGTCAACGGATCTGTGATCGCCAACCGGGTCGGGGCAGTCTGGCTGGCCGCCCTTCGAGGAGGCGGATCCACGGGGTGCCAGGGAACTGATGTCAAACCCGACGGAGAGACATGGACGCTGTGGACCGACGGTCTCGCCTGGAGTCTGTGTGCCATCGGCGTGAAAGGCTGACCCGCGGCTCAGCAGTCCGAACGTCGCTGCGCCAACTGCCGCCACACCACGAAGCTGTCATCTGCCCACGCGCAGCCTGGGACACGTAGATCAACGTCCTCCAGGATCGCGCACCGCATCACGCCACCGAGCGGACCGGGGTTCTCGTCGGTTTTCTGCACTACGGCAACTTCCGTCACCGCACCTGGATCACCACCTTCCCTGCGGCGGCGCGCTCGGCCAGTTCGAGCACGGCCTGCGAGGCGTTCTCCAGCGGGAAGGACGACCCGACCACCGGATCGAGAGAGCCGGCCGTCAGCAGCGGGAGAAGCTCGTCCCACTGCTCACGCAGGTAACCGGGACGCGGTACCCAGAAGGCGCCCCAGCCGACGCCGACAACGCTGATGTTGTTCAGCAGCAGCCGGTTGACCTTGACGGTGGGGATCTCGCCGCCGGTGAAGCCGATGACGAGCAGCCGGCCCTCGGGAGCGAGGCTGCGCAGCGAATCGGTGAAGCGGTCGCCGCCGACCGGGTCCACGACGACGTCGACGCCGCGGCCGCCGGTCAGTTCGGCGACGGCCGCGCGGAACCCGTCGGCCGGCACGGTGTGCTGCGCGCCGGCCCGACGTGCCGTCTCCGCTTTGGCCTCGGTCGACACCACGGCGATCACCTGTGCACCAAGTGCGACGGCGAGCTGCACCGCGGCGGTTCCGACGCCGCCGGCAGCTCCGTGGACGAGCATTGATTCGCCGGACCGCAGCCCTCCTCGGCGGGTCAGTGCGAAGTGCACGGTCAGGTAGTTCATCGGAAGCCCGGCCCCGGCCGTGAACGACATGTTTTCCGGCAGCGGGAAGACCAGCGCCGGATCGACCGCTACGCACTCCGCGAAGCCACCGAACCCCGGAAACGCCGCGACCCGGTCGCCCGGCTTGAAACCGGAACCGTCCGGGGCGCTGCGGACGACGCCCGCGACCTCGCAACCCAGGATGAACGGCGGCTCGGGCTTGAGCTGGTACTCACCGCGAGTCAACAGCACGTCCGGGAAGGTGACTCCGGCGGCGTGCACGTCGATGAGGACTTCGGTGTCCTTGGGCCTGGGATCGTCGAGCTCGACGACCTCGATCGAGCCTGGGCCGTCGAGGCGGGTGATCTGCGCTGCGCGCATGCGTCTGACTCCGTTCTGTCGGTGGACTCGATCATCGCATCTGTCGGTCGCGCAGGTCAGACCCTGCTGATCGCTGCCCGACAGCGGTGTTCGAGGTAGGCCACCGCGAGCCACAGGTCCTTGAACGCCGGGTTCCGAGTCTGGCCGTGGTGGTAGCGGTAGTAGATCTGCTGGGCGATGCCGGCCAGGCGGAACATGCCGAAGACCTCGTAGAAGGCCCAGCCGTCGGCTGCCAACCCCGTCCGGTCGCAGTATCGCGCGACGATCTCGGCCCTCGTGAGCATGCCCGGCAGGTCGCTGGGCTGATGCCTGTTGGCGCGGACCATGTCGTCGTCGTCGGCCTGCACCCAGTACGCGAGCGCGCTGCCCAGGTCCATCAGCGGATCGCCGAGCGTCGCGAGTTCCCAGTCCAGAACGCCGCGCACGCTCAGGTCGGCTTCGGACAGGACGATGTTGTCCAGCCGCCAGTCATTGTGGATCACGCAGGTCGCCACGTCGTCCGGCTGGTTGGCCGCGAGCCAGGCGGTGATGTCCTGGAAGGCCGGAACGTTGTCGGTGCGGGCGTCGGCGTAACGTCGGGTCCAGCCCTCGACTTGGCGGCGTACGTACCCGGCGCCCTTGCCCAGGCCGTCGAGCCCGGCCGCGGCGGGATCGACGCGGTGCAGTTCGATCAGGGTGTCCACGTAGGTCTCGGAAAGCCTCCGGGCCCGCGCCGGGTCCAGCGTCATGCCCTCGGGCAGGCGGCCGCGCAAAATCAAGCCCGGGACGCGGTCCATCACGTAGAAGTCGCCGCCGATGACCTCCGAGTCCTGACACAGCGCACGCATCGTCGGAACGTAGCCGAACACCGGCTTGAGCTGCTTCTGCACGCGGTACTCCCGAGCCAAATCGTGCGCCGAGGAGGCCTTGCGGCCCGCCGGCGGACGGCGCAAGATCAGCTCGACGCCCGGGTAGCGCAGCAGATAGGTCAGGTTGGAGGCGCCTCCGGAGAACTGGGTGACGACAGGATCCCCGTCCAGGCCAGCCAGGCGGCCCAAGCGCCCCAGGCGGCCCTTAAGCCAGGCGTCGACACGCGCGACGTCGAAGGCGTCCTCGGCACGGACGGCGCCGGCGCCGTGCCTGTCTTCGGCCACCGGCTCAGCCCATCTTCGCCACGACGCGCAGCGGCAGGTGGCGCAGGGCGAAGCCGATCGGAACCCAGGGCCACGACGGGACTTGCGCCTCCGCGCGCTCGGCCTCGATCGCCCTGACCATCGCCCGCACGCCCTTCGCCGTGGAGACCGTGAGCGGCGCCTTCTCCGCCCTGTCGCTCAGCTCGGAGGCGATGTAGCCGGGATAGAGCGTCGTCACCTTGATCGGGGTGCCGAGCAGGTCGGCACGGATCCCCTCGGCGAGCGCCGCGACCCCGGCCTTGCTGGCGGCGTAGGTCGTCACGTTGCGGGCCATGCCGCGCATGGCGCTCATCGACGAGACGACCACCAGATGCCCGGCCTGCTGGCGCCGGAAGACCTCCACCGCTGCCTCGCACTGTGCCAGCGCCGCGACGAAGTTGGTCTGCGCGGTCTGCAGGTTCGCCTCGAAGTGGCCGGTGCCGATCGGCTGGCCCTTGCCGAGGCCGGCGTTGACGATGACGCGGTCCAGTCGGCCGAGGTCGTCGCGGAAGGACTGGAAGACTTCGAAGACCCGTCCGTGGTCGTTGACGTCCAGGGCCCGGACGGAGACCGTGATGCCGGGGTGGGCGGCCAGCAGTTCCTTGCGCAACTGGTCCAGGCGGTCGGTGCGGCGGGCGCACAGAGCCAGGTCACGCCCCCTGGCGGCGAAGTCACGGGCCATCCGCTCGCCGAGTCCGGAACTCGCGCCGGTGATGAGGATGTTCTTGCGAATGGGCATTGAAGGTTCTCCTGGCAGTCTTCGGATTCACGGTTCTGGGCGCCCGGCTTGGTTCTCCTCCGCCAGGTTGCGGATGCTGCGACGACGAGAGTGCTCATGCCGTCTGGCTTTCGCCCTTGTACTTGGCGAGCTCGAACCTGGCCACCACGGCGAGATGCACCTCGTCGGGTCCGTCCGCCAGACGCAGCGCACGCGCGGCGGCCAGCGACCCGGCGAGCGGGCTGTCGTCGGACAGACCGGCGCCGCCGTGCAGCTGGATCGCCATGTCGATCACCCGTTGCGCCATCGCCGGCACCGCGGCCTTGACCTGTGACAGTTCGCTCATCGCGCCGAACGCCCCGGCGGTGTCCAGCAGCCACGCCGCGTGCAGGACCTGGAGCCGGCACTGGTTGATCGCGATCCGGGCCCGCGCGATCCGTTCGCGGTTGCCGCCGAGGTTCGCGATCGGCTTGCCGAAGGCGACGCGCTCCAGCGAGCGGCGGCAGGCCAGCTCCAGAGCGCGCTCGGCGAGGCCGATCAGGCGCATGCAGTGATGGATGCGGCCGGGTCCCAGGCGGCCCTGGGCGATCTCGAAGCCGCGGCCGGGACCTGCGATGATCGCCGAGCTGGGGAGCCGGACGTCGGTGAAGAACACCTCGCCGTGGCCGTGGGGCTCGTCGTAGTAGCCGAGCACCGGCAGCATCCGCTCGATCCGCACGCCGGGCGTGTCGAGCGGGACCAGGACCATCGAATGCCGGGCGTGGCGGTGCGCTGCCGGATCGGTGAGGCCCATGAAGATCACGAACCGGCAGTCCGGGTGTCCGATGCCGGTGCTCCACCACTTTCGCCCGCTGATCACGACGGTGGCGCCGTCCTCAGCGAGGGTGGCGGTCGCGGTCATGGTGGTGGCGTCGGAGGACGCGACGTCGGGTTCGGTCATGCAGAACGCCGAGCGGATCTCGCCAGCCAGCAGCGGGGCCAGCCACCGCGCGCGCTGCTCGTCGCTGCCGTAGTGCAGGAGCACCTCGGCGTTGCCGGTGTCCGGGGCGTTGCAGTTGAAGACTTCCGGCGCGATCAGCGAGCGGCCCATGAGCTCGGCGAGCGGCGCGTACTCCGTCACGCTCAGGCCGGCGCCCCGGTCGGGGGCCGGGAGGCTGTGCGTGGCCCCCACCTCCGGCAAAAACAGGTTCCACAGGCCCTCGGCGCGGGCCTTCGCCTTCAGCCGGCCGATGAGTTCGGGAGCCTCCCAGCGGTTTTCCTGGCTGCGCAGCGCGTCCAGGTATTCACGTTCGCGAGGGATGATCTCCGTGTCGATGAAGCCGCCGACCCGGTCGATATAGGCGCGGGCCTGGGGCGACGGTGCGAAGTCCACGGTCGTTCTCCGATCTCGGATGCTAGCCCTCCCACCGTACGAAGCCGTCGGCGACCATAGTTGTCTGATCACGCCATCAAGTTGACCGATTACGCCACACCTCCGAAAATGGCCTGGTGGAATGGGTACGGTCGGCTGCTCTGCGCGGGGTCCGGACCGTCATCGAGCACCTGGACGGCGACCCGGACGCCATGGCACGTCGCGCGGGCGTGCCCGTCGCCGCACTGGACGACGACGAGCTCCCCGTATCAGGCTCGGCAATCGCGATGTTGCTGGAGTCGGCGGCGCGAGAACTGCGGTGCCCCGACTTCGGGCTGCGCGTCGCCCTCGAACAGGACCTCGGCATGCTCGGCCCACTGGCCGTCGCGCTCCAGAACGCGCCAACCGCCGCCGACGCACTCGACTACACCGCCAAATACCTCTTCCTCCACGCACGCGGCTTCAGCCTGACACTCGTGCCGGACCCGCACGGCTCGCGGGGCACGGTCGGCGTGCGCTACGGATACCCCGACCGCGTCCGGTTGTCGCCGCAGTGCATCGACATGGGACTGCTGTTCCTGCACCGCGCGCTCGCCTACCTCTTCCGCGGCGACTACGGCCTGCGCACCGCCGAGATCCCGCATCCGCCCATGGCCACCCGGGAACGCTACGAAGAGCTGTTCGGCGCCCGGGCCACGTTCCAGCGGCCGGCAGCGATCTTGCGCGTGCCCGCCGACCTCCCCCAACGCAGCATCGGAAACGGCGACCAGATGACACGCCAGCTGGCACTGTTCTTCCTGGAATCCCAAGCCACGAAGGCCGACAGTCCGCTTGCCAGCCAGGTCAAGGCCGTCCTACGACACTCCCTAGGCACCGGCCCCACCACCGTCTCCGCCGTAGCAGGCTTCCTGGCGATGTCACCCCGCAGTCTCCAACGCCACCTCGCAGACGAAGGCAAAACCTTCGCCGCAGTACTCGACGACGCCCGACGCGAACGGGCCGAAGCAATGCTGACCCAGTCCGATCTCCCCCTGGCACAAATCGGATCCACCATCGGACTCGAGAACGCGGCCACCCTGAGCCGATACGCCCGACGCTGGTGGGGGACGACAGCCCGCGCCGTCCGTCAAACAGGCAGTGCACGACGGCAGTGAGCGGACGGCTGGCCTGTAGGAACCGAGGCGTCCCCGCCAACAAGCAACGCCCTCTCAGACGGGAGTCTGGTCACGACTTGCACGAACGCGTCCCATGATGCGTTCGATATCGTCGCTACGGTCATTCCTCAGTGAGTACGGATACCAAAGGAATCGCGTGCGCTCGGCCAATATTCCGTACCAGCAACTGACTTTCAGTCAGGACTAGACAAGGCCTCCAGACGATCAGAAGCTCTAATGCCCCAATCAGCAGGAAGGATGCGACCACCGCCAAGCGAGCCGGGACCGAAGGGGTTGAACTTCCGGCCACCTTCTCCCCTAACGAAACGTATAGAAACCACGCCGCCACCGCGATACCGAGCGCCGCGACCGCCCCTGCCGAGCGCAAGCGCACGTTCGCCCGCCAGCGAATAGGGCTGAGTGTCCTGGTCATCGGACAGCAAACCTCCTTCGCGGGCCCGTGGTTGAGTCATTACCGGCCGTGAGCGGATACACCCCATTGCTAATCACGGCTGAGCCGTTCACAACAATCTTTTCAGCCCCGAGGCTGAGTGCCGTTTGGCCACACACAGGGAGTGCTGGAGCCCAGAGTAAGAGTGTGGCTGGGGTCGAAACTCGTTTCGACGCTGATCGTGAAGCCGTTATTGTCCTTGAAGGATTCGAATCCTGAGCTGCTGCCGAAGGGTTTGAAGCCGTGTTGCCCGGCGAAGGCACGCACTGCAGCGAAAACGTCCTGATTGCGATCAGCCGGAACGCCACGCAGACGGAAGTTCAGGCTACTGTCGTACTGGCCGGTGACTTGATCTTGTAGTCCTTGGCTGCATGCGCCGCCTGAGTCGGTACCGTCCGGCGGGTCGAGCTGGGGTGCGACCGGCAAGGTCGCGACGATAGCAGCTGCGTTCTGGCGGGCCTCCTGTTTGGCGGCTTCCAGCGTCATGGAGTGTGCGGAGGGGTGCGCATTGGAAGTGTCACCGATGCCGGTGAGGACCGCGGCAATGCCGACCATGGCAGCTACCACCACCCCGATCAGGATGACTTTCGTTCGCCCGTTCACGATGGCTGGTTCCCAGTGATGATCGCGCCGATGTTTCTCAGTGAGTCTGACCTAGGCACCCAGTATTGGGAATGGGCCGCGCCGGGAGGCCACAGCGCACCGGGTGCCACCTTGAAGGTATGAGCGCCGAATTCAGGGTTGTAAGGAAGCTGACCGAACGGCCCGTGGACGTTGTAGTCGGACAATCCTGTCGCCCAGCCGAGAGCGTTCAGCGCGTTGCTCGGGAGCTGGGTCAGGTTTTCGGCCAGCGGCAGGTTGGCGACCGGGTCGTTGTCTGCCGCGCCGATGTAGACGTGGGCAGGGTCGATGTGCAGATCGGCTGCATGCTCGACGCCGACCCCGGGGCTACCGACGAAGATGACGCGGTCGACAGGCAGGCCCATGTCGCGCATGGCGAATCCAACGGTGGTGCTGCCGTAACTGTGTCCTATGATCGAATTCAACGACGCAGGCCCCTGGTGGGTCATTCGTAAACCGGTCTCAAAGTCATACAGCTTGAGTTCGGCGTCCGTGGCGTAGTGAATGAACGGCGAATCCTTGGCTATGTTCTGCGGGGCGTCGTACCCGACCCACGTGATGGATGATGTCACGAAACCCGGTCCGCTGCCGGCGGCACCGACCATCGCGTCCGAGCGGCTGATGTCGCCGGCGATGTTGCCGAGCTTCGAGCCGGTGCCTGGAACATAGGTGACTACGTTGTTCGCGGTGTCGGGGTTGTTGATCGCTACGATCGCGTGACCGAGTGCGGCGGTGTCCAGGCCGAGCAAGAACGCAGGAGGCTGATCGGGATGGTTGTTCAGCCGATCGTAGACGGAGTTCAGTCCGGCCTGCTTGGCCCGCAGATCGTCCAACTCCTTGTTCCATGAGTCGAACTCGGGATTGGGGTAATCACGGCCATCGGTCGGCGGGATGTGCGCAAGAAGGTAGGCGATACGGGCGTTGACAGAGCTTCGCGTCGCGTCCAGCACAGCCCGGTTGGCCTTGTCTCGGTCCAGGCACGGGATCCCGTCGAGAGCCCCGACCAGGTCGGCGTGTTCCAGGATGAGCTTGTCCCGTTCCGGCTGGCTCAGCGACGTCCACCACCAGGAGATCTCGGATGGATCTGTGCCCTGCGTCGGGAACATCGAGTCTTCGAGACCGAGAGCAGCGTCGGGGCTGAGGACCAAGTCGGCAAGGTTGCCGCCGCGGGAGCTGAAGCGGTCGTCGAAGTTCATCGAATTGGTGCCGGTAGCGCCAGCCGACTTGACTATCTTGGAGGCGAGGTCGGCGGCATCGTTAAGGGCGTTCTCGCACTTGACCTTGGCCCCCGTGTACTGCCCGCACAAGTCCACCACCTGCCTACGCAGCGGATCGAACCCCGCACGGTACGCCGACAGAGCGTCCAGCGCATTCTCGAAACCGGCTGGCCCCAGCGTGCTGCTGTTCTCCATGTGCTTGGCGTGCATGCGGTCGTACATGACCGCGTCGTTGTCGGATGTGGCACAGGCAAGCGCGTCCTCGTCGGACAGGCCGCCATCTGCCTTCATCTTCTGCAGCAGAGTGGTCGCTTGGTTTAAGCAACTGTCGAACTGCGGCTGCAGGGTACGGATCTGCTTGCTGAAATCGTCCCAGGCATCGCCGACGCCACGGTACGCGTCCTCAGCAGTATTGAGCATGCCAGGAAACGGGAGACAGGCGTCCTTGAAGGCCTGGCCGGAGGCGCCCAGCCAACCGGTGAGGGCCGGATCGTTGAGCAGGCCGTTGGTGCCAGACAGCGCGCGAGCCACCTGATCGGCGTAGTCGTGGTAGCTCTTGGCCCAGATGTAGAGGTTGTCAGGATCCTGCGGGATCGGATCGGAGTCGAGGCCAAGGACCCGCCAGTCCGTCGGTCGCGCCACGGCACGCCCCTCAGTCCATGACCGCGCGGATATGGCCGCCAGCACCGCCGGAGTGGGTCGTGGGGGCCGATCGGGCCATCGCGGTGTCGGCCTGGCGGAAGCGGGCCACGCAGTCGCGCGCCATGCCTGACAACTGCTTGGCGTAGGAGTCAATCAGCGGTGCAGCCTTCAGCCAGCGGCCGGTGAAGTCGTCCAGAGCGGCGCACAGATCCTTGTCGCCGGCAAGCCAGCCCTCGTCGCCCAGTCGCATGCCGGTCCCGTTCAACTGCCCGACGACCCCGTCGAGCGCGGTGGCGAAGTTGTCGATACCGTCCAGGTCGAGTTGCAGATCATTCGTCGACGCCACGGAACCCCCCGGTTCATATCAGCGTTCTGCCGATCATGACAGGCCGCAAACGTATTAACCCTCAGCTGATGATGTCAACATGGAGTCCGAATGGTCACCGTCTGTAATAATCGCCGAGTGCCTCTGTCCACGGGAGTGACAACGTTCTGCGGCCGAACTCGGGCATCGTGACCTCGCCATCGGGCGGCCAGCCGGCGCCTTGACCTGCAAGATAGTCCTCGTCGAGGCATGGACCGGTTGTCCCATTAGAGCTCTGCCACGGGGTGCGCGTCGCTCAGGTGGATCGAGGCTGAGCCGGAGGCCTGCGCGCGAATGCGCAGCAGTTCCTGGTACAGATCGCGTGCCTTCGCTGGATCTCCCGCCTCCGCAGTCAATCGGGCGAGGTTGGCACGTACAGCAAGGGTCTCGGGGTGCTCTGGGCCGGAGACTCGCTCGCGCACTGGCAGCAACTCCTGGTACAGGTCACGTGCCTTCGCCGGATCTCCCGCCTCCCCGGTCCAATATCCGAGGTCAGCGCGTGAGGCCAAGACTCCGGGGTGCTCCGTTCCCAGGACCGATTCGCTAATGGGCAGAAGCTCGAGAAAGAGATCTCGTGCCTTCACCGCATCCCCCGCCTCTCCAGTCCATCGGGCAACGTTGGCGGCTATGGTCAGGCTTTCGGGATGCTCCGGACCGGAAACCTGCTCGCGTACAGGCAACAGCTCCAGGAAACGATCACGCGCCTTCGCAGGTTCCCCTGCTCTACCGGTCCAAAAGGCCAGGTTGGCGGCTACGGTCAAGGTCTCGGGGTGTTCCGGGCCGGAGACTCGCTCGCGAACAGGAAGCAGCTCTAGGAAGAGATCACGTGCCTTGACTGCATCCCCGGCCTGCCCAGTCCATCGGGCGACGTTGAAGGATATGGTCAGAGTCTCGGGGTGCTCCGGGCCAGAGACGTGTGCGCGGACTGGCAGCAACTCCTGGTACAGGTCACGTGCCTTCGCCGGATCTCCCGCCTCCCCGGTCCAATATCCTAGGTCAGCGCGTACGGTCAGGGTCTGGTGGTGCTCTGGGCCGGAGACCCGCTCGCGAATAGCAAGCAGTTCCAGGAAGAGATCACGCGCCTTTACCGCTTCCCCGGCTTCCCCAGTCGACCGGGCGAAGTTGGCTCGTACGGTCAAAGTCTCAGAGTTTTCAGGACCAAGGACGTCCTCGTGAGCTTGCGCGAGTGTTTGCCACCACGCGCGTGCGGTGGCGTAGTCGCCGCTCTCACTCAGAGATGTGACCAAGCGCCGCATTGGCATCCCGAGAAGGTCGGCAACCAGTGCAGCATGAGGCAACAGCAACCGGCACGTCGGCCACGCTGCACGCACCGTCGGATCTTCCGGAACCGCGGCTTCGACCAATGCCCGCACTACGGTAAGCCATGCTTCGCGCTCATCCGGCACGATCTGGTCACGCGTTACGATCTGCACAAGACGGTGAACGCTGAAGACCTCGCTGGGAGGCCCAATCAGACTATGGCGCCGCAGCCCGGCCACCGCATCATCGAGCGCGAGTGCCTCGGCACAGAGCGATCGCACCTGCATCACCACGTCGGCGTCCAGGGGCTCATCGCTCAACATGAGATCTTCTGGCAGCAGCAAACGAAACGGGATGTCCTCCGGAGCGAGGAACACAGCCAAACGCAGCAGTATGAGTGACCCTGGGCTGGACGCTTCAAGCTCCGCAAGTGCTAGCGACCATGTCGCCACAACTGGGGTCGCATGCGCCGTCGGAGCCCCACGAGCAAGCAGGGCATTGTGGCTGGTGCGCAGCAAACCGAGATACTGTTCTAGGCTGCGCCCAGTGGTCTCGACGAACGCTGCCGCCTGAGCCAGCGCCAGCGGCAGCAATCCCAGCTCGCGCGCTATCGCCTGCGCCGAGGCCAGGTCGTTGGACATGGTCCGATCAAGCAGAAAATCCACCGCCGCCAGCGCGTCGAGTGGGAACACCTCAAGCACCTGCTCGCGCGGCCAGTGCCCGTCCTGCGTAGTCACCAGAACATGCCCGGAGCCCTTCGCCGGCAGCCAGCTGCGCGCAGCGGCATAGTCCTTGACGTTGTCGAACACCAGCAGCCACCTACCAGGGTGCGCAGCGAGCGCTGCATGCACCGCGCCCACTGGGTTCCCGCTCCCCGCCGCCTCAAGCAGCTCCGCCAGCTCGTGGAACTGCGCGAGCAGGTCGGTGGCCTGCTCCGCGTGAAAGAACCACACGATCTCGTAATGGGGCAGATACCGGTAGGCGTGTTCCAGGGCTGTTGTGGTTTTGCCCACCCCACCAAGCCCGCACAAGGCCACAATGCCCACGCCCTGGGTTCCCGACAGGCGCGTATGCAAATCCTCAAGCAGTCGCTCGCGTCCGGTGACCTGGCCTATGCGCGGGTCAAGCCGTACCGGCTGTCCCAAGGCAACCCGCTGCTGATAGGTGACTTGCACCGGACCCGCTGAGCCGATCGAGATTCCACCTCGATCCGCCGTCACAGCCGACCAGCCGGTCTTGCCGCCCGCCGCCGTTCCTTGTACGCCGGGTGCGACCAGGCGTGGCCCGTACGCCTGTGGCACCTGAGCATTTCCGAAGCTCACATCCCCCTGCACCACCGCAGCAGCAAACGATCCGCCACCAGCCTGCACCTGCAAGTTCCCCCCGACAGACACGCCTCCGTCCCCACTTGAGACTTCGCCGTACGCGTTCTGCAGCTGGCGCACCACTTCCATGAGCGCTGCCGCGAATTCTGGGTCCTGATCTGCGGCGTCCTCAAGCGCGAGCGCCACCCGTGTTTGCGTGCGCACCAAGGGCTCTGCCGCTCCCAGACTAGCTTCCTGCGTCAGCTTCACCAGCGACGAATCCCCAGATAGCTTGCCCGCGACCAGCGTGTGCAGCCTCTCACTGACCTGGTCAACGGTCGCGTCTACCGCCTGGTCCACCTTTTGATCGGCTCGTAGTGCCGCTCGCTTGCCCTTTCCAGCGAGCCACGCGAACACGTACCCGACGACAAGTTCCGCACCGACCACAAGCACCCCCCGAAGAGCGAACTTGAATCAAGATACTGCGATAAAGGCTCGGCTGAAATAGGGACGGCCGTCTACGCCGATCGTTAAGGGAAACGCTCTCTGATCCATGCCGGGGCTTGGTCAGAGTCTTGGCCTCGGTCTGCGGATCCGCTCAAGGACTACATCGAAAGTGCCTGGCCGGCGGTGACTTCGTAGCACAGCTGCACGACACGCATCTCGCTCGCCAAGCGTGGACGGCAACGCATCCAGGGCGCTGTAGGGCATGACGACACGCGAACCCCCTGAACGGCCCGGCGCACTTCCGTCTGGGACGAAACGATCCGACAGCCCAATTACCACTGGGTTCTCGATCGTGGGGCAGTTGCCGTCTCTGGCGTTCGTATGGTGCAGCCTCGCGATTCGTCACCCCGAAGGGTGGCCGACACCGCGATGAAGAGACCTCGGGATTCCTGAAGCGCTATCGGTTAAGCCATGGGTTCCACGCGATGGCTGAACCGAGGAGGAGCTGCGCGAGGCCCGCAGGCCGCCGACAGCGCAAGAGCTGGACGACTTCGAGACCGATGTGCTTGCCGGGTTCGTGCTCGCGCGGGCGGCCGCTGATCGCCACCGAGCTCAGGCTTGGCGCTGAGACAGTGAAGACGCACGTTGGCCCTCTAGTTAGACGTTCTGCCGCGAAGCACGAATCGCCAACCAGCCGCACACACCCGCGAGCGGCAGCTCGGGGCACAGCGCCATGGCGATCGCCGCCCCGAGATCGCTGTTGGACGTGGCGGTCATCGTGTCGAACCAGGCGTCCACGACCAGCAGTGCCGCGGTGGCCGCCGCGGCGAGGGCGTGCCGGCGGTCGCCGCGCGCTGCGAGCAGGCCGGTGGCGATCAGGCCCGCCGCCTCCAGGATGTCCAGGCCGATCCAGGCGGCTGGCCAGCGCGGGGCGGTCATGACCGCGGGCAGTCCGGCGGCCAGGACGTACATCCACGGAAGCAGTCCGAGGCCGCAGCCGACGAGCACACGCCCGATCCGGCGTATACCGCGCGACGTGGCCGCCGAGTGCGGCGGCTGGTCCGTGTCGGTGCCCCGCGGCTCGGACCCCAGCGGTTCGTCACTCCTGTGCGGCTGCCCGGTCGGCGCGTCCGGCGTGAAAAGCATCATCTGCGTCATCCTTGAGTCCACCCCCTGCCTACTTCCTGGTCACGGACTCAAGCCTGCTGCGCGGCCGCTGCACTGTCAGTCACGCGCGTATCCGAATCGGGGGTATAGAAAACTCCACCCCGAACACGCCAGGTAGCGTGATGGAGCCCGCATGGCCTGTGGTTTTATCGTCTCGTTATGAGCATCAGGACGTGGTTGGCGCGGTACGTACGGCGGCCTTTTCAGGGAGCGGGTCGGGCCACGGCGCTTCTCGCCGGGGGCGTGGCCGTCCTTCTCACCGGTGCGCTGGCGGTGGGGTTGCTGTGGGCCCTGCTCGCGGCGTCCTCGCTGTGGTCGTGGGTGTCGGCCTGGGTGGTGGCCGTGGTCGTCGCGGTAGCCGCCGCTCCGTTGCTGAGCTGGACGCAGCGGCAGCGTTTCCGCCGCCTGTTCGGTGTCGACGTCGCGGTGCCCGAGGGGCTGGCGGAACGGCCGGGGCTCCGTGGCCTCGTGCCGTGGCTGCGGTCGGCCGCGGGCCGTCGACAGCTGCGCTATCACTTTCTGGCCGGTCCGCTGATCGTGCTCGGCGGGGCGTTGACGCTGTGCTGCTGGGTGGTCGGTGCCGCGGCGGCGACCGTCTACATCTGGATCTGGGTGACGCCGACGCACTGGCGGGTCGACAATCCCGGCTACACCACTAAAGCCGCTTACGTCACCGTCGCGGGCGTGGCCCTGCTCTACGGCACCGGCTGGTTCGCGAAGGCGCTGGCCGCGGTCGACACCGCTGCCGCCCGGACGCTGCTGGGGCCGAGCCGTGAGGAGCAACTGGCCCGTCGGGTCACCGACCTGGCGGACAGCCGGGCGAGCGTGATCGACGCCGCGGACGCCGAGCGCCGCCGGATCGAGCGCGATCTGCACGACGGCGCGCAGCAGCGCCTGGTGGCGCTCGCGGTCAACCTCGGGCTGGCCAAGGCCACGCTCGGCGACCTGTCGGACGAGGCCCGCGCGGTGATCGACGACGCGCACCGCGAGGCGAAGGAAGCGATCACCGAGCTGGGCAACCTGGTCCGGGGCCTGCATCCGGCGGTTCTGGAGGACCGGGGTCTGGATGCCGCGCTGTCCGGCATCGCCGCTCGCCTGCCGATCCCGGTGCGGGTGGCGGTGGACCTGCCGCGTCGCCCGCTGCCGACTGTCGAGGCGGTCGCCTACTTCGTGGTCTCCGAAGCGCTGACGAACGTGGTCAAACACGCCCGGGCGACCAGGGCGGAGGTGACCGTCGAGCAGATCGGCGGGACACTGTTGGTGGTCGTCACGGATGATGGTGTGGGCGGCGCCGAACTCAGTACCGCGCTCGGTGCTGAACTCGGTGCCGAAGCCGGTGCCGTGTCCCGGGGAACTGGCCTGGCCGGACTGGCCAAGCGGGTCGCCTCCGTCGACGGCGTGCTGTCCTGCCACAGCCCCGTCGGGGGCCCGACCGTCATCACCGTGGAGCTGCCGTGCGCGCCGTGATCGCCGAGGATTCCGTTCTGCTGCGGATCGGGGTGGTCAAGGTGCTCGAAGCGGCCGGCTTCGAGGTCTGCGCCGAGGTCGGCGACGCGGCCGGGCTGCTGGCGGCGGTCGACGAGCACCGGCCGGACATCGCCGTCACCGACGTACGGATGCCGCCTGGCTTCAGCGACGAAGGGGTGCGCGCCGCCCTGCTGATCCGCAGTCAGCATCCGGAGACCGCGGTGCTTCTGCTGTCGCAGTACGTTGAGGAGCGCTACGCGGCCGATCTCCTGTCCGCCAACACCGCCGGCGTCGGCTACCTGCTCAAACAGCGGGTCGCCGACGTCGAGGAGTTCGCGGAGGCGGCGCGCCGGGTGGCCGCCGGCGGCACCGCTCTGGACCCGCAGGTCGTCGCGCAGCTGTTGGTGCGGCGGCACAGCGATCCGCTGGACCGCCTCACACCGCGCGAACGCGTGGTGCTGGAGCTGATGGCCGGCGGCCGGTCGAACGCGGGCATCGCCGCCGAACTGGTGGTGAGTGACGGCGCCGTCTCCAAGCACATCAACAACATCTTCGCGAAGCTCGATCTGCCCAAGGCCGACGCCGACCACCGCCGGGTGCTGGCGGTTCTGCGGTTTCTGGGAGTCGCCGAGCAGTAAGAGGGATGGTCGGCGACGCGGCGGCGTCACCGGCCACCAGCACGGCGGCCACCAGCGCGGCGCGCCACCGGTAAGGCGGGTGGGCGGCGGCGCGTCTTCCTCACAACAACCGACTCTCTCAGGCGGCAACCTTTTCGGCTTCCCGGACCACTTGATGTGGTCCGGCCAAGGCGGTCCGGGCCGACGCGACGGCTGAAAGAGAGCGCAGACATGTCCTTCCCTCGGCGATCCACGCCACGGCTGCTTGGCACACCGGCTGCGGCAACGCCTGCGGTAGTCGCCGGTCGCCCTGCTCGGCCGTCGCGGGGAGACGAAAAGTGCTGATTCCGGGCCTCCGCCGATTGTTCGCGCGCCGGGGTGTGTTGGCTGCCGTCGTCGTAGCCGCGGTTGTGACCGTCAGCATGGCCGTCCTGGTCACTGCGCCCCCGGGGTCCTCCCGTGCCGCCAGTGACGCGGCGCCGATCGGGACCAGCGGCTCTTCCGCGCCGGGACCGTCGGCCTCGCCCGGCAAGCCCATCGCGGTCGCGGCAGGCAGCAGCGCGGCCACAAGCCACAGTCCGAGCGGCACGCGCCCCTCCTCGTCGTCGGCGGCGTCTTCTACGGCCGGCGGCGGCAGCTCGACGCCACGCTCCACGCCGACCACAATCCCGACCACGACCACAACCACGGCGAGGGGAAGTAGCACCTGCTCGCTTCCGTCGACGTACCACTGGTCGTCGACAGGCGCGTTGGCCACGCCGCAGAACGGTTGGGGCTCGCTCAAGGACTTCACCAACGTCGTCTACAACGGCAAACACCTCGTCTACGCCTCGGACGTCTCGGGATCGTCCTACGGCTCGATGGCATTCAGCCCCTTCACGAACTGGTCCGACATGGCCTCGGCCGGCCAGACCTGGATGAGCCAGTCCGCGGTGGCACCCACGCTGTTCTACTTCGCGCCGAAGAACATCTGGGTGCTGGCCTACCAGTGGGGCCAATGGCCCTTCATCTACCGGACGTCGAGCAACCCCACCGACCCCAACGGCTGGTCCTCACCACAGCCGCTGTTCACCGGCAGCATCCCCGGCCCCGGCTCCGGCACCGGCCCGATCGACCAGACCCTGATCGGCGACGGCACGAACATGTACCTGTTCTTCGCCGGCGACAACGGAAACATCTACCGGGCCAGCATGCCGATCGGGAACTTCCCGGGCAGCTTCGGCTCCTCGCACACGACCGTCATGACCGACTCCACGCCCAACCTCTTCGAAGCGGTCCAGGTCTACAAGGTCCAAGGCCAAAACCTGTACCTCATGCTCGTCGAGGCGGAGGGGGCGCAAGGACGCTACTTCCGATCATTCACCGCCTCCAGCCTGAGCGGTTCATGGACCCCGCAGGCCGCCGCGGAGAGCAACCCCTTCGCGGGCAAAGCCAACAGCGGAGCCACGTGGACCAACGACATCAGCCACGGTGATCTGGTCCGCGACAACCCGGACCAGACCATGACCGTCGACCCCTGCCACCTGCAGTTCCTCTACCAGGGCAAGTCCCCCGGCGCCGCCGGTCCCTACGACCAGCTGCCCTGGCGGCCCGGCCTGCTGACCCTGCAGCACCCGTGACCCGCGCAACGGCGACAGGAGAAGCCATGAACGACGCTCCCGCCCATCCGGGCCGCCGCAGACGCCGCATCGGGCCGCTTCTCGCGCGTGCATGCGCCGCAGCTGTGATGATCACGTCCTTGTTCAGCATCGCTCATGCGGACACGACCATCACCACCAGCCAGGAAGGCACCAGCAACGGCTACTTCTACTCGTTCTGGACCGCCGGCGCCGGGTCGGTGACCATGACCCTCGCAGCGGGCGGCGCGTACCGCACCACGTGGAGCGATGCCGGGAACTTCGTCGCGGGCACCGGCTGGAACACCGGCGGCCGCAAAAGCGTGACCTACTCGGGCAGTTTCAACCCGTCCGGCAACGCCTACCTGTCCGTCTACGGCTGGACCACCAACCCGCTGGTCGAGTACTACATCGTCGACAACTACGGCAGCTACCGGCCCACCGGGACGTACAAGGGCTCCGTCACCAGCGACGGCGGCACCTACGACATCTACGAAACGACACGGACCAACGCACCGTCGATCCAGGGCACCGCGACGTTCAACCAATACTGGGCCGTCCGGCAATCCCGGCGAACCGGCGGCACCATCACCACCGGCAACTTCTTCGACGCCTGGGCCGGCCACGGAATGAGCCTCGGCACCTTCAACTACATGATCCTGGCCACCGAGGGATACCAAAGCAGCGGCAACTCCGACATAGCCCTCGGCGGCTCCCCCGTCCCGCCGACGCCCGTCGGGACGACGGCGGCCCCGGTGGCCCCGCCTCCCGCCGGGACGCCGCCGAGCGCCGGCTCGCCGGTCCGGTCACCTTCAAGTGCCGCTTCGCCCGCCCGGACGCCATCGAGCGTTCAGTCTCCCACCCGAGCGCCAACGACCACCGGGCCGACCACCCAGCCGAGCACCCCCTCAGCCGTCCCGACCGGCGGCGTGAGCACCGATTCGCCCAACACTCCGACGACCCCGGCGTCCACCGCCCTGGCGCAAGTCGGTGTCGCCGAATCGCGTTCCTCGCGCTCACCGTCGCTGTGGTGGGCACTGTTGCTGCTTCCTCTAGCGCCCGCCGCAGTGTGGCTCGGCAGGCACCGCCGGCGACGGGCGCGGCCCAGTTCGCGATGACGGACAGCTGTCCGTACCGCACGCTGACAGCTGTCCGTACCGCGCTATGCCAGCCGGTTGAAGCGCACCATCACCTTCAGATCCCGCCCCGGCGCGCCGTGATAGATCCCTTTGTGCGGAAGGACATCCCCGTAGTCCCGGCCGTGCCCGACCACGATGTGGCGCGCGCCGGGCACGTCGCGGTTGGTGGCGTCGATCCCGATCCAGGACCCGGCCCAGTACTCGGTCCAGGCGTGGCTCTGGCCCTCGGCGCTGACGCCGGGCTCGGCGTCCGGGTCGGGAAACAGGTATCCGGAGACGTAGCGCGCGGGCAGTCCGACCGCCCGCATCATGGCGATGGCCAGGTGGGAGAAATCCTGACAGACGCCTGACTTCTGTTCCCACGACTCCTGAGCGCCGGTCTGCACCCCTGTCGCGCCCGGCATGTAGACCATGGAATCGTTGACCAGGGCGCCGATCTCGTCGGCGGCCTCATGGGGGTCGGCGCCGGCGACACGCTCGCGCACCGCGGCGGCCAGTTCCGGCGTGATGGCCGTGCGGCCGGTGCGGCCGAGGTATTCGGCGAAGTCGCCGGTGGCGGTACGTTCGGCCAGGCCGGCCCAGGACATCGCGGTCCGGGCGGCGTCCGGTCCGGGGACGTCCGCGGTGCTCGTCTCGACGGTGCTTGAAGCGCGGATGGTCAGGTTCTCGTGCGGCTGTTGCAGGTCGAAGCACGTGACCCGGGTGCCCCAGTAGTCGGTGTACTGCCACATCGCGGCGCGCGGATGCAACTCGACCTGCGAGGTCAGCGTCATCTGCCGCCCGGTGGTCAGCGGCGTCATGCGCAGCTCGTTGTACGACGCCCGCGCAGCTCCGTCGTACTCGACCACCGTCTCGTGGCTGATCGCCAGCCTCCAGACCATCTCAGGAGTCCTTTCCCTGAAGCCAGACGACCGGTGTGCCGTACTGGAAGTACTGATCGGCGATCTGCCGGCTGGCCGCCAGGCAGGCCTCCTGCAATTCCTTGAGCACCGTCGGCAGCCGCTCGACCAGGGTGTCGGCGTCCAGGTACTCCAGAACGGTGCGCATACGGCCGACGATCCGCGTCGCGGACGGGGCCAGGGCCTGGCCGCGCGAGCGGCGGGGCACGCGCCCCTGCGACGATCGGCCCGTCGTGGCATCGGCCACGTCGGCCAGGCAGCGCTCCGCGGTGGCCAGCGCGTGCACGATCGAGCGCGGGAAACCGGGATCCAGCACGAGGAACCGCGCCGCCGACTGCGGATCGCCGCCCCAGCTCTCCGTGATCCGGTAGGGCTCGTCGGCGCCCGCCGCCCGCAGCAGCGTCACCCAGTCCGGCGCGTACGGCGATGCCAGAACCTTGACGGACAGCAGCCGCGCGGTCATGTCGACCCGCTCCAGGCTTCGTCCCAACGTCAGGAACAGCCAGCTGTCATCGCGGCTCATGGTCGAATCGGCGAGGCCGGAGAACAGCGCGGCGCGCTCGCGGACATAACGCAGATAGGCGTACGGGCCCAGGCGTCCGGCGGCGCGACGCTGCGCCGGCAGAGCGAGCCTCGTCGCGTTCAGGCACTCCCAGGACTCGGTGGAGATGACTTCGCGGACCCCGCGCGCGTTGTCGTGCGCGGCCTGCCAGGCGCCGACCACCGAGCTGGCCTCCCGGGCGTCGAAGGCCAGTACGTCCAATACCGTCTGGGCGTCGCAGACCCCGGACTCGGTCGCCGGCACCGCCACGCCGAGCACGGCGAACAAGGTGCGGCAGGCCGCCTCCTCATCGGTTCCGGGATCGTCGAGCAGGCGATGCATGAAGGCGTCGAGGACCCGTGCGGTGTCGTCGGCGCGTTCGACGTACCGGCCGAGCCAGAACAGCGATTCCGCGATACGGCTGAGCAATGCCGTCCCCTCTCGTCTCACTGCTGCTGTTGCTGCGCGGACTCGGCAGGGCCCGGTCCGGCCTGCCGGTCGGCGACCCCCTCCCGTACCACCGACGGCGGCAGGGCGGCTCGGCCCTGTTCGGCGGCGGCCGCCTCACGCGGCAGCCGGCGGCGCGCGTCGGCCAGGACCCAGGTGTCCTTGGAGCCGCCGCCCTGGCTGGAGTTCACCACCAGCGCGCCTTCGGGCAGGGCCACCCTGGTCAGGCCACCGGGAAGCACCCAGACGTCGTCGCCGCTGTTCACCGCGAACGGGCGCAGGTCGATGTGCCGGGGCGCGAACCGGTCGGACACGAAGGTCGGCGAGGTGGACAGGGCTACCGGCTGCTGGGCTATCCAGCCGCGCGGGTCGGCCGCCACGGTGGCGCGCAGCCGGATCAGGGTTCGTTCATCAGCCTGCGGACCGATGACGATGCCCTTGCCGCCGGCGCCGTCCACCGGCTTGAGCACCAGTTCGGCCAGCGAGTCCAGGACCCAGGCCAGGCGCTCGGGATCGTCCAGCCGGTAGGTCTGCACGTTGTCCAGCACCGGCTCCTCGTTGAGGTAGTACCGGATGAAATCGGGCACGTAGGTGTAGGTCAGCTTGTCGTCGGCCGCCCCGCAGCCGACCCCGTTGGCGATCGTGACGCGGCCGGCCCGCGCGGCGTTGAGGATGCCCGGGCACCCGATCACCGAATCCGGGCGGAAGTGCAGGGGGTCCAGGTACTCGTCGTCGATGCGCCGGTAGACCACGTGCACGGGCTGCTCCCCGGCCGTCGTGCGCATCCGGACCCGATTCCCCGAACAGCTCAGGTCTCGTCCCTCGACCAGTTCCACCCCCATCTGGCGGGCCAGCAGCGCGTGCTCGAAGTAGGCCGAGTTGGCCACGCCGGGCGTGAGCACCACCACCACGGGGTCGTGGACCCCGGCCGGCGCGGCCGCGCGCAACGCGGCCAGCAACCGGGCCGGGTAGTCGTCCACGGGGCGCACCCGGTGCTCGGCGAACAGCCCCGGGAAGGTGCGGGCCGTGATCCGCCGGTTCTCGATGACATAGCTGACCCCGGAGGGCACACGGGCGTTGTCCTCCAGCACCCGGAACCTGCCGTCCACGTCACGGACCAGGTCGATGCCCGCGACGTGCACGCGCACGCCGTTGGCCGGATCGATGCCGTGCGCGGCGCGGTGGAATCCGCTGCCGGTGAGCACGACGGAGCGTGGGACGATCCCGTCGGCCAGGATCGACTGCCGCCCGTACACGTCGGCCAGGAACGCCTCCAGCGCCCGCACCCGCTGCCGTACGCCGCGGTCGATCTCGTCCCATTCCGCCGCGGCGATCACCCGCGGCACCAGGTCGAGCGGGAAGGGTCGTTCCTCGCCCCCGAAGGCGAACGTCACACCGCCGTCGGTGAACGCCCGCGCCACTTGCTCGGCTCTGAAACGCACCTCATCGGGATCGAGATGTTCCAGCGCCGCGAACACCCGCTCATAGGCGCGCCGGGGTGTGCCCGGCGCCTCGAACATCTCATCCCAGGCATGAGAGAGCGTATACGCGTCGAAAACGTCCGCCATGACGAGAACGTAGTGCTCCCGTGTTTCCAACACGTGTATGCGCTGCGACAAAGGATCAGCTCATGTGATCAGGCGAAGGTGAGCGACCGGCGAGTGGAAGGGAGTCGCGAGCCGGTGGTCTGTCGAAGATTTCTCGACCGGAGCGGCAACCTTTCCGCATCGGCCAGACCACTGAGGGAGCGCACAGTCCGCGTACTGCTGAAGGGATGCTCTCCGTGTCACCCACCGACCCGATCACCGTCCGACCACCGGCCCGGCGCGGCCGTATGCGCCGCCGCGCGATATCCGGAGCGGCCGCGGCCCTCGTCGTGGCAGGCGCCGTCGGCGTGGTGACCACTTCGGCGCAGGCGGCGCCTGCCGTCGCAGTGTCCGTGGACGCCGGCACCTCGCTGGGTACCGTCCCCGCTACCGGGGTCGGCCTCAACACCGCCGTCTATGACCAACACATGACCGACCCGGCGGCGGCGGCGCTGCTGAAGGCGGCCGGGATCCAGCAGTTGCGCTATCCCGGCGGATCAGTCGGGGACGCCTACCACTGGCAGACCAGCAGCCTCACCCCGGGGGCCGCCAGCTGGGTCGCTCCGAACACCGACTTCGACCATTTCATGGCCATGGCCAACTCCGTGGGAGCCCAGCCGATCCTGATCGCGAACTACGGCTCGGGCTCTCCCCAGGAAGCCGCCGCCTGGGTCAAGTACGCCAACGTCGACAAGGGCTACGGCGCGAAGTACTGGGAAATCGGCAACGAGATCCCCGGCAACGGGCACTACGGCAGCGCCTGGGAGATGGATCAGCACGCCGACAAGAGCCCGACCGCCTACGCCGACAACCTCGTCGCCTACGCCAAGGCGATGAAGGCCGTGGACCCCACGGTGAAGATCGGCGCGGTGCTCACCACCCCGGGAGGTTGGCCGGACGGCCTCACCGGACCCGGCGACCAGGCCGACTGGAACCACACGGTCCTGTCCATCGCGGCGAACTCGATCGACTTCGTCATCGTCCACTGGTACCCCGGCGCCGGCGCCGGGGTCGGCAGCGGCGCCGGCAGCGGTGGCGCCGCGGCCGACTTGTTGAAGACGCCCGGCAGCCAGGTCGCGTCCATGACCGCCACGGTGCGCTCGCTGATCGCCGCCTACGCCGGATCGCGCGCCTCCTCCATCCAGCTCGCCATCACCGAGACCAGCGCCGGCGGCTCAGTGGCCCAAACCAGCCAGGCCGCGGCACTGTTCGCCCCGGACGCGTACATGACCTGGTTCGAGCACGGCGCCGTCAACGTCGACTGGTGGGATCTGCACAACGGCCCCGGAAAGATCGACACCGTCGACGGCCAGACCGATTACCAGGACGGCGGTGTCCTCTCCAGCGGCGGCTGCAACAACGGCGCGTGCGAGCCGGCACTGGAGACACCGTTCCCGACGTACTGGGGCATCCGCTCGCTGACGGCGCTGGCCGCACCCGGCGACACCATGGTGAAGGCGTCCTCGGGCAGCACCTCTTTGGCCGTGCACGCGGTCCGCACCAGCAAAGGCGGGCTGAACGTCATGCTGATCAACAAGGACCCGGCGAACCCGGTGACGGTGTCGCTGTCGTACGCCGGATTCACGCCCGCGCCGGGGGCGGTCACTACCGTCTCGTATCTCAAGGGCGGCACCGGGCTGACGACCGCGTCGGCGGGCACCGCGGCCGCGCAGACGCTGCCGCCGTACTCGATCACGACCCTTCAACTGAAGTCCACCGGACCGGTCAGCGCTCCGACGACTACCGCCACCGGGACGTCCCCCGCCCAGACCCTGACGCCTTCTTCGGCGGGCGCGGGGCCAGCCGGGCACCGGCCGTCCCAGTCTCCGCACGGCTCGACAACCCCCGCCGCTCCCGGCTCGAACTCCAGCGGCCGCGTGGCGGGCGCACCAGCTTCCAGCGGATCGAGCAGCGCGGCCGCCGACGGCGCGCAGGCTCCCAGCAGCAGCGGTCTGCTGGCCTTCACCGGGGCCGGCAGCGTCGTCACGTACGGCATGATCGGCAGCCTCGTCGCCATCGCCGCCGGCAGTGTCCTGATGACGCGCCGACGCCGCGCGAAGTCGGCGCACCGGCGCTGACGAACCCGGACGGCTGACCACGAGCCCGTGGTCTGAGTCCTCTCCCCGACCGCAGCCGGCGGCTGCGGTCGGGGAGAGGACGTCAAAAAGCCTCCCGGCTACCGTCGGACCGAACGTCGCAGCCCACGACGACCCGTCGCAGGGTCTCCCTGCGCGGATCCGTCATTCGGCGGCCCCAGCTCGACGACCACCGCAGCTCCGCCCGACAGCGAGTCGGCGAGGGTGAGCGTGCCCCCGGAGGCTGCGGCCACACGGCGGGCGATGTCCAGACCGAGTCCGGTCGAGTGCGGGCCGGTACCGATGCCGCGGCCCGGGGCCTGAGTGGCGGGGAAGCCGGGGCCGGCGTCCGCCACCGTCAGCACGCCGCCGCCGGAGGAGGACGGCGTCAGCGTCACGGTGAACGGAGTGCCGTCCGAGGTGTGGGTGAAGACGTTGTCCAGCAGGGTGTCCAGGCAGACCGTCAGGTCGTCGGCGGTCGCGGCCACCGGCAGGGCCCGGGACGGGACGTCGACGCGCATCAGCCGGTCCTGATCCTCGGCCAGCGCGGCCCAGAAGGCGGCGCGGTCGCGGACCACCGACGCAGCGTCGCAGTATGCTGATCCATTGTCGGCACCGGTACGGCGGGCGGCGCGGATGACGTCGGTGACGACGCGCTCCAGATCATCCAGGTCGCGGCCGATCCGGTGCGCGTCCGCCGGGTCGGCCAACGACTCGGCGTCGATGCGCAGCGCGGTGAGCGGCGTGCGCAGCCGATGGGACAGGTCGGCGACCGACTCGCGCTCCCGGTGCAGCAGTTCGGTGATGCGCCAGGCCAGCCGGTCCAGAGCGCGGCCCACGCGCCGGACCTCGCGGGGACCGTCGGCGGCAGCACGCACTTGGAGATCGCCGGATGCCATCGCGTCGGCCGCGGCGACCAGCGCCGACAGCGGGCGGGTGATCGACTTGGCCAGCAAAGCCGCCACCGCCGCGCTGACCGCGAGCAGTCCGACCGCGACGGCGCCCAGCATGAGCCAGGAGCGCGTCACACCCCGCTGCAGGTCCGCGTTGGAGACGAAAACCCGGACCACCGCGGTCCCTCCCGGCAATCCGGCGACCGCGACAAGGATTTCGCGACCACCCGGCGCCTGGGCGGTCAGGGAACGGCCGGTCGCTGCCAGACGGACTGCCGGGTCGCGGGGCGCGGAGCGGCCGACCACGGTGCCATCGGGCAGGAACACCGTCATCGGCCGGCTGCTCCCGTCGACGACCAGCGGCAGCTTCTGCTCATCGAGGGTCGCCACCAGTGAGGCCACGGCCTGGGCTTGGGTGGCGGCCTCGTCGGAGGCATGCTCGGCGGCGACCGAGCGCAGCAACAGCGCCAGCGGAATGAGGAAGGCCACCAGCAGCAGCGACCCGGTGGCCAAAGCGAGCAGGAGCAGCCGGCTCCTCATAGCGGCGGCGCCAAACGCACACCCACTCCACGCACGGTGTAGAGGTAACGAGGCTGCGACGCCGTCTCGCCGAGTTTGCGGCGCAACCAGGACAGGTGAACGTCCACCGTCTTGTCCGCACCGCCATAAGGCTGGCGCCAGACATGGGTCAGCAGATCCCGCTTGGTCACCACCTCGCCGGTACGCGCGGCGAGGTGGTGCAGCAGGTCGAACTCACGCGGAGACAGGTCCAGCACCGCTCCGTCGAGCCACGCTTGGCGCCCCCGCGGATCCAGCCGCAGCCCGCCGACCTCCACCATCGCCGAGCCCGCCGCGGCTTCGGCGACGACGCGGCGCAGCACGGCCCGGATCCTGGCGTCGAGATGCCCGGGACTGAACGGTTTGACCACATAGTCGTCGGCCCCGGCGTCCAGCACACGGATGATCTGCTGCTCATCGTCCTGCGCGGTCGCGACGACCACCGGGACGGGGCACACGGCGCGCATCATCCGTAACGCTTCATAGCCATCGATGTCCGGCAGACCCAGGTCCAGGATCACGAGATCAGGGCGGGCCTCCACCACGGCGCGCAGCGCCTCCGCAGCAGTACCGACGCTGCCCACCGCGTGCCCCCGCTCGCCGAGAGCACGGATGAGAGAGCGGCGTATCGTGGGGTCGTCTTCGACCAGGAGCAGCTGGGCCACCGCGCAAACCTACCCCGCGCCGCACAGGGCGCGGGAGTGCGCGGAGGTTTCCTGGACCTGCCATTACCTTCGCGTTAGCCCTGCCTTAAGGAAGACCGCCAGACAATGCCGAGTGTGCGAGCGAAGGTCAGCGTCGGGGTGGGCGCCTGGATCGTGGGGGCGACGACCGCCACCGGTTTGTCCCTGTTCGCGGTGTCCTATCTCGGCGACGCTCCCCACAATCCGCAAGGCGACACGCTGAGCGTCAGCGAGGTGAATCGCGCGCTGGCCTCAGCGACGGCGACCCCGGACGGCAGCAGCGCCGACTCCGCTCCACCCGGCCCGGCCGGCACGTCGCCGGTCCGGCCGACCCCTTCCGACAGCGCGTCCGGCACCTCTTCCGGCACCCCTTCCGGCCTTCCCTCGACCGGCCCGGCCGCCTCGAACACGGCCCCGTCGTCGACGGCGGGTTCCCATCCCTGGCTCGCCCCGACCGGTTCGACCGGTTCGACCGCCGCGCACACCGTCGAGCGCCGATTGTCCGTCGACGGCGGTTCGGTCCTGGCACAGTGTCAGGGTTCGGCGGCTTACCTGGTGTCCTGGAGCCCCGCACAGGGCTACCTGGCCGATGGGGTGCAACGCGGCCCCGCACGGTTCGCGACGGTCGTATTCGTCGGTGCCGCCAACCGGATGGAAGTCCGCGTCGCGTGTCCGGCCGGCACCCCGGCTCTAGTCGGCGACGACGACGGCGGTTTCGACCACTGAGCCGGCCGACGTGCCGCGCTACCGCCGCCGCGGCCGGTCCCCGTCCTCGACCAGCAAGGCGAGGGTCGGGCAGGCCGCGGCTGCGCGGCGGGCATGGGCGACCAGTTCGGGCGGCACAGGCTGCTCGGACAGGATCGGGTACCCCCAGGGGTCCAGATCGATCATCTCCGGCAGCAACTCCGCGCACATGCCGTGGGCACGACAGCCGATCGGGTTGACGCGCATGACGTGGCTCACCTACGGACCTCCTCGCGTTCGGAACGGGCCGGCAGCGGCAGGACGGGCCGACGACGCAAACCGATACACGGCCCGAACCGGTCGTGTTCGAGCGCGTCGTCGGCGAACGCGTCGAGGGCGCTGCGGGCAAGCGCAGCCACTCCGTCGGGATGCCGGCACGCGCCGCGCCGGTCCACGAGCTCGATCTGTCGTCGGACTTGCTGGATCGCGCGCGCCCGGCCACCGGTGAACGCCAACTCGGACAGAACCTCGGCCAGCGCCGGCAGACCGAAGACACAGGGCCCGCACTGGCCCGCGGTCTCCTCCGACATGTAGCGGACCACGCGCGCCGTCTCGCCGAGTACGCACGCTGATTCCGGCAGCGCGACAAGGATCCCGGCGCCCAGAAACGCTCCGGCCCGGCGCATGTCCGAGTGCGTCAGCGGCACGTTCCAGGCGACCTCGGCTGCCATCCAGGTCCCGAAATAGCCGCCGCACAACACGGCTTTGACAGGTTCGGCCGGTCCCCCGGCCACCATCATCGCGTTGCCGACGGACAGGCCCATCGGCACCTCGTAGACGCCGGGCCGGTTCACCGCCCCGCCGACGGTCACCAGCATGCTGCCGGGGGCGCGCGGGGCTCCGACGGCACGGAACCAGTTGTCGCCGCGGCGCACGATCAGGGCCAGGTGCGCCAGGGTCTCCACGTTGTGCACCAGGGTCGGGCGCCCGCCGACCCCGCGCTCGTGCGGTCGCGGCCCGAAGGTCGGCACGGCCGGGCCGCCGTCCAGGAAGCGGACGAGTGAGGATTGTTCGCTGGCGACGTAGCGACGCGGAAGTTCCGCCACCTCGATCGCGACCCGGTCGATCCCGGCAGCCCGGCGGGCGGCGACACATTCGCGCAGCCAGTCGGCATACTCGGGGTCGCCTCGGTGGATGCACACGAACGCACGGTCCGCGCCGACGGCGTGCGCGGCCAGCGAAATCCCGTCCAGCACCAGATGCGGCAGCCGGGTGAGCAACAACCGGTCCTTGCTGCTGGCGGGTTCGCCCTCCATACCGTTGGCCACCACGACCGCCGGCCCGCGCCCGGCCTCGACGACCGAGCGCAGCTTTCGGCCGACCGGGAAACCGGCGCCGCCGCGGCCGGTCAGGCCGGAACGCTCCACGGTCTCGATGAGGTCGGCCGGGCGCAGGCGCAACGGAGGTGGGCCGTGTTTGCGCAGGTGCGCCTCCAGGTCCGCCGACGAGTCCGACCAAGCGCCGTCCAACAGGCGCGGGAGGCCGGATGCCGGGAGCGTCCGCCGCACTTCAAGGCTGGTCATCGGGTCGTCCTCTCTACGGCTCTACGGCTCTACGGCTCTACGGCTCTACGGCTCTACGGCTCTACGGCTCTACGGCTCTACGGCTCTACGGCGCCAACGTGTCGGCGGGGTCCGGACGCGCGGCGATGACGAGCCGCCAGAGCACGGTCGTGCCGATCGCCGCCACGCAGCCGTATCCGATCCAGCGTCCCCACGCGACTCCCGGGTCCGTGCCGGTCCCCCACGCGTGCAGCACCGCGACCGGCCAGCACGCGTAGGAGAGCCAGTGCAAGACCTTCCAGGTGCGGTAGCCGATCCGTTCGCGCATCAGCGATGTCAGTACCAGGACCACGAGTACGTCGGAGGCGATCGTCCCCAAGCCGAGCCACTCGGTGCGGTACTGGGACAGGAACGGCACGAACGCGTCGAGCAGTGAGATCGAGGTGTAGCTGTCGATCACGGTGGTCGCCACGTGTAAGGCCAGGAATATCAGAACCATGAGAGATACGTTGCGGTGCAGTCCGACGACCACGAAGCGCGGCAGCCGGCGGGTCGAGCGCCGCGACCGGGTGACCACGCCGAGGAAGACGGACAGGGTCAGCATCAGCAGCGTGACGATGCCAGTGGCACGGGTCACGTACCAAAGGCCAGGGCCGTTCAGCGACAAGTTCACCGTGCCGTCTCCTCTTCTGGCCAGCCTCCGAGCAGCGTGATCGTGCCGTCAATGCCGACCATCCGCACGGGGCAGCCGGTCTCGGACAGCCACGGCACCAGATCGGCGCCGCGCACGATCGCGGCAGTCGTGAGGGTGTTGGCCGCGACGCAGGTGGCAGCGAGCGCCGACACGGTCTGCCAGTGGATCGACGCCGCGTCGCCGGTCTCGGGGTCGATGATGTGGTGCACAGTGCGGGAACCGTGCTGCCAGGTACGTACCGTGGTCCCGGAAGTGGCGAGGCCGCCGTCGTACACCGCGATGGTCTGACCCGGATCCTCGGGCCCGATCGCCTCGCCGTCCGCAACGCGCACCGACCAACCTCCCTCCGGCGCCGGACCCGCGATCGAGATGTCACCGGAGAGGTTGACCAACGCACCACAGCCGAGTTCGGCGGCGATCAGCCTCGCGGCCCGGTCCGCCGCATGCGCCTTCGCTGTCGCACCGAAGTCGAGGACGACCCCGTCCGGGACCCGGACGCTACCGCGCTCGGCGTCCACTTCGACGGCGCGCCACCCCGCGACCGGACGAAACGCGGCCGGAGCCGGGTCAAGCTCGACGGCGGACAACAAGGACGCGGTGACGGAAGCAGCCGCTGACGGATCCGGCGCGCGGTGGCGGCCGGAGCCGGGAACGCGCCGTGCATCGCGCTCACGCACCAGCGAATAGTCACAGTCGTAGCCCAACGCCACCAGCGCCGAGCCACACGTCGGGTCGACGGCGCCGCCAGTGTTCACGGCCGCTGCCAGCGCCACGTCCAGGAACTCCAGGAACAGCGAACTCACCACGACCGGCGCGCCGCCGCCGGCGTTGACCGCCGACAGTTCCGAGTCGCCCCGAAACCGGGAGCACGCCGCACCGACCGCCGCCAATTCCGCGGCCAGCAACCGCTCACCACCGTCGATCGCGGCGGCCTCGGTGAGCAGGAGCTCGGCCGTACCGCCCCAGATCGGAAAAGCGGCCTTGCCGATCGGCCGGGCGCCGACCCAGACGGTCGAGACGGTCGAGACGGTCATGTGTGCTTGGAAGTGTGCGACGAGGTGACCGGCGGCGCACTGGTCGTCTGCGGCTGAGTAGCCGGCGGCTGCACCGGCGCGCTGGTCGGCTGCGGGGCCGGAACCGACGCGGAGCGCGATGTCGGGGCCGCGCTGGAACGCAGCACACCGGGAGCCGTCACCGTCGAGCGGGAAGAGGACCTGACGGAAGAGGACGGAGCCCCCGGCTTCGTCGTACCGACGCCAGGACCCGAAGCCGAAGCCGACCCCGACGGCGCAGGCTTCCCAGCGACCACACCAGACGAGCTGACCGGCACACCTGGCGAGGTACCAGAGGATGACGCACCCTGCGGCATCCCGGACGAGCCAGCGTCCGAGGTCGAGGAATCCACCGAATGCGCCGTCCGCGAGATGACGGTGGTGAGCACGAACGTGGTGGCCATCGCCACCTGCGCAGAGCGCCAGGTCAAGGTGGACAGCCGTTTAAGTTGTGAATCCCGGAGCGCTTCACGGTGGCCAGAGCTACTCATGACCGCAAGTACACCGGCCCGAATGCTAAGACTCCGCTAAGGACGGTTCAAGGATGTCGTCCGAAGAGATCCCTACCGTCACACACCGTCATTGCACCGACAGCGCACCACCGCGAAGCAGCGCCCGACGGGGCACCCATCGGGCGCGTTCATTCAAATCTTCCGATCATCACACGTGCCCCCGGAGGGGAACGCAGCAGACCAGCTCGCAGCTGAACAAGATCGAATGCGCAGATTTGATGATCCCTGAGAAACCCACCCGGTGGGAAGATGCCAGCCGCTGCTGCCAAATCATCCCTGGGGGATCACTGATGAATCGATCCAGTCGTGTAACGACGATCGCCTTGTCCGCACTCGTCGGGGCGGCTGGCCTCGGTACGGTAACGTCAGCGACCGCCGTGACCGCACCCGTGTCCGGGCCGATGCACGGCCAGTTGGCGTTCCAGACGACGTCGGCGAACGGCCTGCCGTATTCGCTGGCGACCATGGACGACACGGGCACCGGCTACGCCCCGATCAAGCTGTCCGGAGTGGTCCCGGTCGACCCGCGTTCGCCCATGTTCTCGCACGACGGCAAGCAGGTCGCGTTCATCGGCACGAACTCCGCCACCAACGACCTGGCCGTGTACGTGGCGAACGCCGACGGCAGCGACAGCCACATCGTGGTCGCGAAATCACCCGACCAGTGGCACGGCATCAGCTCGGTGGTGTGGTCTGCCGATAACAGCACCCTGTATCTGGGCCTCCTGCAGGACGCCAACAACGAGCAGATCCAACTGTGGCAGATCGGGGTGGACGGTACCGGCCAGCAACCGGAGCCGGTTCCCGGCCTGACACCGAACTTCGAGCAAGTCCAGCCCGAGGTCCTGGCCGACGGCCGGCTTGCTTATAGCGAGGGCAGCAGTAACGACGCCGTCATCTTCGACCCGAAGACCAAGACCAGCACCACCCTGCCCACGAAGCTGACCGGGTTCCTGCCGTTCACGCTCTCCCCGGACGGGAGGCGGATCGCGGTGATCGAGCCGAAGAACGGCATGCAGGCGATCGACGTCTACAACATCGACGGCACAGGGCTGCAGACCATCACCACCTACCAGTCGGTCCCTGAGGTCCCCGCGTGGTCGCCGGACAGCGCCGAACTTCTGTATCCGCAGAACGGCGGGTACTACGTCCACAACATGACCGGGACGGGACCGGACACCGCTATCAGCATCCCGGCCGGAGTCAGGGCCGGCGAGTTCTCGTGGATCGCACTCCAACCGACACCCACGCCCCCTCCTACCCCAACCCCAACCCCGACCCCGACTCCCACCCCCACGCCGACCCCCCGCCAGCCCACCGTCCACCGCATCGGCGGCGACACCCGCTACGACACCAGCAAGCTGGTTTCAAGCGCGCAGTGGCAGGCGGGCCAGGCGAACGCCGTGGTACTGGCGCGCGGCGACGCGGCTCCGGACGCGCTGGCGGGCGTTCCCTTCGCCGCGCACGTCCACGGACCGTTGCTGCTAACGAACCCGGCAGCGCTCGACACCGCGACGCGCGGCGAGATCGACCGGGTGCTCGGTGGTCCGCTGACCCACAAGAAGATCTACATTCTCGGCGGCAAGAACGCCGTGTCGCCGACGATCGAAAGCGAACTGCGCAGCGCCGGCTACACCGTCATCCGCTACGGCGGCGACAGCCGATACAACACCGCGCTCCAGATCGCCGGCGCGTTCGGGCCCACGAGCCATGTCATCGTCGCTACCGGCCACAATTTCCCGGACGCACTATCAGCCGGCCCGCTGGGCGCAGCCGAGAACGCCCCGATTGTGCTATCGGACGACGCCACCCTCGACGCGGCCACCGCCGCGTTCATATCCCAGCACTCGGGGATCGACCCGGTCGGCGGGCAGGCGCAGAAGGCCGTCGCGACACTGAACACCACCGGCAAGACCGTCAACATGACGTTGGCCGGTGCCGACCGCTACCTCACCAGCGCCGACGTGGCCACCCGAATCGCGCAGGTCCTCGGACACGCCCCGGCCACAGTCGGCGTCGCGTCCGGAACCACATTCCCGGACGCGCTCACCGGCGACGCCTTCATCGCCAACGCCGGCGGAGCACTGCTGCTCACCAACCCAGCATCGCTGTCGACCCCGACCCAGGCCGTGCTCAACGGGTGGCGGGCGCAGCTGACCGCTGTCGAGATCTTCGGCGGGACGTCCGCAGTGGGCAGCTCGCCGCTCGCCTCGGTAGTCAGCGCCGTCGACGGACACGTCCTCCGACCAAGCCAATGAAGACGGACGAGATCTCAGTCTGACGCCGCAGGGGCGTCGGCTACCCGAAAGCCCGGCGCCGCCGCAAGGGCCGCCCCGCGACTGCCTCGCGGGGCAGCTTCAGCCCAGAGCATGTAACCGATATCGGACACGTCAGCCAGCTAAATCACGGCGGCTGAGTCTCGGAACGAGGGCTACGAAGATGCAACAGCGCCCGGCAGTCGAAGCCGCCGGGCGCCTTTATCCGAATCTTGGTCAGTAAGCCCGCTTCGAAGCCAGGTCCGAGATGCTCTTCTCGACGGCTGCCGGGATTGCCTTCGTGCCGCCGAACAATGTCACGCCCTGCAGCAAGTGCGCATCCCCGGTCAGGAGCGAGACCAGGCCCGGTGGGAGGCCAGCCGGGTCGGTCAGAATCAGAGGCTGGCCGAGCGTGGCCATGAAGGCGCCGCCGGACAGTGCGTCCGGGTAGTCGGCGCCGGTCGCGATCCCGAATCGGATGGTGCGCCCCGCGAGGTCGATGACCCGCTGGGCCACCTGTGCGGATGTCGCATAGCGATCTGCGCCCTCTAGCGCTTCGTGTGCGGGGATGTCGTGGTTCTGCCCCCAGGCTGAGACCAGGGCCCCGTCCGCCTGGTGACCGACCGACGTGAGCTGCGTCGCCGTCCGGAGATATGCGTGCGTCGTGGGGTCGAGGTGTGCGTCGTCGGAGAGCAGGACGGCTGCGCCCTCAAGGGTGGCCAGTGGGCCTGCCGACAGCGCGTCGGCGAAGTCGCGGCCGGTGGCGACCACCACCTTGGCGGGATGGTCGAGCCCGCGGTCCGCGATCTGGACCGCGGTGGCGTACCGGTCGGTGCCGCCATAACGAACGACGTGGAACCCGCGGTGCGTCAGAGCGTTCGCGACGGCGGGGCTGACCGCGCTGGTCCCGCCGAGGATGTACACGGTCTTGCCCGAGCTGGCGCCGAGGACCCGATTGATCTCGTTCTCGGTCGCGGACGTCAGCACGGACGGGTCGGTGAGCAGCAGCGGCCCGTGAACGTGCGCGGCCAGCGGGACGCCGGCCAGCGCGTCCGGGAAGGCGTCGCCGCGCGCGAGGACGACGGCCTGTGCCGAGCCTCCTGCCCACTGGGCCTGCGACGTGGCGACGGCGGTGGCGAACCGGTCCGTACCGGCGATCCGGGTGACCCCGGCGGCATCGCCGACGGTCACCTTTGTCGAGACCGAGGTACCGTCGCCGTCGCCCGATGGGTTCACACCCTGTCCCGCGGTGAGGGTGACGGTGTAGGTTCCGGGGCCCGGGAACGTGTGGCGGATGACCGGGTTTCCCTGCTGCGCCACCTCGGGCGTGCCGTCCCCGAAGTCGAAGTGGTACCACTCTGGCTTGTTGAAAGAGCACATTGAGGAGGTGCCGGCCTTGGTCCCGCTGCCGTCGATCGTCACGGTGAGCGGCAGGACGCTTGGCACCGACGTCACCGTCGGGTCGGGGCCGCAGCCCTGCGGCATGACCTCGTAGCCCCATACCCCGCTGGGCGCGGAGAGTCCGTCCTGGTCCGTCACCGTGACGTGCACACCCTCGTACGGGGCACTGCCGTCCGTGGGACGCGGGAAGGTGCGGGTGAGCACAGGGCCCGGTTGGGTGACGACCGTACCGTCGCTGAACGTGAAGGTGTAGGAGGCGATCGGGGTGAAGCCCCAGTCGGAACCGGACGCGTCCGCCTGCACCGTGGTCGAGGTGGCGGTGTTCCCGTGACGGGTGACGCCCAGGGTCAGGGCGGCCACCGGAAGACCCTGGAACTCGACAGCCCCGCGGTCGTCGTAGCCCCGCAGTCCGGCACCCGAGTTCCCAACGGCCGGGTCGTCCACCCGCGGAGCGCCGTTGACGTCGGTGGCCTGTTCGCCGGGGACGCCGGAGTCAGCAGAGTCGATCGCCGGAGAGGTCCGCCGCGGCACGTACGTGTTCAGATCGAGCTGCGGATTCGCGAAGATCTCCGCCGCGCCCAGCCCGGTGCCCGCCTGGAACGCCGCAGGGCTCGGATACGCCTTGCCGGCCCAGTTGTAAGGGGCGGTCGGATATGGCGCCGGGTTGATGAGGTTGTGGTGGACGGCGGTCTGGGCGGTCGATCCGCTGGAGACCGAGAGTGCGGTTCCCGAACTTCCAAACTGGCCGACCACGATGTCGTTCGCGATCGTCGTCCCTGGGGAGGCCCCGGAGATGTCGATGGCCGCGGTGCCGTCATCGCCGTAGACGGTGTCGCTGACCACCGTGTTGCCGGGCGCATCCGTAGCCACGACGTGACCGACGATCGATGTCGTCAGGACGTTCCCGTGCGCACCCTTCGCGAAGGCCGCCGAGTACACCCGGCTGGCGACGACCGCATCGCCGGTGGCGCTGGCTCCACTGATCGTGAGGCCCTGGGAGTCGATGTGCGACAGCGTCACACCGCTGGAGTCCGTGACGATGACACCTTGGTCCACGGAGTCCGCCTGAGCCACGTCGATGCCGTCGACGACGATGTCGTGCACGCCCTCGATCCGGATCGAAGGTTCCGAGTACCGGACGACGGCCCGCCCCTGGTGCGCCGCCCGCAGCGTGATCGGCATACCCGGTGTCCCCGAGTTCGGGAAGGCAACGCCTTCCGCGTAAGTCCCGTCGTTCACGACCACGGTCTGGCCCGGCCGCGCCACCGCGACGGCATCGGCTATGTGGCAGTACGGAACCGCGGAGGTCCCGCTTCCCACCGCGTCGGAGCACGCCGCGTCCGTGTTGTCGACGAGCAGCGTGTTTGTGTCCGCATTCGCGATGCCTGGGATCAGCCCGCCTACCGAGGCTAGGCTCGTGACAGCGGCGATGGCGAGAGAGCGAGCGCGCATTGGCGATCTCCTACTAAGGAAGCTGACAAAAAACGCGCTCATGGCGCGCCTCACCGAATCAACAAGCGGACTGCTGTGGTTCTCCTACACGCGCAACGGCGTCGCGCCGGACTCCGCAACGCCGACCCGCAGGGCCGCGCCAAGCTCGGCCTGCTCACCCCGGCGCCGGAGCAGGACGTCCTCGCGGTGCAGAACTTCGACGCCGACGGCCCGCCGACGCAGCCCGTCGACTACCGCGTCGCGGCCGAGGCGAAGCCAGCTGTCGGTCGACTCCTGGAAGTCCTTCGACATGACCGCGCCCGGCGCGGCATTGACCGGCGTCAACGGCGAGGCCGCCGGACGCCCGCCGCAGAACGTCGCGACCGCCTGCGCCTGTGCCTGTTCGGCCATTCCCACCGACGCCGCCGCGATGGCCGGCGCGGAGCCAGCGAAGGTCGTGCCGCAGGCCGATGTGGATTCCCGTGAGCGCGACACGACGTCCCCCTGAATAGCTGGAAGGCCGTGACACACGGCGCGGACATGGTACCGGCTGACCTGGCGTGCTTGACAGTCCCTCAGTGGTAGCCGCCGCAGAAGCAGGCCGGCTCGGGTTCATCGCCAGCTGCCTCGCGTCGCCCCGACGACGAAGTGCTGTGGAAGTCGCCGTACACCCACGCGTTCGTACCGCCGCTCTGGCCTGACGATGAGCGACCCAGGCGGATCCGTACACGTCAGGATCCGCCGAAAGTGCCAGCTGATCAGAAGGCTGCTCGCCTGTGGATCGCCAAGGCATCGCAGCCGTCGCAGGATCTCGAACGGGGACGCACCGCGCGCCGAGCCTTGGACACCTTGAAGGTCAACCGGAACGACTCGACGCGCCTGAGAGGTTCAGGCGCCGACGGGAAGTCCTCACCAATCTGATTGGCCACGCCATTACTGCCCAAGCTGAACGAGAAGCCCTCCCCAGGCGGGCTCCTCTCAACCAGGACCTCGCGTGCAGCCCAGACCAGCTCCAGCAAGTGCTGACCACCGTCACCTACATCGGCAGCTACCAGCGTGCCCGCGGTCGGCACCTGAAGGTGATGTTCGCGCTCAACTACTACGGCGGACTTCACCCCGAGGAGGCCCTGGCGCTGCGCGCGTATCGTCCCGGCCCCTCCGACCTGGTTCGCATCATCCTTGTCCAGCGCGGCGACGGACAGGTTCGGGATGAAGGAATGGCCATCCGACGCGCTGCCGCATGGCTGTTGGGTCAACCACAGCTCAACCACAGCCGTGGTCATAGCGTGACCCAGGCTGACATGAGGTGACCCACCGCCGCGGACATAGAAGAGGCCCTTCACCGAGGTGAGGGGCCTTGAGCAGCCGGTTGAACGTATGTGCCCCCATTAGCTGATGCAGGCGGTCGGCGCCGCACAGATCAAAGGCAGCGCCACCAACCACGAGCAAGGCTCAGTACCTGTGGATCGACTCGGTGAGGGCCTACCCTCCCGAGTGATCGTTTCGAAGGTCACTGAGTAGGCCGACGCGCCAACGTCGGCTCGGAGGGCACGCCCATTCTTACGTTAGTCAACGCCGACGGCTCGACGGAGTCCGGCTCCCTGATCGATGAGATCGTGCGTGAGGGAGCCCGGCGGATGGCGGCCGCCGCGCTGGAGGCCGAGGTCAACGCCTACCTCGCCGAGCTGGCTGAGCAGCGTGACGAGCGCGGGCGGCGTTTCGTGTTGCGCAACGGCTACCACGCCGAACGGACCGTCGCGACGGCCGCGGGTCCGGTAGCGGTGAAGGCGCCTCGGGTGAACGACAAGCGGGTCGACCCGGCCACCGGTGAGCGCAAACGGTTCTCCTCGGCAATCCTGCCGCCGTGGGCGCGTAAGAGCCCGAAGGTGGCCGATGTGTTGCCGCTGTTGTATCTGTACGAGTTGTCGACCGGGGACTTCGTGCCGGCTCTCGAGAAGTTCCTCGGCTCGACCGCCGGCCTGTCGGCAGCGGCGGTGTCTCGGCTGACCGCGACCTGGACCGAGGACCATCAGGCGTTCCAGCGCCGAGATCTGTTCGGGCTGGACTTCGTCTACGTCTGGGCCGACGGGGTGCATCTGATGGTCCGGCTGGACGAGGCCAAAGCGTGCGTGCCGGTCCTGGTCGGGGTCAGGGCTGACGACAGCAAGGAGCTGATAGCCCTGGACTCTGGCTACCGGGAGCCCGGCGAGTCATGGGCGAGTTTGCTGCGTGGCTGCGCCCTGCGCGGGATGCGCGCCCCGCACCTGGCCGTCGGCGACGGCACGCTGGGGTTCTGGAAGACGCTGCGGGAGGTCTTCCCTGAATCACGGGAACAGCGCTGCTGGGTGCACAAAACTGCGAACGTGTTGGATGCTCTACCGAAGTCCACCCACCCAGCGGCCAAGGCGGCTATCGCCGAGATCTACAACGCCGAGGATAAGGAACGCGCCCAGGCGGCGGTCAAAGCGTTCGCGCAGTCTCACCTGGTCGAGCATTCGCAGATGCACTACTTGCTCGCCCCGGGGGTCCCTGAATCCCAAAGAAGCCGAGGCCGGCCGCGTGGAGCGGCCGGCCTCGGTTCATTTCATCCCTTCCGGAGAGTCAGGTGGTGCTGACGGCCAGCCCGTCGACGTAGCCGGTGGGAGCCACGCTGATCGGCGGCACGGCCGTGCCATAGGTGGCGATGAGGTCGTCCATGCTTTCGGCGAACTTGGTGTTGGTAGCAGCCTCGTATTTCCAGATCTGAACGCTGCCAGCCTTCTTGATCAGCGTGCCGTCCGCCGGGGTGGCGGTCAGACCGCTCCAGAAGTACGTCGGCACGATGATGGTCGGCGGTGTGGTTCCATAACCGGCGACCAGGTCGTTCCAATTGGTGAACTTCAGGTTGGCGCCGCCCGCGTACACCCCGATGTCCGGGGCTCCGGCGCTTTTGACGAGCGTGCCGGGCGTCGGCGTGGTGGGCAGGCTGTTGTACCAGGCGTCGGTAACGGTGATGATGGTCGGCGACGACCCGTAGCCCGCGACGAGATCGTTCCAGTCGGTATATACGACCCGGGCGTTGCCGGTGTAGACGGAGATCTCGGGGCTGTCGGAGCGCTTGATCAGAGCGCTGTGTCCCGGGTTGTTGCTGATCGTGAACGACACCGCGGGGAAGTCCTGGGTCCCTCCGTTCTGCATGGTCGCCCGGGGCGTGATCGTGTACGAGCCGTCGGCGAGGGTCGCTGTGGGCAGGCTGACGCCCGCGAACTGGCCACCGGTGCCGCTGGTCGCGGCGGTCTCGGCACCGCCGAACACCTCGGTGTAGCTGGGGCCCGACACGATGTAGCTCAGGTACTTGGCCACCCCGGTCTGACTGGTCGTAGCGCTGAGCGTAACCGCGCCGGAGACGGTCGACCCCGCGGTAACACCGCTGAGGGCGACGCTGTAGCCGGTGGGGATGCGGCTCTTGCCCGCGGTGTACAGCGAGGTGACCTCGCCGGCACCGATTGCATGGCTGTAGACGGCGACGTCGTCGATGGAGCCGTTGAGGAAGTCACTTCCGGTCCGGGCACCGACGGTCAGCGCCGTGCTCGAGTTGTTCCACGCCGTCGTCGTGCTACCGGTGCCGGCCAGGACGCCGTTGACGTACAACGCCAGGTTGCCGCTGGTCGGCCCGGTGGCGGTGTACACCGCAGCCAGGTGGGTCCAGGTGCCCGCGACCGCGGCGCCCGCCGGTGCGATCGCGCCGGGAAAGCTGGCCGGAGCCGTCGAGTCGTTGCTCGGCATCTCGAACGCCCAGGTGTTGATGTTGGGGTCGTATCCGAGCCACGCGCTGGGCGCGTTGACGCCGCTGCGCGCGGCCACCGCGTAGTGCTTGACCTCGTCCGTCAGGTTGACCCAGCCGGACATGGTGAAGGACTTGGTGGTGTCGATCACCGGACCGGCGGCCGTGAGGACACCGGTGGAGCCGTCGAAGCTGGCGGCGCCGCCGTCGTGGCTGCCGACCTCCCACACGCCGCCGGTTCCAGTGCCGTTGGCACTGTTGCCGGAAGCGTCGTACTCGCCAGTGATGTAGTGGCGTCCGGTGGTGTCGGTGCTGGCAGTGTTGACGTCCAGGCTGTTGTACCCGGCCGCCATGGGGCCGTTGCCGAGCATCCAGGACATGACCGGACCCGTGTTGCTGCCGGTCGAGGCCTGGTTCACAGCGGCGCCGAAGCCGCTTGAGGAACCGGGAAGCAGGACGACGGTGCCGGAGGCCGTTACGCCCCACAGGTCAGGTGTGGCGTTGCCGGTCACGCTGCCGGTGGAGGTCACCAGGGTGTAGGTGGACGAGGGCATCGGTGCGCCGATCTTGACCGCCGCGTGGTTGGTTTGGTCCTGTCCGCCGATCCCGTTGTTCCAGTCGATGGCGTTGGTAGCGCTGTTCTTCAGGCCTGACTGTTGCCAGACCTGGCCGGTGGAGTCCTGATACCACAGATAGGCCGTGCCGTCGGTCGCGTTGGTACCGGGGGCGAACAGGCTGGGGTTCTTCGCAGTGACGTTCGCCAGCAGGTTGTTCGCGGCGGTGTAGGCGCTGATCTGCACGGGCGTCGCGAAGCGGCTGTTGTTGATGTACTTGAACAGCCACAACTGGTTGACACCCGAACCGTCAGGGGTGACTGCCAGGAAGTCGGAGAAGTTGCCGAAGCCGTTGACGGTGCGTCCGTCGCCGTCGCCGATCGCGACGATCTGGAGCGCGGCGGAGAGATTCGCACCCTGATTCAGGATCTGCTTCGAGCCGGCCTTGCTGAAGTGGCCGGCGCCGTCGTTGAGATAGATCCACAGTGTGGTGCTGCCGGGCTTTTGCACCAGCAGGTCGTCGACGTACTTGCCGCTCATGGAGCCGCGGTGCGTGACGTGATAGTTCGCCCAGCTGTCACCGTTGGGGCTGTCGGTGGGCCGCAGGAGCACCGTGCCGCCAGCCAGGGTCCCGGCCTGGTCGGCGCCGACACCCAGGTTGGCCTGGTAGAGGACCAGGTCTCCGGAACCATCCGTGGTCACCAGGCCGGGAACACCGTCGCCGGTCAGGGCGCCGGGCGAGGGCTTCGCATTGGGAGCGTTGAGCGCGTAGAAGGAGTAGCTGGCGGCCGATGAGGTGTTACCGGCCCGGTCCACGGCTCTGACCTGCAGGGTGTGGGTGCCCCAGGACGGCGGGGTCCACGTCACGCCGGCGGCGCCGTTGGTCGCCATCGTCGTCTGCGGATCCGACGAGTTGCAGGTGTTCGTCGCTGCCGCCGTGGACAGCGTGCCGTCGAACACGTACTGGAAACACCACACGCCGGACGGATTGGTCCCGGGGTCGGCGGCGGACAGGTTGAAGGTGCCCGCCACGCCGGCTGCCGTGCGGGCCCAGCCGGAGTCGCTCGACGGGTACTGCGGCGAAACGACGGCCGTGGCGGTCGGCGGCGTGAAGTCCGTGGAGAAGTGGCACGGACCCTGGCCCGCGGACTCGATGTAGTGATCGTACGCGTCAGCCGACCAGCTGTAGGCGTGGCCGTCTGCCAGACCGCCGACCGACTCGGTGATGGTGTCGCCGTCGTTGAACGTCCCCAGGCTGGGGAGCTTGTTCCAGACGTAGCTGTTGGCGGTGTCGTCGTGTAGCCAGAAGTTCGCCCCCAGCTGCGAGGTGTTGGCGGTGGTCGAGGAGTGGACCTTCACACTCGCGTTCACCGAACCGCCGGTGGCCGCGCCGAGCCAGCCGCCGTCGACGTTGCCCGTCGAGGGGCAGCCGCCGTTGGTACCGGCGTTCATGGGCGCAGGGCTCGTGGCGAAGGTGTCCAGCCACGCCGGGCGGTCGTACTGGATGTTGAAGTAGACCGCCGTCTGGTCGATGCGGAAGAAGTTGTACGCATTGGACTCATCGCCGGCCAGCTCGACGGTCCAGGTGCCCCAAGAACGGTTCGCCACCTGCTGCATCGCGCTGGTGACGTTGAGATTGAACGCCTGGCCGGGGTAGTTGTTGTTGGCCGGGGTGGAGAAGCTGCCGGTCACCACCGGATTCGGGTAGTTGGGGTTTGCCTGGCTGTCGCGAACCGGGGGGCTGTTCCAGGTCTGGCCGTAGCTCAGCGGGCCGATGGAGTACAGCGACACCGGAGTGGTGTGAGCGTACTGATCGGACTCGAAGCGCGCTCCGGCCTGGAATGTGGCGTTCAGGATCGTCGCTCCGAAGATCGCGCTGGGGATGGCGATCTGCAGGTCGGTACGGTCCAGACCGCAGGGACACTGGTCGCCGGAGGCATACGAGCCGCCACCGGAAGCGCCGCCGTAGTAGTTGTCCTGGTACCCGATGCCCTCACCTGAGGGCTGGGCCCGGTCGAACGTGGCGGCGTTCGCGGGATCGGCCTGGGTGAGCTGGTTGAAGTGCTGAGCCGTGCTCGGGCTCTGGGCCCACTGGGGATCGATGTACACCGGGTAGACGATGTTCGGGCCGGTCAGGGTCGCCACGTCGGGCGTGAGATCGGCACCGGCAGCGGTCAGCGTCGAGGAGATCTTGGCGACGTGGGCGCCGGCGCCGGGCCCGGTCGCCGTCGAGGTCGAGGTCGACGGCGATGTGGGCGTCGACGGCGCGGGAACGGATCCGGATCCGGGCGCGGGCGCGACGGAGCGCGACGGAGCGGCGCTCGATGCTCCGGTAGCCGAGTCCCACATCCGGGCGTCGCCGCTGCTGAAGGCGAGCTTGCCGTCGGGGGTGGTCGCTGTGGTGTCACCGGCGGCGTCGGTGGACAGCGCGGCGCCGCTGAGCGTGCTGGCCACGTGGATGTGGCGCAGCGCGGGATTGGCCGCGGCGGTGGCGTCGCGGACGACCAGGGTGTCCTCCACGCCGCCCCAGCGGTCCACGGTGAGCAGCAGGTCGACACCGGGAAGGACGTTCTTGTAGGTCGCGGTCGAGCCGGACAGGCTCGGCGCGGGCAGCGCGGTCGGCCAGGTGAACGCCAAGCTGGCCTTGCCATTGGTGAGCGTCGCCAGAGCGCCGGTTCCCCCGCCGGAGATAGTCAGGTTGTTCAGGGTCGCCTTCGGCGCGACCGAGCCGTCGGCATTGACCTTCAGGGTCGGATCGATCGGAGCCCACGTACCGTTCTGCTTGACGCGCTGGGCGTCCACGTAGCGGCTCAGTGTCAGCGAACCGTCGGGGTTCGCGGTCGTGGTGGAGTACTCGTCGGTGAGCGCGTCCACGACGACACCGTGCCCGGACGCCTTGGCTTCGGCCTGGGCCCAGGTAGTCGGATCGCTCGGCGCGGGCGCCGGCGATGCTGCGGTCGCCGCGGCGGCAGGGGCGAGCGCGACCGTTCCCGCGATGAGGCCCACACCGAGCAGGGCCGCGAGGCCTGCGCGAAGCCCGCGCCGCGGGGGTTGAGACCCCCAAGAGGGTATCCGGCCCATGATTCACTCCACCCATTTACAAACAGCTTGACACTAGCGGCGCCGACCGTAGCAGTCGGCGGCGGCTTTTGCGCAGCCGAGAGGTGGCCGGTGATCCAATCGTTAGTCGCCACGCGGGCACAGCCCCTGGTTTGGTAACGGTTCAGCTCACCGAGCAGTGGGTTACAGGTCAAGGATTAGACATGCTCAGCAATTACTGCCTAGAGTTCCGGCGCTCGGCATGTCGACCGTCGGTCGAGCCAGTGGACTGAGGTGGGGTGGGACGATGGGGGCCTGGGGCCGGAAAACCGCGCGCTCGAAGGCGATCAAGAAGCGTCTGATCGCGCGTGTGGCTTGGATGTTCGTGGTCTCGTTGATCGCCGGGATGGTCAGCGGGCCGATCGCTGCGGCAGCGACGTACAAGAAGCACCAGCTTTGGACGCCTCCGAACACGACCTTGTCCAAGACGAGTTCGGTCAGCGGCACGAATCTCGCCTCGAAGCCGTCGGGCACCCATCCCGTGATGCCGCAGTGGCAGCCCGCCACGACTTCAGGCTCCACCGGATCCCAGACCACCCAGACCCGCAGCCTGAGCATGATGGCAACGTCCGGGTCGTCATCGCCCTCGACGCCGCCGGCAGGCTCGGGCGGGTCGTACACCGCCACACCCCTGTCCGAATCGGACAAATGGTCCGGCGGTGGAGAATCCGGCGCGTTCACCTACAGCTACCCCGTCCAGATGCCCGGCACGCTCGGTGGCGCAGTACCCCAGGTTGCGTTGTCCTACAACTCTGGCGACGTCGACGGAAAGACCTCCGCGGCCAACGGCCAGGCGTCGTGGGTCGGTGACGGCTGGTCATACGAGCCCGGGTTCGTGGAGCGGACGTACAAGCCGTGTGCCAAGGACGGCGTGACCGGCTCGGCAGACCTGTGCTGGGCCGGCAACACCATGCTGTCAGTCTCCCTGCCCGGACATGCCGGCGACATCGTGCGCGACGACTCCACCGGTACTTATCGTCTGTCCTCGGACGACGGCACGACCGTCACCCCGGTGACCGGAGCTGCCAACGGCGCCTGGAACGGCGAGGCGTGGAAGATCGCCACCACGGACGGCACGACGTACTACTTCGGCCTGAACCATGCTCCCGGTGGGGGCAACGCAGACACCGCCACCAACTCCGCATTCACCGAGCCGGTTTACAGTCCGAATTCAGGTGACCCCTGCTACGCGTCAGCCACCGGCCAGAACTCCTTCTGCACCATGGCGTGGCGGTGGAACCTGGACTTCTCCGTGGACCCGCACGGCAACCTGGTCCGGTACGCCTACAACCCGGAGACCAACTACTACGACCGCGGCTACGGTCAGAGCAGCGGGAACGGTGTACTGACCCAGTACACCAGGGGAGGCACCCTCGCCTCGATGAGCTACGGCTACCGCCTCTCGGAGGAACTGGCGGGCGCGAAGCCGGCGGCGCAGGTGCTGTTCGGAACCAGCGAGCGGTGCACCGGCTCGTCGAGCATCTGCCAACTCTCGAACCTGCAGGGCACAACCGGCGCGCCGGCTGTCACCAACCCGGGCTTCGAGTCCGGGAACTGCACGGGCTGGACGTGTACCGGCGGCGCCGCGGCCGGCACCGGCTCCGTCCATACCGGCGCCGACGCTCTGAACCTGCCGGCCGGCGCTTCGGCCACTCAGACCATCAGTGGCCTGGCTCCGTCCACCAGCTACACGGTGAGCGCCTGGGGTCTCGGTGGCGGCGGTTGCGTCACCCTCACCGCGCAGAACTTCGACGCCGCCGGGACGACCGCTTCGTCCTGCATCGGCTCGTCCACCGCTTACAGTCGCGGGTCGGTGACCTTCACCACCGGTGCGTCCAACACCAGCGCGGTGATCTCGCTGTCGGCACCGACGGCCAACACCGGCCCCGTGTCGGTCGACGACGTCTCCGCGCAGATCAGCCAGTCCTACTGGCCCGATGTGCCGGCGGATGAGAACTGCAACGCGACCGGCTCGTGCGCGGTGTACTCCCCCACGTTCTGGACCACGAAGATGCTGTCCACCATCACCACCCAGGTGCTGGTCGGCAGCGCGTACCAGACCGTTGACGCCTACACGCTGAACCACTCGTTCCCCGACCCGGGGGACGGTCAGCGCCCCGCGCTGTGGCTGTCCTCGGTCTCCCGCACGGCCACCAACGGCCAGGCCGCGATCGCTGTGCCGAACGTCAGCTTCTATGGCGGCGTGTTCGCCAACCGCGTGCCGGGGCAGACCGTCGGCGGCCAGGGGCTGCCGGCGAACAACCACTACCGGCTCACCGAGATCGACGACGAGACCGGCGCCTCGGTCGGGATCAGCTACGCCGACACGGTGGCGGGCGTCCCTGCCTGTTCCTCCCCATCGTCGCTCCCGACTCAGGACAGCAATCACAGCCTGTGCTTCCCGGCCTACTGGACTCCGCCGAACCAGAGCACCCCGATCCTGGACTGGTTCAACAAGTACGTTGTCACTTCGGTCACCGTGGCGGACAAGCCGATGGGCACTACTGCCCGTACCACCGGCTACACCTATGGCGGCGCCCCGGCCTGGCACTCCAACGACAGTGAACTGACCGACCCGGCGCAGCGCGTGTGGGACCAGTGGCGCGGCTTCGGCCAGGTCACGGTCAGCACCGGTACGGCCCCAGATCCGGTCACCGCGACGACCACAACGTACCTGCGCGGCATGAACGGCGACATCAACGCCGCCGGCACCGTACAGACGGTCAACGTCACCGACTCCCAAGGCGGGGTCCATCCTGACGATTCCGCGGCCGCGGGGTTCGCCCTGGAGACCCAGACCTACGGCGTCGCCGGCGGCTCGGTGGTCACGGACGTGATCAACACGCCCAGCGTCAGTGCGGCCACGGCCACCCACACGCGAATCAGTCCTCTGCCGGCACAGGCGGCGAAGATGATCGACACCGCCAAGACGGTCACCCGTGATCTGCTGGCCGGCGGCGCCTGGCGCAGCCACGAGGTCGACTACAGCTACGACCCCGCCCGCGGCAACCGCCTGACCACCACTGATGACAGAGGTGACGGCACGCCCGGCGTTCCTGAGATCTGCACCACCCTCAGCTACGCCGCGTCCTCCGCTAACCCGCAGATGCTCACCCACCTGAGCCGCACCCTGAGTATTTCCGCCGCATGCGGCACGACCCCGACCACAGCCAACACCGTTTCGGACAAGCGCAGCCTGTACGACGGGGCCGCCGACTCCGGACTCGGCTCAATCTCCGGCGCCGGTGACGCCACTTCCTCGGAGGTGCTGGACCACTACGACGGCTCGGGGAATCCGGTCTACGCGACCATTGGCACTTCCACCTATGACGCCTACGGCCGTACTACCAGCACCACCGACCCGAACTCCACCGACGCCAACCACTCGGCCGGCGCGGTGACCGGCACCGCCTACACTCCGGCCACCGGAGCATTGCCGACTCAGATCGTGACCACCAACCCGCTCGGCTGGCAGGCCACCACCACATTGGATCCGGGCCGCGGCCAGCCGACCCACACAGTCGACGCCAACGGCAACGTCACCGACGTCACCTATGACGCGCTAGGCCGGGTCAGCACGGTGTGGAAGCCGTCATGGACCAAGGCCGCCAATCCCAACAACCCCAGCCAGAAGTTCAGCTACTACCTGGGTGGCACCGGGGCACCGTCTTGGACTCTGACCCAGACCCTGCACGAGGACCTGACGTACGGTTCGTCCTACCAGATCCTCAACGGGTTCGGCGATGTCCGGCAGGCCCAGACCGACGCCCCGGACAACTCCGGCGGCCGCGACGTCGTCGACACCTTCTATGACTCCCATGGCTGGACGCAGAAGGTGTCCAGCGCCTACTACAACTCCAGCCCGTCGTCCTCGACGGTGCTGGCAGTCAACGACAACGCGGTGCCCGGGCAAACCCTGACGACCTACGATGGATCAGGTCGGCCGACGGTGTCGGCGTTCTATTCCTACGCCCAACCGCAGTGGAGCACGACCACCGCCTACCCGGGCGCCGACGAAGTCGATGTGACCCCGCCCACCGGGCAGGCCCCGACGAGCACCTTCACCGACGCCCGCGGACACACGACAGCCTTGTGGCGCTATCACACCGCCACCGCGACCCGGAACCCCGGCGACGCGGACGTGACCGGCTACGGTTACGACGCCACCGGCCGACAGGTCTCGATGACCGACGCCACCGGCAAGAACGTCTGGACGACCCAGTACGACCTGCGCGGCCGGAAGATCCAGGCGACGGACCCCGACGCCGGCACCACCAGCACCGGCTACGACGCCGACTCGCGGATCACCTCCACCACCGACGGACGCGGGCAGGCGCTCTCCTTCAGTTACGACCTGCTCGGGCGCAAGACTGGGGAGTACTCCGGCACGTCGACGACCGACGCCACGAAGCAGCTGGCCGCCTGGGCGTACGACAGCCTGGCCAAGGGCCAGCTCACCTCGTCCACCCGGTACACGGCCGGCACCTCCGGACCCGCGTATGTCAACGCCGTGACGGGATACTCCCCCGACTACAAGCCCACCGGCTCGTCGATCACCATTCCGGCGGCCGAGGGCACCCTGGCCGGCACCTACACCACCACCATCGCCTATACGCCCGCCGATGGTCTGCTCGACCACACGGACATGCCCGCTGCGGGTGGACTGGCCGCCGAATCCGTGTACTACTCCTACAACTCCTTCGGCCTGGCGATGTCGATCGGCGGCAACGCCGACTATCTGTCGGGCATGACCTACGACGGGTTCGGCAAGCCACTGCGCGTCACGCTCGGAGACATGCCGAACCAGGCGGTGCAGACCTACAACTACGATCTGGCCACCGCGCGGCCACTGTCGGTGACCGTCGACAAGGAAAACGGGTCCCGTTCCGTCGATATCAACTCCTATACCTATGACACCGCAGGTCAGATCGCTTCCTCCAAAGACATTCAGGACAGCGGTGCGACCGACCTCCAGTGCTACTCCTACGACTACGCCGGGCGGCTCAGCACGGCGTGGACCGACAGCGGCGGCGTGAACACCGCAGCGTCCCCGTCCGTCCCGGGCATCGGTGGCTGCACCAATGCCACGCCGAGCGGCACGACCGTGGGCGGCCCGGCACCGTACTGGCAGACGTTCAGCTACGACATCGCCGGCAACCGCACCGGTCAGGTCGACCACGACGTCACCGGAAACACCGCCAAGAACGTCACCCACGCCTACGCCTACCCGGCCGCCGGCACCACCGGTGCTCACTCCTCGGGCTCCACGACCATCAGCGGTGGCGCCACCGGAAACGACACCTTCACCTACGACACCGCGGGCAACACCGTGACCCGCAAGCTCGCCACCGGTGCGAACCAGACTCTGACCTGGGACGCTGAAGGCCGACTCGCGCAGGTCGGCGACGCCTCCACGGGCAAGACCTCCAGCTACGTCTACGACGCCGCCGGCGGCCTGCTCCTGCAGAAGGACCCGACCGAGACGGTACTGTACCTGGACGGCCAGGAGATCCACCTGGCCACCGGCAGCAACACCTCCACCGGCGTCCGATACGTCCCGATTCCGGGCGGCTCCAAGGTGGCGGAACAGTCCAACGGCACCACGAGCTACGAGTTCTCCAACCTGCAGAACACCGCCACCACTGCCATCAACGCGGCAACCCTGCAGGTGAGCCGCCGCTACTTCGACCCCTTCGGCCGAACCCGCGGCGCCGCCCCGGCCTCCTGGCTCGACGAGCATGCCTTCCTGGACAAGCCGACCGACAGCGCCACCGGCCTGGACATGATCGGAGCCCGCGCCTACGACGCGAACGCCGGCCGGTTCGTCTCCCGCGACCCGCTGGTCGAACAAACCGACCCCAACCAGTACGGCGGCTACACATACGGCGGCGGCGACCCGGTGGACTTCAGCGACCCCACCGGTATGTGCAACCGAGTCGACCCGAACGCTCCCTGCGTCCAGAGCACGCAGGTCCAGTCGGGCAACTACACGGCGATGGACGCTGCGGACAAGAAGAGCGGGCAAGACTCCAGCGCCGGGTTCGACGGCAGCAGCGGCACTTGGTTCTCCCAGCAGTCGCCCAGCCAGATCGCGGCCCACAACCCCAACGACCCGGCGCTGAAGAAGTACAAGACGATGGTGCAGTCCTGGTACGGGCCGAACGGCGTGGCTGTAGCCCAGGCCCTGGAGCAGGCCCGCCAGCGTGCCGCGGAGCAAGCCGCGGCAGCAGCCGCCGCGGCCGCCAAGAAGAAGGCACAAGATGCCGCCCGCCCCTGGTGGCAGAAGGCGATCCACGTCGTGGCGCAGGCCGCACCCGTCCTTGACGTCGTGGCCTTGGCCACCGCTGAGGTGCCCGGACTCGACGCCGTCACCTTGACCCTTGCCACAACTGCGGACGTAGCAGCGACGGCCGACTCGGCGATCAACACGGTGAACGACCTCAACGACCCCAACGTCTCTGGCCTGAAGACGGCGACCGACGGTCTCGGCATGGCCCTCGGCCTGGTCGGCCTTGGCGGCGCGGCCGCCGCCAAGGTGGCCGAGAAGCCAGCGCTCGCCGCCGAGGGCGAGGCCGCCAGCGCCGCGAAGGCGGCGCAGCAAAGGCCATGGAGCTTCAAGGCGCAAGGCAACGCGGCCGCGGCAGCCGCCAAGTCCAGCGGCCTTAGCGGGCTGAAGTACGCGGCCCAGTTCACGAACCTCGGTGCGACATTCCTCGGTTGGGGGGACACCTATTTCGGAAACGCCTTCGGCGGCTAGCGTAAGATCAGCCTTGTCCCGCGCCATGTGAGCGCGGGACAAGGAAAAAGTCAGTAGAAAGTTCCACACGAATGCCCATCATTGACATCTGGGTCGCAGCCGCCCTGGCCGACCGCTCGCCCGCGAAGCGGGTCTTGAAGCTGTTCGACATCGCCGACGGGTCGGCGGCATGTCGGGTCGTGGCCAGGAACAAACGAGCCGACAGGATGCAGGTATGGGTCGCGCAGGCGGCGACCCTCGTCGTGTGGCTCGAATTGGCAGGTCTCTTCTTCCTGCTCGGGTTCGTCAGCGCCATCACCTCGAAGGCGCTCACGTTCAACAGCATGCCGTCGAGATTCTTCGCCGACGCTTTCTTAGGATTTGCGGGGGCGCTGGTCGCGGCCATGGCGATTGCAGGTTTCGGCGCTGCGCGGATGAGGGGGAGCCGACCGATTCCAAGCTGGCTTGGATGGCTTTATCGCCCTTCTTACTTTACTTTCTGGACCGGCATCGCCGCCGGCGTCGGCTTGATTGCCCTGCTGGCGACGAGGCACCGGTAGTCAATCATGGTCGGACCTGCACAGGGTATGAGGGCACTGAGTCTGCATTCGTACTACCCGGTGGGGTTGAAGGTACCGGCAAGTCTTTAAGATCCAGCGCACAGGCCAGGACCTCGAACCAGATACAGAACCGGCAGCCCTGATCGCCTACCAACAAACAGGATCACCCGCTGGCCACCTCACACACCACCAGCGCGGACGTGACCGCATCACATCGCAAGTCGCCCCGACGTGCAGGCGATCTTCAACGGCAGCAATCCGAGAGCCGAATGGGTCGACCTTCGCCACTTGCAGTCGATTCAGAAGACGATCGACCTAGGTCGATTCAACGAACGCCTGGAATCAGCGGGACGTGACGAGGCAGGGCTTATCGGCCTCTGCCTCCCGAGCCAACTGCTAGGAACGCAAATCGCCATGGCCCCGGATCTCGACCGCCGCGCGATCACATTCGCGTCCACGAATCAGAACTTGCGAGTGCAGCAGTTCGGATGTCAGGGGTCGACGGTCAACATGGCCCTGGGCATGGGCGCGCCACACGTAACTGTTGCTCACTGCGAAGGTCGATACTTCCTCCAAGACGGCTATCACCGAGCAACTGGCCTGCTTCAGCCCGGTGTGACCGTAGTGCCGGCGATCGTCATCGACGTGCCGTCGTACGCATCCATCGCGGGACCAAGCGGGGGTTTTTCGATCATGCGTTCGTGACACGGCCTGCCCCGCCCCTGGTGTCGGACTTCTGGGATGATTCGGTAACTATTGAGTCGACACAGCCGATCGTACGCAAGTTCGTGCGAGTATCCGTCGCCGAGTTCAACATTTGACCCTTGCGGCCCGCGCCCAGACCTCTCTGAACGCGGGCCGCAAGGACAGCCGACCTGCAGAGAAGGGCCCAATTTTCAGGCCACGGATAGGCCACGAACGCCGACACAGGGCGGCTCTCAGCGACACACGCTCGCACACGCGCTCGATAGCGGAAAACAGAAAGCCGCAGCTCATAAAGGCTGCGGCATCCGAACACCAGTGCCCCCGGAGGGATACCGCCCAGAAGGGCACGGGCGCCACCTGGGCGTTAGCTCCCAGCTCGTTGTCTCCGGCACGATTTATTTTTAGCCCGTAGACGGCCTCAGCTCGAACGTCGCCAACTCCGAAGGTGCCCCACAGTATCGATTGCGGGGTACCGACCGAAAGATCGAATAGAGCCACTCGACAGCGCCAGCCGCGCCGTCAGGTGATCTTCGTCCATCTCATCTCGGATCTTTGTAAGACGTGCTGCGACGTCGCGGCCGGGTTTCCGTACGTCGCAGTTCGCATCCCATGCGGCAACATCGCATCAGATGCGAACGGCAAAAGGCGGTCCAAAGTGATCGTTCCGGGCGTTGCGAAGCAACACCTGGTCCTCAGTGCGCCGACAGGAGCAGGCGCGTACCCGGCAGCCGCTCTCGCAACCTTGTCAAACGCCACCCGCGACCTTGACAGCGACCCTGCATTCCAAGCTCAACTGCCCGGCTGAGACCGACGAAAGACTCAAGCAGCTCCGGACCATCGGATACGGTTGCCTGCCAGTCACTCCTGTCCACGGGCCCAGCTCGGCCGGTGCCAAAATCCTGACAGAAACCCTGCAACGGCTGGAGGCAGGGTTCTCCCTTGGTTCGGTCTCGTTGCGGCCTGGTTTTGCGGGATCCGTCGCGGGGGGTTAGGCCGGGCACGTACGGTAGCGGTTCAATGCTAGGGAATCAGAGGGCTGGTATGGCCGTGGTAAATGGCTCGGATGAGCAGTGGCTGGATCTGGCCGACGCGATCGCTTTGCTGCGCAAGCAGATCGCCCAGGCGCAGGAGCAGCTGTCTGCTCCAGCTAGCGGTGATCAGGGGGTGTTGTTCACCGTTGGCGAGGTGACCTTAGAGCTGGGGCTGGAGCTGACCGGCAGCAAGGGCACAAAGGGCGACTTGCGCTGGGGGGTGATTGCGGTTGGCGGGACGAAGGACAACGGCCAAAAGGCCACCCACACGGTGACGGTGAAGCTGGCCCCGCATCGGCCTGGTGGCGGCGACATCGACGTCAGCGACGACGAGTAGCGGCCCTGTACGACGAGCTGCAGTGCACCTGGGCGGCTCGCCCGGGGCGAGGGGAGGGTCCGGTGGAGTTGGACCGCCGAGTGCAGATCCGCGTAGCGAAGGCGGGCGGGGGCGGGAAGGGTTTCGGGTCGGGGTATCTGCTCGCACCACGTTTGGTACTGACCGCCGACCATGTCCTAGACGGCATGGATCCTAATGGTGGCGTGCAGGCGCTGACGGTATGTCAGCCAGATGCCGGGCCGGGGCAGTTCCCGGCGGTGGTGCGTTGGCGACGACGGGATGGCGCGGTGGACGCGGCACTGGTCGAGGTCGTCAATGACGGCGGTTGGCCCGTGCCGGAGTCGCTGGTCGATCTGGTCTCCCGTCCGCCGCAAAGGTTCGGACTGCTTATCGGAACCCGCCCGGTCCAGGTCACGGTGCCAGGGTTCCCGCGGGCGCAAAAGGATCCTGATGACGGCCGGCGCCTGGATGAGGTGCTGCCTGGACGTATCGTGCCCGGCAGTGGCGCTCTGGCCGGCCGGTATGAGATCAGCAGTACCGAGCCCGTCCTGCCTTTCCAGCCCGGTCCGGGCGGCGGGAGCGCTTGGTCGGGGGTCTCCGGTGCGCCGGTTCTGGCTGAGGATGGTTTCGGTGGGGACTTGTTGTGCGGGGTAGTCCGGGCCGACCGCCGCGCCGACGGCGGAACTCGGCTGTCCGCCACCCCGGCTCCGGTGCTGCTGGCCGACCCTGCCTTCCGTGCGGTAGTGGACGAGCACGGCCGGTGGGAGCCAGCGGTCGAGCCGGTCGAGCCGGCCAGTCTGTTCAAACCGGCCGCCTACGACCGGGACTTGAACTCCCCGGCCGCGCTGCTGCGCGCCGACACCGAAGCCGTCGGCTTCTACGGCCGTACCGCCGAGCTGGAAGCCCTGCACACCTGGTGTATGACAGGGCCATCGAGGGTGACGGTACACGTGGTGACCGGGCCTGGCGGGCAGGGCAAGACCCGTCTGGGCCGCCGTCTGACCGACCAGCTCAGCTGGCAGGGCTGGGTTACCGGGCACCTACGATCGGATCTGACCGATCACGACGACCCCCCGGACTTCACCGTGTTGGCCACCGCCATGCCGCTGCTGTTGGTCCTGGACTATGCCGAGACCCGCCCATATCTGCTGCGCCGTCTGCTGGCCCATCTGGCACGCTCCCAGCACCGCTGCCGGGTGCTGCTTTTGGCTCGCGCCGATGGCGAATGGCGCACCGACACTTTGGAGGCGGTGCCGGCGGTGCGAGCACTGCTGGCCGCAGCCCCAGTCCTCCCGCTTGCCCCGCTGGTTCCCGCCAGCGGCCCGGCCGGGCAGCGGCTGGCGATGTTCCAGGCCGCCGCTGCGGATCTGGCCCAACTACTACCAGCGGTACCCACCGTGCCGGCCCATCCCTGGCAGTTATTGGCCAGCGGGCTCAAACCCTCCGATGATCTGGACCACCCGCGCTACGACAACGCCCTGACGTTGCAAATGGCGGCTCTCGTCACACTGCTGCAGCGCGGTCCGGACCCTGTCCAAGTCGCTGAAGGGGCCCCGGGGGAGGAAGTGCTCCTGCAACACGAGCAGCGGTTCTGGAAAGCCAGCGCCGACACCCCCGCCTTCGCACTGGGGTTGTCTACGAGGACCCTGAAACAGACCGTGGCCGTCGCGGCCCTGTGCGGGGCGGCCAGCGCTGATGAAGCACAACGTACCCTGGTACAGGTGCCCGGCCTGCCCGCGGACAAAGTGCCTGACGCCGCGGCATGGCTGGCCGGGCTGTACCCGGCCGACCCCGACCGCTACTGGGGCTCCCTGCAGCCCGACCGCATCGCTGAATATCACGCATCCCGCACCCTGACTAGCGGCGAGATCTCCCTGCCGACCCTGCTCGCCGCATCCGCCCCGGCTCAGCAGGCCCAAGCCATCACGGTCCTGGCCCGCGCCACCATCGCACACTACAACGCTGGTCGCGCCACCGACGCCGATCGTGTCCTGCACACACTGAACCATGCCCTGGACACCACAACTCTGCCCCGCCAAGGCATCCGATCGACCGCCGTAGCCCTCCCCCACCCTTCCCGTATCATCGCCTCTCTGGCCCTACGCCTCGCCGAAGATCTCGTCGTCGCCAATCGGCAGCTGGCGGCCGACGACCCGACCACCCATGAACCCGAACTTGCCCGCTCGCTGGCCCACCTCGGCAACCAGCTTTCAGAGACCGGTCGGAGCATGGAGGCACTGGAGGCCACACAGCAGGCAGTACAAATCTATGAGCGGCTGGCGGTCGGCAACCCTGCCGCCTACGAGCCCGATCTCGCCGCCTCGCTATCCAACCTTGGCAACCGACTTACGGGGGTCGGGCAGCGCGGGGAGGCCTTGGAAGCCGCACAACGAGCGGCACAGATCCATATGCGGCTGGCGAACAGCGACCCCGCCACCTACATAGCCGACTTCGCCCGCTCGCTGACCAATCTCGGCGTCCAGCTTTCGCAGGCCGGTCGACACGAGGACGCCTTGGAGGCCACACAGCAGGCGGTAGATATCTATAAGTGGCTAGCGGGCAGCAACCCTGCCATCTACGAGCCCGACCTCGCCGCCTCGCTGAGCAACCTCGGCATCCGGTTTTCGAAGGCCGGTCGACACGAGGACGCCTTGGAGGCCACACAGCAGGCGGTAGAAATCTATAAGCCGCTAGCGGCCAGCAACTCTGCCGCCTACGAGGCCGACCTCGCCCGCTCGCTGACCAACCTGGGTGCCCAGCTTTCGCAGGCTGGTCGGCGTGGGGAGGCCTTGGAAGCCACACAACAAGCGGTAGAAATCTATAAGCCGCTAGCGGCCGGCAACCCTGCCGCCTACGAGGCCGACCTCGCCGCCTCGCTAACCAACCTCGGCACTTGGCTTTCGCAGGCTGATCGGTACGGAGAGGCCTTGGCGGCTACACAGCAGGTGATACATTTCCAGCGCCGCTTGGCGGCTGGCAACCCTGCCGCTTACGAGCCCGACCTCGCCAACTCACTGTCTCTATCGGCGTTGCTTCTAACAGCAGAGGGCGATTATCCCGGAGCGCTTGCCGTCACGAGTGAAGCCGTGGAGTGCTACCAGCACCACACCGCTTTGATGCCCGCCCTCATGACGCGATTGCATACCACGCTGAGGCTGCAGGCTTTGCTGCTCGACCGGCTCGGGCACTCCCGAGACGCAGAGGCAATCCGCCGCTGGTTAAGTGATAATCCGCGGCTGGATGCATCCAGCGGTGAATAGGCAGGTGGCCAAGGGGACAGCACTGACGCCACAAGGCCCGCCGTCAACCGAACCCGCGACAGTTGAATACATGACCTCGCCAGTCATTCCCAGGTCAGGAGCCTGAACGGGCGTCAGTTGGCGGACGGCGTCGGGCCGGCCAGAGGTAGTCGACCGCTAGGCGGCTGGCGGCTCGATCAGTATGCCGAGCGCGCCGACCAAAGCCACCAACACGTACGGCAGCTCTGTGTCGTGCTTCAGGATGGACAGGGCGAGCCATCGGTCCTCCTTCGGTCGGCGCCAAAGAAGGGCGTCAGCCGCGTATGTGCTCAAGTACACGAGCGATTCGTGCAGCGGGAGGCCGGCCACCACGGCCTGAAAGTACGGCTCCAGATCGAGCGTCTCAGGAGCGCCCCAGCGGCCGGTGAGCTCTCGTGCCAGGACTTGGCGCTCGTTCTCTATCTCCGCCTCGGCCGCCTCGAACAGTTCCGCCGAGCGTTCCTCCCAGAATTCCTCGCTGCACTGCAGGATCACCTCATGCTGACCGGGAGCGCTGAATCCGCTCCCATGCCGCTCCCGCTGCATCGGAAAGGGGCGGATCAGCGCATCGTCGATCGCATCAAGCCAGTTCTCCGGGCTGACGAACGGCCATTGGCCGTCGGGCGTTGCGGACATGGTGGGAGACTAGCCGCCGCATACGACGCCCATCTCTTCGGAACATCCGAAGTCGGCCAGTTGCCGTGTTCAGAGCGTCCCAGCCTCCGGCCAGTTGGACCAGTGGGTGTTCGGTGGACGCTGCGGTCGGTAACGCGCAGTGTCGCCGGTTTCCATTACCTCGGCGAGCATTCGGAAAGTCTCGTCGGCATCCACCTCGTCGGCAAAGTTGTCCATCAGACCTTCCGGATGGCGCCACTCATCGAGGGTCAGGATCACCGGCAGATCTCCGGGTAGCCGCCGGTATAGCTCGGCGGTGTCGGCCAGGAGCAGATCACGGTGCGCGGGGACGAGCAGGCGTAGGGCCTGCTCCGTCGCGTTCCAGTTGGAGCTTCGACGAAGATCCGCCGACCGCGCACGACCAACCCGGCTCCGGTGTAGGTCTCCTCGTCGCCCTCAGCCTCGTCCATATTCTCGACCCGCTCCAAGAAGCTGCCGTCCCCGCGGAAGCCCGGCTCTCCGCTGGTCAGGCAGCTACCGAAGGTGTGCACCACATCGAAAAGGTTGCCGCCGCGCGGGTTGTAGCCGAGTAGCTCGACGACCATCGCCCATCGCTCCGGATCCCGCATGAGACGCAGCCGCGCGTCTACCGGGTAGTAGTAGCCGTTGTTGAAGTCGGGGAACTCCGCGTTGTCCGCTGCTTGTGTGAACTGGGACCTGATCGCCAAGACACTCATCACGCGGCTGACAGTACGCGCCGTTCCCGACGAAGCCCGCCGTGGCCACGTTCGCCACAAAATGTCGGAAACGCCAGCAGCACCCCGCCGTGAGGAATTGGCGACAGTCGAATAGGCGACGCTACCAGTCATTCCCAGGTCAGGGCCTAACATTGATGGCTGGCAGCGTCCCAGACGGGGCAGTCCGGAATGCTTAACTGCATGACCACTGACCGGTGAGGTGGAACACCAAAGGGCTCCCGAGAGCGTCTGGCGTGAGCCACGCGTCCAGCGTGCCCGACCTCAAGTCCGGATCGATGGTTACGTCCGCGTCGCCACCGTTGTGATCAATCGGAACGTAGTACCTATATCCGTTGTCCTCACCCGCGCCCGATGCCAGGTACGCGGCGATCGGCTTCTGCGACCGCACGTCCAGCTCCAGCTTGCCCTCGCTGGCATCGCTGGCCCGCACAAGCGTCGTCTCGGCCTTGTGGGCGCCCGGGGCGGGGTTGCCGAAGGTGGCGGCGTCGTCGATGGTCACGGTCCACTGGTTGCCCGGGGTCGTGACGGTGACCTGTGCGCTCCATGACGCCGCCTTGCCCCCAGCGAAGGTGCATTGAGTTGTCCAGGGACCGCTGCCGCTGTCGGAACTGTCGCCCTTGGCGTTAAGTGGTGGCTTTACCGCGACGGATCCGGCTGCGGTGGTGGCGACCGCGCCGGAAAAAACCAAGTGCGTCTGGACCTCGGGGCCGGCGGGCGGCGGCGACTTCAGACTGCTGGTACTGGAGCAGCTGGCCACTGCCACAAGGATGGCGGCGGCAGCAGGCAGGGTAGTACGGCGCATGGTTCTCCCCGGATGGTCGGCACGTCAGGCGCAAACCTATGGCGGACGCGCGACCCCCTCATGTGGCGTTTCCGTATCGTTGCTGATCGAATCAGGGCTTTGCGTTTGGTCGTCCAAGCCTGTGGGCGCGGCGGTAACGTGTTCCGCCGCGAGACGATGCCCCCTCCCGTCGCCGTGGCGGTCGGCCCCTAAGTAGGTCTACACACCAACGGTTGCCTCCACAGTGGAACCCAGACTTCAGGCCGCGAGACCAGTAGCGTGTGGGCATGTTAAGCGCCAGCCACGAGGGAAGCCTTATCGAGAGCTTCGATGCTGCGCGCCTTGCAGACCACCGGCGCGCTCTTCTGCGAAGAATACTGCTGGCCATCCAGCCGATTGCGCATCTCAGCTGGCATGCAGCCTCGGCGAACGCGTCGGTGCTCGCCGTGGCCCACGCCCGGGCGGTGCTGCACGCACGGACACTTCCACCGCGAGGCGGCGGTCAGCATCAGCCTTACGCCAGGCTCGCATTCAAGATTCAGGAGTCTGCATCCGCAGCTATCGACTCCTTGATTGACTCGCGTCAGCCACCTGCCGGAATTATCGCAACGCGCAATGTGTTTACCGACATCTTCCGCGGAGGAGAGCAAGGCCTGAATGATCTGAGAGCATGTGCGGCGTTCGCTGCTCGCCTGGATGCCGCCGCTCCCGGCCTGACGACGGCGGTCGAGACAATATTCGAGGAATTGTGGGACCGGGGAGGAGCACCGCGGAGTCTGGAACGGATCGCGGTGGAGATCGGAGCGCTCAGCATCCAGCGAGGCCGTACACATGATCACGCGAAGGTGGACCTGGAAAGCACGATAAGGCGTGGAAATATTACCGCGCCAGAGATCTTACAAGCGCTCTACTCCCAGGACCGGCGTTATCGGGCGACGGTCGTGGTCGATGGGACCCACAAGCTGATCGCACTCGATGCACTGATGGGCGTCGACACAGACGTGCATCAGTTTCCCCTCGCCGCAGCGCCGAGCGGACCAGGCCATCGCATGCCCCAGTTGCTGCAGTTCGTTCAACAAGCGCTCAGCGAGCGCCGGGGCGCCCCGAGCGTCCAGGCCGCGTCTTCGGACGGCGCGGTTGTATTGAGCTTCCACGTAGTAGCACCGGACCTGGGTGCGGCCGCGGTGCGCGCTCGTAGAAGAATTATCGAGGTCCTTGATCAGTACGTGGCCGGCAATCGGCTCTCCGATCTACGGCTTGGACCCGAGTCGATGGTCTTCTCCCATGATTCCCAAACATGCGCACGATTTAGCACCCACGGGCCCCGGCGAGACTCCGTACGCCCACTCACTACGCACTGGCCGTTGGAGATCCGCGAGAGCCTGCGCTCTTCCCATATCGCCCGGACAACCGAAGCACCGATGGCGCGCGCGGGACTTAGCTGGGTGGCACTTGAATCCTTCGGGCTGAAGGCTACGAACGTCGAGACCCTCGCAAACGCCTTGAGCCTCGTCGCACTACGCCAGCAGCTCGTTGGCACGCACGACGGTCTACGCAACACCGTCAAAGGAGCGCTGCTAGCGGCCGAGCGCAGGAACAAGCGAGCAGCCAGAACGTTACGGAAGCTGGAGCGGTATGCGATTAAGGCACAGCTCGCGAAGTCGGTGAAAGCAGATACGGTCGCCAAGAAGGTTCTCGCGGCTCGCACCGAATTGAGTGCGAGCGAGACGTTCCTTGCCGACTTGCGGGGCGAGTGCGTACAGCCGCTGAGTGACTTGGACGCGTATTGCGCTCTGACGGACTGGTTCTGGCTTGACGACGTAAATCGATGGCTTGAGCTAATGGAACCGCTGCCCAGGGCACCGCACGCCGCTCTGACCGCTGCCCATGCAGCAGTTTCCTCACTATGTGGCACTATCGGCGGCCTGGCTGCTGCTGAAATCATTGCGTGGCGAGGACGCCTGGCCAGCCTCAGCGAGACTGCGGACTGGCTCGAGGAATGCCAGGGGCGCTTCAAGGCGATGCTTAACTGGCTTTACACAATACGCAATCTTGCGTTGCATACTGGCTCATTCGAGTCCGAATCGGATGAACTTGACGCGCATGGCGCCTGCGCTCTGGTAGATATGACGCTCGAATTCCTCGGCAACTGGTACCAGGCTGCCGCAGCCCATGACCCGGCGAAGGCGGGTTGGTCAGCAATGCAGATCGTCGATGAGCTCAGTGTTCGCCAACAGAACCTCATCAAAGAACTGAAGGGAGCGACTTCCTCCCACCTAAACGCTCAATACTTGACCAGCCCCACGTCATCAGGCTGGGATCGTTGAACAAGAGATTGCTTCAAGTTTGCAACATTCAGGCCTTGGGAAGTTATCGGTTCGACGGTCAGCGTTTGCTGCAATTCAGAATGCTTTCGACCCTCATTCCGTGATCACGCTGGTCGCAGAGCTAGAAGAACGTGGCTGACCGCCAAAGGCGCGATCGTGATCGCACTCGAAGAAAGGACCGACCACATCCCGGATCGGATCTCCGACCCTGCGGTCACCATGGAACACCGCGATACCATTCGGCGAGTCGCCAAGGCCATGGACCCGATCGAGCGCCAAGTCGTCACAGACCTTCGGAGAACGACACCTGCGAACCATCCTGGAACGCTACGCCCGGCACTCCAGCTCCGCCCGACCCCGCTGGGCACCGAACCTTCACGCGCCCGATGATGACCCGAACGTCATCCCTTTCCCGCAGAACCCATACGACGCGAAGCCATCCTGGGGGCTCCTCAACGAATACACGAGCACATCATAAGAACCCTGTGATAGGCCCCCAAGGACCTCGGCTCAGGACAGCTACTGGGCTTTGGAGCCCCACAGTCACAATACGCTGAGACTGCCTCAGCGGGAGGCTAGGGGTGGAGCCGTTCAAGCAGGTCAGCACCTCGGCAGCGGTTGACCTCCACCACGTGGGCGTGCAGGTCCGGTACCCCGCCAATCACGGTGAGTTCGGCGATGGCGGCCGGTATCGAATGGCTTTTGCGTCGCTGGGCGAACGGGTAGTCCTCGATCGTACGGAAGGTTCCCGAGCCACGCATCGGTGCGTTCGGATACAGCGTGGCCCCAGAGTTGATCGGGCACAGTCGGATCGCATCATGGTGAGCCTCGACAAGGCTGTATGTGTCGATGGTGACGACGTCTTGGACGCGGTCTCGGTAGCGGCGGGCAGTGAGCAGGGTGTGCAACCGGTCGGGGTGCGGCCAGAAGAAGACGCAGTCGTTGAGCACTCCGAGCCATTGGGCTGCCGTCATGTCCGTCAACGACCGGGTCAGGAATTCCTCACGCAACGGTGCCTGGTCGCGGATCGTCACAACGCCAAGCACGGGGTGGGCGATCATCACGGACGTCGACCTACGCCGCATAAGCAAGCTGGCTTGCTCGTCAGCCGACAGGTCGGAGGTGGTGACGATATGGCTGGTGGGCAACAGGCCATGCTGCTGAATCATCGGCCACATGCCGCCGACCGCCATGTGGTAGAGGCGGGGGTAGTAGTGGACGAGCTCGTCGGGGGTCACGACTGGACATCGTAGGTTGTCAACTTAAGGCGAATCTGCGGAACCCTCCCTTACTGTAACATTGCCAAACCGAGGTCAGGGATCTGCGACTGGCAGACCTGACCTGGAATGGACATCGAGGGACGCTGGCCGTGTTCTCCTCGTTGCGGTAACCCACTAAGTAGGTTGCGCGATCACGGAATCGTGCCTCGTACGTGAACGAGCCGCCTAGAGGGGCCAGGAGCGGCGATCAGTCAATGGCATACGCATGTCAGGCGGCAGCGATGCGGTTGCGACAAGCTGTCCGCACGCAGCGATCACCTCCGCATGCGTACCCCCGGCCAGCGTTTCAGCGTGACACCGCGAGCAGGGTCCCATTGGCGCGCAGTCCGACGCTCCGCTGGCATAGCTGCGGATGTGTGAGAAAGCGTCATTCGGGAAGTCGGCGCGCACAGCGAACCACTGCCCGGTCTGCTCTGACACAGGAAGAGCTGCGGCGATACTCGGCTTCATTGGCAGATACAGCTCGCCATCGTGGAACCGGAGAATAAACGTCCGATCAAGGTAATCGCAGACGCCTGGCTGGGGATCGTTCGCGTCGAGCCAGGTGATTCCTTCCTCGCGCGTCCCGGGTCCCCACAAGTGCTCCGCCGGATACCAAGTCGTCTCATACCGCGAGTCGAAGGACAGGATTTCCGGGTCAGACAGTCGCTCTCCGAACTCCCAGACGCCTCGGATAATCGCAAAGTTGTACTGATCTTCGCCTTCGGTGCTGTTACGAAGCGCGTCGACAGCGGCGACATGGGCTGCCGTGCCGTCCTTGAGCCAGGCGAGGGCAGCCACGGATTGCTTCAGCGGCGCCGGATACAGTCGACCTCCGGGAGTGGGCGCCGCCCAAAGTTGATTGATGATCTCGCGCACATCGCTGAGCATGCGCACGGCATCAACAGGATCGAGCAGGTGGTACGAGGTCGGGTGAGCGACCATGTTTCGGAGGTTCGCAAGGACGGCCTCAACGCCGCGGTTTCGTTGGCCGCGCAGCAGTCCTGCCGCCCGTGCCCACTTGTTCAGGCCATTGAGCATGCCATTGAAATGGATCTTCTCCGGGCCGGCTCCGATTTGAAGCTGCCGATTCTTATTCTTCCGGACAGCTTCGTGGACATCCTCGTACTGCGCCACTGTGGACGTGTGAGCGGTCCCCTGGTTATCGACGAACGTCACGACGCCTTGGTGATAGTCGATGAAGCGGTCCCGGAGCGCCTGCTCGATGGTCAGAAGTGCGTGGTCTCTGACCAGGGTGAAAATGTCGTAGCACAAGAGGCCGTAAGGGAGGACCTGCCGGAGCCGGTCAAAGCTCTGCCGCGTGCCATCCGCGACGACGGGATCGAGATCGAGGCCGGCCATGACCTCCTGCCAGTAGCGAGCGGAATCCTCTGGACGCATCCTTCCGCCAAGCCCAATCGGCGTAAAGCGCAGCGTCCGCTCGTCCGGCTCCCTGAGCTCATCCCACGTCTTGATGCCCATGGCTTCCTCCGCGAGTAGGTGGGGACCCTGAACCATAAGCCCAGCGGATGCATCGGTACCTCGATTTTCACCCCACCGAGGTACGCCGATTCTGCTGTCGCCGCAAAGCGCCGAGAGATCAAGTCGGGACGCCATGCGAATGCCGATGCCCAGCAGCCGTGCCCACCGGCTTCAGGGGCTCCGCCTGATACCCGGGTTCGGGAACCGGCCGGAGCGGCGAGCCGCGTAGGGTTGGCTGCGGAGCGGTTGAGGGAGGGCCTGTGCGACGCGGTGAGGTGTGGTGGGTCGAGCTCGATGACCAGGTCGGCGCCGTCGGAGGGACATTCGAACATCCGCAGCGCAATGGACACCGCGTTGCCGCGAGAAGAAGTTACCGTCACGGCATAGTGAAGAAGCACTCGACGGCTTTCGCCCGTGCGTCGTTGCCTAGTCCGGACAGCAGGGGCAGTACGACGGCGCCGACCATGTCCGGGGGTGTGATCTGTCGCATCGTCGTCACAAGCCGCTGTACGACCTTTTCGAGCAGGTCTACATCGGGCACGAACTGCTTGACCACCCGTTCGGCACCTTCGAGGAGCAAAGGCAGTGCTGCGGCATCCCGCAGTTCGAGCAAGGTCCAAACAATGAGTCCTGAGGCGGCCGCCGGTACGATCGGCGGTGCGGTTACCAGGCTGAGGCCGGTAATGGCGGCGGTGCACCAGCCGGCGACCTCCTGCCGTCCGTGCTCGGGTAGCGCTTTGATCAGCGTCGTGTAGGTCCGCCACCCGTCCGCAATCGGCAGCCAGGTCGCGGGGCGCGCGAGCAGAAATGCCGCGTACCCCGCTGGGTTCCATTGCTCTTCGCCGGCGATCTCACGCAACCGGCTAAGTACCGGCAGCTCGGCGGCCCACACCCCCATCAGGCGACGATGGGCCTGCTGCACAGTGCCGACGGGCAACGCGCCATCCTCAACAAGGGCTGTGAGCAACTGCAGACTGCCGAAAGCGGGGATGCCCTCGCTGCGTGCCGCTGCTCGTAGCGCGGCGTCGTCTGCCACCAGGCTCAGCCCACGCTCTCGCGCCAGGCGGATTGGTGAACTCCAGACCCGGTGTCTGGGATCGGAGTCGCCGTGGTCGGCGAGCGGGTCATTCTCGATGTCGCACCGGTCAAGCGCCTTAGCGAGGTTGTCAGCTTGCTCAGCCCAACGTGCGGTGAGCTTCTCGTCGTACTGCTCGAATGTGGGCCGCCCGGATTCGGGATCCCATCCAAGCGAACCAGCGCTTCGCATCGCCATCGATGCCCGGGCCTGCACGATGTCGTCGCGCTGGGGCGCAGCGACAAGCAGCCGCTCGAAATGGGCCGATAGCCGCGTCGCGGGTTCCAACGTGAGTGGCGAGAGGAACAATGCGGAGGTATCCACCACCACTGCTTTGTCGACGGCGCGACGAGCCGCCTCGATCTCCTGCGCGTCGAGATGGTCGTCCGGATACCGGACCACGTAGCAGCCGACGGCATTGCGGATCAGAGCCTCGGCGTAGTTCTTTCCGAATGCCGCGGCGAACACGCTGATCGGCATTCCGCCGATGTACGCGCGCCGCCGCATCGCCTCCGCAGCGCTCGCTACCGGCGCCAGGTGCGTACGCAGAAACTCCTTCACCCCACTGAGGTTCTCGTCATAGGGCACCGCCTGCATCAGCCTGCTGTTGGGAAAGCTCTCGAAGAACTGCTGATGCAGCTCGCGTGCCTTGGCCATCTGCCCGTAGTCGAGCTGGCCATCAGTCGGCATTGAGAACGCAGTCATCACCGCCGTGGCGACGAGTTCCTCGTCGTCCGGGAAGGCCCGCGCCGCGTCCCCGACGGCGGTCAAGACCTCCCTCTGGGTGACGCCGCTCTCGCCTGACTCAGTGCGGTTGTCGACATTCGTGACCGACGGCGCAATCGTGCGCAGTACGGACGCGAGCAGCCGCGCCTGATTGAGATCAACGGGCATCAGGCGCGGTTCGGCGCGGATGACCTCGTACGCATCGTCCATCCGGCGAAGCTGGTGAAGTGCGTATGCTCGCGCCCAGCGATACTTCGCGACGCTATTGGCCCGGTTCGGATCGGATTCGTCGATCGCTACATCACCAATGAGGCGATACGTCTGCTCCAGGACGCCGTCCCAGTCTCCGCCGCTTGATGCAACGTCGAGCATGATCTCGCGAGCGGTCCGGCGGCGCACGGGGTCGAGGCTCGAGGCGACAATACGTGCTAGGCGTACGGCCTCATCCGCGGCTCCGGTTGAGAGCGCCAGTACCGCCGCGTTGAGCAGAAGCCGCTCGTCGTGATGGTGGCGCGTGGCGAAGGACTCCAAGGCGGCGATGGCTTCGGCGGTTCTGCCTGAGGTCCGAAGGCATTCGACTCGAATGTGAAGCGCTGCCTCGGAGTCGGGGTAGCACCGGGCAAGGACCTGAGCCCGGCTGATTTCGCCAGCTTTGAGGAAGGACCGCGCGCGGATCAGATCAGCGATCTCGGCATCACGTTCTTCGAGCAGCGCTAGTTCATCGTCGGCAAGGTCCGCGACCATCGACAGGCCGACCAAGGCCTTCATCTGTAGATCGGCGCGGGCGGTAATTGCGCCGTCAGCGAGCGCCGCGCGATACTCGGCTGCGGCTTCAGGATAGGAGTCCTCGCGCAGGCTCAATGCGAGCGCGGTCGCCAGCCGCCGTTGCACCGGGTCGTCAACCTTTGCGGCGAGATCTAGCGCCAGTTCAATATCGCCGAGTTGCGCAGCTAGGGGCGCGGCGGCCTGGACAACGGGCTGGGATGCGGCTTCCACGGCGTTAGCCGTGCCTGCGGGCGGTGGCAGGAGCAGTAGCAGAGCGCCGCGCACGTCCCCTAATGCGGCACGACAACCTGCTGCAAGCGCCAGGGCTTCACCGGTCGGCCCGCCCCAGTCCAGCCGCCGGTCCCGGGCGGTGAGGGCAAATTCTTCTGCACGGGTCAGCACCGCGTCCGCGTCGAAGCTCGATCCCCTGCCCACGGGATCTGCGGCCCTCATACTGAGCGTTTTGGCCAGTTCAAGCAGGATCACTGTAGACCTGGAACCTGCGAGCGCCGCCAGTGCTGATGTGCTGGCCGGTCCAGGTCGATACGCCGGAAGGCCGTCTACTATCTGTTCCAGGAGCATCTGAGCGGCTTCGGTTTGTCCTGCAGTTGAGCGCAGCACTACGGCCGCAGCGAGAACGATGATCAGCCTCATCTGCTCCAGGAAGGCGGGGTGAAGTTCGGCGAGCTCTTCGACGAAGGCCGCGAAGTCATCATCGGGCCGTGCGGCCGTCGATACACCCTGCAGGGCGTGCGAAACCGACTGTGGGAACGGCAACTCAAGCTTGTCTGCAACGGCCAGAATGCGCGCGGCCACCACCGCAATGTCGGGGCCGAGCGCAGCGTGGTAGAACGCCCACAACGGACGGCCTGCCGGGACGGCGGCCTCTGCGCGCCGAATCAGTTCTTCTGCCGCAGGCCCTTGCCCCATGCGTGCAGCGGCCGCCGCTGCACGACAGTACATATATCCGGACAGCGGGTCGCCTTGCCATCGCTGCGCTGCCTGCTCGAAGAACCATGGCGCGGCCGGGTGCTCGTGGGAGTCGGCAAACTCGGCCACCAGAACCCACAACGCGGCGCTGTCTTCGCTGCGGAACGCCTCGGGGGGCCTGTGCCGGAAGCGACCCAGCCAAGTCGCCGGCTGAGAACCGAGCGCCGCGAGATCGCGTAGCACTTCATGGGCACTTGCCCCAGTGATCGGTACCGCCCATTCGTAGGCGAGAGCCACTGACGGCGCCACGCGCAGCAGCTGCTGCGCCGGCGAGCGGCCACTAGATGTAGTGTCACCGCCATCCGGCACTGTCCTGGTTCCCTGCACCGGAAAGTCCTCCGGCTCGGCCCGGCGTAGCAGCGCGAACGCGAACGCGGCGGCGTGACTCGCTGCTCGTGGTTGCCACTCGGCGTCCGAGTCAGGGTCCTTGTCGTCGATGCAGTCGGAGATACCGCGCACGGCGAGCGCGGCCCGGTCGTCCCTGTGAGCCGCCTCGTATAGACCAAGGGATTCCATGTCGACCGCTGCCACATCGTTGAACTGCGTGCGTACCTTCTGCATCAGCTGCGAGCGACTGTCGGCGTGCACCACCTCGCTCGCGGCGATCGGGGAGATCTTGGCTTCAGGGGCCCGCCCGCGGGCGTTACTGGCCTGCGCGGGCAGCTCAGAGGCCCAACCACGCCGCCGTACTTCCATTGCGAGCTGAACGGTGTCGTGCCTGGCCAAGAAGGACAGAGGCCGTGTCTGGTGAACCGATCCGTGGGCCTCGTCGTGCACGTCTTTGCCGGAATGGATGTTATAGACCCTGTTAGCGACGACGACGTCGCCCTGGCACAGATCCTTCGGCTTGACCGACGCGGCGACGCCGACAAACAGCACGAGGTGGGGGTTGAGCGCGGCGATCGCTGCGGTGACCTCGATGGCGGTCCCGATGTTGCCCGCGCCGACTTCCGCGACGTACACGGTCCAGTCCACGTGGTCGCCTGTGAACTCTCCTTGCTCGAAACGTGTCGCACGTACGCGGGTCGGCCGCCGGTCCGGCAGGTGTGCGGCCACAGACTCGTACTCTAAAGGCAGCGCGGTGAAGATCACTGTTTCCAGGCGCGGACGCTGGGCGTGATCAGCGACTGCGGCTCCGGCGGTCTCCTGCAGCCAACTACGCATCGTCGGGTTACTTGCGTCGAGATACCACAACATCGACCGGCCCGCAGCCGTGGAAGTCACGAAGCCAGCCTTCCTCAGCAGGGCGAGCGCGGAGGTCGCGGTCGTAGGCGAGACGTTCAGGGCGCGAGCCAGCGCCCTCCCGCTCACAGGCTCGCTCGAGCGCGCGAGCGACTCGAGCGCGCGATACGCCGTGTCGTCGAGAAGGGCTCGCAGTTGGTCGTCGGCCGTTGTCACGCCTCCGACCTTAACACACCTATGTCCAGATCCATTGGACACCCTTGTTTCGACGCGCGTAGGATGCCGAGAAACGGCGGCACCCGATTCAATGGGAGCGCCGCGCGGTGGATTCGGCGGGAGGCACGGTGGAAGACAATACGGAGGCGTCCGCTGGTCCAGGTGGGGCTGTAGCGCAGGCGGATCTGGACGCGCGATGGCAGTTCCTGCGCCAGGAGGTCGCGCGGCAACTGGCCAGCTACCGGCGCCGTCGGCGCCGCGACAAGCGCAAGGCCTTCGCGCTGCAGATGGCCACGGTCACCTTGTCGGCGACCGTCACGATTCTGCTGGGCCTGCGCACGTCTGACGCCACGCGCGCGTGGATGCTGAACATCGCGCTAGTCCTCGGTGCGCTGATCACCGTGCTCGCCGCGGCGGAGGCGTTTTTCACCCATAGGCGGCTGTGGGTGCTACGCACGGGCACGGTGCGTCGCCTGGAAACACTCGGCCGACACTTGGACTTCTACTCGGCAGGCGTCGGTGGCCGACCGACCGACCCCGCCGTACTCGGAGACTGCCTCGCCGAACTCGACGCCATTATCGCGGAGGACCAAAGGGCCTGGCACCAACTGCGCGAGACCCCGGCGGCCGCCAAGGAAAGCGCGTTCTCCCTCGGCGCTGCGGACCCCACGCCGTCGCCCAGCGCCAGCGGGAACGACTCCGGGGCTCCGGCAACGCCCGGCGTGTGACGCCGCCATAGACAGCTCGCGGGCGGCACACCGTCCGTGATCCGCTTCGACGAGCAGTAAGGATTCCGCGGTGGACACCACCAACCGAATCGTCGTGCTCACGGCCCTGCCGGTGGAGACCGCCGCCGTACACGCCTTGATGACTCAGCAGGCACAACGTCACGATCTGCCGCAGGGCACGATCGTGCGCGAAGCGCCGCTACCCGGCACCGAGTACACCGTGTGCGTGACATGCACGGGCCCTGGCAACCCGCAGGCCGCGCTGATCGCGCAGAGTGTTATCACCTGGGCGAACCCGGCTGCCGTGTTCTTCGTCGGCGTCGCCGGTTCTCTCAAGTCCGACGTTGCCGTCGGCGATGTGGTCGCAGCCACGCAGGTGCTCGCCTACGATGGCGGCAAGCACACCACGGAGGGATTCAAGGCGCGGCCTACCGCCTGGGATAGTACGCACGGACTGGTGCAGGCGGCCCAGGAGACGGTGAGCACCGGGTCCTGGCTGGCCTTCATGCCCGACGGGGCCGACCCGGCGCCGCTAGTGCACTTCAAGCCGATCGCCAGCGGCCCCGCAGTTAAGGATGTCGCCGACTCGTGGGTCTCCGATTTTCTCGACACCCACTACAACAGCGCCGCCGCAATCGAGACCGAGGGGGCCGGGGCAGCGCTTGCCGCCCACCACACCGATGCGCGGCTGATGGTCATCCGCGGGATCAGCGACCCAGCTGACGGAACCAAAGCCGCTAGCGACGCGCGTGGGTCACAGACTCGCGCCGCGCAGTACGCGGCGGCGCTCGCCTTCGGCACGATCACCGAACTGCCCGCGCCCTCAGGTCCCGGCCCGGCGCGCGGGCAGGTCAATGCCGCCGCACCGCCGGAGCCGCAGGCCGACCTGCTTCGGTGGTCCGTTCTCGAAACAGTCCCAGCGGTGTCCTGGCGCGCGCAGCTGCAGCAGGCCTATGGATCAGAACCAGCGACACTCGAGGTGCACCTGGTACCCGTCGACGCCGACGCCCGGTTGGAGGTGCAGCGCCTGGCATCCCTGCGGGACGAGCTGGTGCAGCTCGGCCGCGACCGCGGCCTGTTCGACCAGGCCCAAGGCGTCGACGCCGACGCATCCGCGCTCGCCACCGTCGCCTGCGTGCGCGACCTGCAGGCACGGGTCAACAGCGGGCTCGCGGTGATGCGCACAGGCCAGCGCTCGGCCTGGGAAGCTCTGCCGCGCGGCGAGATGACCCCCATCTTCGACCCGAAGCACATCGCCGCTCGTCTCTCTGCGCTTATCAACATCCTGCTCGGCGTGTCGACGCCGATACCCGCGCGGATCGCGCCGGTCGTCGGACTTGAGCCAGCGATGGCGGTCGCGTTCGGCACGATTGGTGTGCCCCAAAGTGGCGCTGTGCAGATCAGCACGCACATGCGGCCAGTTCGCACCACCTGCGAGGATTCGGTCAGCACGGCCGACCTGCCTAATGCAGTCGACCAGGTGGCCCAGGAGTTGGCCGCACGATTGGGGGAGGTGTTCCGCACCCAGCGCGGATGACTGCCGGGAACGCCCCGGGACGACCGCGCTCCACGACGACTTCACTGCCGTCAGGGGCCTCTTTTGCGGGTCAAGCGAAGGGCAGTGTTGCACCGAGTTGAGAACCTTCAGTCTGTCATCGCAGGACATCAGCACCTGGAGCACCGCCACAAACGGCTGGATCACACCCAGCGGTACCTACAGCATCGCGGTCGGCGACTCCTCCCGGAACCTGCCGCTGAACGGCACCTTCGCCGTCAACGGCACAGCCCCGAGCGGAGAGACCGTCGCCGGCGTAGCCGCCAACCTGTGCCTGGATGACAAATGGGGCTCGACCTCCAACAGCGACCCCATCTGGATCTACAACTGCAACGGCACCGGTGCTCAGGCCGTCAAGGTGGCCCCTGACCCCTCAGACCCCACAGGCGCCACCGACACGTTGCAGATCCTCGGCCAATGTGTCGACGTCGCCGGCGGCGGGACGACCGACGGCACCCTGGTCCAGGTTCCGGGCAGCATTCGCTTGTGCCTCGAACAGCTGCAGGGCATTGGCGGCTTGATCGCGGGTCAGTGAGGCCACGAGCACCATTGTGGCGGAGCACGAGCCGGCCGTAGTGCTTTTGCGCCGGCAAGCGGCGAAGCCGACCGCCATGGCGCCGATAGACGCGTTGCCGACGGCGACGGGCCCGCCTTCGCCGATGTTCTCTCCGCACGCGCCCCACCGGACTCCGGCCTGGCTGACGCGCGTGCCCAGTTCCGCTTCGCCCGGACACTGATGCGATAGCCCGCAGCCGGCGGCCATCGTCTGGGTATGGGCGCCGGCACTGGTGTTCAGGCCCGAGGTCAGGGTGTACGGCGGCAGGCCCGCCTGGGCCGGGCCTGGTTGATCTCGGCCAGGACTTGGGCGACGGGACCTTGCTGTGATGGATCCGGGGAGGTCGACGGCGCGGACGTCGTAGTGGGGCTTTGAGACGACGGGGCGACGGTCGGGTGTGCCGACGAAGTGGTCACGCTGGTGCTCGCCGACGTCGGGGGCTTCGCGTCGGAGCTCGAAGCGGGCTTCGCCGCTCCAGTCGGCGCGGACGTCGCGGGATTGTGCGGCGGAGCGGATCCGGTAGGCGCCGTATCGGTTGTCGGGTCCGCCCGGATCGGTGTGCCCAGAACAGCCGGGGGAGAACCAGGATGCTGATTCGCCGTGAACGACTCAGCCGCCAGCGGTTTGTGGCCCGCCTCCGACGGCGCGGCAGCGTCGGGCAGAACGGTGTAGCCGGTGAGAAGGGCGGCCCCGGCCACGGCGGTGAGCACCGTCTCACCCGCCAGCGACCCGGCCAGCAGGCCACCGGCACGATGACGCGTCCGTTTTCCAGTGGCGCGGTGCCCGCCGGCCGACGGCCTGGCTGTTCGGGCCGACGACCCGCTCCGACCGTCATGTGCGCCGGCCACGATGCGGCCGGCGAGACCGATCGGCGGCGCAACCATGGCAAGCCCGTCAAACACTTGTTCAGCGGGCGCGACGTACCCAGCGGCACCTCGACACGCAGTGCAGGTGCGGATGTGTCCGGCCAGGTGCACTCGCCACCGCTGATCCGGTCGACCGTCCCACGCGGAGGCGCTGGCGAACAGGATGGCGCAGCCCCGCGATGCGGTCAGTGCCCGCTCCACCAAACGCGCGGCGTCCAGTTGTTCCTTCAACCTCGCCACCCGTACAGCAGCCTGATGCGAAGCCAACTCCAGGGCGTCGACGAGCTCGGCACGAGCCAGGTGCCCGGACTCGGCCAGCCACCACAGGCTGAGCAGCTCACGGTCCTCGACATCCGACCAGGCGGCGGCTCTGACGAGCTCTCGCTGCTCACCGGAGAGCCCGAGCCGACTGGCATCCAAGCCATCGAAGGCCACGGCCGCGCCGCCGCGATCCGATGAGTCGTCGCGACGAGCCGAGCCGGCGTGTCGGGGCTGCGGGTACCGGCGGACCTGCTCCAGCGCCTCGGCCACCAGGAGCAAACGAAGGCTGCGCGGGTCGCGGACGCCGGGCAGCGCACGCAACACCTGCAGCATGGCGTCCCGCACGATGTCGTCGACGTCAGCCCGCCGGGGCAGGGCACGGCCGACGATGTTGTAGACCACAGGCAGGCAGCGCTCGACCAGTTCCGCCTGCGAATCCGGATCTCCGATCCGAGCCGCGGCCAGTACTGCCGTGTCCGACTGCTCGATCATTCCTGCCACCGCGCTTCCAGCTCTGTCCGTGTCCGGTCCCGCTTGGGAGACAACGGCAGCAGCAGGTCGCGGGTCACAGAAAGTTCGGTGACATGTTCGAGCCACGGTGCCGGAGCCGTATCTCGGCCGGGCATCGGCGCACTCTCGGCGGATTTCTGTGACGTCGGCCGTTCCGCGCAATCTCCAGCACGAGGAAGGCTGCGGCGATCCCGGACCCGCGGCCGGCTGACCGACCTACCGTTCAGGAGCCGTAATGCGCAGGTCCATATCAATATTCGCAGTGGGAGCGGCTAGCGCTCTGCTCGCGGGCTGTGCCTCCACCTCTCCGTCGCCATCCGCCGCCGCCGCCGCTGGCGCAGGCGCAGGCGCAGGCGCCTCCGTCACGGGGACAGTGGGACAGTCCGATCCGGCACCCACGTCCGACACCACCTCGACATCCGTGACACAGTCATCGTCGGCGCCGCCCACGACGAAGCCCACACCGACGAAGCAGACCACTTCGGCCACGAAGCCGACCGGGACGAAGCCCACACCCTCCACGCCCACTTCGACGAAGCCCAGCCCGTCCCACACCACCACGCCGACCAGCCACCCCACACCCGGATCGACGCCGACGTCCTTCGGCTACTCACCGACGGCCGACGCGAAGACGCAGATCGCCGCCGCCCGCGCCGCCGCCGAAGCCGACGGCCGGGAGGTACTACTCGACTTCGGAGCCGACTGGTGCGGCAACTGCGTCGCCATGGACCACGACTTCCACACCCCCGAGGTCCAGGCCGTCCTCGCCGCCTCCTACCACCTGGTACAGATCGACGTCGACACCAACATGTCAGCCATCTCCCCCTACGACGACTCCAGCAGCTTCGGGCTACCGGTACTGATCATCCTCAGCCCCTCGGGGAGCGTGCGCGTGGACACCAACACGACTGGGAACCCCAGCTTCGACCAGTCCAGCTTCGTGGAATTCTTGAAGAAGTGGGCCGTATGAGAACTGCCCGGTCCATAGCCATCGGCGCTGTAGCGGCTCTACTGGTCGCAGGTGCCGCAACCTGGTTCGCCACACGGTCCGACACTCCGAAGCAGTCGACCGTGGCACGATTCACCAGCCAGGGCGTGACAGTCACCATCACCGTCAAGGATCATGTGGCATCCCACGCCACGATCGTCGCGACCTTCACTCCGCAGAAACCAGGCTTCCACCTGTACAGCGCCGACCTCCCAGCCAACGGCATCCAGGGCGTCGGACGGCCGATCAAGGTCGTGCCTCAGGGGAAGCTGCACGGCACCGGGCCCCTTACCGCGGACGCCAAAGTCCTGACGCTGCCGCTCGCCGGAACCGACCTCACCCTTCCGGTGTACCCGGACGGCCCGGTAACGGCCGAACTCCCGGTCGCTCTAGACGGCGACGGCGCCGCCACCCTCCTGGTCAGCTACGCCGCCTGCAGCTCCAACGACTGCCTTCCACCGGTCACCGATCACCCCATCGACCTGGAAGTCAACGCCTCCCGCATCACAGAACGGGCCTGAAGATTCCCAGCGGCCGAAGCGTATTGCGCGCGAGACGAGGAGACGGACCATTACGTTCTCTCCCCGCCTCGCAGCCGCCGCCCACTCCCCGCTGTCCTCGCCTGCGAAGTCTCGACAAAAGCCTCTCTTAATCCGCGGCTACGGGGTCCAAGTCCACTTGAACTGCTCCCGGGTTTGGTCTTGACCGAAGTCGAGGTAGCTATCGGCGAAGCTGCCCGGATGGCGTTTCAAGATCATGTGGGGCGTGGCCCTGTTGGCTATCTGGAGCGCTCGGACCGCTGGTTCGTCAGACGGTTCGCGAGCTCGTAGAGATCCCGATCGGGCTCGTCGTCGAGCGCGGCGAGTCGTACCTCCAAGAGTCGAAGTGTCTTCCACATCTCGGCGTGTCGGCCGAGGTGGGCCTGGATCTTCATGATCTTGGCGTAGAGCTCCTGGTTGCAGTCGGCATCGGCGACTGCGCGTTCCAGCACGTGTAGAGCGAATTCGGGGCGGGTGTCGGCGGTGAGGTCGGACAGTCGGGCGCAGGCGTCGCCGAAGCGCCGGGATTCGGCTTCGCGGTCGATGATCAGCCAGTCGGCGTGGATGCCGGTGGCGAGGTGTCCGCGGTAGGTGTCGATGGCGGCTTCGAGTGCTGTGGTGCCTTCGGCTTCGTCGCGGGTGCGGTTGGCGGTGTCGAGGTGCTTGGTGAAGCGGGCGAGGTCGGTGGTGATTTCCGCGGGGTCGAGCAGGTAGCGGGTGCCGCGGTTGGTGATGTACATCGTCTTCCCCTCGCCGGTGGCGGCACGGATGCGGGTTCTGGCGTGGTAGACGGTGGAGCGGAAGGTTTCGGCGCTGCCGTTGTTGGTGCCGTCGGGGTTGGTCCACAGAGCGGCGATGATCTCGTCGCGGGCGACGCCGTTGGGGTGCAGCGCCAGGAACGTCAGGATCGACGTCTCCTTGTTGTTCAGCACGACTTCGTGACCGTCGACGGTGACGGTGACCGGGCCCAGGACGTTGACGTGGACTCGCGGGAGTGGCGGAAGATCCGTGGCCACCGTGGTCTGCTTAGGGATAGCGGCAGGTTGGAGGGCTGATGTCTCATCAGGCCTGTCGGTGGTCGTGTCCTGGCTGGTGTCCAAGTCGGGTTCGAGCTGCGCGAGTAGAGCCTGTGCTTCCGACGCCGAAAGAGAGAAGGCCTGCACGCCGTCGAGCTGTTCGTCCGCGCTGCGAGAGCGTTGATCGTGGTCGATCTCAGCTGTCGTACCGGAGTCCCACGGCCCCAGAAGGATCGCGTGCAGATCCACGGCCCGGCCGACATCCAGGATCGCGGCCAGGCGCGGGGTGATGGCCGGCGTGGGTGTTGCGATCAGGACGAGCGGCTCGAGTGTCTGCTCCGGGTAGAAGCGGCGCACGTCTGCTGCGGTGCGGACGCCGAGATCCGCCACGGTGCGGCGCCGATCCTGGTACTCGGCCTCCAGCATGTCGACGGCGTCGTCCAGGTCGGTTGTGATCTCCAAGCGGGGGACGTGCTGGGGCTCGTTGGCCAGCAGAGTTGCGAGATCGACCGAGGGAATGAGGACCCGCATGTGGTCCAGGCTCGCCAACGGCCCGCCGTTGGCGAGGATTCCGACCAGCAGCGCTCGGGCCGTGCTCAACGCGCCTGGGCCGCTCAAGCCGAGGCCGGCATGGTCTCGCAGGGCCAGTCCGATCTCGTGGTCGCCGTCGGTGCCGAACGCGAGCGAGCCCGGCGCGGTGAACTCGGTGTACGACGCGGGGATGCTCGGCCCGGTCAGCCCCGATCTGGACCGTTCCTCCGAGGTGGTGACGGCCTGCTCAGGAAGGCGGAGGTCAGGGCGCTCAGGTCCGGGGTCGTCGAGCCCGGACTGGTATGGGTCGTCGTCTTCGGGGTCGAGGTCGCCGTCCTGGAAGTAGCCGAGAGCTGGCGGAGCCAGCGTCGCCAGATGGGCCCGCTCGATCTCGGCGACCGACTCCGGAACTGCTGGTTGGGGTGTATCCAGCGGGATCGGCCAGCGTGCGGTGGTGCGGATCCTGCGACGTTTGCGGGCCAAGGCGATCGCTGCGGCGAGGGCGCCGGCGAGACCGATGCCCACTACTCCCCCGCCGGGGAGGTTTACGAACGATCGGTCGCGATGCGCCTTGGGCCGTGCGACGACGTCGTGCACGTGAGTGTTCGCAACTGCCGCACTGGGAGTACTCGGCGACGACTGCACCACGGACTCGCCGGCGGCGACGGTGGGCTGGGGAAACGCAAAGGAAGGCACAGCGGCATCAGTCGGTCGTGGAACTGTAGAGATCGACGACGCGGCAGGAGCTTCGGCGGTGGCACCCAACGCGGGCAGTTCGAGAGTCCAGCCGGGCAGAATCAAGTCGGGATCCGACAGCCGTTGCCCGTCCGCTTGGATGCGGGCACGGTTGGCGTCGTAGATCTCGCGCCAGCGCTCAGCGTCGCCGAAGTGTTGTGCAGCGATGCCCCAAAGGGTGTCGCCATCGACGACCGTGTACGTCGCGGACGACGTTGTCGCCGTCGGCTCGGCGGGGACGGCCGGTGCAGTGGAGCTGGCAGCGGGCTTGGCCGGGGTGATGAAGCCCGTCTTGGCCGCTGCCGGGGTCCGGGATGTAAGCACCGATACGGCCAGGGCGGCCAACAGCACTGCCACCAGTGAAGCCGCCGGCCCTGCTTGCCGATCGCGAATCGCGGGCGCAGTCTGGCGTGCGACCGCTACGGCATCGGCCAGTGCCCCCGGCACCTGGACGGCGAGCTGTCGGATGAACGCCGCCCAGTAGCACCATCCGGCGATGCCGAGCAGATCCAGGACGAAGCGTGCCCGGTCGATCCGCCATACATCCAGCCACGGCCCCACCTGGCTCAAGGACGTCGGCAGCGGCCGCGGGAAGGGAATGCCGAGCGAATCGGCGAGAAACCACGGGACGCCGCCGACGACTGCGACCAGCAGCACCAGCGCGAGCAGTCCGCGAACGACTCGGATCAGGGTCCTCATGGTGCGCTCGCATCCGACGTGACTGGGTGTGCGGTCGCGTGGCCGGCGACGTGGATCACGTCCAGGCCGCCGACATTCAGCAGCTGGGTTCGGTAGTCGGCCCGCACGGTGACCGTCACCGCATCAGCGGAAGCCGTTACCGTGTACTGGTCGCCTGTCGCCGCGAGGTACTTTTCGGCCGCAGCCCGGGCACGTACCGGGTCCACGGCCGCCCGTCCCGTCTGACGATAGGCGATCACGTCCAGGGCATCGGCTCCGGCTCGGGCAGCTTCGGCCGCCTCTCCGAGAACCCGGTCCTTGGTGGAAAGCGCCGCACCGCCGTCCAGCACCAAACCGGATGCGAGGAGCAGGGATGGAACAAGGAGAACCGCCAGAACGATCATGGTGTGCTCCGGAACGGGTCCACTGGGCTCACTGACGAGGCGGTCAAGGTCTGGGTGCCAGGTAGCAACCCGGTGATGGCCTGCAGAGAGATGTGGCAGGAGATCGTGACCCGTACCACCCCACCGGGTTTGAACGAGGCGGTATCGACCTTCACGTCCCTCCGGGTGCAGGCGGTACTGCTCGGGATGGTCGCGGCCGTCTGCTCGCTGACGGCTCGCGCCCGCGCAGAGTCTGTCGCCAGAGATGCGGCGCGGGAGGCGGCGTGCGCGGCGGTGTTGACGTCGATATCGGCCATGGACAACCGTCCGAGGAGCACGACGAACGTCATCACCAGCAGCAAGAACGGCGCGATGATCACCATTTCGACGAGACTGGATCCGGTATCCGATCGCAGAGATCTCCGCTTCCTCACGTTCGGTCCCCGATGGTCTCGGTCGGCGCGGTGACCGTGACGTGCACCGGGAGCTTTAGGAATGGCACGATCTGTTCGGCGTATCCACTCACCTCGACACGGACGTCCCGGGAGCCGCGCTGCACCGTCACGCGCACGCCATGCAGCGTGCTCTTGTCGAATTCGGTTAGGTAGTGCTCGGTCGCGTCCTGCCCCGCCGCCTGGGTGCCGCCTTGGACTCGAGCTGCCTCCAGGCCTTGAGACGCGGCCAAGTGCGCGATCTGCTCAGCATGGAAGTAGAGGACGAACGCGAACGTACTGAAGATGATCAGCCCGATCACCGGGACCGCGAACACCATCTGGACCGTGGCCGAACCGGCATCGCCACATGGGCGGTGTAGCGCATGGCGCATCAGAATTGGATGCTCGTGGCCTTGCCCATGATCTTCGTCGTGAACAGGACACCGACACCGACCGCGGCCAACACGATGAAGGCGATGATGATGACGGTGTCTGAGGACATGCCGCCGGTGTCATACGTCTTCAGGTCGCGAACAAGCTTACGCAGGGTCCGCGGGCGTTGACCGCACGTCAGCAGGGCCCAGGCGCGAGTGGTCAGGTCGGTCATCCGAGAGATCATGGGTAGTGCTTCCTTTACCGTTGGGTGGATGCCGGATCAGTTGAACCCGGCGAGGACCTTCATGACCGAGGGGAAACCGATGGCGATCATGAAGGCGAGAAACATCAGCCCGATCGGTACGCCACTGCGCTCGGTCGCAGCCTCCGCAGCGGCCTGGACATCCGCGAGCTGACTGGCACGCAGGACCTGCGCCTTGGCCGCGAGCGCATCCTTGATGCGAGCTCCCTCGGAACCGGTCAGCGCCAGCGAAGCCGCCAACTGCGCGAGGTCGGCCGAGTCCAGCTCGTGCGCGAGCCGGGCGAAGACGGCGGGAACGGGGGTACGCGCGAGGCGGGCTTCTGCCAGAGCAGCGCGCAGCTTGGTGAAAGTCGGCCCGTCGCCGATCGCGGCGGCGTCATGCAGCGACTGCTCGACGCCGCCCCCGGCCGCGAAGGACGTGCCGGCCAACTCCAGGAACATCGCCAGCGCGGCTCGGGTCTCAGCACGCGCGACCTTTGCGGCGGCGGCAGTGCTCACGACCGGGGTCCAGAACATCAGCGCAGCCGCCGCTACCGTCCCCAGCACCAGGAAGACGCTCGGGATACGTAGGCCAAGCGCGTCGAACCACAGGTCTGCCACGGGTGCCAGGATCAGTCCGGCTGCCCCGGTCGCGGCCTGCTGCGCCAGAAGGTCTTCAGCGCTGCGGTTGAGAACCGAAAGGTCACGACGAGCCTTGGCAGTTGGCAGGCCCGACTTGGCCAGCAGCGGGACGAATCGCCAGCCGGCCCGCGCCGACCAACCGCTGACAGGACCCTGTGAAGCACAAGCTGGTACGACAGCAGGTGCCGGTGTGGACAGGCGCGCCAGCACCGACGCTGCAGACGGGGCGGGCGGTCGCAGGCCGATGAGCAGGAGCCACAGCCCAGCACCGATGCCGACCCCGAGCAGGACGGCTACCACGCCGCGACCTCCTGCCTGGTAGTCGCGACGGCGGCCAGGTTGGTGAGGACTCGTGGTTCGGGTTCCGGGTGCAGAATCGTGTCCATCCAGCGCAGTGCCACGCCGAACACCCCGGCGGCAGCGACGAGCACGACCTGTCCGCGGAGGCTGTCGTAGGGAGCCATGAAGGCCGGATCGCCGAACATCAGCACCCCGAACAGCGCCAGCACCACGCAGATGGTGATGCGGACCGACGTGCGAGGCTTGGCTTGGGTGGCGACGGCACGCCGCCGGATCGACGCCTGTTCACGGGCGGAGGCGGCGACGTTGTTCAACACGGCTGCGGTGTTCCCTGACTGCCTGCGGGATGCGATGATCAGGCAGCCGGCGACGGCGTCGGCGTGGCGATCGGCAATCGCATCGGCCCACACCGCGATGGCCTCCGCCAACGGCGTACCCGTATCAACCTGCTCGGCCAACCGCATGCAGGGCGCGGTGATTGGCTCTGGCGCCAAGGGTGCGGCAGCCATGACCGCCTGCTGTAGCCCTGCGGCGGCCGACAACGTATCCCGGAGCATCTCGGCGAACGTGGCGACAGCGTCCGACAGCTCGATCGCGTGGCGCGACATTCTGTCGGGACCGAGGACGCGCGGCAGATGCCAGAGCGCGAGGTATCCGATCACGGCCATCGCCGGCCAACCGGTCCAGGCCAACAGTGCGGCCGCGCCAGCCGCGCAGCCCGCGACACGCGGCTTCTGGCCGGTCAATCGGCGCGGGCTCAGGCTTGCGGCGAGCGAGGCCCAACGCGAAGGAGCCGCGGACGCCCCTTCCACCGCTGGCCGCAGGCCTTTGACGATCACGAGCGAACCGATGGCGGTTCCAGCGCCGAACAGGCCTCCGAGTAGCTGCGTACCGTTCACCAGCCCTGCCTCTCCTGCGCGCGTGCAGCGAACGGGTTGTATCCGACCGTGGCCAGACGCTCTGTCAGCGAGGTAGACGGCGGGGTCGCACGCACAGCGATGCCGTCCGGTCCCGGCTCGTACAGCCTGTTCGTAACCACCTGGTCAGCGTGAGACCCGGTGACTTCCGCGACTTCCCGCACCACGCGGCGACCGTCGCCCAACTCGGCGATATGAAGCACCAGATCGATGCCGTGCGCCGCGAGTCGCGCGACGGCCTCCGCCGGAGCGTGCTCCGGCGCGAGCAGCGCGTAGGTGATCAAACGATCGAATGCCGCGTCTGCGGATTCCGCGTGCACTGTGGACAAGGACCCGTCGTTGCCCTGGCTCATGGCCAGGAGCATGGGCAGGGTCTCGTCGCCTCGGACTTCGCCGACGATCACGCGGTCTGCGGACAGCCGAAGTCCGGCGCGCACGAGGTCGGCGGCGCGGATCCTGCCTACTCCTTCGGCGTTGGCCTCGCGTGCCTGGAGTGCGTCCACGACCGGATGCCGTTCGGGATCGGCGTCCAAGCCGAGTTCGAAGGCGTCCTCGATCGTGACAAGCTTTTCGTAGGGGTCGATGGCAGTCGCGAGAGCCCGCAGCATCGTGGTTTTGCCCGCGCCCATACCGCCGGCAATCAAGATGTTGCATCGGGCCTGGACCGCGGCAGTCAGGAAGTCGCGCAGCGCGACGTCGATCGTCCCGAGTCTCACCAACTCGTCGAGATCGATGTCGCGGTGGAGATGTCTGCGGATTGTCACGCTGGGGCGCTTGTTGACCGCCATGACCGCCGACAGCCGCGATCCGTCGGGCAGCCCGATCGACAAGATCGGAGCGCGCCGGTCGAAGGAGCGCTCCTCGATTCCGCTTCTCCCGGCGATCGTCCCTACCAGATCGATCAACTCGGCATCGCTCGCGGCCACCGGCCATGGACCGCGTTCGCGGCGCTTGCCGGCGTACTTGACGAAGACGACGTCGTGGCCCAGGACGTCGATGTCTTCCACCCCTGGCAGGTCCAGATATCTTTGCAGGCCGCCGAAGCCGAGAAGCCGGTCGGCGACCGACCTAACCACCTGTTCGGTGACCTCCCGTCGCGGCGATGGCAGGCCGGCTGACAGAGCAGCGGCCACCTCGGCCTGCAACTCCTGTGCGCAGAGACGGTCCACGGCTGCCCGGCGATTCGCCAGGTCCCAGGAAGCCTGCTCGGATTCCGCAACCAAGCGGGCTGCGACACGGTCTCCGACTCGCGCCACCATGGCAGGGTCGAGCATCGCCGTCACGCCACAGCCTCCGGCATTGCGACAGGTGCTGCACACGCCCGAGTGCCGCCGATGCCCAGTGCGATCTGCTGCACCGAACGCGCGTAGGCGTTTTGACGGCCTCTGGCGAGCAGCCCCGTCTCCGGCGCCTCCGTAAGGCTGCCTGCCACCTCGACACCGAGCGTGCGGCTCATCTCACCGGCGGTGTAACCGGCTCCACGCAAGACCAGGCGCACTCGGCTTCCAGCTGCCTGCAGGGACTTGATGGCCACGTCCAACAGTCCGATTTCCTCCGGCACCGGACGCACCACCAGCAGGACCTCATTGGCGAGGAACATGGCCCGAGACAGTCGCCGCACGTCAACGCGACCGCAGTCGAGGATCACAGCCGTTTCGGAATCAGCGGACACTTGCTCCAGCAGGCCACCGGTCGCCGCGAGACCCGCGACCGTCGCCTGCACGCCGGCAGGATCGGCCGGTGCGACCACCACCGGCAGCCCCGACGGGAGCTGCTGCGTGTGCTCGCCGATCCGTACGTCCTGGGCTGACGGGAACATCGCCGCAGCGAGGGTCGTCAGCGACGGCGACGAGGCCAGGCCGAAGCGCCCCGCGAGCGTTCCGCCGGCAGCGTCCGCCTCGACGAGCGTCGCCGAGATATTGTGCGGCCACAGCGCCGCCAGGGTCATCGCCAGCCGCGTCACTCCAGGCGCGCCCTTCACCGACGCCACCGCGACCAGCATCAGGAACCACCTGCGCTGCCGGGAGCCAACACGATTAGCGAGACGGGGTTGCTCCCGGCCTGGCCGATCCGGGCGGCCGAGGCCTCGTCGGTCAGCAAGGACACATCGACCGAGCCGGTCTGCTGCGCGTCCTTCACCGACACCACGGTCGCCGTCATCACGTTCTTCAGCGGATCTGCGGGCGCTTGAGGGACCTGAGCCGGTCCCTGCTCCTGAGCATTGATCTGCACGGCCACCTGATCGCCAGCCTTCAGCTCCGCTGGATACGACCCCGCCTTCAGTTCGGCTGGTGCGACCGCCTGACCGGCCGGCGGAAAGGCCGCCGACGCCCCAACCTTGTTCCGGGTCATCAAATCCCCAGCCACCAGCGGAACCGCCGCGATATGCCCGACAACCTGGTCTTCCTGCGACTCCGGAATCAACCCGACACCGGAGTCGGCGGCGACCTCCGCCGTCTGCAAATCAGCGGCGAGCACCTTCTGCCCGGCCGGAACCGGCGTGGCGACCAGCAACACAGGAATCCGGCCGTCGACGGACGACAGCAGCACGCCACCGCCCACCCCACACAGCGCGACCAGACCAGCCCCTGCCTTCACGTAGGCCGGGCGAACCCGGCGCGTCGAAGCCAACCGACGCACAGACCTGGCCTTCGGGCGCGGTGCCTCTTCAGGCTGCGCCTCTGCGGGCGGCGCCTGGCCAGGAATGACGGAACGCACGATGAACTCGCCTAACGCCAGAGAATCGATATCAGAACTCAGCGATCTTGATCGGTAACGATCTTCAATGGCTGTTGGTTACGAGCGCTGCCGCCTCGATGACTCGCACCGGGAATCCGGTTGAAGACTCCACGTCGGGGAACGTCCCGCCAGGCCCGAATCCCGTCCAGTCCACCCGCCACGCGACCGTCGTCGTGACGTGGAACGCTCCGCCGGGCTCCGTTGCAGAAGTCCGGCGGTAGGCATGGCCACAAGTCGGTGACGGTGCCGTCCCATCGCCGGTCGAATGCTCCGGGAATGGGGTGCCGGGACCAGCGCAGATCTCAGTCGTTCCATCCCCCATGGACCACACGACCTGTCGTGGCGTCGCCGTTGCCGTCACCGTCACGCCACCGGCCGTCAGCGTCACCGACTTCGAACTCCACGAACCAGGCTTCAGCCACAACCACACCGGCAAGCCCGCGAGTTGCGGCACATCAGCCTTCGGGCTCATCCCGACATCGGGTTGGGGCATCACCAATGCCTGATACGCGTGCTGCGCCAGCTGTTGAGCACTGACAGGACGGGCAGCAGAATCGGTCGGGGTGAAGACGAGGGATGAGTCGACCATGCGTCCGTTGACGGTGCACTCTTGCTGCGTCATTCGGCCCGCCACGGATGGGTCTCCAACCGTAACGACGTGCTGCACCAGCGGAATGAAGACAGGTACTTCCTGGCAGACACGCACGTCTGATGTGTTCGCTGGTCCGGCCTTCGAGATGCTCGCCAGCTTGGTCGGGGACATGCCGTCGATACTGAAGTGGCATTCTGGGGCGTCGGGGTTCGTCGAGCAATCCGCGCCCACGACCCAATCGCCGACCGCAGGCGCATGGACTGCTGGCGGAGCCGGAGACGGTGAACCAGAGGGTGCTGCCACCGCGGCAACCAGGCCGACAATGGGAATCGGCAGTCCTCTCACGAGCACGATCCGATCGGGAAAATCGCTAGATCAGTGACTCGCCACACCAGATCGGCCTCTGCCACCCGCGCCCGGATGAGGCGTCGGCCGCCAGGTGCCGCTCCGGCAGGAGGGCGACCAGTCCTCGGATCGATCTCAGGAGCTGTCGAGGAGTCCGCGCAGTCCTCGATCATGACCGCCGTGGGCACGGCGCCCGGCGAAACTTGAGTCACCTGGGCGTGCGTCACCGGGGTGCCGCGGGAAACCAGCCCCTGGGCCTGTTCCCGATACAAGATCTTTACAAGCTCGGCCAGTGCCTGGTCAGTGGCATGGTGGGTGAGAACGGAATCCTTCCAATCCGCCGTCCGAGCCGCGGCCGCAGCGTCGGCCCACATACCGGTGTAGGCGCTCAGGGCAGCATCGCGTGCCTGGTACATCGGAGCGGACACAGCTGAGGACTGCGAACTGCCAGATCCTGCGGGCACCTTCACTGCCGACTTCGACCCGGATGCCGAGCACCCGGCAATCATCGAAGCAATTGCGATTGCGCAGAACGCGACAAGTCTCGACGAGACCAAGCCGGGACGCTCCTTCATCTCCTGTATCCGCCATCAACGGATACGTTCTCACCTCGCGGAGATCTAGACTTTCCATAGCGATCCATGAAGTAAAGGATGGACGCGACAGAAAGGTCAAGATCACTCGATCGAGTGACGAGAGATTTTGACTCCGGCGACTACAGCTTCATCAGCATGGCGGTATTGGCTATAATCTGCGGCCAGGCATGCTGGTATACACGGGCTGACCCCCCTGGCCTCGGGGTAGGCGTGGCGCACGTCGGCAGCGAGGTGGGCACGGTGCCCAATCCACTGCGCGTAGGCGCGGGCGGTGTCGATCCAATAGCGCGCTCGGCGCTCCGGGCCGTCGGTGCTCGCCCCTAGTGTCGCGTTCATGGACGCGAACATATGTTGGGCTCGGCTGGATACGACGCTTCAGGAGCACACCCTGGGGAGACTCGTCCGATATGCCGAACCCACCGACATCGACGACGAGGGGGCGGATTTGAGGCGCTGCCCGATCGAGGACCAGTTGCGGGCGCTGCTGCCCGAGTCGTACCGGCGATTCGTCGCGGCGTACCGTTGTCCGGCGGTCGAGCCGTGGCGTCTGGCGGACGAGGACGACGATGAAGAGAACGAGCGGGTCAGTGACGCCGTACGCTGCTTCGAGTTCCTGTCGTACCACGGGATGCGCCGGGCAACGGGCACGATGGGGCATCCCGGGCGGCAGTGGGTGGACGTCCGGGCGGAGCGCGAGCGCGGCGAATACCGTTGGGAGTACGTCATGTTCGCTGCCATCGAGGCCGCCGAAGGATGCGGCTGGGCGTTCTGGCCAGCCGGCGACGAACCGGAAGGGACGGGCGAACCGCAGGTGTGGTACGTCGAGGACGGCCTGCCCGAGCATCAGGTCGGCACGTTCGCCGAATGGCTGGACGAGATGGTCGCCGAGACCTTCAACGGTTTGGCGAGTCTTGGCCTGGTTGATTCCGCGAATGCCGAATAGCTCATCCGGTCGAGATCAGGGAAGCTTCCAACACATCCAGCGGCTTCGACGCTAACAATCGACTGCTGCTGCCGTTAGCCACGGATCTTGAACGCTCAGGAAGCTACTTCACCGGCCCCGAGAGAGTGAGGGCACGAAAAGCGTTGCGAACCTCAGCGATAGGTTCGCGGTCACGGGTGTAGTAGAGCTTGTTTGTCAGAAGGGTCGCCCAGCGACCGTGCTTCGGAGACACCCAAAGGCCGGTGCCCGTGAAGCCGTAGTGGACCCAAACCTCGTCGTCAGGGGCCGTACCTGGTGCGGGGTGCCAAAACAGGCCGCGAGCCGGTTCGAGGTCGCCGGTCTGGATACGCAGCGATTCAGCGGTCCACTTCGCACCGAACTGGCTACCGTTGGCGGGCGTGAGCAAGTGCGTAGCGAAGTTGCCGAGGTCGGCGGCGGTGGAGAAGGCGCCAGCGATGCCGCAGACACCGCCGAGGAGGCGGGCGGAGAAGTCGTGAGCGACACCGCGCAGGTGGTCGCCGGTGGATTCGTCGAGCTCGGTGGGTGCGCAGCGCCAGGTAGCGGAGCTCGGCATGGGGCCAAAGGCGGTGGTGTGCATACGCAACGGTTCCCAAACGGCGCGGCGGACGAAGATGTCGAGCGGTTGTCCGGAGATCGCCTCGACGACGTAGCCGAGGATCAGGGCTGCGCGATCGGTGTATTCAACGGCCTCGCCGGCGGGGCGGTGAGCGGCTTCTTGGAGGACACCGTGGCGGATGGCGTCGGGATCGGCCCCATACAGCGCCTTGAGCTGGGAACGCAGCGGGACGCCCGCGGTGTGGGTCAGCAGGTGGTGGACAGTGACATCGCCGAGCGGGTAGCCGACTGTCTCCGGGAGGTGGGTGTCGAGGCGGTCGTCCAGAGCAAGGCGTCCGGCCTCCCACAGCACCCCGATGCTCGACCACACGGCGACGATCTTGGTCAAGCTGGCGACGTCGAAGACCGTGTCGGTCTGCATCGCCAGAGTGGGCTCGGCGGGGTCCAGGACGCCGACTGCGCCGGTGGCCTGAACCCCGGGGCCGCCGATGGCCCACACGGCCCCGGGGAAGACCTTGTCCTGAACACCCCGCTTGAGCAGGGCGGTGACTTCGGCGGTGGGGATTTTCGGCATCAGGTCCTGCTTCCGGGTGAGGGCGTTCATCGAGGCTACCGGGCGCCAGCGGGAGGAGCCGCGACGACGCGGCGGCCGAGGGCCGTGATCGCAGCCGCAGTCGCGGAGAGCCTGAAGCGGCCGGCGTTGGTTCGTCCGCGCTCGCGCAGCTCGTCGCGGAGGGCTTCGGAGCGCAACAAATACGCCGCCTTGGCCAGCGCGGCGGGGTCGTACAGGTCGACGGGCATCGCCGAGTCGCCCAGGACGTCGGACAGGCCGTCGACAGGCCGGTAGACGACGGGAAGGCCCGCCGCCTGGGCCTCGACAGCGGTGAGGCAGAACGCTTCGAGTTCCACTGACGGCACCGCAAGGACGTCGTGGCGCGTGAACTCGCTCCACAGCTCGTCGCGGCGGAACCAGCCGAGATAGTCGACGGTCTCGGTGACGTGACCGAGCCGGTATCGGGCCTGGTGCCATTGTTCGGTCGGCGCGGCGACGGACAGCGGCAGGCCGAGAGACGCGCACACGGCCGCGAACTGGTCGAACCCCTTCTCCGGGGTCAGGCGCCCGGCGTACAACAGGTGCGGCAGCCGGCGCCCGACCGGCCATCGCTCCGGCGGTGCGTCCAGGAGCCGGCCCGGCAGCCCCCAGCCGACATGGTGGATCTTGTCGGGCGCGAGGTGAGGTACAAGACGGCACAGCCGGCTGGCCATGGCCTCAGTGGGAGCGATGATCGCGGACGCGTGGTCGGCCATGCGCGTCAGCACGTCGCGCTGATCGGCGTCGGCCTGTGCTACGAGCAGATCAGTGCCGTGGATGAACGCAATGGCCGGCACTTCCGGGAAGGCCTCGATGAGCGCCGGTGAGGCACCGAAAGCGAGATGGTGTAGGTGCAAGAGCTCGGGCGCGGTCCCAGTGAGCGCGGCGCGGACAGCTTGCACGAGCCGGTCGACGTAGGCCGAGTAGGCACCCCGACCTTCAGCTCTGCCCGAGACGTCGAGCAGCGTGAGGTTCCGCGACAAGGCGCCGTCGACAGGCCCAGCGAGCATGAACGCGTCGGCTTGGATCGGAGCGTCGGGTGCCAAGTAGAGGTCGGTGAACAGCGCGATGCTTCCGCCGGGGGTGCCCGCGGGGACGTCGATTCCGGTGAGGATCTTCGGGCTGCTCATGAGAACTCCTCGAACAGACGCGAGGTGCCGGCGCCGACCGTCGCGGCGTACTTCGCCCCGCGCTGCTGGTAGGACGCGAGCTCACCACAGACATTCAGGAAGACGAGCTTCCCGAAACACATGCCGGGATAGACACGTACTGGCTGGGCCGCCCGGATCTCCAGCGTCCAGCGGATCGCGTGGCCCTGATGCCCGAGCGGCGCGGAGACATGGACGAACACGCCGAGCGATCCGGTGCCGTGGTCACCGTTGAGCAGCTGGGCGTACCGCGTCGAGGCAGTGTGTTCAGCGGTAGTGCCCAGATACAGCCGCCCTGGCTGGAGCACGACGCCGGTCGGCGGAATCCGGCGCTCGATGAAGCGGCTCGGCCGGGCGGCGTCCAACGGACCGGCGGCGATCCTCAGCTCGTTGCCGAGGTGCCAGTCGTAGGCGTTCGGAGACAAGCACGCGGGGTCGAAGGGATCGATAACGATGTCGCCGCACGCAACAGCATCAGCGATCGCAGGTCCGGTCAGTATCACGAAGACGCTCCGACGCCGAGCGCGACGAGGTCCTGCCAGCTGGCCGACGAGCGCGGCCCGTCAGCGTGCTGGTACTTCCCGGAGTAGGTGTCGATCGGGCCCTTGGACAGAAAGAACATGATCTGGCTGATGCGCATCCCGGCGTAGACCCTGACCGCGACGGTGGGGTGCAGCATCAGCGTCCACTGGCCGTGGAATCCGATATCCCCTATCGGGGCCGTGATCTCTACGAATAGCCCGAGACGCCCCACAGAGGACCTGCCGAACAGCAGCGGCACGAAGACGTCGGAGCCGGCCGTCTCGATGGTGTGTCCGAGGTAGAGCCGGCCGGGCTGGAGTACGACTCCGGACTCACCGACGGTCATCTCGCGCGTCGGATTCGGCCGGGCAGCATCCAGAACCGGCACGTTGTACTGCAGAAGCGTCGGGCCGAGACGCAGGTTGTAGCTGTTGGGGTTGACGGCGGCCAGGTCGAAGGGATCGATGCGCAAGCGGCCGTCACGTTGCGCGGCGGCGATCTCGGGCCCGGTAAGGATCATGAACTACCTCCTTGCTCGGCTCGCTCACACAGCACGTCGGCGACCAGGCTTGCGAGCGCAGCGCCCCGCGACCGCTCACCGAACTCCGGCAGGAACGTGTCGGCGAGGTAGACAGTCGTGGCCAGCGAGCTGACTCGGTCGGGCAGCGGGCGCGGGGACAGAGCCAACGGACCGACGATCGGCTCGATCCGCTCGACGATCTCGGCGAGGTCCTGGGGCTCCGAGAACCGCAGCACGACGAGCGCGGCGTCGAAGGGCTCCACGGTCATCAAGTCGCCCTGCGTCAGGACATTGTTGAGGCGGTGATCGCGTAGTGAGGTGTGGTTGATCAGTGCGGCTTCCGCGCCTGTCGTCTCGTATACGGCAACGGCGACATGCGACGCGAGAGAATCGCGGTCCAGCCTTGTGTCCTGCCAGCGCGACCGGATTGGCCCACACGGATCAACAAGCAGGGCCGTAAGCGCCTCGACCTCCTTACTGATCTCGACCGACCGCGCAGTGCGCGGCGCAGCGTGATCAGCAGCGAAGAGAGACGGCTCGCCGACCCACTTTGATCGGTGACGGCGGGCGACGGCTACGCCCCGGCCCAGTTCCGGGGCTTTGACGATCGTGGTGCGTCCCACGACGATCGGGCCGGACTGCGAGCTGTGGCAGTGGCCGGAGAAGATGACGTCGATCCAGGGACATGCCTCAGCAAGCGCCAGATCGTGCTCGAACCCCGAGTGGCTGAGCAGTACCCAGTCGTCTGCCGTGCGACCGTGGTAGCGATACAACGCGTTCAGCGCCTTGGCAGGATCCACCACCGTCTGTCCCGCGCGATCGGAAGGCGGGATCGTCGCGAACGCATCCACACCGATGACGCCGGCGATGCCCACCATGCGGTTACCGACACACGTGACGAAGTACTGCTTGAACAGCGTGCTGATCCCAGACATCACATTGGCGCACACGGTGATCGGACGCAGCGGCGGGCTCAGGTAGTGGCTCCAGCCGTGGTTTCCGGGAAGCAGGACGTCGTAGAAGCCGTCCAGGATCCGGGTCTCGGGGATTCCGCCACCTCGACGGTAGTAGCCGGTGCCTTCGAAGAAGTCACCGCAATCTACTGTGAGCGACTTCGCGCGGACCTTCTCCAGGTGTGCCAGGAGGGCCGGCGCCGCGTCGAGGGACGAGTGGAAGTCGGTGGTCGCGGTGATGGACGTGATCTCGCGCAGTGTCATCGGCTCTCCTGGATCTCGGCGCCGAGGGCGCGGAGCTTGCCGGGTAGGTCGGGGTGGCCGCGACGGACTTGCTCAGGTCGGTGAAGCACCGTGGTGCCCCGTGCGGCGCAGCCGGCGACCAGCAGCGCGGTGCCGGTACGAATGTCGGTGGCCTCCACGGTCGCCGCAGAGAGCGCCTGCGGGCCTTCAAGAACGCACTCCGTCGCGCTGATCGGCTTGGCCTGCAACCCGAGACGGGCCAGTTGAGGCAGCAAGTTGCCGTGGCGGCCGGGGTTGATCGCGTCGGCAAACCGGTGTCGTCCACGACGCCCCGAGGCAGTGACCAGCAGCGCAGGTTCGAAGTCGGCGTCCAGGCCGCCGGGATTGAGCGTGGCGATCGCGCGCAGGTTCTTAGCGGACAGCGGTGCGCTCGCGTCGATGGCGAGCACCTGCGCCTCCGCGTCAACCATGACGCCGAGGCGTCTAAGCGCGTTGACCAACGCCGTCAGGTCGGCGGCCTCGGCTCCGGTAACGATCCCGGAGCCGGCTGTGGCGGCAATCGCGCACGCCAGGGTTCCTGCCTCGATCTTGTCGCCCGGGACCGGCCATGAGTGCCCGCCCGCAGACGAACCTGAAGGGGGAACGACAGTCAACGAAGTGGCCTTGGCTGTGTACTCCCAGCCGGCAACCGTCAACGCCGCGAGAACGGCTTGGGTCTCGGGAGCCGTGTTCGGCTGTTCGATCCGAACCGGACGTCCGGCGACGACGGCGCGCAGCAGCGCGGCGATCGTCGCACCCCGGCTTCGGAACGGCAGGGCCACCTTCGTGATTCGAGATGAGTGCTGTCCCGCCCGCACCACATAGCCGTCGGCGTTCACCTCGGCGCAGTCGCCGAAGGCCTCGTAGACGGCGAAGTGCAGGTGCATCCCGCGGTCCCCGACCGCGCAGCCGCCAGGCCACGGCAGGCGGGCGATCCCGTGTGCGGCGAGCAGGGCGGGGACCAGGTAGTAGGACGCACGGATCTGTGCAGCCTCCGCCAGCTCGCCGACCGACGTACCGAGCGGCGCCCCGATGCTCACCTGCCCTTGCTCCTGCCAGACCGGCCACCCGGCCCGGTCGAGCAACCGCATCATCGCCGCGACGTCTGCGGAATCCGGCACGCCGGTCATTCGTACGCCGCCGCCGAGCGTGGCAGCGGCGGCCAACAACGGCAGGCAGGCGTTCTTCGAACCGTCCACGGCGACGGTCCCGCGCAGCGGGGTGCCGCCGCGCACTTCGATGACGTTCAAGCTCATGCGTGTGCCTCCGGTGTCGCCAGGGTGAACCAGGTCCATTTGCCGCCGGGGACACGGCAACGGCCCCACGAAGCCGCGACCGCCTGGATGATCGCCAGGCCCAGGCCGCTCTCCGGCAACGAAGCCGGATCAGCGGGGTCTATCGACGGCATCTCGCGCGAGCGAGGTAGGACTGTGTCGGCGTCGAAGACCTTGAACACGACCCTCCCCAGCTCTGGCTGAACCGCGACATCGATCTGGTCGCCGCCGGCGTAGCGCAGAGCGTTCGTCGCCAACTCGCTGACGAGTAGGGCGGCGTCGTCTATCAGGACATCGAGGCCCAGGTCGTCAAGGGTCTCTGTCACGAACGTCCGTGCTGCGCGCGGCGCGGCGGCGTCGAGCGGGAACGCAGCGTGGACTGAATCCGCGTTCTCGAGACGCTGCTGCTCAGGTGCTGCCCTGGTGCCCATTGGATGCTCCGATCCGGACGGTGCCCGTTGTACGTGGCCCCCGGATCAAGGGAACGACAGGACGGTCGACTCAGGTAGCGCACACGGGCTGTGCATATGTGCATTCACGCGCACATCCGGTCCATATCAGCCGACGAATGCCCGGCACGGTGTCATCCTGGATACGGACCGAATCCCTCACGGAGAGCTCTGATGCGATGACGGGCAGGGAACCGAACCGGCTTCTCGCTGCCGCGATCAACGAGGCCGGATGCTCGGCAGCCGGGCTCGCGCGGCGTATCTGCGACGCGGCTGAGTCCGCGCACTTGCCTGTGCGCACGTCCCACACCCAGATCGGCCGCTGGCTGGAGGGGCAACAGCCGCGAGGCCCTGTCGCGAGAATGGTCGCGCTGGTGCTCAGCGAAAAGCTCGGCCGGACCATCACGCCGGCCGACCTCGGGTTTGAGGGCCATGGAGTACCGGCGCCGGACGCGCTGCGGATGGTGACCGACCCGGTGGAGGCACTGCGCGTCACGGCTGACCTCTGGAGGGCCGACGCGGACGGCACCGCGGCTCGGCAGGGCGCCGATCTCATCGGACCGGTGCTCGGCTGGCTGACCGCCGAGCCGGTCGAAACTGTCGCCTGCGACGGAGTCGGACACATCGGAATGGCCGACGTGGAGGCGCTGCGCACCACACTGGCCGTCTTCGTCTACCTGGACAACGAATACGGCGGCGGTCGGGCCCGGGATGCCGCCGTTCGCTACCTCGCCGACTGCGTCGCTCCGCTGCTCAGCGCCTCGTTCAGTGACGCCGTCGGCCGGGCGCTGTTCACCGCCGCGGCCGAGTTCACGCTGCTCACTGGATGGATGGCCTACGACACCGGCAGCTCCGATACCGCAAGGAGCGCCTTCGTCCACGCACTCGCGCTCGCTCAGCTGGCCGGCGATCGTGCGCTCGGCGCCAGCGTGCTGTCGGCGATGAGCCACCAGGCCAACCACACCGGCGACCCGCGCACGGCCCTGGTGATCGCACGGGCCGCAACCGGTTCCCTTGCGGCTGACGGGAGCACCACCTTGCGTGCCCAGTTCCACGCGATGGAGGCTCGCGCAGCGGCGGGACTCGGCGACCGTGCGGCTTGCCTGCGTGCGCTGTCACGCTCGGAGACGGAGCTCGGCCGCACCGATCGGGAGGTGCCGCCGTGGATCGCGTACTTCGACACCTGCGAGTTCACCGACGAGGCCGCACACTGCCACCGCGATCTCGGCGACGACCGGCGAGCGATCGCCGCGGCCAAAAGCTGCCTGGCGCACCCGGAGCAAGGCTCACCGCGCAGCCGCGTCTTCTCCCGCATCGTCTACGCCGAATCCCTGTTCGGAGCTGGCGAGGCCGAACACGGAGCCAGCATCGCGAGCGAGGTGCTGCCGCACGCGACAGCCTTGGCCTCGCGGCGCACTGTGGCCTACCTCCAACGGCTGAGGGCGAAGGCTGAGCCGTATTCGTCGGTCGCTGGCGTTGCGGACTTCTTGGAACAGTCCGCGCCGACCAGGTAACCCCCTGCGGCGAACGGCACCAAGGCGCCGGAAACCGGCGACTGCCCCCTCTCGACGGATCGTGACCGATCAGCGAGTCTTAAGTCAGGGCACGTCCTTTGCTGGAGAGGGGGACGCATGCATCTCGATATCCTGATTCCTGCTGCTGTTGGGGTCCTTACGACCATGATCGGAGTCCTGCTCGGTGGCAGGATCGCCTTTCGAGCACAGGCTAGACACTGGGCCCGTGACCGACAGGCAGAAGCTTGCGTCGCAGTGCTGCGTGAGTCAACAAAAGTACAACTCGCACTACGCCGCCGGTTCAAGGACCAGTCCGCGCCCAAGGTGGAGTGGGCCCCTTGGAACGAGTCCCTGACAGTGCTCCAGATGGTCGCCGATAGCCGGATTGTCGATGCTGCCCAACAGATGGACCTGAGATTTTGGGACTACAGCTCGATCATCAGGGACCGGCTAATAGCCACCGAGGAGCAGTGGGCAGCGGTCCGTGAACCCATGGAGGCCAGTCGATTGGCGTTCATCAACGCTGTCCGCCGACACCTGGTGGGTGTCGAGGAACCCGTCCGGAGCCTCGTCGCCCGGCCGAGCCTGGCCGAGCAGCGGCGAAGGCACGCTGTGATCGTGTCGGCGCAGAACGGCTCAACCGGCTTGCCGGCCAGCCCCGATTGACGCAGATACGCCCCTGAACTGGAGCTCACGCGCAAGTGCCTAGTAAGGGCGCCAAAGACGCGGCCTAGCCGGATCTCGGAGGTCCGCCAACCGCGTCGCGAACTCCTCAGCGATGACCGGATAGTCTCCCGTCCGCTGCGCTAGCCAGCACACCATGCGCAACTGCTGGACGGCCGCGACCGTAGGAAACGCGGGATCGTCCGAAGGAGTCTCGCCGTAGGCGGCGCAGAAAGCGGCATACTCGGCCTCCGTGTGCCAACCGAGGTCGCGGTACACAGCCGTGATCATCAAGTCCCAGATGCGAGGCCCGAGACAGAAGCCTTCCAGATCCAGCAGGATCGCCTCGTCCTCTGCGGTGAGCAGCAGGATGTTGCCAATGTTGGCATCACCGTGGAGTACGACGTCCTCCCGACCAGCCAGAGCGACCGGCAATTCGGTCTCCTGCCGGGCGATCATTGACTCCAGCTCGTCTCTGACCTCGGCCTTGAGGCCAGGCGAGCTGACAAGCCGTTCGCGCATCCGCGCGAACGGGTCGAGCTTCGGCAGCGCAAGGTATGCGGGTGGCGTCAACTTGTGCAGCTCCCTGAGGATTTCGGCGAGCCGATCAGGGGTCGTCCACTCGCCGGCCACCGCGTGCCAGAACGTCACCGGGAGCGCGCAGGTGGCGTCCGGCTGCGCGACGTCAAACGGACGCTCGACCGGCAAACCGGACGACGTCAGCCACCGCGCAACACGCACTTCACGCTTGGCCGCCGCGAACCGTTGCGCGGAACGGCCGACCTTGGCGATCAGGTCCGTCGCGTCGTGCCTGAAAACGGCACGTTCACCAATCCGGACAGTGCGCCAACCATCCTGCGGCAACCCCGCGCAAGACGCGGCGTCGACCAGCACTTCCTGTGCGACCTGGGCGAACAGCGGATCCTCCAGACTCTAGGAGCACTGGGGATCAGGCTACGCCAGCACGCGTGATCGAATCCGCCTCTGCACGCACCGCACCGGGTAGCCGCTCTAGCCATGGCCGTTTAGCCGCTTCCTGCCCCGGGCGTACGACGAAGCCGAGCGGTCCGTAGTACCGGACTGCCAGCCGGCGGTTGGCGGCGTTCAGCAGCAGGGTGGTCCCGGTAACGTCCGCTGCGGCCAGGACCGCGGCGATGACGCCCAGCCCGCGGCCACGGCCGGTCGGCCAGGCCCAGAAGCTCGTGATCTTCCAGGTGGACTCGTCGCCAGCCGTCACCCTGCGGAGGTCGAGTCCGGCACGCCGGTCGGTGTCGAGAACCGCGGTGATCTTCGACGAGCGTTCCTCCCAGACGAGCGCTCCGTAGCCGCCGAGCAAGCACGAGACGAAGAGAAACGTCCTCCAGCCGATTCCGCCCTGTCCACGGAAGTGGATCGGCGTGATGAGCATGTTCACCCAGCGACGCAGCCTGACCCGACGGCCACAGGGCCCAAGACGAATCTCTTTCATGGCCGCAAGTTGTTGTAAGAACCCTTCACCATCCCCGTCTCGGGGGCTCGTGCTCGTCACTCTTCAACGGTAGGGCGCGGCGGGCCGCGAAGCGGGCAACGACCCTCCAACATCGCACCGCTGAAGCTCTAGATCAAAGTCTTGTCACCCTGCGGCCGGTAGTTATCCACAGATTGTCTCTGGAGTAGCGATCGACACCACCTCGGCGTGCGCCGATGAGAGCACCTGTCAGAACGACGAAAGAGGTGCCTCGTGCCCAGCATGCGCAAGACAAAAGAAGCTGTGCGGTTCTCGGCCAGTGAGCGGGCTGTGCTGGTCGCGCTCGTCCGGCGTCCCGAAGCGTCAGCGGCAGGCATCGCCGTAGCCGCTCGTCTGTCGCTGGCCACGACGCAGCGTGCGCTGCGTCGGTTCGAGTCGCTTGGTGCTGCGATGTGCTTCAACCGAACGGGTCTCGATGGAAAGTCGGTTCGCGCGCTCTGGTCTGCCTCAGCGACGGTGCTCGATCTGGTCGCCAGCTCGGGAGCGTTGCCCCTGGTGCGAGCCCTCGTCGCGCCTTGTGCGCGCGACAAGGTTCTGACCGCTCTCGCGCTCCGGCCGGAGCTGACGATCGGCGACATCGAGTGGGCTACCGCCCTGTCCCGTACGAGCGTTGTCGAGATGCTCGCCAACCTGGAGAAGCAGGGCGTTGTCTGTCCCGTAGAGAGGAGAGGTCCCAGCGGGGGCCGGTTGGCCGACGGTTGGAAACTGGCGTTGGACGACGCGACCGTGCCGTTGTTCGAGCTCTGAGGCAAAGATGCAGACCCCAGGCGGACAGGAGATCCCGCCAATCTCGGTCGCCGGCTGCTACGTCCCACCGGCTCGGGCTCACGCGCCGGTGGGATCACGGACGTCCGAAGGCGCGGACTCGCGGCGGCGCCGTCAGCGCGGACGGCACCGTCGCGAGTCCTTTGGGTCGCGGCTTATCACTGCGGTTCTGAGACTTCCCTGTCGATGGTCGCATGTGCGTCCTGTGGGTGGCGGGACTCGACGAGGGCCCGGACCCGCTTGGCGGTGGACAGCGACACGCCCTCACCGAGGATGAGCTCTGGCTCCGCTTGACCGTCCAGACCAGCGTCCTGATCGGTCTGGACGGCCAATCTTTGCGCCAGGGCTTCCCGGAACGCCTTCTCCGTCGGGCGTCGGCCGTGCAGCTCCCGCAGTTCGTCGTAGACCGGGCCCCCGATCTTGAGCCATGCCTCTTCGCGGGCGGTCAGAACGTCCACTTGACCGGCTGTATCGTCCACAGAAGCGTCCGATTCCTCGCCGGGAACACGGCAGCCGCTCGCCTGTCCGCGTTGCCCATGGGCAGTGACGGCGACCAGCAAGTCAAGCTCCCGATCCGCGACCAGCTGCGGCAGCGAGGCAACGACTACCAGGATCAGATCACGAACGATCGTGGGGATCAGGAAGCCGGCCAGCGCCAGGGCGTGGTCGAGGACGTTGCAGCAGACGGTGAGCGCGAGGGCGTACCGCGCGGTGCGTTTCGCCTGGTCGCGCGCGGGATGACCGGCGGGGAGGCGGTAGGCGGTGTAGAGCGTTGAGGCGGCGTACGCGTCCACGGCGAGCGGGAAGAGTTCGGCCAGCCGGTGCAGGCCTGCTTGACGGCCGAGATCGGTCAGGACGTCGAAGCTGATCACGGCGATCGCGATCAACGACACCGTCCCGCCGAGCCGGAGCGCGATCAGGACCGAGCGGGGCGTTTCGATCGGCGGCGGGTCGGTTGGCGACGTCGTCGGTACCACCGCAGAGCGGGTGGAGCGGGCGAAAAGGTTCACGGGTTCCTCCGGCCATTGGTCGTTCTGGACGGTCACGCGGGCGGGATCGGTGGGCCCGACCGGTCCGGCCGGGCCCACCGAGAAACCGCTAGGCGTTCATCCGTTCAGCGAGCGACGTGACGAAGTCCCGGACGATGCAGGCCGCGAACAACGCATCCCGCTTCGAAAGCGCCGTCGGCACCGTCATGAGCACGGCGCCGCCTCCAGGCAGCGTGAAGTTCACGCAGCTTTCTGACACGACGTGAGCCGCTTGCTCGCCAGCGGTGAGCAGAACGCGCGGAACGGCACCGGGGCCGCCCGGAGCCGACGTGGCAGTCGGCTGCTGATCTCGGATCTCGTCCCGGGTAGGCATCGTGTGGACCGCACCGAGATCTGTCCGCCGCTTCGCCCTCTGGTCAGAGTTCATCGTCCCCGCCGTCCTCCGCGTGAGCCGCGTTGCTGACTTCGCAGACTCGGTGGTTGAGGAACACGAACGCGCACGCGATCTGTGCGCGGTCCTTCGTCGGCACCCCGGCCTCGGCCAGCGCAGCCAACAGGCGCGTGTTGGCGGCCGTGAGCGCAGCCTGCGTTGCCCGGAACCGTGCGGCAGCACCGCACAGACCGGCCGCAGAGCGCACGACTTCGGGCTCACCTTCCAGGTACTTCAGCAGAGCGAGATCAGTCGCGTCCGGGCACATCAGGCAACACCCTTCCCGTTGTCGAACCGCTTGCCGGAGATGGCTTCGGCGAGGCTGACCACGACCGCGACCGGGGTAGTCGCCCCGATCGAGACCAGGGCCTCGGGGCCCCACAGCTCAGCGGTTCGGGCGCGGCGTTCGGGATGAACCGACACTTTGAGCCGGTAGTTGCCGCCCGGGCTCTCCCACTCCGCCGTAGAGCCGAACAGGGCACGAATTCGTCCGGTGACGCGGTTCCAACCGACCGCACGCAGGCGCCGGTTCAGAAGATGCTGCGACCACGCGACCGGCTCCGCGTTCGAGGCGGTTTCGGCGACCCGCGCCATAGCCAGAATCATTTCGGCCGATGCGAAGCGTGCCTCAAGGTGCCAATCCGGCGCGACGTGTCCGGAGAGCGGAGCGCCGCTGACCGCCAGGCGAGCGCTCGCCTCGAATAGATCGGTCATCATCACCAGGCGTCCGCGATGCTGCGGGCCCACGAGGACCCACTTGGACCCGGGGTAGCTCGGGTGCGCGATCTGGCGTGTCTGCCAAAGGTCGGCCATCAGGGATTCGCTGATGTACCGCTGTACATCCGAGTTGAGTTCCATCACAGGGTGGCTCCCTTGCGTTCAGGAGCCGCCGGGCGCTCCTGCGCCCGGCGGCAGGAGGTCAGCTGGTGAGAAGGTTCTCCGCGAACGCGCGGATGACGGGTCCGGGCGTATGGCCGGTGGCGTCCGCGTAGCAGACTGGGCCGTAGATCAGCCAGGCGCCGCACTCCCCCGGCACGTCCGGATAGTGGTAGGAAGCCGCCACCTGTCCGGTCGGATGGACGAAAGTGGTTGACGCCAGATGACCACTGGCGGTGTGGGTGGAGCAGGCCTCCCACCCCTCGTAAGTGGCGGTGTTGAAGGTCCGGCCATGCTCATCGGTGATCGCGACACGCGCTGCAGCGAGGATCGCCGAAGCTGGGGCGTCGAAGATGCTCATGCGCCAGTAGCAGCGCGCGCTGCTACTCCCCTTGCCCGTGCCGCGCGTCGGCTCGTAGATGAACTCCGCGAGCTTGGCCCCGCCGTTCGGCTCGGTGACGATCGCGAGCTTCACCGGCACGGCCCCGCTCGGAGGCGTCAGGAGCGCTGCCTGCGACAGGTCGGCGTCGTCGCGTACTGGATGCTGATTCGCGGTCCAGCCGCGTGTGATGAACTCTTCGATCAGGAGGACGGACTGTGCCACGGCCGTCTTTGCGATACGTGCTGAGGTCATGGTGTTCGTTCCTTTCCTCAGTACCGCTTGGTCCGGCGCGGGACGCTCACCGTCAGCGCCGCGATGGTGGCAGCGCCGATCACGGAGACCGGCGTACGCGGCTCGAACGGGACCGCGAAGAACCGGGCGTGAGCACGCTCCACGGGAGGAGCCGTCGCCACCCGCAGATCGGACAACTCGGGATAGACGGCGAGTTCAGCCACCTTGACGCCTCCCGCCGGACGCTGAACGACGTACTCCAGAAGCACCACGAGGTGATCCGGGGCCTGGTAGAACATGCGCATCGGTGCTTGCGTACGCGCACCGGCTCGCGCAGGCACCTGGCGTTGCTGGAAACCGGCCGCGCGCAGCAGAGGCCAGATGTCCGGCTGCTGCTCAGGAGTGAAAACAGGCATGACGAAGCTCCGTTCCGGGACGCGCCAGCCGTTTTCGGGCATGGCTGCGCCGCCGCACGTTGAAGTGGTGGGGAGGGACGGCCGCCGGGCTCTAGGGGGAAGGGGTCGGCCCGGCGGCCGGTCTAAAGGGCGCGGCGTCAGGCCGCGCGGGGGGATCAGCGCTTGGTGCGCTGTGCCGGGATCAGCGGAGTGGCCCAGTCGGTCGGGTAGATGCCGCCGTGGGACAGCGATTCGTCCAGCTCTAGGAACCGCGCGGCCATCGTCTCGGCGCGGTACTTGTGCCCGCAGTCAGGGGACTGGCAGCCGCCGCGAGGCGGTTCGGTCTTCTTCAGCATGGCGTGCGCGGAAAGCTCGCGCAGCTGAGAGAGAATGTGGTCAGGGTTCATGGCTGCTCCTTGCTGGGCGTTTGACGGTGTCTTGCGGAGCGGTCAGGGAGCCCGTCGCTCGGTGAGCGCGTTGGAGCGCGCTTGCCGAGCCCTTTCTGGGATTCGACGTTCTCCCGTTCCCCTCACTTCTTGATATACCCATCATTCACCATTGAAACCGCCCAATCAAGCCCAAACAGTGCTTTTCTTCACCCATTTGGAGCACGAGTTTTTGACTCGATAGAAGCCGGAATGCGAGAATGCAAAAACGCATCGCCGGCAAGCGAGGTGAATACTTTTCATAAACAATCGCAGATTGTTTATGAAAAGTAGAGCTGGAGTGAGCCGGATGGCAAGCAGGCCAAGGCTGGGGCGAGCCGGCTGACGACACTTCATCGGGAAGCCACGATCGGCCCGAGTTCCGCAAGGGCGTGAAAACATGCCCCCTACCAGCTGTTTTATGTTGCCGCTAGGTGGTCCGGTCTAAGCGGACACCCAACGGCACACCTTCGGACCGGGTAGCAGAGCAGGCCGTCCGGGTCCACGTTGAGTTCTTCAGTTGCGTAGCATGGTTCTACGACCAATCGGACAGTTAGGCGCATTGCCTAGGGCGGCTCGATATTCGCCAATCGCGCGACTCTATGTGCGCGCGGACAAGCGAACGACAATGCTTTCAAGGTTAGCTCCACAATCATATCTCGCACATCGGCCCCCAATGCGCCGAGATTTTCAAATGGCTGGCGTGATCACCCCGGCAATTCAAGCAGTCGGGTGGAGAGTCACTGCTCACGCCGGGCACCTGCATAGTCGTCGGCCGCGACCGGATCCAGGCGAACGACAGCTCCGGGATGGGGCGCGTCAATAACGAGCCCAGCCCCCACGTATATCGCCACGTGATGCAGGAAGCCGTTCGGGTCGCCGTAGAAGACCAAATCGCCGCCGCGCAGATCAGCCGTGGCGACGGGCCGTCCCGTCTTGAACTGATCTGTGGCCGTCCGGGGAATGGCGATACCGGCGGCCTGATACGCGCTCTGGGTGAGTCCCGAGCAGTCGAAGCCGACTCCTCCCCGGTCAAGGCCGTCGCCGCCCCAGACGTAGGGCAGGCCCATCTGGGCTCCCGCGTATTCGAGCGCGAGGCGTGCCGCTGCGGTCGGGGCGGAGCGGGCGGCGACGGCGATGAACGAGGTGCTGCTGGGGGCGCGGCGGTAGACGTCGGCGAGTTCGATGATCCGGACCGCGGATGCTGGATCGGCCGTTGCTCGGCGCACCACTGCGGTGAGGTCGGTAGCCGGTCCGGAAGCGCATATTGTTCTGGCTGCCGCGTAGACCTGGTCGACCGGATCGAGTGGTGAGGCGGGCGATGCACCGCCGGCGGGGATCGGGTCGGCATGCTGTTGGAACTGGCTTGTGGTGATCCCCATGAGTCCCCGGTCGCTCAGGTGACGACCGTGGTCTGACGCTACTTTCCCGAAGCCCGCCAGCACGGCCCACGACAAGCCGGGACAGGTCGCCGCAGCGTCGTGGTAGAGCTCATACATACGCAGCGGGATCTCACCGTCCGCGTCAGAGATACGACTGCTTCCAGGACTGGAAGACACGCTGAACACATCCAGCGAGGAGGTCATCGACTCGACGACGGCGGCCGCCGCAGCGGACAGCAGAGTCACCAGAAGGAGCAGCGCGGCCGAAGCTCCCACCGCGATACGTCCTGCCGTCACAGACGTCCCCCGGAGCTGGCGGCACCGCCAGCGAGGTCGATGAGACGGACAGGATCATCAGCAGCGGCGCCGACGCGCCGCCAAACGACATTCGCAGGGGCAGCCGCTGTCGAGTCACCGCTTGCCGTGGCAATCGGGACAGGCGATCCCGCGCGGGCCAGACGGTGATGCAGCCCTTGTTCGCGGCGAGAGGAGTGGAGCCAGAACAGGACCGGTGTGCTGATGCCGGTTGCGGCGGTCATGGCTTCATAGCCGGGGAGCTTGGCGAGGATCTGGGCGCTGTTCTCGACGCCGGTGTCGTATTCGAGGAAGAAGTCGACGCTGCGTGTGCCTTCGCGCCACCGGCCGAACCCGTCGGGGCGGACGTAGGTTCCCCAGGCTTTCGCACACGCCCGTTCGGACAGCCACAGGTCCAGGCTCGCCTCACGAGTTTCGCGCGCGGCGCCGAGCAAGCTGCAGAAGACGCCATTCACGCCAACGAGATGCTTGAGGTCGGGCCGCAGTGCGATCTTCTCCGCCAAGACGGCACGTGGCGGTACCAGGCCCCACTCCTGATCGAAACTCGCGACAGCTTGAGCCCCGAGCGCAGTCAGGACACAGTGCTTCGGGTTGGTCCCGACCTGCAGCGGGGGCCGGAAGCAGTCCAGCAGGCCAACTCCGTGGAGAACCTGAATGCGTCGACGGGCGACCCGTGAGTTCTCGAAGAAGGCGTGGGTGATCTGGTGGGTGGTGAGCACCTGGTGCTGTCCGAGCAGGTGCAGAATCTGGCGATCACGTTCAGTGAGCCTGTTCGCAGCGGCGAGCTCGGCCCGTTGGTTGATCTTCATGCTGAACCACCTGCCTGACGAAGCGATTCGGGATCGAGGTCGAGTTCGAGCGTGTCGTCGAGGCCGCGTGGCGTGCGGGGGTCGGCAACGAGTCGAGGCGTCGGAGTCTTCGCTGCCGCCGGCCACTGCGCGGCGGCAGCTGCCAGGACGGCTTCGGCCCTGCCGGGAACTGCCTCCGAGAGCGGCGCGGTCCTGAAGGTGAAGGCTCGGGATTCCTGTCCGCCGGTCACCAATCGGGCAGCTGCCTGGAACTCCCCGAGATTGGACAGGTCGTAGGCAGTGAGCGTCGGGACTGTGTGCCGCTCCATCAACCGCGAGTCCTCGGGTGAGGCGTTGAAGTAGACCTTCGTCCGAGCATTCGCCGACAAGGTCTCGCGAAGCTCGGTCGAGAGCTGGCCGAGGTTCTGATGCGCGAAGGTGATCGAGAGGCGGTAGGCGCGGGCCTCGGCGAACATGTCCTCCAACGGATGGGCCAGCGTCAAGAAGTTCTGCCCCTCGTCGAGGTAGAGCGCACTGTCCGCACGATCGGCTTCCAGTTGCCGCGCCCGAGCCTGAACCTTCTGCCACACGCCAGCCACGGCCAACGAGCCGAGCAGCCTTGTGGTTTCGTCGCCGAGGACGCCCTTCGGGATCCGGACAAGCAGGACGCCGCCGTTCAGAACCTTCGCCATGTCGAAGTTCGACGTCGGCGCGGCAACGGTCTGCCTCACGAAGTCGCGCAGCAGGAAGGCCCGCAGCTTGTTCATCAACGGCCCGATGACCTGCGCCCGGGCTCCGTCAGAGAGCTGCGAGTACCAGTCCCAGAAGCTGCCGAGCATCGGGTCCTGGACTCGGGACGTGATGGCCGAGCGGGCAGCGTCGCCAGCGGTCAGAAGGGCCGGGATGTCCATCAATGTCGGCGGGTGACCTGGACTCCGGCTCTTGAGGAGCGTCAGTGCAGTCGAGCGAAGGATGTCGTCGGTGCGCGGGCCCCAGTACGCACCATAAATCTTGTGGAAGATGCCCACGAGGTTGTCGACGACCAATGGAATCTCATGGTTGTTCTCCACGCGCAGGACGTTCATCGTGGGCCGGATTCCGTCGTACTCCGGATCGATGAGCACGGTGCGCCCAACGGCCCGCTCCGGAAGCCGTTCCAGCACAGCCCTCACCAGATCGCCCTTCGGATCGATGACGACGGCTCCGCGACCGGCCTCGACATCGGCCAGCGCCAGATTCGCCAGCAGGGACGACTTGCCGCAGCCGGTCTTGCCGACGATGTGCAGATGCTGCCGCGCCTCCGCGACGCCGAGACCGATCTGGCGTGCGCCGCCCGCGTCGGACCGACCGAGTGGCTTCGCCATCGACGACGGACCAGGGATTGCAGGCGGGACCGGGACCGACCTCGCGCCGGCTCGGCTGATGCCTGGTGCGTCAGGGTCGAACGGCAGATGCGCGATCGCTGCCAGCTCGGTCAGATTGAGCAGGTCTCCGCGGACGAAGCGGCGCTCGGTGACGGCTCGAACGAGGCCGGGCATGGGCTTGCGCGCCCACCAGTTGCGTTCGGCGTGGACGGCGTAGGACGAGGCGATCGCGTGCGCAAGGCCTCGTAGTCGGCCGACATCCGAACGCCGCTCAGCAGCTGTCGTGGAGGCCGGAGCCGTCGTCGTGACCACGTAGTAGACGACTGTCTCCCACAGCGGTCCCACGCTCTTGGCCATCGCGGCACGGAGCTCTGCAGAGTGCTCCAGATCGGCGCGGACCGTGGTCGTCTTACCTCGCAGCCCCGGCGTCGTCAGATCGAACAGGGTGGTCTTCACCGAATTCCGCGAAGTCGGCGCCTTCCGAAAGGAGCGCAAGGCACTGCGGAACCTCCGAAGCCGACGGCCGGCGGCGGGTCGTGCCAAGACCTGAACGGCGGCGTGCTCGCGTGTCCCGAGATCGGCGCATGCGCCGAGAAGCGCCCGCAGCGGGTCGCTCGAATACCGGTCCTGTAGCGGGTGGATCTCTTGCCGGGCAAGACGAAGACGGCCGCCGACCGCCCGGACCAGCTGCGGCTGGCTCGGGACAGGGGCACCCGCCGACAGCACGGTCTCAGTCTGCGCGCCGGGCCAGGCCGCTTCGATCGCTCGCTCGATCATGCTGGGAGGAACGCTGCCCGGAACCCACATTTGGATGTGCACGCCGGCGGAGCTGAACGAGTACTCGAACGACAGATGGGGCTGTCCTGGCCAGATCCGGCGCCGTGGCGGACGCACCAGGCCGTGCAGGTTCGCCCAGAACGCCGTGCCGGAGTGCTGATCGACGGAGGCTGGCAGCAGGATCCGGATCAGCCTGGCCTCGCGTAGTTGGGCGCGGATCCGAAGTCGGCAGGCCCAGTGCCGGCCGGCGGTTGATGCCGTAGCTCCGGAACCGAGTGCCGCAGTGGCCTGTGGCCACCAGCCAGCGGCGTAGACCGAGCCAACGGACCTGAGGTGCTCGACGCGTGCCAAGAGTTGGCCCAGCGGATCGCTCACGGAGCTCAAAGGGCCTCCTCATCGCCGCTCGCCACACGGCCGAGTGCAGCAACCTCTTCGGGATCAGTCGTCACGAGGCGGTGTTCAAAGGGTGAAGCAACGGCGGTAAAAGCCGCTCGCGTGGTCCCGGACATCACGAGTCCCTGGCCCCGGGACGCCGTCAGGACGAAGCTCCGCTCCCCCGCCGACAGCCGGAAGGCACTGGCCACGTGGTCGATGGACTGTGGCGCCTGACGCAGAAGGATCTGCGTGGCTGCGTTCGCCACAACGGCCATGCCGAGGTCGGTGTTGAGGAAGTCTCCGACGTCCTGCGACACCACTGCGAGGCCGGCCCAGTACTTGCGTGCGGACTTGGCCATGCGGAACAGGAACCGCGCGCCGTCAGGCACGGCCATGAGCTGCCATGCCTCGTCGACCACGACCAGGCGCCGCATGCTGCGGTTCAGGTCGGAGACTTCACGCCAGATGACATCGAGGGTCAGCAGAATGCCGGCTGCACGCAGCTCGTCCGGCAGGTGACGGAGCGCGAACACGGTGAGGTGGCTGCCGGTCTCGACGGTCGTCGGGCCGTTGAACAGGCCGCCGAAGGAGCCGCGGGTGTGCGGAGTCAATCGCTCGGCGAGCGAGATGGCGGCCGCGGGTTCTGCAGTCCGGAGCGCTTCGACAACGTCGGCGAGGGTCGGGGCCAGCAAGTCGTGCGTCGCTGGATCGTCGGTGATTCCCTTGGCCGCGTACGCGTCGAGGACTGCTGCGTCGAGAGCCGCGCGCTCGTCGGCCGAGAGCGATGTTCCTAGGAGGACGGCGACGACAGTCTGCGCGAACAGCGCCCGCCGCTTCAGCGCGTCGGGGGTGCGGGCGGCGGCTGGTGGGAGGTCGAAAGGGTTGATGCGAACGCCGTCGAGGCCGAGCGCGATGCGTGTGCCGCCGACGGCTGCCGCGACTCGGTCGTATTCGTCTTCAGGGTCGACGACCAAGACCCGGACGCCGCGATAGAGGGAGCGCAGTACGTCCAGCTTCGTCGCGTACGACTTGCCTGCCCCGGACGACGCGAGGGTCACGGAGTTGAAGTTGGGCAGACTCCAGCGGTCCCACAAGACGACGCCGGCCCCGGTCGCGTTGGCGCCGACGAGGACTGCCGAGTCGGTCTCGCGGGGCAGCGGCAGGTCGGTGGACGCGAAGGGGAAGCAGGTAGCGAGGGCTTCTGTGTCGAAGGTTCTGCGCAGGAGAACGGTGTCGATCCCGAGCGGCAGGGTCGCGCACCAGCCTTCCATGGCGCGGTAGGTCAGGGGAACGAGCTTGAGCAGCATGCTGTCGGCCACGGCCCGGACGCGAGCAGCCTCGACCTCCAGCTCCGTCGCGCTGCCCGCGTGCACGGTCAGGTAGATCCCGACGCGGAACAACTTCCCCGACCCGGAGGAGACCCGGTAAGCGAGTTCTCGCGCGTCGGCGGCAGCGGATTCCAGGTCGGGATCGTCGAGCGACGCTCGTTCGAAGCCGCGGCGACGGGTCGATTCCAGCCGGGCTCGTTGACGGCGCAGGCGGTCGGCGGCCTCGCCCGACGGAACCGGTTCGATGTGGAGCGCCAGGTCGAGGCGGCCCGCGTAGGAGGTGAGCGGGTCGAGCCAGCCCGGCATGACGTCGGCCGGGTAGTCGGCGACGGCGAAGCTCGTCGCGAAGCCGTCTCCGATGCTCAACCTCCGCGGCTCGATCGCCAAGCTCGACGGGCCGAACCATGAGGAGGCACCTCTGCCGCGAGCCGAAAGCGGGTTTGGGATCACAGGACTTCCTCCCAGGCCATGTCGCGCAGCCCTGCCGGAGCCGGGTTGTATGCGTCGTTGATCAAGGCAGTGGCTGCGGACTCGGGCAGTGGGTCCACGGCGATATCAGCGCAGCCAAGCAGCGAATCAGCGTCTTCAAGCCGACGGTGGAGACGGGACGCCGCGGCCTTGGAAGGCTCGTGCACGGCGACGATCACTTCGCGTGTCAGTAGCTGCTCGTCGGCGACGAGATGGGCGATGAAGTTCGCGTGCTCGGAGGCAGCGGCACGCAGGGCCTCGTTCTGAAGGCCGGCAGCCTGATTCAGTAGCGAGTCACAGACCCCGGACAGGTCAGCTGGTCGGCTCCGCACGTTGATGGCGGTCCGGCCGGTCAGACTGTTGAGCCAGCGAGCGAACCCGGCCAGCAGGACGCTCTGCTCGCGCGGCGACCGCAGAGAGAGGTTCACCATCGAACACCGGGCCAGGGCGCTGACGCCGTCGGAACCGAGGTCCAGCACTCCGGCCTCGGCTACTTCGCGTACTGGCGAGACGAACGGCGCCGGCCGAGTGCGAGGCGACTTCGCCAGGCGCTTGGGCACCTCGGGAAGCCCCTCTGGCGCCAAAACCTGCCGAGGCGACGTCCGCTTGTACCTGACCCAGGCGCCGAGTAGGCGGTCCAGCGGTACACCGTCGCGCTTCATCGTGACGGCGACGGCGGTGCCGAGCAGGACCGGGGCCGAAGCCAACAGGTACGGAATCGGCGGCACGAGGTGGCAGCAGGCCTGATAGCCGAGCCAAAGCACCAAGGTGGTCGTGCCGAGTACCGCGAGCTGGCGGGCAGTGAGCCCGGCCACGATCTTGTCGGGCTGGTCGACGTCGGCCGGGATGCGGACGATCGGGATCGCGTCGTCATCGAGGTGGTCTGCCACGGGTTCGAGTTCCTTGCGGTGTCGGCGGGCTCGGCGGCTTCGGCGAAGTCGGTGGGGTCGGCGCCTCCGGCGGTCGAGGACGCGGCGGGGATTCAGGAGCCGAGAACAGGGCGGTCTGCTCGCCGTGGCGCGGGGGGTTCGCGACCGTGGCCCGGTGCCGCTGGTCCAGCCGCGCGCTGCGGCCGGGCGGCAGAGCCAGCGGGCGGCGGACCGGGCCGGGCGGCGGCAGCGGAGCAGGCCCCGGCGGGCGCGGACCGCGCGAAGGACTCGGCGGCGGCGAGCCAGGAGGCGGTGGCTCCTGAGTGGCGGTCATCGTCGGCGGGCGCGGACGCCAACCCCCGAGCCCGCCACCCCCGCCACCGGGACGCGGCCCGCGCATCGGCGTGATCGCGCCGCCTGGAGGTGGCCCGGAACGTCGGGGACCACCCGTACTGCTGCTCCGTCGTGGCATCCGGATGCCACCGCCCCGTAGCAGGCCCCAGGTCTTGTAGTAGATGAAGGCTCGGGCCATGCTGCCGGCCATGCTCGGGTGAAAGGGCGAGCGTCCCATCACGACTCGCTGCACCCAGCCGGGGATCTTCAGCAGCACGACGAACAGGCACAGACACACCAGCAGATCGACGAGGCCACCGCCGGTCGGGAGCCCGATGACGTTCGTCGCCTGCGGATCGAAGAAGATCTGGATGCTCGTGTCCAGGACGAGTGCTTGCAGGACCTGGATCGCGCCGCATCCGAAGAGCGCCCGCCACCAGAGCTTGGCTACGCCCTCGGTCTGGGGCAGCGCGTGAAACGCGAAGGCCAGCGGTGCACCGGCGGTCAACACGACGAGCGTGGCCGACCGGAGCAGGTACGTGATCAGCAGCGCGACGCCCAGCACGGCGATTGCCAAGCCGATGAGCACCATGAACAGGTTGCCCGCGCCGAACAGCAGCACATTGTCCATCAAGGTCGAAGTCAGCACGTTGCCGACACCCTCTGCGGAGACGGGGCCGGCCATCAGCGCCGCCGACAACGCGTTCGCGACACCGATCAGCTGATTGATCAACCACAGCGAGGCGTTGGAGGCGATCACACCGATTACCAGGCGTGGAACGATCTCCTTGAGGCTGTAGCGGGACTGGACGGTGTCGTGGCCCATGACGATCAGGGCTCCGGCCAGTACGAAGAGGACGTAGACGACGTTCGTCGTGACGAGCACGCCCTCCCAGATTTGTCTGACCCGGCCGTCGGTGAGGTTCGGTGACGCCAGCAGCGTGCTCCCAAGCAGCTTCAGGACAGGTTCCAGGGCCTGCTTGACCAGGTTTCCGAACCAGGTGTCGATCGCCTTCTCGATCTGGCCCGGGATGTCGAAGAAGCCAGGGTCCTGCGGTCCCGGCGCATCCTGGCCCGGCAGCGGACCAGTCGGCGGCGGCACCGAGGAGTCCGGGGTGAAGCCGGGGCCGTAGATCCCGGGCAGCGGCGACGGCACCGCAGGAGATGGGACAGGCGGGCTCGGCGCCGGCTCCGCGAACGCGGCTCCTGCGCCAAGCCCCACGACCATCCCCAGCACGACCACGGCCAGGACCGTGAAACGGACCAGGCTGTGCACGCTGGCCGTGATCACCGGCACGGTCGATCAGCTCTTCGTGACGATGGTCTGCAACACCTGCACAACGGCCGGCGCCAGCATCGCGAGGCCGTATCCATACATCGCAGACTTCAGCGACGACTTCGCCTTCTCGACTTCACCGGCATCGCCACCCGCCATCACATAGCGCAGCCCACCGATCGTGAGGAACATCGTCGCCACCGCCGCGAGGATCCCGACGACCCAGCCGGTGATGTTGTCCGCGACCTTCGACAGATCCATCACGGCCGGATGCGGGTCTGCGGTCGCCGCCGGAGCGCGAGTCGCAGCGAAGACCAGCAGCAGGACCGAGACGAACAGCAGCAGCACCGCGCGACGTCGGTGATAGACCGCCGCGCTCGGTGGCCGTCGGGGTGAGCGCGGACGGGGTGCGAGGTTCGAAGTCATTGAAAACGTCCTTCGTCGGATCCGCCTCAGGCGGCGAGGATCCCTGGCGGCTCCTCGACCACGGAAGTCCGGTCAGGTGCCCCGAAACTGTCCGGGCCGCCGACGGCTTCACTCTTTCGGCCCTGCTTGAACGCCTTCCGAGAGCACGCCGCGGTGCCGGTCAGATGGGCTGCGACGCGCATCTCGGCCTTGCGCAGGCGCAGCAGGACCGCGTTCGTGCTGATCCCCAGCAGCTCGGCGACGTCCCCCAGGGACCGCCGGTCCAGGCGCACAGCAGAGATCAGGCTCGCCTCCGCATCGGTGATGACGCTCTCCCCGACGAGCCTGATCAGAACGAGGTCCGGATGGCCGCCGTCCGGCACGACGCGGGCTTCAGTCGCCGCGGCTGCGACGGCCCTGGCTGCAAGGACCTCGGCGTACGCCGACCGACGGACGGCGCGATACGTCGACCAGTACGCCCGCGTCAGAATCGCCGGCCGGTCGACATCGACCGTACGCAGCGCTTCCAAGAAGGCCGTCACGACCTCCGCGCACAAGTCCTCGTAGCTCGTGTCGACGTAATCACGGGCGAACTGCTTCGCCAGATTTGCAAGACCGGGCACGGCCATGCCGAGCGCGACCGTAGTCCAGATCCCGTCACCCGAACGTGCATTGTTGACGATCTCGCGCCAGATCAGATCGCGAATCGCAGGAGATGTGGCGCGCGAGAGAAGAAGTTCCTTGACCTCGTCGAGACGCAGATCCCGATCTTCCCCGAATGAGCGTCCGCCCAAGAGAACCGGAAGCGCCACCAGCGAATCGAATTCGCGCGATGCAGACGCAAGAGCGGTGTTACCCGTCATTTCATTGACCTCCGTGGTCGCCGGAAAGTTGATTGCCTTTCCAGCTACGACCACGGCGGTCAAATATCTATCGCGAGAAAGTGGCAAGAGCGACCGCGCATCGTGTATTACCTACGCATCGCGGCCTGGTGCCAGGCCGATGACGGCCAAGCAGCGAAACGTAACCAGATCACGTAGACCTGGACGTTTCACGTTGACGACCCGCAGTCGAGAGCTTGGGAGCCCGTCAACTCGCGCCGCACGAGATTCACTCGTTCTGCCGGTCTACGCCACGCCATCCACGGCGCCACATCAGATCGATGATCATGCTTTCGCGATGGTTTTCACGCTCATTTCACGCAGCCGCGCGCGGCCAGTGGAGTGAAACGGCGCAAGCGCCGGACAGTTTCACGGCGTGAAACCGGACTTCGGCAGTGATCGGAACACCACCCACCACTCTCCGAAGGACAACTGCATATGCGACCGCATGCCAACCACCAACGCTCCGTCGCCGAACTCGCGCAGCACGCCATCACCACGTACACCGAAAAAGAAGGCCTGCTCCTCGACCCGATCTGCGGCTCAGGCGACATCCTGGTCGAGGCCGTACGCGCCGGCCGCATGGCCATCGGCGTCGAACATGAGCCCTACTGGGTGGACATGGCGCGAACCCGCATCGAGCGGGCCACGGATTCAGGTCGCGGAGGATTCGCGGCGGTGGTGAAGGGCAGTGTCGACACGCTCGTCAGGATGCTGGCGGACGAGGTCCGCCCTCACCAGGCCTCGATGGTGCTGACGGCGCCTCAAACCGGAACGACCCTGCGTGGCGACGATAAGGGCACCGCTTCAAACATCGCCGAGTTCATCGCGGGCTCGGTCTCGGCCGTGTCTCGCTGCGCTCAGGTCACATCCGCTCAGAGCCTTTATGGCGTCATCTGCTGGCCGGCCCCCAGCGTCGACATCCCCTGGGCGATCGAAGAAGTCTTCACCGCTGTCGGATTCACGCTGGTTGACCGCCAGACCGCCTATAACACAGCCGTCAGCCTCTTGCTATTCGATCGACCGGATACGGGACCGACGATCCCGGAGAGGGCTAATCAGATCGACATCGGTGGCCTGGATCGATGAACACAACCTACGGTCAAGATCTGTTCAAGAGAGCCGATTCGCCGCAGGTCGTCTTCCACGTGGAAATCGTGACCGGCGACCTTGCAGATTCACTGCGGATCGAGCAGGCAAAGATCGTGATGGAGGTACTGGAATGGGTGTCTTCGGAGGAAAATCGACGAGCGGCGGGCCCCCGCCAGGATGGCTGAAGCAGGCGGGGATCACGCCGACGACAACACCTGGGCCAGCTCCAAGCCTCAACATCCGCGTCGCGCTGCTCGCCCGGACATCGACCGAGGACCAGCAAGACCCGACCATCTCGATCCCGCGCCAGCTCCGCAACTGTGAGAACGCCCTGCCCGACGGAGCTGTGATCGTCGCGTACTTCTACGATGTCGAGTCCGGCCGGAAAGATCTCACCGATCGGGGCAAAGGCCGAGGCCACGAGCACCTGAACATCCCCGTACCGCGCGACGGCGGTATCCAGGACCTGCTCGCCGAAGCCGAAGGCGGGCTGGCCAGATTCGATGCGGTGATCTGTGAGAGCGTAGATCGCATCGCCCGCCGGACGTACTACGGCACGCTCATCGAGCATCGGCTGGAGCGTGCCGGGATTCCCTTGTTGGCCTCGGACGAGCCGATCGTGCTGAGCGGGCGATCTGCACAGAGCGCCACACAGATTCTCACGCGCCGAGTGAAGCAGGGCGTAGCTGAGTGGTACGTGCTGGACATGCTGGAGAAGGCGTGGGGCGGCTTCGAGGAACACACCCGGCAGGGCTTCAACGTCGGCCAGCCGCCGTACGGATATGCCGCTGACAAGATCCCGCATCCAGTACCGGCACGCCGCGCAGAGGGAAAGAGCAAATCCAGGCTGATGATCGATCCGACCAGGGCATTCGTCGTCCAGCGGATCTTCGAGTGGCGGGCGCTGGAACATCTCGGCTACAAAGCGATCGCGGCCCGCCTGAATGCAGACCTCATCCTCTACCCGCCACCAGTGCCGCCGGATCCGGCACGCGCGCTCGGACGCTGGACCCCATCGTCGGTACGAGACATCATCAACAACCCCAAGTACACCGGCCACATGGTGTGGAACCGTCGGGCGACCAAGAGCGCGGCCGGCCGCTACAACGCGCCGGACCAATGGGTCTGGTCCCCCGAACCGACACACCCGGCGATCGTCAACGTCGAGCTGTTCACGCAGGCCGGCGGAGTAAGTCAGCGCACTTCCAGATCAAGGGCGACCAGCGGGGACAACTCACACCCCGACACCACACGCTCATACCCCCTGCGATCGTTCATCTACTGCGCCGAGTGCGAGCGCGCGATGTTCGGAAAGGTCCGCCACGGCAACTCCTACTACGCCTGCATCCCCGATCGCGAGCACCGGCCTGACGACCACCCGCCCACGTTGTACGTCCGCGAGCAACCGCTGTTGGACGGGATCAACCGCTTCTTCCTAGCCCGCATCTTCGGTGAGGAGCGCGAGTCTTTGCTGTACGCGCTGATGGACCGGCATGAGGAAGTACTGGCGGCCGAGCAGGAACAGCGCACCACCGCCCTCGAAAAGAGCATCGCCGACGTCGACAGCCGTCGTGCGCGCCAGATCCGAGCCCTGGAACTGGCCGACGACGGTGACCAGGCGTTCGTCCGCGACATCCAAGCACGGGTCGCCGAGCTGGGCGCAGAACGGACAGCACTGGCCGCCAAGCTGACGCAGCTGAATGAGACAAGGCGCCCGTTGACGGATCCAACCCTGATCCGCGGACTACCCATCGGCACGATCGATCTCGTCGCAATGAACGACGGCCTGCGGCGCAAGCTGTTCGAGATGTTCCGTTTGAAGATCAGTTTCGACAAGGCGAAGAACCGCGCGGACTGCACAGTGACGATCACGGCTGGCACGCTTCCGAAGCTACAGAAGCTCCTTGCGGCCACAGCGGCCACAGATTTTGAGGCACCTCTGATTTCAGAGGTTAACAACGCAAAAATGGACACGACCGAGGAAAATGCCTCGTCCGTGCCCATCTGGACGGTGCCCCCGGTAGGATTCGAACCTACGCACCCGCCTCCGGAGGGCGGTGCTCTATCCCCTGAGCTACGGGGGCTCGGGACGTAGAAACGATATCAGGTCCGCGGTGGGGGTTGCGCCACTGTTTTGGTGGGTGCGGCGGGGCCGGATGGTCAGCCGAGGAGCGCGTACACGGTCGTGGCGTGTGCTGCCGGTGGGGCCAGCTGTACCTCTTTCTGCTCCGTCCCCGCCGCCAGCTCTGCCTCCGCCTCGCCCGCTCCCTCGCCGGTCGGCGGTGCCGGGGTCATCGTGATGTCCGTGAAGGCCAGGGTGCGGCCGAGCTTCGTTACGTGGGCCGTGATCAGGACGTCTGCTTCCTTGATCGGGCGCTGGAATGTGGTGTTCTGTTGGACGGTCGTCATGGGGCAGAAGGTGCCGCGGGCTGCGGTGATGGCCAGGACTGTTGCTGTGTCGGCTGCTGCCATCAGGGCTTGGCCGCAGAGGGTGCCGCCTTCGCGGGCGAGGTCTTGGCTCCAGGGGAGGCGGAGGGTTGTGGTGGTGGGGGTTGTTTTCTCGACTTTGAGGTTGAGGGCTTGGATCCAGGGGAGGCGGAGGGTTGTGGTGGTGGGGGTTGTTTTCTCGACTTTGAGGTTGAGGGCTTGGATCCAGGGGGCGAAGTTTTCGGCGAGGATTTCGGCTGCTTCGGCGGGGGTCAGGGGTGCCGGGGGTTGCGGGGTGCTCACGGTCACACGATAGGGGGGCGCTTGGGCGTGGTGGGGTTGGGCGGGTGGGGTTTTTCCGGGGTTGCGGGGGTGGGGGCCGGGTCTCAGACATCTGAGGGCGAGGTGGCGGAACGCGTCTTGGCGGCCGGGCGCGTTACGGTAACCTAAGCGCTCACTACTCGGCCGCACGTCGGGCCCCGGGCCGTGCGTCCGGTCCGTTGCGGTCGTCCCTCTACCGCGTTCGAGGACATAAACAATGGGACAGACTCTGCAGGAGAGCCTCCTCAATCCGACCAACCGCCCGCAGGTCGTGAAGGACTGCGTGCAGCTCATCGATGAGCAGGTCAAGGACTCGGGGCTGGTGGTGAAGGGCGCCTACAAGGTCGTCACCGCGTTCAAGTCCGGCATCATCCTGGATGCCGTGGACACCCTGGTCGACGACTTCGTGGCGCGGCTGGAGCCGTTCCACGAGGACTTCGTTTCCGCCGGTGGCGGGTCGTTCGGCGACTACCTGGCCGGGAGGGGGCCGGAGGTGTCGAACGCGCTGCTGGGTGTGACGGACGACCGGGCCGCGCAGTCGGACCGCGCGACGCTGCGCAAGGCGTACGAGCAGGTCCGTCCGAAGGGCGTCGACAACATCGAGAAGGCGCTGCCGAAGCTGGGCAAGATCGTCGAGAAGTACACCGTCTGATTCACGCGGTGCTGCGGCGGCTGTCCCGGGCGTCCCCGGGGCAGCCGCCGTTTTCCCTGGTGGCCGGCCCGCTGTCCCCTGCGGTGGACCACTGGCACCGGCGAGGTGTCCCACATCGCCTTCACCGGTCGGGCGCATGAGCGTGGAGCGCCGACCGGGCTCCGCGATCCGCACCGGTGATTCGAGCGGTTCAACGATCCGGCGACCCGGCGGTTACGGCTCGCGAACAAGGTTCGTGGGGCTTTCGGGGAAGGCACCCACGACGCGCCCCGCAGCGCCCCGGGCCCTCCCCACACGCATCCCACGCATACCTCAAGCCCACCTCAGACGCGTCCTCGACACAATTCCAGGACCGCCATCGCAACCGTCACGCCGGGCCGGCCGAGCGCCTGCCGGTAGCGGGCGATGATCTCGGTCTCGCGCTTGAGGTCCAGCCGACGACCGCCTTCCGCGATGCGTGCGGTCTGGATGTCGGCGGCGGTGCTGATGCGCTCGGTGATCAGGGCGAGGATGCGGGCGTCGAGGTCATCGATCTGGGTACGGCCGGACCGGACGCCGGCCGGCGTGGGTTGGCCGACGTGCTCGGAGCCGCCGGAACCGCTGGAACCGGAGCCGCTGGAGCCGCCCGAGGCGGAAACCGACAGCGAGGCCGCTGCATGGCCAGGGACAGGGACAGATACGGGCACCAGGGACTCCCCCGGCGCGGCGAGGTCGGCAGAGTCGGTGGATCCGGCGGACGTGGAGTCGGCGGTGGTGCTGGCGGTGGCGCTGGCGGTCATGTGACGGGGCTCCTCGGGCTCGGCCCGGTCTCCCACCGGTCCGGCAGCCCCCGAACCAAAGGCGAGCGCCCCGAACCGGAAGGGGTCCGAGGCGCTCGTTGGCTTGGTTCTGCTCAGCAGCCGACGATGACTAGGGACCCAGGTCCATAGCCATAAAAAAATCGGCGGTTCGCAAGCATGGCGCCATCGTGCCACGGCGTCCGCGTTCCGGTCCAGCCGGTCTTGTGATGCGGACCCGGACGGCCGACGGTGACGCCCACGGCACGCCCGACGGCACGCCGCACCGTGACGCCGCGCGACAGGCCGCTGCGCGCCGCCTAAGCCCACACGTCGATGTTCGCTCGCTCGGCATCCCCGTACTGCTGCTGCGCGACCTCCAGCACCTTCCCGATCTGCTGCAGCACCTCGTTCAGATCCGCCTGTGCCTGGTCCCACTGCCGCTGTCGTTCCTGGTAGTCCGCGGCCGCCTGGCCGCTCCAGGTCTGCGTCAGAGGTTGCAGCAGGGTCCGCAGATCGTGCAGCTTGCTGTTCAGCTCGTTGTGCGCCGCCGCCACGTTCTGCGACGCCGAGGACAGCGTCTCGGCGTGGACGAGCAGCTCGCCTCCGTAGCTCATCGCGAGTCTCCCCTCAGCCGATCAGGCCGGCGACGCGGTTGACGGCGGTAGTGTTCGACTCCTCAGCCGCCGAGTAGCGGCGGTGGGTGCCGGACAGGGACTCGGCGATCCCGCCGAGCGCGGCGTTGAGCTTGCGGGCGTCGGCGTTCCAGCGCTGGTGCAGGTTCTGGAACGCACCGGAGGCGGCGCCCTTCCAGGTCGAGGCGATCGGCTCCAGCTGGGCCAGCAGCGTGGCCAGCAGCGCGGCGATCTCCTCGTTGACCGTGCCGACGTGCGCGGCGGCCTGAGCCATGACGTCCAGGGTCGCGCCGAACTGAGCCGGCCCCCCGGACGCCGCGCCGCCGGGTGCGGGAACGAAGGCGGACGAGGCGGGTTCCGTCATGCGGATCACCATCCCCTCTGGTGCGATGCGGTGACGTCACAGAGGAGGCGGTCGGTGACCTTGGGTGACGTCAGATCACCACCGTAGCCCCCGGCACCGACAATCGGAACCAAACGGTCGCGGCGTCACCCGTTCTGCGGAACGGCCGCCCCACGAAGCACCGCTTCGCGAGACAGCCGATCCACGAACAGCTACTTCATCCGCAGCACCTTGAGAAGCTTCAGCGAACGCAGCATCAGCGTGCCCCACCGCTGCTCCGACATCCCGAACCAGGGCGCGATCGGCAGCAGCCGCTGGCGGGCCGCGGTCTGGGCCTCGGTGAAGCGCAGGATGCCCTCGGCGCCGTGCCGCCGCCCGAGGCCCGACTGGCCCATGCCGCCCATCGGCGAGTCGACCGACCCCCAGGCCGCGGCGTAGGCCTCGTTGACGTTCACGGTGCCGGCGTGCAGCTGGCGCGCTATCTCGCGGGCACGCTTATGGTCGCGCGTCCACATAGAGGCGTTCAGGCCATAGGGCGTGTTGTTGGCGTCCGCTATGGCTTCGCCTTCGTTCTTGAAGGAGTACACGGACACCACCGGCCCGAAGGTCTCCTCGCCATAGACGCGCATGGTGTTCTTAACGTCTCCGAGCACTGTCGGCTCGTAGAACAGCGGGCCGACCTCCGCACGGCGGCGTCCTCCGGCGAGTACCTTGGCGCCCTTCGCCTTTGCGTCCTCCACATGCAGCGTCACGTTCTCAAGCTGCTTGGTGTTGGTCAGCGAGCCCATGTCCGCCGTGTAGTCGAGACCGGATCCCAGACGCATAGCGCGGACCTCTGTAAGGAACCGCGACAGAAACTCGTCGTACTTGGTGTAGTGCACGTATATGCGCTCTATAGATATGCAGAGCTGCCCTGCAGAGGAGAAGCAGCCGCGTACCGCTCCAGACACTGCCTTATCGATGTCGGCGTCATCGAGCACGAGCATGGCGTTCTTACCGCCGAGCTCCAGCGAGCAACCGATCAGTCGGGAGGCCGCAGCCTGTGCCACTGTGCGGCCGGTAGCAGTGGAACCGGTGAAGGCGACGTAGTCAGCGTCTGCGATCACCGCAGGCCCGACCACCGGACCGTCGCCGACGACCACCTGCCACAGGTCCTCCGGCAACCCGGCCTGTACGGCCAGCTCACGCAGGCGCAGCCCGGTGAGCGCTGTCTGCGTGTCCGGCTTGTGCACCACTGCGTTGCCCGCGATGAGTGCCGGTATGACGTCGGAGACGGCGAGCGCCAGCGGATAGTTCCACGGCGTGATGATGCCGACGACGCCCTTGGGGATGCGGTTCTCGGTGACCTTCGTCAGGACGGGCAGGACGCCGCGGCGACGCTTGCTGCGTATGTATCCGCGGGAGGCGTACGCATAGTGCCGGGTCGCCGTAGCCGCCGACAGGATCTCGTCCATTGCGTGCTTGCGGGCCTTGCCGGTCTCGATCTGCACCAGGTCGAGCAGCTGGTCGGAGCGCTCCAGGAGCAGGTCGTGCAGGCGGCGGGCGACTGCGGTCCGGTGCGAGAGGTGCGTGCTTCCCCACTCCTGCTGCGCAGCCCGGGCCTTGGCGAAGGCGGCGCGCACGTCCTGCGGGGCGCTGGCGGGGTAGTCGGCGATGAGCTCACCGGTCAGCGGACTGTAGGACTGCGTTCGACCGCCCACCGCCCCGTGGATGGCCACCTTTCCGATGAGCCGCTCGACCAGGTCGGCGGACAGTCGGGAGTGGATGCTGTCGAGGCGGGTGGCCTGCTGGGGACCGGCGCCGGCCGGAACGTCCTGAGCGTCCTCGGATATGCCGTTGCCGGGGTCGATGGTGTCGGCGGTCATGGCGATGAGCCTCCCAGAAAAACCCGCCGGTGTCAGCCATGCATAGCAACATGTGGAGACCGCTTGGCACGGGTCCTACACGGGAGACGTACGGGAGACCTACAGACGGACACATAGCGTTGTCCGCTATAGGCGTTCGTGCTCCGGGAAGCACGTCGGGCCCCCTCCGTTGTCCCAGGCACTACGGAAGGGGCCCGACGCTCGGGGGCCGGACCTCAGCTGACGCTGATGGCCACGTTCTTGACGCCGTCGATCACCTGGCGCGAGCCCAGCGGTGCGTCGAGCTTCACGCTGGCCTGGCCGTCGCGGGAGAAGTCGGGGCACATGACGCCGACGCGGTAGTGCGAGACGGTCTTCTCCTCGATGACGACCTTGGAGGCGTCCTGGCTCTTGATCACGAGCGTGGGCTGTTCGTTGCACCCGCCCCAGTTCACCTCGGTGACCAGAGTGACGCCGTCCTTCTGCAGCGACAGGCCCTGCAGCGGGACATACTTCACCGTGGCGGGGCCCGAAGGGTTCGAGGGGTTCGGCGAGCCGGTCTGGCCGGTGCTCGAAGGGGAGGTGCTCGACGTCTGGCCCGCGGACGAGGAGGACGACGTTGAAGAGCCGCCACTCCCCGCGCCGGCTGCCGACGTGCTGGAGCCTCCCGAGCTACGGGAGGCGCACCCGGCGAGCCCCGCCAGCACGACGGCGGTGGTCGCCACGGTCTTCACCAGGGGCTTCATTGTGCTCCATCTCCTAGCCGACACTGTCACTGGCATTTGGACGCAGCGACTCGCACGACGGTTCCCACCTTTTTCGCGGATCTTTTGAGCCGGCACCGGATCATCACCGGACCATCAGACCGGTCAGCGGGACAGCTCCTCGTACCCCACTCCAGTGGCGGCGACAGACTGGTCCCACAAGATGGCGGCGACGGATTCGTCTTGGGCGATCAGGCTCATAGCGGCCGGGGCAGGCGCGCCACGCATCTCCCCGGGTCCGCGCGGTCCGATGTACTCGCCACCGAAGAGGTCCACATGCGTGGCGGCGTATAGAGAGGGCCACGCGCCGGTTGCAGCACTCTGGCCAGTCGCTCTGGTCACCAGGTTCGACAGGCCGGAGACGACACGGTGGTGGCGGCTGAAGGAGGTCTTCACGAACAGGCCGGTCGCCGCATAGCCGGGATGCGCGGCGACGCTGGCTAAGGAAACCCGCGCGCGCTTCGCCTTACGGTCCAACTCCCGCGTGAAGAGCAGATTGGCGAGCTTGGAGCGGCCATACGCAGAGACACGGTGACGGTGCCACTCGGCCTCTGTGTAGAACTCCTTAGCGTTCGCCGTGGCCGGTTCGAAGTCCCAGATCGGCCGCGCTCTGCGGTGGGTGAGGCTGGAGACCGTGACGATCCGCGCGGACTCGGCGGCCAGCAACAACGGCAGCAGGCGGCCGGTGAGCGCGAAGTGGCCCAGGTGGTTGGTCCCGAACTGGAGCTCGAACCCGTCGGCGGTGGTGCTGCCGTCCGGCACCATCACGCCCGCGTTGTTCACCAGGATGTCCACCGCCGCCGTGCGGTCGGCCAGGTCGGCGGCGGCGTCCTCGATCGAGTCCAGACTCGCCAGGTCGACGTGGACGACCTCGACGAGTCCACGCGCGGAGGGGATCACCGCGGCGATCCGCTCCCGCGCGGACTCTCCTTTTTCCGGATCACGGACGGCGAGCAGGGTCCGGGCTCCGTGACGCGCGAGTTCCAACGCTGTCTGGAACCCGATACCGCTACTGGCCCCCGTGACCATGGCGACTCGCCCCGTCAGATCCGGCATTTCCTCCGGAGTCCAATGCGGCATAGCGCCATCCTGGCGTGATCAGCGGCGCCTGTCACTACCCGTCACTAGGCCGGGAGCGCCGCTTCGATGGCTTCGACCACTTCCGGGGCCTCCGGCTCGGTGCGCGGACGGAACCGCTTGAGGACGGAGCCGTCAGAACTGATCAGGAACTTTTCAAAGTTCCACTGGATGTCGCCGTTGTTGCCCTCTGCGTCGGTCGTCTTCGTGAGCTCGGTGTAAAGGGCGTGACGGTCATCGCCGTTGACTTCGATCTTCTCCGTGAGCGGGAAGGTCACGCCATAAGTCGCGGAGCAGAACTCCTGGATCTCCTCAGAGGTGCCGGGCTCCTGGCCCCCGAACTGGTTGCAGGGAACGCCGAGGACAGTGAAACCGCGGTCCGCGTAGCGCTCGTGGAGGCGCTCCAGGCCCTCGTACTGAGGCGTGAGGCCACAGCGGGAGGCGACGTTGACGAGGAGGACGGCCTTGCCCTGGTAGTCCTTCAGGGAGGCCGGCTTGCCGTCGAGGGTGTTGATCGGGATGTCGTAGAGGCTCATGCCGGTATCAAAGCACGCGGGCTCGAAGGGATTCCCGGACGGCTCCATCTGTCCGGGAATCCCTCGGGAATCTCTATAGCGCGGGCTACATCACCGGGACGATGTCCGGCGCGCCAAGCCGCGCTGCATCCGCGGTGGCGTCGTCCGGCTGCTCCTGGGACTCCCGCTCCGCGGCGACGCGCGCCACGTAGTGCTCGACCTCACGCTTGATCTGCTCCTCGGTCCATCCCAGCACCGGAGCGATGAGGCGCGCGGTGGGTTCGGCAGCACTGACACCGCGGTCGAAGGTCTCGATGGAGACGCGCAGGCGGCGGGCCAGGACGTCGTCCAGGTGCAGCGCACCCTCTGCGGCGGCCGCATATACGACCTCCGCCTTGAGGTAGTCCTCCGCGCCGGGCAGGGGCTCGGCCAACTCCGGCTTCTCGGCGGTGAGGTCCAGGACCTCGTCGATCAGCGAGCCGTAGCGGCGCAGCAGGTGCTCCACGCGCGCGACGTGCAGTCCGCTGCGTTCGGCGATGCGTCCGCGGTTGTTCCACAGCGCCTTGTAGCCGTCTGCACCGAGCAGCGGCACGTCCTCGGTGACCGAGGCGGGAACGCCCCCGCCGAGGCCGTGGACGGCCGCGTTCACGGCGTCCTCGGCCATCACGCGGTAGGTCGTGTACTTGCCGCCGGCGACCACGACGAGGCCTGGGACGACGTGCGCGACGACGTGCTCCCGGGACAGCTTCGAGGTCTCGTCGGATTCTCCGGCCAGGAGCGGACGGAGTCCTGCGTAGACGCCCTCTACGTCGGCCCGCGACAGGGGAACGTTAAGGACCGAGTTCACATGGTCCAACAGGTACTGGATGTCCGTCTGCGAGGCTGCGGGGTGCGCCTTGTCGAGTGTCCAGTCTGTGTCGGTCGTCCCGATGATCCAGTGCCGTCCCCACGGGATGACGAAGAGCACGGACTTCTCAGTGCGCAGGATGAGTCCGGTCGCGGACTGGATGCGGTCCTTGGGGACGACCAGGTGGATGCCCTTGGAGGCACGCACATGGAAGCGTCCGCGCTCCCCCACCAGGGCCTGTGTCTCATCGGTCCACACGCCGGTCGCGTTCACCACTTGCTTGGCGCGGATCTCCTGCGTGTTGCCGGTCTCCAGGTCCTTGACGATGACGCCGGTGACGCGCTCCCCTTCGCGTAGGAAGCCGGTGACGCGGGCCCGGGAGGCCACGTGGGCGCCGTAGCTCGCTGCCGTACGCGCGAGGAAGGTGACGTAGCGCGCGTCGTCCACCTGTGCGTCGTAGTACTGGATCGCACCGACGAGCGAGGAACGCTTAAGCGCCGGCGCGATGCGCAGGGCGGCTCGGCGCGTCAGCTGGCGGTGTAGAGGCAGACCTCTGCCGTGGCTCGACGACGTCGCCATCCCGTCGTAGAGCGCCACGCCGGAACCCGCGTATACGCGTTCCCACGCACGGCCCGTCAACGGGTACAGGAACGGCACGGGACGCACCAGGTGCGGGGCCAGCCGCTCCAGCAGCAGGCCGCGCTCCTTCAGCGCCTCGCGGACCAAACCGAAATCGAGCATCTCCAGATAACGGAGACCGCCGTGGATGAGTTTGGAGGAACGGGAGGACGTCCCTGACGCCCAGTCCCGCGCCTCCAGCAACCCCACGCTCAGACCCCGGGTCGCGGCGTCCAACGCCGTCCCGGTACCCACGACGCCACCGCCCACGACCACGACATCGAGCTCGCGCTCGGCCATGGCGGACAGTGCCGCCTCCCGCTCTACTGGACCCAACCGCAGACTACGCACGCTATAAGCCTGCCCTAATAGTGGGCACTGCACGCGATCACATGTGGCACGTCACCCGTGAAGCCGATCACAAGGGTCGCCGAGGGGTTCGCTTAAGCGTTCGCTCTCTAGGGCCGGGAGCAGGGGCGACTCAGGTCGCGACAGTGACCTCGACGCGCTGGAAACCCTTGAGCTCGGTGTAGCCGCAGGTTCCCATCGCTCGGCGCAGTGCCCCGGCGAGGTTCATCGTGCCGTCCGGAGAGGAGGAGGGGCCGACCAGGATCTCCTCCAAAGTCCCCACAGTGCCGACCGCAGTACGGTGCCCGCGCGGAACGGATGCGTGGTGCGCCTCCGCACCCCAGTGGAAGCCTCGCCCCGGAGCCTCGGCGGCACGGGCCAGCGGCGAGCCGATCATCACGGCGTCGGCGCCACAGGCGATCGCCTTGGTGATGTCGCCGGAGACGCCCATGGCGCCGTCCGCGACGACGTGCACATAGCGGCCGCCGGACTCGTCCAGGTAGTCGCGGCGCGCGGCGGCCACGTCGGAGACCGCGGAGGCCATCGGCACGGCGATGCCGAGGACGTCGCGGGTGGTCTGGGTTGAGCCGCCGCCGAAGCCGACCAGGATGCCCGCCGCGCCGGCGCGCATCAGGTGCAGGGCCGCCTGGTAGGTCGCGCAGCCGCCGACGACGACCGGGATGTCGAGCTCGTAGATGAACTGCTTGAGGTTCAGCGGCTCGGCGTTGGCCGACACGTGCTCGGCGGACACCGTGGTCCCGCGGATGACCAACATGTCCAGCCCTGCGGAGACGGCTACGGAGTGGAACTCCGCTGTGAGTTGCGGCGACAGTGCGCCCGCGACGGTGACCCCCGCGGCGCGGATCTCCTTGATGCGTGCGGAGATCAGCTCCGGCTGGACCGGCGCGCTGTAGATCTCCTGCAGACGCTTCGTGGAGCTCTCTGCGGGGAGGTCCGCGATCTCCTGGAGAAGCGGCTCAGGGTTCTCGTAGCGGGTCCACAGGCCTTCGAGGTTGAGGACGCCCAGGCCGCCGAGCTTGCCGATCTGGATCGCGGTCGCCGGGGACACGACGCTGTCCATCGGCGCGGCCATGAACGGAGTGTCGAACCGGTAGGCGTCGATCTGCCAGGCGATGGAGACCTCTTCGGGGTCCCGGGTACGGCGTGACGGGACGACCGCCACATCGTCGAACCCGTAGGCACGGCGGCCACGCTTGGCCCGCCCGATCTCGACCTCGGTCACCTGGAATACCTCAACTCTTGTTGCGGACGTACTTACGGCCCGACGCTACAGCGTCGGGCCGTGGAGTGCTCTATGTGGTCAGCGCTTGGAGTAGTTCGGCGCCTCGACCGTCATCTGGATGTCGTGCGGATGGCTCTCGCGCAGGCCTGCGGCGGTGATCCGGACCAACTGCGCGTCCTGCAACTGCGGGATGGTGTGCGCACCGCAGTAGAGCATCGACTGGCGCAGGCCGCCGATCAGCTGCAGCACCACCGACGCCAGCGGGCCGCGGTAAGGCACCTGGCCCTCGATGCCCTCGGCGATCAGCTTCTCGTCGGACTCCACGTCGCCCTGGAAGTAGCGGTCCTTGGAGTAGGACTTGTTCTCTCCGCGGGACTGCATAGCACCGAGCGAGCCCATACCGCGGTAGGACTTGAACTGCTTGCCGTTGATGAACAGCAGCTCGCCGGGCGACTCCTCGCAGCCGGCCAGCAGCGAGCCGAGCATCACCGAGTCGGCACCGGCGGCGATGGCCTTGCCGATGTCGCCGGAGTACTGCAGGCCGCCGTCGGCGATCACCGGGACGCCGTGCTCCCTGGCCGCCTCGGCGACCTCATAGACCGCGGTCACCTGAGGCATGCCGACTCCGGCCACTACGCGCGTAGTGCAGATGGAGCCCGGGCCCACGCCGACCTTGATCGCGTCGGCGCCGGCGTCGATCAACGCCCGGCCGCCGGCGGCGGTGACCACGTTGCCGGCGATCACGTCGATGTGCGGGGCCTCGGCCTTGACCTTGGCGATCATGTCCAGCTCGACCTTGGAGTGGCCGTGCGCGCTGTCGATGACCAGGAAGTCGACGCCGGCCTGCATCAGGGCCTGGGCGCGCTCGAAGGAGTCGCCGAGGAAGCCGATCGCCGCGCCGACGCGCAGCCGGCCGTTCTCGTCCTTGGTGGCCAGCGGGTACTTCTCGCTCTTGTCGAAGTCCTTGACGGTGATCAGGCCGGACAGCTTGCCGTCCTCGGTGACCAGCGGCAGCTTCTCGATCTTGTGCTTGGCCAGGAGCTTCATCGCGTCCTCGCCGCTTATCCCGGCCGGGCCGGTCACCAGCGGCATGCGCGTCATGACATCGGCCACCCGGCGCGAGGAGTCCGTCTCGAAGCGCAGGTCGCGGTTGGTGATGATGCCCAGCAGGGTGCCGTCGGTGGCGGTCACCGGCAGGCCGGAGATGCGGTACTTGGCGCACAGCTCGTCCACCTCGGCCAAGGTGGCCTCCGGCGCGACGGTCACCGGCTGGGTGACCATGCCCGACTCGGAGCGCTTGACCAGGTCCACCTGCGCGGCCTGGGCCTCGATCGACAGGTTGCGGTGCAGGACGCCGACGCCGCCCTGGCGGGCCATGGCGATGGCCATGCGCGCCTCGGTGACGGTGTCCATGGCCGCCGAGATCAGCGGCACGTTCAAGGTGATGTTGCGCGACAGCCGGGTCCCGGTGTTCAGCTCGGTGGGCACCACTTCGGAGTAGGCCGGCACCAGCAGGACGTCGTCGTAGGTCAGGCCGAGAGTCGCGAACTTGGCGGGCAGGCCGGCGTCAGACATGTCACCATCCGAATGTCAAGGGGGACCGATAAGCAATCTTCCCCCAGGAATCCGGCCCGACCAAACCGATCAACGGATGATCGCCTCCGGCGTGCTCGGAATCACACCGGCACCAGGCGCCGTACCCCCCGCCGGGGACGGCGGCCGCGGTACCGGCCGGTCCGGCCTCAGCGGACCAGGCCCCAGCGGAACCCGAGCGCCACAGCGTGCGCGCGGTCCGAGGCGCCGAGCTTCTTGAACAGCCTGCGCGCATGGGTCTTCACCGTGTCTTCCGAGAGGAACAGGTCGCGGCCGATCTCGGCGTTGGAGCGGCCGTGGCTCATGCCCTCCAGCACCTGGATCTCGCGCGCGGTCAGGGTCGGGACGGCGCCGATCTCGGCCGGGCGCAGCCGGCGCGGGGCCAGCCGCCAGGTCGGGTCGGCCAGCGCCTGGCTGACGGTGGCGCGCAGCTCGGCGCGGGAGGCGTCCTTGTGCAGGTAGCCGCGGGCACCGGTGGCCACCGCGAGCGCCACGCCGTCCAGGTCCTCGGCCATGGTCAGCATGATCACGCGGGCGTTGGGGTCGTTGGACAGCAGCCGGCGCACGGTCTCCACACCGCCCAGGCCCGGCATCCGCACGTCCATCAGGACCAGGTCGGAGCGGTCGGCAGTCCACCGGCGCAGCACTTCCTCGCCGCTGTTGGCGGTGGTGACCTTGTCGACGCCGGGCACGGTCGCCACGGCGCGTCGCAGCGTCTCCCGGGCCAGCGGGGAGTCGTCGCAGACTAGGATGGACGTCATTGGTCAAGCCTCCACATTCGTGAGGTTGTGACACCTATTGAGCTTATGGCGGACAGGTCCCCGTAGTCGATGGTTCGCGCCGCTTCGCCACCCACCCTTTTGCAGACCGCTGCGCGAAGCGCCTCCGGCGAGGCGGACGGGCGGCGGGCGGGGGCGCGGGCCATCGTTACTCCGAGATGGAAAACGAGCTTCACCCGAAAGCGTTACGCGCTCCGCGATGTTTTTTTCAGACGGCGCTGGGGCGGGATCAGGCCCGGGTCGGCCGCCTTCGCCTGACGTGGGATCGGGGTCCAGGGCCGGTCCTCCGGGCGTGCCGACGGGTCGGATTCCGGCTCGTCGCGGTCGCCCCTGCCGTCTCGACCCTCCCGGCCGCCTCTGCCGTTGCCTTCGTCCCGGGAGCCCCGGCCGCCACGCCCGCCTCCGCCACCGCTCTCGGGGGGCCGGCCGGCGTCCAAGGCCCGCCCCCACGTTTCTTCCGCCCAGCCGTCGTCCTCGCGGAGCCCGATCACTTCGCCGTGCCTCTCCTTCCGACCGGCGGTCAACCGCCGTGCCGTTGCTCACAGTCCGTAGTCGATTGCGGCAACTCAGTGACAATCGAGCACGGTTCGGGGCATGATCGGAATGACCGCTCGCCGGATCAGGTATTGGACAACCGACACCTGGTTCACCACGAGGTAGGGCCGCCGCCGCGGCGCCGATGCATTTCCCGACTCATTCTCACCGGGATCATGCACCCGCCGCGGCTGCGGCCAACACGATGCAGCCGAAGACCACTCCATCCAGCGACTCGCCGTCGGTCGTCCGACAACAGGACGACTGACCTGCGGATTCGCCGGCGGGGGTGGGCGACGGAAGGAAGGGCTTGCCATGGCCGACGTGTCCCGTCTCCCGGGCCCGAACGCGGACTTCTGGGACTGGCAGTTGCGCGGCTCGTGCCGCGGTACCGACAGCGACCTGTTCTTCCACCCGGAAGGCGAGCGCGGCCAGGCGCGGACCTCGCGGGAGGAGGCCGCGAAGGAAGTGTGTCTGCACTGCCCGGTATGCAAACCATGCCGGGAGCACGCGCTACAGGTACATGAGCCCTATGGAGTGTGGGGCGGCATGACCGAGGAAGAGCGCGACGAACACTACGCACGCGAGAAGGCTGTGGCACGGGCTGCGAAGCTCGCGGCGCTGGCCTCGGCGAAGAACTCGAAGCCGACGCGGAAGCCGTCGACGAAGGTGCCGGTGAAGCTGCAGGCGAAGCCTTCTGGTGCGCCGGCCACTGCGCCGAGCAATGGGATGACCATGACGCGGCCAGCCAATACGGTTTCGGCTGGAGTGCGGGCTAAGGCGAAGACGAAGCAGTAGTTGCATCTAGAGCCGCGCGGATTGTGGATCCGCTGGGTTCCACAGGTTCCCGAAGTCCGTAAGGACGGCGGAACACGCGCAGCTCGGGTAGTCGTTCCGGCTGCACGGCGAGCAGTGGAAAGGCGGCTCTATACGGAGTTCTCCGTATAGAGCCGCCCTCAGCGCTCACTGTTGAGCCAGCAAGCTCTTAGCGATGCGGACTCTTAGCTTCGCGAGCCCTTAGCGCCGCCAGTTCTTAGTGGCTGTGGCCGTGGCCGCCGTGCGAGTGGCCCTCGTCCTCCTTGGGCGCCGGCTTCTCGACGACCAGGGTCTCGGTCGTGAGCAGCATCGACGCGATGGACGCGGCGTTGGCCAGCGCGGAGCGGGTGACCTTGACCGGGTCGATGACCCCGGCCGCGACCAGGTCCACGTACTCGCCGGTGGCCGCGTTCAGGCCGGAGCCGACGGGCAGGTTCGCGACCTTGTCGGTCACGACGTAGCCCTCAAGGCCCGCGTTCTCGGCGATCCAGCGCAGCGGCTCGACCGCGGCACGACGCACGACGCGCACGCCGGTCGCCTCGTCGCCGGTCAGGCCCAGGTCGCCGTCCAGCACCGAGACGGCGTGCACCAGCGCGGAGCCGCCGCCGGAGACGATGCCCTCCTCGACCGCGGCACGGGTCGCGGAGATGGCGTCCTCCAGACGGTGCTTCTTCTCCTTCAGCTCGACCTCGGTTGCCGCACCGACGCGGATGACGCAGACGCCGCCGGCCAGCTTGGCCAGGCGCTCCTGCAGCTTCTCGCGGTCCCAGTCGGAGTCGGTGGTCTCGATCGCGGCCTTGATCTGCTTCACGCGGTCGGCCACGGCCGAGGCGTCGCCGGCACCGTCGACGACGGTGGTGTCGTCCTTGGTGACGGTCACGCGGCGGGCGGTGCCGAGCACCTCGACGCCGACCTGGTCCAGCTTCAGACCGACCTCGGGCGCCACGACCTGCGCGCCGGTCAGGATCGCCAGATCCTCCAGGATCGCCTTGCGACGGTCGCCGAAGGCCGGGGCCTTGACCGCGACCGAGGTGAAGGTGCCGCGGATCTTGTTCACGACCAGCGTGGACAGCGCCTCGCCGTCGACGTCCTCGGCGATGATCAGCAGCGGCTTGCGGGACTGCGCGACCTTCTCCAGCAGCGGCAGCAGCTCGTTCAGGGAGCTGATCTTGCCCTGGTTGATCAGGATGTAGGGGTCCTCCAGGATCGCTTCCATGCGCTCCTGGTCGGTCACCATGTAGGGCGACAGGTAGCCCTTGTCGAACTGCATGCCCTCGGTGAACTCAAGCTCCAGGCCCATGGTGTTCGACTCTTCGACGGTGATCACACCGTCCTTGCCGACCTTGTCCATGGCCTCGGCGATCAGGTCGCCGATCGCCTTGTCCTGCGCGGAGATCGCGCCGACCTGGGCGATGGACTCCTTGGTCTCCACCTGCTTGGCGGTGGACAGCAGCTGCTCGGCGACGGCCTTGACAGCCGCGTCGATGCCGCGCTTGAGCGCGATCGGCTGCGCGCCGGCCGCGACGTTGCGCAGGCCCTCGCGCACCATCGCCTGGGCCAGCACGGTCGCGGTGGTGGTGCCGTCACCGGCGATGTCGTTGGTCTTGGTGGCGACTTCCTTCGCCAGCTGCGCGCCGAGGTTCTCGTACGGGTCCTCGAGCTCGACCTCACGGGCGATGGTCACGCCGTCGTTGGTGATGGTCGGGGCGCCGAACTTCTTGTCGATGACGACGTTGCGGCCCTTGGGGCCGATGGTCACCTTGACCGCGTCGGCGAGCGCGTTGACGCCGCGCTCAAGCTTGCGGCGGGCGTCCTCGTCGAATTCGAGCATCTTCGCCATGAGCGAGTACGTTCCTTGTCTTTAAGAAGAAGAAAAATCCGCCCCGGCGCTCAAGGCCGGGTCCCCGGCCGCCCGGGGCGGAAATGCAGCTGATCAAGTACTGCGGCGCGTCGCGCTCCACCTGGGGCGGTGGTCGGGCGACGGGCGGGTGCTACTTGTTGACGATCGCGAGCAGGTCGCGCGCCGACAGAACGAGGTACTCCTCGTTGTTGTACTTGACCTCGGTGCCGCCGTACTTGCTGTAGAGGACGATGTCGCCCTCCTTGACGTCGAGCTCGACGCGCTTGCCGTCCTCCCAGCGGCCCGGGCCCACGGCCAGGACGACGCCCTCCTGCGGCTTCTCCTTGGCGGTGTCCGGGATGACGAGGCCGGAGGCGGTGGTCTGCTCGGCGTCGAGCGGCTTGACGACGACGCGGTCCTCGAGCGGCTTGATGGCAACGGTAGCCACGATGTGTGACCTTTCGTTCGCGTGACGGATCGGCGATGGGAACTGGTTGCGGAACCTGTCGTCGCGGGTGCCAGGGTCCGGCCGTATCGCGCTGGCACTCTCGGTGCGAGGGTGCCAAAGCGAGACTAGGCGGGCCTTTAGCACTCGGTCAAGTGGAGTGCCAGGGGCGAGTCGCAAAAGCGACTCCCACGATGGCACGCCGACATACCGGGCGGCGCAAGCGCCCCCGTTGGCCGTCCGAGGGGCCGGACGGTGGGTTGCCCTCCCGGGGCCGGCGCGCCGGCCCCGGGACTGCTCGATGGTGGGGGAGCTCCCCCGCCCTGGACACTGACCAGTGTCCGGGGCATTTACTCCCCTTCCACCGAGCAGACGGGCGGTCTGGGACCGTCCGAGGGCACGACGTCCGATGCGCCCGCCGGCGCGGTGAGCTCTGTCCGCGCTGACGGGTGTTGTCGGTTGTCGATTCCCAGCGGCTGTGCGTCGTGACACCGTCACCGGGAACATGTCCATACTTCGCGATTCGGGCAAGTCGGACATCCGATGTTGTGCGTATCAGGGCTACGCGGAATCGACGAGGCCGAATGGATGATGCTGGGGGCCCGGCGGCGGGACGGGACGTTGGCGGAGGCTAGGTGGGTGGCCGGTGGGCGGTGCCGGGAGGAATGGCGATGCGCGAGGGGCACGGCTCGCTGCGAGGAGGGCGGGGCCTGGCAGAGCAGGGCGGCGATCAGGCACAGCGCATGGCTGGCTCATGGGACATGGCGGGAACGGCAGTGCGGGGAGGAACCAGCTACGGGCCCGACGGGGAGTCGGCGCCAGGTGGGCGCCACGATGCTGGGCTAGCGGCGAGGTGCCTTCGGCGGGCGGCGGGCGACTCCGGTCCGCGGGACGGCGGCGGGGAGAGGGCGGGCAGCTCCGGTCCGCGCGACGGCGGCGGGGAGAGGGCGGGCAGCTCCGGTCCGCGCGACGGCGGCGGGGAGAGGGCGGGCAGCTCCGGTCCGCACGACGGCGGCGGGGCGGCGGCGAGCAGCTCCGGTCCGCACGACGGCGGCGGGGCGGCGGCGAGCAGCTCCGGTCCGCACGACGGCGGCGGGACGACGACGGGCGACTCCGGTCCGCGGGACGGCGGCGGGCAGCGGCGGACGGCTCCAGGCGACGGCGGGCAGGTCCGCTCCGGGGGACGGCGGCGGACGGCTGCGGTCAGCGGGGCGACGGCGGAGGGCTCCGGCCAGCAGGGCGGCGGCAGGGCTTAGACGTAGTCCTCTAGGCGGGCGAAGGTGTAGCCCTGGTCTTGGACGATGCGGAAGAGGTTGGTCATGAGTTCGTGCATTTCGGGCCAGCCTTTGCCGTTGGCTTTGGGGCCTCGGAAGTGGGCTAGGAGGATGTCGCCGGGGCGGAGCTTCTTGTCGGCGGCTTGCCATTGGAAGCCTTGTTTTTGGAAGGAGGCTCGCCAGTAGCAGATGGCTTTTAGGCCGTTTTGCTTGCAGGCTTCTTGGGTTGCTTTGTTCGAGTTTCCGAAGGGTGCCCGGAACAGGTATGGGTTGGCGTTGTAGTTCTTCACCAGCTTCTGCTGTTGGCCGGTGACCTCCGCCAGTTGGCGTTGGGGGTTGAGGGTCTCCATGTCGGGGTGGTGGAGGGTGTGGTTCTGGATGGTGCAGTAGCCGGTGTCGCGGAGCTGGGTGAAGTACGAGTAGTCGTCCTGGATGAAGCAGTCGGCCAGGAACATCGTTATGGGTATGCGGAAGTCCTTCACCATCTGGAGGAAGGCGGGGTCCTTCTCCGCTCCGTCGTCGATGGTCAGGAAGCAGATCTTCTGGTCGGTGGGGACGTGGCTTATGACCGGGGGGAGGTCGACGTTTGTGTTCACCGGCTTGGTCGCGGGGGGTGGCGGGGCCGGGGCGAAGGGCTTCAGGCCGTCGTAGCGGGACGCCAGGAGGGCCGCGTCCGCCGTCTCGGGACCGGGGAGAGCGCCGGTGCCGGTGGCGGTGCCCGACGGCGACGTGGGGGGCTGGGAGGCGCCTGTGGACGGCGCGCCCGGGGTGGGGGTGGTGCCGGCGGCGGTGCTCTGCTTCGGGGATGAGGATGATGAGCTGCAGGCTGCGGCCAGCAGGGTGGGCGCCGCTATGGCGAGTCCCGCCGCTGTGCGCAGGAAGCGGCGGCGGGAGCCGTTCGTGGGGGCCGCGCCGGGTATCGCGCCGTGGTCTTCGCAGCCACAGCCTATGGGTTGCTCTTGGTCCTCGTACGTCACGCCTCTGCCCCAGTTCGGTTCGGTGGGCTCTGGGGAGCCCACCTGGTTCCCTACCGAGGGAAGACGTGTTTGCAACCTTAAGAGTTGCTTAAGACGGGCAATCGGGGGACATTCACACGTCGAGGCGTTGGAAGACCCAGGCGTGGGGGGGTCTGGCGATCAGGTGCTCCGGGGGTTCTGCGGGGAGGGCTATGGGGGCTGCGGCTAGGTAGTCGATGATTACTACTACGCGTTCGCCGTCTTGGGTTACGGAGCTGTAGGCGTTGTAGGAGGCGACCGCTTCGTCTTCCCAGAGGGGCGGGACGATGATGGCGCGGACCCACTCCTCCACTGCGGCTGCTTTGCCGGGCTCGCAGCGGACCTCCCACATGAGGGACTGGTTCTTCGCGTTCTTGGCGCTCATCGGACGACCACCTCTACAACCGGCTGCGAGGAGTTCGCTGGGAAGTCGAGGGTGGAGGGGGTGCGACCGCGGCGTACCAGTTCTGAGCCCAGGGCGGCGACCATGGCGCCGTTGTCTGTGCAGAGGCCGGGGCGGGGGACGCGGACTTGGATGCCGGCCTTGGCCGCGCGTTCCTCGGCCAGGACTCGGAGGCGGGAGTTGGCTGCTACGCCGCCGCCGATGAGGAGGTAGTCTGCGCCGTTCTCTTTGCAGGCGAGGATGGCCTTGCGGGTCAGGACGTCCACGACTGCTTCCTGGAAGGAGGCGGCGACGTCGGCCAGGGGGACCTTCTCGCCGGCGCGTTCGCGGCGTTCGACCCAGCGTGCGACGGCTGTCTTGAGCCCGGAGAAGGAGAAGTCCAGGGGTGCGTCGCGGGGGCCGGTGAGGCCGCGGGGGAAGGTGATGGCTTCGGGGTCGCCTTCGCGCGCCGCTTTGTCGATCAGGGGGCCGCCGGGGAAGCCGAGGCCGAGGACGCGGGCCACCTTGTCGAAGGCTTCGCCGGCGGCGTCGTCGATGGTCTGGCCCAGGGGCCTTACGTCGCCGGTGACGTCGGGGACGAACAGCAGCGAGGAGTGCCCGCCGGAGACCAGCATGGCGACGCAGCCCTCGGGCAGGGGGCCGTGTTCGAGTTGGTCGACGCAGATGTGCGCGGCCAGGTGGTTGACGCCGTAGATCGGCTTGTCCAGGGCCAGGGCGTAGGCCTTGGCCGCGGCAGCGCCCACCAGGAGCGCCCCGGCCAGGCCGGGGCCGGCGGTGACGGCGATCGCGTCGATGTCGGACAGCGCCACGCCGGCGTCGCTCAGGGCCCGCCGCACCGTCGGGACCATGGCCTCCAGGTGCGCGCGGCTGGCGACCTCGGGGACCACGCCGCCGAAGCGCGCGTGCTCGTCCACGCTGGAGGCCACCGCGTCGGCCAGCAGGGTGTTGCCCCGCACGATGCCGACGCCGGTCTCGTCGCAGGAGGTCTCGAAGCCGAGGACCAGAGGTCCGTCGTTCTGTGCCGTCACGCCATTGCCTTCCTCATGATCAGCGCGTCGTGGTTGCCGGGCTGGTAGTAGCCGCGGCGGATGCCCGCCGGCTCAAAGCCGTAGCGGACGTAGAGGCGTTGCGCGGAGTCGTTGTCGGTGCGCACCTCTAACCAGACCTCCACGCACTTCCTGCGCAGGGCCTCGTCCAGAAGCGCTTGGAGGAGGACCGCGCCGAGTCCCCGGCCCTGGTGCGCGCGGGCCACCGCGATGTTCTGGACCCAGCCCTCGGCCGTGCCGGGGGCGGCGCCGGGCTGGGCCATCAGGCCCGCGTATCCGGCGATCGCCCCGTCCTGCTCGGCGATGACGTAGTAGCGCGAGTGCGGGATGTCCGCGAGCTCGGACCAGAACATCTCCACGGACCAGGGGTCCTCGGGGAACAGGTCCTGCTCTATCCGCCGCACCGGCTCGATGTCCCACCAGCGGAACGGGCGCAACGTCGGGGCCATGACGGTCTCCACGCCGTCAGCTTGTGGAGACACGCTTGCGGGTGCCCGGCTCCACGGCGTCCGGGCGGCGCAGGTAGAGCGGCTCCGGGAACAGGAGGGAGTCGGGGTCGCTCTGCAGACGCTTAATAGTGAGTTCCGCCAGAGCCGCAGCCGAGGGGTGGCGCGGTTCGATCGCCTTAGGGAACGCCTCCGGGTAGAGGAGCGCGCCCTCCCCCGCGACCTGGAGTCCGGCGAGGCGCTCGGCGATGAGGGTGGGGTGCGCCACGTCCGGTTCGGTCGAGCGGGTGAGGTAGTCCGTGTACTGCGCCCAGTAGACCTCTTTGCGGCGCGCGTCTGTGGCCACTGCGAAGGGCTCTGCGCTCTCGGTCTGATAAGCGACCACGTCGAGGGTGCACACGCCGTGCACCGGGATGCCGAGGGCGTCGCCCAGGGCGCGCGCCGTGACCAATCCCACGCGCAGTCCGGTGAAGGGGCCGGGCCCGACTCCGACGGCGACTCCTGTGAGCTCCTCCGGTTTGCGTCCGGCGGCGGTCAGGACCGCGGTGATGCCGGGCGCGAGGAGTTCCCCGGTGCGCCGGGCGTCCACGGTGGTGGACTCGGCGAGGACGTGCGCGCCGTCGTGGAGGGCGACGGTGATGGCCGGGGTGGCGGTGTCGAACGCGAGCAGGAGCACCCGCACAGCCTATCTTTCTGGCACCATACGACCCATGACCAGCCAGCAGCAGAACGCCCCGCGGTCCAGCGCGCGGGCGCGGCGCAGCCGCGTCAACCCGATGGCATCGGTCGCCGTGATCACCGCCGCGGCCCTGGTCGGCGTGGGCGTTCTGGCCATGCAGGCGAACGGTTCGGCGCCGGACAAGGCGCCGGCCACGGTGGTCGCCGCCAAGCAGCCGGTGGTCTCCACGAACCAGTCCGGCCAGACGGTCGCGCCGTCTCCGGATCCGGCGTTGGCGCTGCCGGCGTCCAGCGGCAAGGGCAAGCGGGTGGTCTACAGCCTGTCCAAGTCGCGCATCTGGCTGGTCGGCGCCGACGAGAAGGTCCAGCTGAGCGCGCAGGCCGTCCCGGGCACCGTGACACCGGACGCGGGCAGCTACGAGGTCGGGAAGTGGTACGCCACGCACCAGGGCGCTGACGGCGCCGCCGTGCAGTACGAGGTGCTGTGGGGCTCGAAGAAGAGCGGGGCCAACCAGTTCGCCTTCGACGCGATCGCCTCGCTGCCGGGCGACCAGTTGCCGTCCAAACCGGCCTCCGGGACGAGGACCGGCGGGGTGCGGCTGACGCAGAACGACGCGCAGGCGGTGTGGCAGTTCGCGACGGTGAAGGGGACCGCGGTCGTCGTGGTGCCGTAGGGCGCCGGGCGACGGGCTTGACACCACCGCGCGGTCAACCTGCCTGCCGCTACTCCTGGTCCCGGTCCTCAAGCCCGGCCAGCTCGGCGTCGGTCCACCGCTCGCCGATCCCGCGCAGCACGACCCAGCGCACGTCGGAGTCGCCGGGCTCGTCGAGCTCCTCGGCGAACTCCCGCGAGATCACGATGTCCAGCCGGTCGTCGGCCAGGACCTCCGCCTTGCCCTCGCCCCATTCGACGACCGTCACCGACTGCTCGACGTCGGCGTCGAGGTCCAGGTCGTCGAGCTCGTCCAGGGACCCCAGCCGGTAGGCGTCCACGTGGACCAGCGGGATCCCGCCCTCGGCGAGCGGGGGGTGCACGTGCGCGATGACGAACGTCGGCGAGGTGATCGGGCCGCGCACGCCGAGCCCGTCCCCGAGGCCCTGCGTGAAGGTCGTCTTGCCCGCGCCGAGGTCGCCGGTCAGCACCACGAGGTCGCCGCGGCGCAGCCGCGCGCCGAGGCGCCGGCCGAGGTCTTGCATGGCCCCCGCGGTCGCGACGGGGGTCTCCAGGACGGGCCCGGGCAGCCCGGGGCCGGCTTGGTCAGGGATCACCGACATGGCTCCACCGTACCGGGCCCCGGGGACGTCACGGAGCGTAGACGATCGCCGTCACCAAGCCCGGGTCGGTGGCGGACCAGATCGGGTAGAGCGTGGTCGCCGTGCCCTGGTGCCGGACCCCTGCGCTGTCCTCGATGGAGAAGTCCACGTCTTCGCCGAAGGGTGTGGTCTGGCGTGAGTCGATCTCCAGCGTGCCGGGCTGCGCAGTCCCTTGGAAGGTGATCGTCTGAGAGAAGGCAGTCTGTTCCGGTCCGCTCATAGCGTTGATGCGCGTGATAGTCGTTCCGTCCTTGGCGCGGCGCGCGTAGTTCGGGTCTCCGGGGCCGGATACGCGGTACTTCAGGTCGTGGACCCAGTCGAAGGCGCCTTCGAGGGTGGTGTCCTTCTTACTCAGGATGGCGAGCGCCTGCGTGAGGGCGGCTTTAAGCGTCACCTCCGCGCCGGGTCTTGCCAGGGGCCGTACTGCGTACGTCTGGCTGCCCTGCGCAGCTGGGAAGGAGGGCGACGCAGGCGTCGGGATCGTGGATCGGGATCCGCCGACCGCGGCGACGGCGATGCAGAGGCCGAGCAGCACTACGCACCCCACTAGCTGCGGGATCCATAGCGAGCGCCGCAGGTCGGGTTCTACTTCGGGTTCGCGTACGAGGGGGAACGGCGAGCCCATTTGGCCGAGTGCCCAGGCGGCGAATCCGCCGACGGCGACTGCGGCGGCAGGGAACATGATGATCTCGTAGCGCATGCCCGCGCTGTATCCGACCCCTGCGGTGAGTACGTATGCGGAGGCCAACGCTCCCCAGAAGACGGCCGCCAGGTCTTTGGTGAAGCGGACCAGGGCCATGAGAAGGGCTGTGCCGAGCAGCACATAGAGAAGCCGGTCTTCGTTCCACATATAGCGCAGGTCGCCTGTGGTGACCGTACGTACGTTCCTCAGGAGTCGGCTGACGACGCCGCCGAAGGTGGACTGGTCGCGTGTCACGATGCCCTGGGTGTCGACGTGCGCGACCATTCCCAGGATCAGCTGCATTCCCCCGGTGACGACGACGGTGACGGCCATCGCCCCGAGCCAGGGGTTGCGCCATGTCCGTTCGCGCACCAGTGCCCAGGCCCAGCCCGCGACGCCCATCGCGGGCGCCAGAACACCGACCTGCCGGGTCAGGGCCAGGGCGACGCAGGCCGCGCCGAGCCAGACCAGGTTGGCGCGGCTCACGCGGCGTTCGATCGGCAGGTTGGCGACGAGGACTGCGGACAGCGCTAAGGCCAGCGCGTCGGTGGTGGCCCAGACGAGGCCGGTCACGGTTACGGTCAGGCCGAAGGCTCCGGCGATGAGCGCCGCTACCGCGGGTCCGTAGAGGCGTTGCAGGACGCACGCAGTGGTCCAGGAGAACGCGAGGAGTGATGCGCAGGGGACGTACATGGTGCCGTTCTTCAGACCGGTCAGCCAGACGAACGGGATGGACAGGAACGGGTACAGCGCGCGCGTCTTGACCAACTGCCAGGTGGGTTCGTTCCCGGCGAAGTACCAGGGCGCGAGGCGCCAGCCGGTGGCTGCGCGGGTGCGGGCGATGGCGTCGCTGACCGGGTGGCCCATGTCTCGGGCGGTCATGGTCAGGTAGTAGCGGCTGTCGGGAGGGTGCAGCCAGATCCCGCGGGTGTCCAGGGTGTAGGCGATCGTCAGTGCGAGCGGAGCCAGGGCGATGACGAGCGTGCCGAGGCGGACCCCCAGCACATCGTGACGCCAGAGGCCGGCGGCTCGTCGCATGAGGGGCATATACCGCTTTTGGGACTGATTACCCACGTTCCGGCCAGGGCATGATCGGCGCCGAGGACTCCCGCACCGGAGGTGAGCATGAGGGCCTCCGTCGGGATGGCGGCGGGGCTGCTCCTGGTGGGCTTGTCAGGGTATGTGTTCCTGGCGGTCACCGGGCACTCCTCCACGCCCTCGGACGCCGCCGCGCTGTCTTCGCTGTACTTCCTGGCGGGGCTGGTGACGCTCGGCGTGTTCGTCGGTTTGGAGCAGGAGACCAGCCGGGCCACGAGTCGGGCGGTGGCCGAAGGGAGGGCTCTGGCACCGGTGGCGCATAGAGCTCGGCGGCATACTGCGTTCTTATTCGGGATCACTGTGGTCGTCCTGGCGGCGCTCTCGCCGGTGTTGGTCTCGGGGCCGCTGCGCGGGCAGTGGGATCTGTTCGGGGCGCTGGTCCTGGCCGCGGGGGTAGGGGCGGCCTGTTATTGGGTGCGCGGGATTCTCGGCGGGCGGCAGGAGTTCCACGGGTACGCCGCGACGCTGGCCACGGAGGGGTTGGGGCGACTGGTCCCGTGCGTGGCGGTGTTTGTGGCCACTGGTCGGGGCGGACCGGCGTGGGGCTATGCGCTGGCGTTCGCGGCGGCGCAGGGGTTGGCGACGCTGGCGGGACTGTGGTGGCTGCGCGAAGGGTTCGAGGACGCGGGGCGGGACTGTCTGGACGTCGAGGTCTCGGCGTTCGAGACCGGGGAGCGCTCGGCGGCCGGCGGGCTGGCGTTGTTGGTCGCCGGCAGTTTGCTGACGCAGGTGGTGGCGAACTTGCCGCCGCTGGTCGCCAGTACGCGGCTGACGCACTCTGACGCGGTGGCGGCTGCGTTCGGGCAGGCGTTCGTGCTGGTGCGGATTCCGCTGCTGCTGATCTCGCCGATTCAGGCGATGTTGCTGCCGGCTCTCACTCGTTCGGCGGCGCGGGGCGATCATGCGGCGCTGCGGGGGCGGGTTCGTGTGGCGTTGGCGGCGGTCGCGGCGCTGGGGGTGGTGGGCACGGGGGTGTTGGCCCTGGCCGGGCCGTGGGTGCTGCGGGTCTTCTTCGGGACGAAGGCCGCGTTGTCGCACGAGTTGTTGGCGGTGTTGGGGGTCGGGACGGTCTTTCTGATGGCGGCGGCGATTCTGCAGCCGACGCTGGTGGCGCTGGATCGGCATCGGTTGGTGCCGATGGCCTGGGGCGCGGGGGCGGTGGTGCTCGCGGTGTTGGTGGAGTTGCCGGTGGATCCGCTGCACGCGGCGGCGGCCGGGGGCTTGGGCGGGCCGGCGACGGTCGTCGCGGTCATGGGGATCGGGCTCGCAGGGGCACTGCGCGGGGTGCGGAGTGGGGCGGAGGCAGGGGCACGGGCAGAGGCGGTAGCGGGCGAAGCCGTCGGTGCCGCAGTCGGCACTGTCAGCGGGCGCGGGTCGCGTGACCGGTGGCGATCTCGGTCGTTCCCCCGGCGGCAGGGCCGATCGGGTCAGGAGAGGCAGGGCGCGATGACCAGCGGGACGCCGGGGCGGTGGCCGGGAGGTGGGTTCCGCCTGCGGCGGGTCGCGAGGCCGGCCGGTGAGGTCGCCGCGGCGCTGGTCGGGGCCTTCGCGATGCCGGTCGCCGCGCGGTACGTCGACGTAGATCCGCTGGACCGGACGGGGCAGGTCAGTGCGCTGGCGGCGTTGCAGGTGCGGTTCACGGCGCTGGGGATCGTGCTGCTCGCGCTGCTCATCGGTGCGCACCGGTGGCGTGGGGGCCGGAACTACGTCCTGGTGAAGCACCTGGTCTGCGCTGCTCTCGCGGGGCTGGCGTCGGGGTTCCTCGCCGGAGGGATCGTGGTGGCGCTGCGGGGGACGCCGTGGCCGCTGTTCGGCTTGTCCGGGGACACCGGGCGGCTGGTGCAGTGGTCGGAATCGATCGTGCACGGACACGGCAATCCGAACCCGACCTATCCGCCGCTGACGCTGCACGCCTTGGCATGGTGGGCGCAGCTGTTCCACCACGGGAACACCGCGTCGGCGTTCCGGGACATGGAGATCGGCGGGGCCGCGATCACCGGGCCTGCGGCGTATCTGGCGTGGCGGTTCGTACTGAGTCCGCTGTGGGCGCTGGTGGTGGGGGTGGTGCCGGCGTACTCGATCATCGACCCCTACAAGCCGTACGGCGCTGTTGTGATGATCGTTCTTTTGCCGGTGTTCGTGCTCTCGGTGCGGCACACGACGCGGGTCGGGGACATGGCGTGGCGGCGGGTACTGGTCAGCGCGCTGCTCTTCGGGCTCCTGTATTCGGCCCTGTTCCTTACGTATCCGGGGTCGTCGCTGTGGAGCGCGCCAGGGTTGGTGGCGGCGGTGTTGCTGCTGTTCCCGTGGTCGAGGGCGCGCGTCGGCAGGCTGCTGGCGTTCATCGGGGTGACGGTCGGGGTGTTCGGGCTGCTGTGTGGCTGGTACGTCAACGACCTCATCGGACCGGGGAACGTGGATCGCGCTTATGGGTTCGACGCCTATACCGACCCTACGTTCTTCTCTATGTGGCGCACGGACATGCCCGGTGATGTGGGGCAGTGGCCGCCGCCGGGTGAGTTGGCGGGTCTGGGACTGTTCAGCGTCCTGACGTTCGCCGGGCTCGGCGTGGCGCTGTGGTTGGGGTGGCGGCGGCCGTTGGCGGTGACCGTGGCGTGTGTGTTCGCCGGGACTTGGCTGTGGCGGATGGAGATCGCCTCACGGATGTGGGCTACCGGCACCGTGCAGCTGTGGCCGCGCACCGACAACCAGCTCCTGTACTGCATCCTCGTGTTAGGCGCTGCGGCGACAGCCTTCGGCGCCACGCGGCTGGGGTCCTGGCCGCCGCTGCCCTCGCGGCTCGGGGCACACGTCGGGGTGCTGGCCGCGGTGCTGATGGTGCTGGGGAGTGCGGCGTCGTCGGTGTCTGACTACTGGATGCCCGCTAAGACGAACAGCTACAAGATCCTCGCCTATGTGTCGCAGACTATGCGCAAGCCCGATGGGACCTGCCCCAAGTACGCGCCGAACCATGAGTGCTCGGCGACCGGCGACCAGTCCTGGATGAACAACTTCGCGGGGCCGCGGAACCACTGACTGTTCAGCTATGGAGGCCGTTCAGCTAAGCGTTGTTGCGGCGGGCGGCGGATGCCACAGGACGTCCCGTCGCCGCACGGCGACGGCCGCGACCAGGATCACGAGCCCGATCGAGTAGACGATCCACCACATGATCCAGCCGCCCGGCGGGCTCCACTGGATCGGGGTGATGCCGTACTTCCTCCAGCCGCCGTGCGCATAGCGCGTCATCGACCAGTAGAAGGCTCCGAGGCCGGCCAGGGCGAGCACGATGGCTGACGCCGTCGGCACACGCCGCTCCAGCGCGCCGGGCAGGTCCGCGCCGACGCGGCGGGCCATCAGCAGGCCGGCGAGTACCGGCAGGCCGAACGCCCAGGCCAGGATGTAGCGGCCCTGCCAGCCGATGCCGAAGCGCTTGGCCTCCAGCAGCTGCGCGATGATCGGGATGGCGACCGTGCCGACGGTCAGGGCCGCTACGACCGTCACCTCGCGCCAGCGCGCTACGCCGAAGGCACACAGGATGAGCAAGCCGGCGACCGCGTACCAGGCGATCGTGGTGCCCGGTGGCAGGGCGACGTCGAGCCACCCGAGTTCGCCGACGATCTGCATGACGTAGGTGCCGGAGCTCCAGAACACCTCGTTGAACACGACCGCCGGTGTGAGGGTGGGGAACGACAGGTTCGAGGTGGTGAGGCCGTCCGCGTAGCGGCTCCATAGGAACGCCGCGACACCGCCGAGGATCAGCACGCCCGCCATGATCTGCACGGCCCGGAATCGGACCAGCCAGGCGAGCTTGCGCGGTCCGGCCACGATCACCAGAGCGACCAGGATGGACGCCACGAAGGCGATCCCCAGGCTCCTGGTGTTCGCCAACAGTGCGCCCCCTATGGCGAGCCCTATAGCGCGCCGCGTTACTTGACCGGGTTTCGGGTCGTCGTCGAGCGCCAGGGACATAGCCGCAGTCCAGGCGAGTACTGCGGCTGTGGCCTCCATCCCGTTGGAGTTCACTGTGCCGCTGAGGAAGAGCGCCATAGGGGTTCCGCAAGCGATGACACCGAGCAGTGGCCAGCCGGGACGGCGCCAGCCGGCGGCTATGCCGACTGCTGCTGCGAGGAGCCCTGAGTTGAGTAGTGCGGACGCTAGGCGCATTCCGTATAGCGCGCCGACTCCAGGGAGCACCAGGCTGGGGAGCCCTACAGGGAAGTAGTACGCGGGGTTGTAGTTCCCCGCAGAGGTCTCGACGATCGCTGTGGAGTTGTCGGTGCCGAACTTCTTGCCGCACGCCGCGGAGAGGAACGAATTACGGAAGCACGCGGACATCGCGTCGAGAGTTCCGTACTTGGCGGGCAGTGGATAGCCGAGCCAGGTCTTCTCGAAGCCGCCGCTGATCTCGTGGCGGGAGGTCGAGTTCACGAACTCGCCGCGGGCTGTCGCGGCCGCCTTCACCATGTGGGAGGGCTCGTCCGGTGACGTGGACATCGGGGAGGCGAAGGCCCAGCCGGTGGAGACCAGGAAGAAGCCGACCAGGGCCAGCAGCCAGGGGCGGTTGAGGACCCTGAGGACTTTGGCGGTGCTGCGGCGTGGCCAGGACGGCCGGCGGGGTTTGGCGGGGAGGATCGGCACGGCTGCCAGGTCTGGCGTCGGACTCGCCGGAGCAGCCGGAGCAGCCGGGGAAGCCGGAGTTGATGAAGCCGCCGGAAACCCTGCTGCCGGGTTCGAGCCCGGTTCCCGGCCCGGTTCCGGTTCCGGAAGTGGCTGCGGCGGCGGTTCGAGCGCGCCGGATCCGCTCACCGGGCAGCTCCCCCGGCCGATCCGCCGGTGAGCGGGGGCAGCGGCGTCGCGAGGCCGGGCGGCCCGGAGACGTCGGTCATCGCGGCCGCCTCCCGCACCGGACGCCCGAGCCGCTGCGCGTTCAGCGTGGTCGCGTCGCGCACCGCGATGACCCGGGCCAGCTCGGTGAACCGGGCCTCCTGGGTCTTGAGCCGGAAGTAGGTGTTCACCGACACGAAGACGAACGCCACGGTCAGCGCGTAGAGCACGAGGTCGGTGCCGCGGCCCACGCCGACCTTGTGGGCCAGCGAGTTCACCCAGTTGGGGCGCAGGATCGCGACCACCATCAGGGCGATGAAGACCAGGAACGCCAGCCGTTTCAGCGCCCTGGTCTGCACCGAGTACCAGTGCCGGATGAACAGCAGCAGGAAGCCGGCCGCGATCACCAGCAGGATGGCCTGGATGATCATGGCGTCCTCCGCGACCGCAGGGAGAGGTCGAACAGGATGTTGACGCCGTTGATCAGCGACTGGCCCTTGGCCTTGGAGTAGTCGGTGTAGAGCACGGTCACCGGGACCTCGGTGACCTCCAGCTCCGAGCGCGCCAGGTAGTCCACGATCTCCGAGGCGTGCGCCATGCCGTTCATCGTGATCTTGAGCTGGGAGGCGGCGGCCCGGTTCAGGACCCGCAGGCCGTTGTGCGCGTCGGTGAGCTCCAGGCGGCGGGCCGCGGGGCTGAGCGCGGCGACGGTCTTCAGCAGCGCGCGCTTGACCCACGGCACGTGCACGGTTCCGCTCAGGAAGCGCGAGCCGAGGGCCACGTCGGCGCCGCCGTCGCGAACCGCGCGCACCAGTTCGGCGGCGTCCTCCACGCGGTGCTGGCCGTCGGCGTCGAAGGTGACGAAGTACTCCGCGCCCTCCTGGAGCAGCGCGTACTCCAGGCCGGTCTGCAGCGCGGCGCCCTGGCCCAGGTTCACCGGGTGGCTGACCAGGTGTGCGGCCGTGCGGAAGATGTGGTCGGCGGAGTCGTCACGCGAGCCGTCGTCCACGCACACCACGTTCGGGAACGTCGGCAGGACGCCTGCGACGACCTCGGCGATCACCGAGCCCTCGTTGTAGACGGGGATGACGACCCAGACGTCGTCGAACTCCGAAGTCCCAGCCGAACCGGGAGCCTCCGCTGTCTGCACAAGTCCCAGATTGTGCGGTTATCGCATGAGGCGCACCGTGATTAGGCCTAATGGCTTGATGTGCCAGAGCCCGAGGTGCCCAAGCCCGACGTGTCCACCCGCGCCAGCACGCGCCGGATCGCCCCGTCCACGGCGTCGGGGTGCTCCAGCGGCAGGACGTGCCCGCCGGCCGGGACGATCTCCACGCCGGTGTGGTGCGCGTCGTCGGGCGCCGCGGCGTCGATCTCGGCGGCCATCCGCTCGCTGTGGAACGCCGGGGTCAGCAGGTCGTGGTCGCCGACGATGATCTCCACCGGCACCCGGCCCAGCGTGGGCAGCGCGGTGGCCTTGTTGTGCGCGGAGAAGGTCGGGAAGAAGTCGGCGATGACGTCCATCGGCGTGCTGGACAGCATCTCGTCGGTGAACCGGACCAGCGCCGGGGGCACGTCGGAGGCGAAGGCGTAGCGGCGGGTCAGCAGCTGCGCCAGGTCGGTCCCGGCGCGGCGGGTCCGGTCCACCAGGGTGTGACCGCGGCCCAGCAGCGCGAACACGCCGGGGGCGGTGCGCTGGAACAGCTGCGCGGCGCGCGCCGGCAGGCCCAGCGTCATCTCGTTCCAGTGGCCGTCGGTGGTGGAGCACAGCACCACGCCGCGCACCCGCGCGTGCTCGCCGCCCTCGGGGCCGCCGAACAGCTCGGGGTGCTCCGCGGCCAGCGCCATGATCGTCATACCGCCCATGGAGTGACCGATCAGGACCACGTCGCCGTCCGGGCACACCGCTTCCAGCACGGTGAACAGGTCGCGCCCTATCTGGTCGATGGTGTGCGAGGCCGGGGTGCCGCGTTCGGAGCGGCCGTGCCCGCGCTGGTCCCAGAACACGCAGCGGTTGGTCGCGGCGAACTCCGCGCGCTGGTAGTGCCAGGTGTCCTGGTGCAGGGCATAGCCGTGGCAGAACACCAGGGTCGGGCCGACCTCGGCGCGCGGGCCGCGGCGGCGGGCCCAGCCGGCGCCGCCGCTGAACAGCTGCGGGCCGTCGACCTCCACGTACAGGCCGACACCGTCGTCGGCGCGGACCGTCAAAGGCTTGCCGCGCAGGGTGCCGTAGGGCTCGGCCAGGCGGCGGGGTTCTGCCAGCCGGCGGACGGCGCGGCCGATGGTGGCGCGCTCGATGGCGAACCCGGCCGCCGCCCCGGCGGCGATCACGCCGACCGCGGCTCCGGCGATCCCCGCCTTCTTAGCGGTGCTGACTGCCATGACGCCCCTTCCGCTCGACGGCCCTCGCGGTGTTCACCGTCGGCCCCTTACGTCACGAGTTCCCGACGTAGACCCGCGGGACACGCGGACCGATGCGCGTGACGATCTCGTAATTCAATGTCCCGGTCGCGCGGGCCCAGTCGTCGGCGGTCGGCTCGCCGCTCTCGCCGGACCCGAAAATCACGACCTCGTCGCCGACCCGCAGGTCACGGACGGCGTCGGGGTCGCCGAGGTCGACGACGAACTGGTCCATCGCCATCCGCCCGGCGATCCGGTACCGCCGGCCGCCGATCAGGACCTCGCCGACGTTGGAGGAGTTGCGCGGCAGGCCGTCGGCGTAGCCGAGCGGGACCAGGGCCAGGGTCGTGGGCGCCGAGGTGTGGTAGATGTGCCCGTAGGACACGCCGTGCTCGGCCGGGACGTTCTTGACCAACGCGACGCGCGCCCGCAGGGTCATCGCCGGGCGCAGGCCGAAGTCGGCGGGGGTGCTGTCCGGCAGGGGCGAGAGGCCGTAGAGCGCCAGGCCCGCTCGGACGAGGTCGAAATGCGCTTCGGGCAGGCTCAGGGCGGCCGGACTGTTGGCGATGTGGCGGATCTCGGGCCGCAGGCCCGCGTGGTCGGCGACGGCCAGAGCCTCGCGGAACAGGTCCAGCTGGGAGCGGATCGAGGGGTGGCCGGGCTCGTCGGCGCAGGCGAAATGCGACCAGACGCCGGTGACCCGGATGTGCCCGGCGGCCTCGGCCTTGGCGGCCAGCTCGACCAGCTCCAGCCAGTCGTGCGGCTGGGTACCGCCGCGCCCGAGGCCGGTGTCGGCCTTGAGCTGCACGCGCGCCGGGATCCCCAGGCGCTGCGCGGCCGCGGTGATCTCCTCCAGGACCCAGGGGGCGTAGCCGGTGACGTCGATCTCCCGCGCGATCAGCTCGTCCCAGGGCCCGCCGGCCGGGTGCAGCCACGCCAGGATCGGGCCGGTCAGCCCGGCGGCGCGCAGCTGCAGCGCCTCCTCCGGCAGGGCGGTGCCGAGCCACGCGGCGCCGGCCTGCTTGGCGGCGCGGGCGCACGGCACGGCGCCGTGGCCGTAGGCGTCGGCCTTCACGACGGCCATGACCCCGGCCCCGGACTCGGCGACGATCTGTCCCACGCGGCGCGTGTTCGCGCGGATCGCGTCCAGGTCGATCCGCGCCTCGGCACGCAGCGGGCCGGGCGAAAAATCGGTGGCGGTCAGATCTGTCATCGACGGTAGTCTGCCAGGCCGCCGCGGTCTTGATGGTGACACCAGGTCGCCTTCGGCCGGGGCCGGGCCCTCGCGGCCCTGCTCATCAGTGGGGGTTCTTGATTGTGGAAGCGCTCGAAGCGAAGGTCAACGGCTACCTGCACGGCAACGCCCGCGCCCGGGCGATAAATGAGGCATGTGGGCCGTTCCACATCGGTTTCGACGCCGGCAGCGCCAATCCCTTCCTGAACTACGCGGTGCCGGAAGTCGACGCTGTGGTGACGTCCGAGGACATCGATGCGTTGCTCGCGGCCTTCGCGCGACGGGAGCGGACGCCGCGGCTGGAGTTCGCGCCGGGCGGGGCCCCGGGGTTGGAGGAGGCGCTGCTGGCGGCCGGGTTCGAGGTGCAGCAGCGGTTGCCGTTCATGGTGGTGACGGCCGCAGAGCTGGTCGAGCCGGGTGCCGTGGACGGCGTCGAGGTGGTGGTGCTGGACAAGTCGGCGACGGACGAGGAACTACGCGGGGTGGCGCTGGCACAGCGAGAGGCGTACGGCGAGTCGGACGAGCCGCAGGACGACGCGGACTTCTCCGACGATGTGATCGGAATGCGCGGCGCGGTGGACGCCGGGAGGTTCCTGGTGCTGGCGCGCGGCGCCGCGGACAGCGCAGCGGCCGGCGTCCCGATGGCCGGCGGCGGCAGCGGATCGGCGAACTCGGGGACGACGGAGATCGGCGGGATCGCGACGCGGCCGCCATTCCGGCGGCGCGGGGCCGGGGCCGCGGTGACGGCGGCGCTCTCGCGGCATCTGCTGGAGGTGGCGGGGCTGGACTGCGTGTGGCTGTCGCCTTCCGGGCCTGATCAGGAGCGGTTGTACGCGTCGATCGGGTACCGGAGCCTTGGGGAGATGCTGTTCATCTGGAAGCCCTGAGGCACTTTCAGCGGCAGCGCACTGGCCTCCGGCCGCCGTGACTCGGGCCAACGCGCGGTGGGTCCGACCGGACCATGCGGGGTGTTGGTTCTGTGCCCCTCGCCGCGTCGGCGGGCGCAGCCAACCTGGCCGGGCCGGTGGTGTCAAGCCGAACGAGGCTGGACCACAGCAGCAGTGATCCGGCTTTACACCACCGGACCGGGCTGGTTCCGTTTACGGCGACGACGCGGCGAGGGACCCAGAACCCGGCGACCACAAGCAACACCGCCAGCAGACAGCGCGGCGCACCACGAGCGGACAGAAAGCCGACCAGTCGCGGGCCGCCGCCAAACAGCCCGACGCGCGGGTCGCCCCCTCGCTGTAGAGCGCCCGCCGGAGGCCTCAAGGCGCCCACCACGCCCGACGATTGCCGCCTACGCAACGCGTGCGCAGTGACTCGGACCTGTGCGCGGTCGTGGACACGAAAACCGGCAGCCGCCAGCGCACCACGCTCAGACCCGAACCACCGCGCGGTCTTGCCCACGAAAACCGCCAGCCGCCACCGCGACACGTGGCGCACAACCGAACTGCGTCCCCCTGCGAGGTCATCAACCCCTGCGCGAAGCCGTAAAAATCGCCTGTAAACGCACAGACCAACCGCACACCCGGCAGCGCGCAGACACCAAACAGAGGTCCTGACAGAGGCCCACGGCGACATCGCCGAGGTTGGGCTTGCTGGCGGCCGTCGCGGCTGGTGTTCGGGGTCGTGGACGCGCTGTTCATGCCCGCTTCGGTGGCGCTGCGACCGCGGCTGCTGGAGCCGCATCAGTACTCGGGGTTGGGCGGGGTGGTCGCGGCGTCGGCGTCGGCGGGGGTGCTGTCGAGCGCGATGGGGGTGCCCGCGACGGTGGTGATCCAGGCGGAGTGCGATGACGCCTTCCGAGGACGGGTCGGGAGTGTCACGACGCTGATCTCGTTGGGGATCGTGCCGCTGACGATGGGCCTGATGGGCCTGATGGGGCTGATGGTCGGGGCGTTCGGGCTGCGGACGGCGTTCGGGATCAGCGGGGCGGTGGAGGTGCTGGGGCTGCTGTGCCTGCTGTCGCGGGGATTCCGGAGTGTCCGGGCGCCTCAGTGAGCCACACGCGCCGCGGTGAGGGCTTCGACCAGGTCCCAGGCGATGAGCTGGCGGCCGGGGTGGCGGCGCTGGACGTCGAGGGCGGCCTGGCCATGCAGGTGGGCCGCGACGCCGGCGGCGTCCAGCGGGTGCAGCCCGGCGGCGAGCAGGCCGCCTGCGAGGCCTGACAGCACGTCGCCGGAGCCCGCGGTGGCCAGGGCCGGGGTGCCGGTGCGGTTGACGCGCACGGTGGTGGTTCCCGGGTCGGCGATGAGCGTCGTCGAGCCCTTCAGCAGGACCGTGCAGCCGAAGCGGTCGGCCAGTTCGCGGACGGCGGCCAGGCGGTGGGCCTCGATGTGTTCGGGAGTCCAGGCGGCGTCATCGAGAAGGCGTGCGGCTTCGCCAGAGTGCGGCGTGAGCAGCGTCGGGTGGGAACGGTCGAGGGGCTTGTCGGGTTGGCCGAGCTGCTTGAGCGCGGTCAGACCGTCGGCGTCGACGAGGACCGGCAGGTCGGTGGCCAGGGCTTTCGCGACGCGGTCGGTGCTGTCCGGGCCGATGCCGGGGCCGACGACCCAGGCCTGGACCCGGCCGTCGCCGATCAGCACTTCCGGGTAGCGGGCCAGGACGCCCGCGTTGACCTCGGGCTCGCCGACGAAGCGGACCGCGCCGACGCCGCTGCGCAGAGCCGCGCCGGTCGCGAGGACGGCGGCGCCGGGGTAGCGCGGGGATCCGGCGGCCAGGCCCAGGACGCCGCGCCGGTACTTGTTGCTCTCGGCGGTGGGCGTCGGCAGGAGGGCTTCGATGTCGGCGGGTTCGAGGGCTTCCAGGACCGGGGCGCCTTCGAGGTGGGGTGCCAGCCCGATGTCGACGAAGCGGAGGTCGCCGACGTGCTCGGCGGCCGGGGAGATGAACAGGCCGGGCTTGTAGGTGCCGAAGGTGACGGTGACGTCGGCGTTCACCGCGGGGCCGGCGACTTCGCCGGTGTCGGCGTCGATGCCGCTGGGGAGGTCCACGGCGACGATGAGGGGGCGGGGGTCGGTCGCTGCGATCTGCTCGAACACCGCTGCCGCTGCGGGACGCAGACCTCCTCGGCCCCCGATTCCGACGACGCCGTCGAGCACCAGGTCGGTGGGGGTGTAGCGCCACTCCCCCGCGGCGCTGACCCGGCCACCGGCGGCGCGGAGGGCTGCCAGGCCGGCGGCGTGGGCGCGCGCCTCGTCGAGCAGGACGGCCTCGACCTTAGCCCCCCGGCGGGCCAGGCGGGCAGCGGCGTACAGGGCGTCGCCGCCGTTGTCGCCGCTGCCTGCGACAACGAGGACGCGCGCGCCGTAGACGCGCCCGACGCGTCCGTGGGCGCCTCTACGGACGCCTCCCAGGAGCCGTACACACTCCGACGTCAGCCCGGAGACCGCGCGCTGCATCAGCTCGCCGTCGGGCAGGCGCGCCATCAGCGCCGCCTCCGCGTGCCGGACCTGGTCCACCGAATGCGCCGTCAGCATGCTTCCACCCTGTCACGGCCCGGTGCGCCTCGCTAAGATCCTCGGCATGTCTGGGGAGGAAGCGCTGTCGCGCGCCGAGATGCGCGCGTCACATGAGGACCGTGACAGCGTCGTGGACCAGCTGCGGGTGGCGGCCGGGGACGGACGGATCGACGGGGACGAGCTCGACCAGCGGATCGAGGCGGCGATGACCGCGCGGACGTACGGCGAGCTGGACAAGCTGGTCAAGGATCTGCCGCAGTCGGCGCAGCCGGCGAGCCCGGCGCGGCGCACCGAGGCGGAGGCTTCGCAGAACATCACCATCTCGCACGGGAACACGCACAAGCGCGGCGCGTGGCTGGTGCCGCGGCGGCTGAACATCGCGGTGCGGCACGGGAACATCCTGCTGGACTTCACCGAGGCGGTGTTCAGCGGCGTGCGGGAGGTCGAGCTGGCGCTGGACCTGCGGCACGCGAACCTGCGGGTCATCGTGCCGGCGGGGACGGCGCTGGACACCTCGGCGCTGGCGACGCGGCACGCGAACATCGGGCAGCCGGACCTCGGGCCGGCCGGGCCGGAGGCGATCCGGCTGACGATCAGCGGGCAGGCGGAGCACACGAACCTGCGGGTGCGGCGGCTTTCGCGGTTGGCGGAGCGGCGGCGGCAGCGCCGGGGACGGCGCGAACTGGGGCGGCGCGGGCGGCGGGAGTTGGGGCGGTAGTCGGGCCGCCGAAAACGATCTTGCGCACCGATGGGGCCCCGCCCCATCCAAGGGGGCAGCCATCCCCAAGAACTAGCGCGCGCCAGCCGACCTCGGTCAGAATCGCCGCCGACACCGGCTGGCGTCAACGGATTCGCGGCGAAATTGCGCCGCCCGAGCGACGGGCCTCACCCCTCCGCGATCACCACCGCCGAAGCGATCCCGGCGTCGTGCGACAGCGACACGTGGAAGACCCGGATCCCCCGCTCCTCAGCGAGCGCCGCGACCGTCCCGGTCACCCGCAGCTCGGGGCGGCCGTCCGGCAGCGTCACCACCTCGCCGTCGTGCCAGCGCAGGCCGCGCGGGGCGCCGAGCGCCTTGGCCAGCGCCTCCTTGGCGGCGAACCTGGCCGCCAGGGACGCCGTGCCGCGCTCGCGCTCCCCGGGGGTGAACAGCTTCTCCCGCAGAGCCGGGGTGCGGGACAGCGACGCCGCGAACCGTTCGACGTCCACCACGTCGATGCCCACACCCAGGATCATGCGCGTCCTTACTCGTCCTGCTACCTACTCCACAGTGACCGACTTCGCCAGGTTACGCGGCTGGTCGACGTCGTAGCCCAGGGCGTCCGCCAGTTCGGCGGCGAACACCTGGAGCGGGACGGTGGCGACCAGGGGCTGCAGCAGGATCGGCAGCTCCGGGACGTGGAACAGGAAGTCCGCGTAGGGGGCCACCACGTCGTCGCCGTCCTCGGCGATGACGATGGTCTTGGCGCCCCGGGCGCGGATCTCCTGGATGTTGGAGACGATCTTGTCGTGCAGCAGCGGCCGCTTCGGCGAGGGCACCACGACCACCACCGGCAGGTCCTGCTCGATCAGGGCGATCGGCCCGTGCTTGAGCTCGCCGGCGGCGAAGCCCTCGGCGTGGATGTAGGCGAGCTCCTTCAGCTTCAGCGCGCCTTCCAGGGCCATCGGGTAGCCGACGTGGCGGCCCAGGAACAGCACCGTGCGCGCGCCGACCATGGAGCGGGCCAGCTTGCGGATCGGCTCCATGCGGCTCAGGGTCTCGGCGATGGCGGCAGGGGAGTCCGACAGCTGCGTCAGGACCTCGGCCACCTCGTCGTTGAACTTCACGCCGCGGACCTGCGCCAGGTACAGGCCGACCAGGTAGCAGGCGGTGAGCTGGGTCAGGAAGGCCTTGGTGGAGGCCACGCCGATCTCCGGGCCGCCGTGCGTGTAGACCACGGCGTCGGACTCGCGCGGGATGGTCGAGCCGTTGGTGTTGCAGATCGCCAGGACGCGGGAGTGCTGCTCGCGGGCGTGCCGGATGGCCATCAGGGTGTCCATGGTCTCGCCGGACTGCGAGATCGCTATCACCAGCGTGTCCTTGGTCAGGATCGGGTCCCGGTAGCGGAACTCGCTGGCCAGCTCGACCTCGACGGGGAGCCGGGTCCAGTGCTCGATGGCGTACTTGGCGATCAGGCCGGCGTGGTAGGCGGTGCCGCAGGCGACCACGATGATCTTGGTGACGGCGCGCAGCTCGTCCTCGGACAGCCGCATCTCGTCCAGCTTCAGCCTGCCGTCGCCGTTGACCCGGCCCAGCAGGGTGTCGGCGACCGCGCGCGGCTGCTCGGCGATCTCCTTCTGCATGAACCAGTCGTAGCCGCCCTTCTCCGCCGCCGAGGCGTCCCAGGACACGTGGAACCGCTTGCCCTCCACGACCTCGCCGTCGAAGGTGGTGATCTTCACCGAGCCGTCGCGGAAGACCTCGGCGACCTGGTCCTGGCCCATCTCGATGGCCTCGCGGGTGTGGGCGATGAACGCCGAGACGTCGGAGGCCAAGAACGCCTCGCCCTCGCCGACGCCGATCACCAGCGGGGAGTTGCGGCGCGCGCCGACCACCACGTCGGGGGCGTCGGCGTGCACGGCGACCAGCGTGAAGGCGCCCTGCAGCCGGTTCACGACGCGGCGCATCGCGGCGCCGAGGTCGCCGTCGCCGGCCTCGGCGAAGTCGCGGGCCAGCAGGTGCGCGACCACCTCGGTGTCGGTCTCCGAGAGGAATGTCACATCCTGGCCGGCCAGTTCGGCCTTGAGCCGGGCGAAGTTCTCGATGATGCCGTTGTGGATGACCGCCACCTTGCCGGTGGTGTCGGTGTAGGCGCCGCCGGGGGCACTGAAGTGCGGGTGGGCGTTGCCGTCGGTGGGGCCGCCGTGGGTGGCCCAGCGGGTGTGGCCCAGGCCGGTCGTCGACGCCGGGAGGGGGCGGACGTCGAGTTCCTTCTCCAGGTTCGCCAGCTTCCCGGCCTTCTTGGCCCCGGCCAGGCGGGCTTCGCCCTCGGACCGGTCGACCACGGCGATGCCGGCCGAGTCGTAGCCCCGGTACTCCATCCGGCGCAGACCCTCTATGACGATGCCCAGGGCTTGCTGGGAGCCCACGTAACCCACGATTCCGCACATGGGTCCAGAGCATAGTGGTATGCCCGGTGACCTGGATTGGTACAGACCAATCGGGGCATCGCTACCAGTCGGTAGCGTGTCGGTAGGGTGGCAGGGTGACCAGTGCCGCGCCACCAGCTCCCAATCCCTTCCTGGAGTTCAGCCGCGAAGAGTGGGCCGCCCTGCGGGACCGGACGCCGCTGCCGCTGACCGAGCCGGAGATCGAGCGGCTGCGCGGTCTGCTGGACGTCACCGACATCGACGAGGTGCGCGACGTCTACCTGCCGTTGTCGCAGCTGCTCAGCATGTACGTCCGGGCGACCTCGGAGCTGCGCGGCACCATCGCCGCGTTCGCCTCCGGCACCGGCGGCGGGGACCGGCAGGGACAGTGGACGCCGGAGACCGCGCCGCCGTTCGTGATCGGCATCGCCGGCTCGGTGTCGGTCGGCAAGTCCACGTTCTCCCGGACCCTGCGCGATCTGCTCGCGCGCAGCCCGGAGCATCCGGAAGTGGGCCTCATCACCACCGACGGCTTCCTGTATCCGAACGCCGAGTTGGAGCGGCGAGGGCTGATGGGCCGCAAGGGCTTCCCGGAGTCCTACGACCAGCGCGCGTTCCTGCGCTTCCTGACGGCGGTGAAGTCCGGGCAGGAGACGGTGCAGGCGCCGGTGTACTCGCACCTGGTCTACGACATCGTCGCGGACGAGTGCGTCGACGTGAAGCGGCCGGACATCCTGCTGGTCGAGGGTCTGAACCTGTTGCAGCCGGCCCGCACCCGCGCCGACGGCCGGACGTCGCTGGCGGTCTCGGACTTCCTGGACTTCTCCATCTACCTCGACGCCCGGCGCTCGGACCTGAAGCGCTGGTACACCGACCGGTTCCTGGCGCTGCGCTCGACGGCGTTCAGCGACCCGCAGTCCTACTTCCACAAGTTCGCCTCGCTGTCCGACGAGGCGGCGCGCGGGCTGGCGCTGGAGATCTGGACCTCGATCAACGAGCGGAACCTGATGGACAACATCCTGCCGACGCGGGGCCGGGCGCGGCTGGTGCTGCGTAAGGGTGCTGATCACCGCGTGGAGCGGGTGCGGCTGCGCAAGCCCTGAGCCGAGAGGCCGGACGGAGCGGACCGGAGAGGGGTAGCGCGGGTCGAAGTCGCATTCCGGCCCGCGCTCCCGGCTCTCGGTGCCGCTACTTGCTCTGGCTCTGTGTCTGGTTCTGCTCCATCTGGGTCCGCAGGTCCCCCAACTGCTGCATGACAGCGGGGAAGATCGGCGTCGACACGAGAGCCGCGAACTGCTCCGGGCTCAACACCGGACCGCTCGGATTGAAGCCGAAGACGCCGTGCTCATCGGCGACCCCGGAGCTGCCCTTCCAGGGCAGCTCTCTGACCAGCTCGTCCAGCTCGATGGTCCACGAAGTGCCCGAGCCCGGCGGGGCGAACACATACTGTGCCGAGTGGAAGGACAGCGCCGAGGGATCGGTCAGCGCCGCCGTGTCCTGGATGCTGTCCCGCGCCTCGATGTCGGTCGACTGGATCTGGACGGTTCCGCCCGGCACCTCCTTCGTCCCGGAAACCAGGGGAATCGCCGCGGTCGCCGGATGCTGGTGGATGTACTTCGTGTCGACCGGGGCCGCTTGGATGAAGTGATCGCCGGGCAGCACCTGAACGATGCTGGTGCCGCCGGTCGAGCTCGTGAACGTCAACGTGGTGCAGAACCCCGGTGGCTGGTCGGCGGTCTGGCAGGCGATGTGGTCTCCCGTCGGGAGGTAGGGCTTCAACGCGTCCAGCACCTCCTGTTCCCGCTGGACGATGGTCCCCGTCAGCTTGGGCAGCGTGGGGGTCGGCTTCGCCGTGCTTTGCGTCGACACCGGGACGCCCGGTGCGACGGCGTCGGGCTTGCCGTGGCCGGGACGCAGCGCCACGACCCCGGCGACCGCCACCGCGGCCACCGCACCGGTCACGCCGGCCGCCGTCCAGCGGTCGCGGCGGCGCCGGCCGTCGCCCCAGGCGACCGCGGGGCCGATCAGGTCGCGCGAGGTCGGCACGTGCTCCAGGTCGGCGTCGTGGAACAGGGTCCTGATGTTCTCGGCTTCGTGATCCGTCATGTGTTCCTCCTTCGTCAGTCTCGACGGATGTCGCTGAGCGAGTCGCCGATCCGGGTCCGCAGGGTCGCCAGGGCGCGCGAGGTCTGGCTCTTCACCGTCCCCTCCGAGACGCCGAGGGCGTCGGCGGTCTGCGCGACCGAGTAGTCCTCCCAGAACCGCAGCACCACCACCGCCCGGGACTTGGGCGGCAGCCCGGCGAGCGCCTCCATCAGGACACTGGTGCTGCCGTCGCCGAAGCCGTCGCCGGACGCGACCGGTTCCGGCACCGATTCGATCGGCACCGTCGCGAACCGCTTCTTGCGGTTGGCCGACAGGTGGCAGCGGTACAGAACCTGTTTGGCGTAGGCGTCCGGATGCTCGACGCGCCCGATCCGGCGCCACGACCGGTACAGGTGCCCGAAGGCCGTTTGCACCAGGTCCTCGGCCCCGTGCCAGTCCCCGCACAGCAGATACGCCGTGCGCAGCAGCTGCTTCTGGCGGCTCGCGGCGAACTGCCGGAAGTCCTCCTCGTCACCCATCCACCCTCCCGTTGACGACTCACCAGTACTCAATGCCGTGCCGGGCCGATCGGTTGGAACCGGTGAGCTGGAGTTCTCCGTTTTCTACAAGACACGACGCGAGGCCGGAGGCCATTCTGACGATCACGCCCGGCCCTCCCGGAGCGGGGGGACGGTAGCGGGGCCGGCCGGGCTGGGCGGCTCCGGTATCGCCGGGACGTGGGCCGCCGGGGCGGTGGGAAGAGCCGGAGGGGCTCGCCCGACGGGTTCGGTTCGGTTCAGCGTGCTCGACGGCCGCGGGGTGCGGGCCGGGGGTGGACCCGGTCGGCGCGCGAGCGCGGCGGCCGGTCAGCCCAGCAGCACGCTGGTCACCCGTCCGGGGAGCCGGTCGAGCGCGGAGCCGGGTGGGGCGCCGCGCCGCAGCTCCGCCAACCGCCCCGGCGTCAGCCCGGTGATGGCTTTGACGTCGTGCCCGAGGTGCGCCTGGTCGTGGTAGCGGGCCAGCGCCGCGGCCTGCGACCAGCTGCGGCCGTCCAGGTGCGCGCGCAGCGCGGTCTGTAAGCGCAGCACCCGCGCCATCGCCTTCGGCGACATCCCGACCTGCTCCAGGAACCGCGAGCGCAAGTGGCGGTCGCCCCAGCCGACGTCACGCTGGATGTCGCGCAGCGGCCAGCCGGCCGCCACCAGCCGGGTCGCGCGCGTCACCTGCCAGGCCGGCAGGACCGGGGAGTCGGCCGCGCGCCGGGTCAGGTAGGCGTCGAGCCGGGCGAAGCGCGCCTCCCAGGTCGGCAGCCCGGCCAGCTGCTCCACGAGCAGCTCGCCCTCGCGGCCCAGCACTTCGCCGAGCGTCGGGAAACCGTTCGCCAGCTCGGCCATGCGCAGGCCGATGATGTGGTGCGCACCGGTGTGGCTGAGGGTCACTTCGATGCCGGAGATGTGGCCGCGGTGCCGGCCGATCGCCGCCACCGCGCGGCCGGCGGACAGGAACGAGGCCCGGCGGAAGACCTCGGACTCGCCGTCGGAGGCCAGGCCGATGCGAATCGGTTCGGCGAAGGCGATGACGAGCGTGGCCGCGCCGGAGGGGATCTCCAGGCGCGCGCGGTCGGCGACGTCGGGGAAATTGAAGCCGTGGTAGTGGTGCACGAGGCCGCGTAAAGCGGGAACAGGCTCGCGACGCACGCTTTCCATGCGCGGAGCCTATTCCCGAATGAACGTTCTGCGATGAGGCCGGTCAGAAGCTTGCAGAACCCTTTACAGTCCCGACAGTCCCGACAGTCCCGGTCATCACGCCGCGTCCCCGGACACCCGGAACGACTGCAGCCGGCGGGTGCCGTAGCCCAGGGCCACGACGACGAACACCAGGGACATGATCACCGAGGTGCCCAACGACAGGTTCGCGCTGAGGTTAGGCAGATGCCCGATCTTGTCGGCCAGGCCCAGTTCGTACTGCCCGATGGACAGCAGGCGCAGACCGCTGACGAAGCGGGTGAGCAGGTTCTCCCAGACCAGGATGTAGATCAGGGTGACGGCCACCGAGCGCTTGGTCACCACCGACAGGAACAGGAAGAACGCGCTGTAGACGACGGCCCCGACCGCGGCGGCGATGATCACGCCGATCGCCTCGCTGGTGTCGCCCTTGATCGGCGTGAACGTCATGTCCAGCGGGCCGGGGTTGTCGACGTAGCCGGAGGTGCCGATGAAGGCGGCCGCGGCGATCGGCACCACGGCGAACACCAGGGTCGCGCCGGAGGCCACGATCCACTTGGTGAACATCACCGTGGCCCGGCTGACCGGGGTGGCCAGCAGGTGCAGGATCGAGGCGTCGTCGACCTCGGTGCCCAGCACCGAGGTACCGATGATCATCGCGGTCAGCGGCAGCAGCGTGACCAGCCCGATCTGCCCCAGGACCACCCCGGGCCAGGCGAAGTCGTGCGAGCTGTTGATGTTGGTGGCGGCGCGCAGCCCGATGGTCAGGGCCAGCAGCAGCGCCGGGGGCAGCGCGATCAGCAGCGAGCGGCGCCGGCCCAGCAGGCCGCGCAGCGTGATGGCGGCGATCGTGGGGTTGAAGACGGTTGACATCTGTGCCAGCTCCTTACGACGCCACCAGATAGGTGAACACGGACTCCAGCGACTCGTCGGCGGGCAGCACCGCGCGCAGCCGCACGCCGTGCTCGCGGGCCACCGCCGCCAACTCCCGGCTGAACGCGCCGTAGTCCCCGGCCCGCACCTCCAGGCCCCCGGCGGGGTTCAGCTCCACGCCGTTGACCGAGGGCCGGCCGATCAGCGCCGCGGCCAGGGTCCGGTCGTCGCTGGAGGCGACCTGGAACACGTGCGGGCGGCTGGTCATCAGCCGGCGGATGGTGCGGTAGTCGCCGGAGGCGGCCAGCCGGCCGGCCACGATCACCTGGACCGTGCCGGACAGCCGCTCGACCTCCTCCAGGATGTGCGAGGAGAACACGATGGTGTGGCCGGCGTCGCCGAGACGGTGCAGCAGGTCCATCATGTGCATGCGCTGGCGCGGGTCCATGCCGTTGAACGGCTCGTCCAGCAGCAGCACACGCGGCTCGTGCACCAGCGCCGCGGCCACCTTGATGCGCTGGCGCATGCCCTTGGAGTAGGTGTCGATGCGGCGGTCGGCGGCCTCGGTGTCCATCTCGACCATGCGCAGGGCGCGGGCCGTGGCGGCCTCGACGTCGCGCAGCTTGTGCAGCTTGGCGGTCGCGGAGACGAACTGCCGGCCGGTCAGGAAGGCGTAGACCGAGTCGCGCTCGGGCACCAGGCCGATCACCTTGTAGATGCCGGGGTTGTGCCAGGCGGTCTGCCCGGCCACGGTGACCGTGCCGCGCGAGGGCGACAGGAAGCCGGAGACCAGGTGCAGCAGCGTGGACTTGCCGGCGCCGTTCGGGCCGAGCAGGCCGGTGACGCCGGGGCCGATGGTCATCGTGATGTCGTTGACCGCGACCACGTTGCCGTACCAGTGGGTCACGTTGTCCAGCACGATCTCGGCCGGGCCGCCGGGGCGGGTCGGGACCGGGGCGGCGGCTTCGCGCTGCCCGGGGATCTCGTCGATGGTCACAGCAGGCTCGCCTTCTGGTAGCGGCGAATCAGGAGGAGGACGGCCAGCGCGCACAGCACTACGACCACGGCCAGGTACACGATTCCGAAACTGCCCGGGTAGGGCACGTCGGAGTTCTTCGGAGCGCGCCCCACCACCCAGTCCTTGAGGCCTTCCAGCAGGTTCGCGGGGTTGAGCAGCCCGGAGATCTTCGGGCCGCTGCCCGGCGAGGTCGGCTTCACGAAGTAGCCGCCGCCGTCCGTACTGGCGTCGTGCACATAGTGCGGGCGGTAGCCGGTAAGCCGGACCATCGCCGAGGAGATGACGTAAGTGCCGAAGAAGAACACCGCGACGGCGCCGGTGGCGAACGCGCGGCGGCCGGTGTAGCAGGACAGGACCGCGGCCAGGACGCTGAACACGACCGAGTACAGCAGGGCCAGCTCCAGGCCGGGGATGAAGGCGCGGGTCTCGTGCCAGACGGCGGAGCCGCCGTGCAGCGAGCCGATGGTGCCGACGTAGAGCAGGATCTCGGGGACCGCGGTGAGGACCAGCATCGCGGTGATCAGGGCGCTGATCTTGGCGATCGGGTAGTCGGTGCGGCGCAGCGGCCGGGAGAAGTACAGCGGCAGGGTGCGGTTGCGGATGTCGCGGGAGATCAGCTCCGGGGTCACCGCCGCCAGGTACAGGACCAGGACGAGCTGGAAGCTGTACATGTACTCGTCGTAGGCGATGGCGTGGACGCCGGTGCGGGAGACCGCGAAGGCGTTCGCGACGGCCGGCAGGCACATGATGGCCAGGGCCAGGAACGGGACGATCTTCGCGCGCGGGCCGCGGCCCAGGCCCCAGGCGGAGCGGAGGCTGTGCCAGTAGAGGGCGCGGACGATGCCCAGGCGGCCGATGCGGTCGCCGGTGTAGGTGCGGTAGCCGATGTCGTGGATGACGCCGGAGGGTGAGCCGGCGGCGGCGGTGTCGCTACTCATGGTCGGTCTCGCTCTCGGCGGCTTCGGCTTGGGCTTCGGCTCGGGCGGGGGCTTCGGGGGCCGGGGCGGGAGATTCGGCCGGCTCGCGGGATGCGGCGGGTTCGCGGGATGCGGCGGGTTCGCGGGATGCGGCGGGTTCGCGGGATGCGGCGGGCTCGGCGACTGGCTCGCCGGCTGCTGCAGCAGGTGGCGCGGCGCCGGCGGCTGCTGCAGCAGGTGGCGCGGCGCCGGCGGCTGCTACAGCAGGTGTCGCGGCGCCGGCGGCGGTCGCGGCAGGTGCCGAGGCGCCGCTGGCTGTTGCAGCAGGTGGCGCGGCACCAGCGGCGGTCGCGGCAGCTGCTGCCGGCGAGGTTGTGGCGCTGGTGGCGGCGGAATCGGCGGCGGCGCTTTCGGCAGGGCTGTCGGCGTCGTTGTCGGCGTCGCCGTCGTCGTCGAGGTCGAGGTCCAGATCGTCGAGGTCGTCGAAGTCCTCGTCCGCGAACAGCTCCTCGACCCGGTGCCGGCGCCGCTCCAGCCGGTTCAGCGGCAGCCCGAGGTCGGCCACCGCGTCGCGGATGGCGTCGTAGACCTGGTCGGACTCCTCCTCCGTGCCGCCGAGGCGGACCAGGAGGGCGCGGCCGTCGCGGCGGGGGGCCAGGCCGGCGGTCTTCAGGGCGGCGGCCAGGCGGGCCGCGCCCTCGTCGACCTCGACCGCCAGGACCGCGCTGGCCTTCGTGAAGGCCGACATGGAGGCGGCGCGCAGGAGCTTGCCGGACTCGATCGCGACCAGCGAGTCGCAGATCTGCTCGATCTCGCCGAGCAGGTGCGAGGCGACCAGGATGGAGATGCCGAACTCGGCGCCGATGCGCTCGATGAGGTCCAGCATCGCCTCGCGGCCGGCCGGGTCCAGGCCGTTGGTGGGCTCGTCCAGCAGGAGCAGGCGCGGGTCGCCGACCAGGGCCTGGGCCAGCTTCACGCGCTGCTTCATGCCCGTGGAGTAGGTGCCGATCAGGCGGTAGCGCTCCTCGTGCAGGCCCACGTGGCGCAGCGACTCGGCGGCACGCTCCTTGGCCGCGGTCGGCGGCAGGCCGCCCATGCGGCCCATGTGCGTGACGAACTCGGTGGCGGTCACGTCCGGGGGCAGGCAGTCGTGCTCGGGCATGTAGCCGACCAGGGTCCTGATGCGCTCGGCCTGGTCGACCACGTCGTAGCCGAGCACCGCGGCGGTGCCGGAGGACGGGTGCAGCAGGCCCAGGAGGATCTTGATCAGCGTCGACTTGCCCGCCCCGTTCGCCCCGACCAGGCCGATGACGCCGGCCGGGACGGACAGCGTCAGCCCGTCCAGCGCGGTCACCGCCCCCCGGGCCGCGCCGTTGTAGCGCTTGGTGAGGCCGGACGCCTCGATCACGGCGGCGGAGGCTGCCGGGACGGCCGGGACGGCCGTCGATCTCGTGGCTGTGGTCATGGTTCCAAGGTAGAGAGGAAAGCAGGCCGAGCGCTTCAGCTTGAAGTCGCCGTTGCCCGTAACCCGCAAGGATGACGGCGTAGCCCGCCGGGAGTAGTCCCGGGCTCTGACGTCCACTCCCGGGGACGGCGGCGGGGCGCCGCGTACTTCCCGGGCCGGATGCGCATACCTCCCGGGCCGGATTGTGGACCGGGCGCGGCGAATCCAGTGAATCTTGTTAGCGTGAAACCATGAACACGGCCGATCTTCTCACCATCACCTCCGATGATCTGGCCATCACGCGCCTGGGTGAGCGCACTGTCGACACGCCGCTGGCCGACCTGCTCGGCGAGCGCGAGGAGACGTGGCACTACGTCACCGAGACCGACCGGGTCCTGCTCGACGTGGTCCAGGGCATAGCGAACAAGCGCGACGTGGACGTGGCCGGGCTGCCGGCCTTCAACCCCGGCGGACCGCGCCGGAAGCTGTTCTTCGAGCCGTCCGAGGTCACCGCCGCCATCGTCACCTGCGGCGGGCTGTGCCCGGGGCTGAACAACGTGATCCGCGGCCTGGTGCTGCACCTGGGGCGGGCCTACGGCGTCAAGCGCGTCCTGGGCTTCCGCAACGGCTTCAAGGGCCTCGCCGACGGCTCGGAGCCGATGGTACTCACCGAGCAGGCCGTCGCCGACATCCAGAACCGCGGCGGGACGATCCTGGGCACCTCGCGCGGCAACCAGGACCCGGTGGTCGCGGTGGACACCATGGTACGGCTCGGCGTCAACATCCTGTTCGTCATCGGCGGCGACGGCACCCTGCGCGGCGCGGAGAAGCTGGCCGACGAGGCGCGGGCCCGGGGCGAGCGCATCGCGGTGGTCGGGATCCCGAAGACCATCGACAACGACATCCCCTGGATCGACCGGTCCTTCGGCTTCCACACGGCGTTCGAGCAGGCCTCGAAGTCCATCCGCGCGGCGCACATAGAGGCTTCCTCGACGGAGAACGGCGTCGGCCTGGTGAAGCTGATGGGGCGTCACAGCGGCTTCATCGCCTGCTACTCGACGCTGGCCAGCCACGCCGTCGACTTCACGCTGATCCCCGAGGTCCCGTTCGACGTGGACGTCTTCCTGTCCCGGCTGAAGAAGAAGGTCGAACAGCAGGGGCACGCGGTGGTCGTGGTCGCCGAGGGCGCGGGCCAGGAGCACTTCCCGGCCTCGGACCAGACCGACGCCTCGGGCAACGCGAAGCTGAACGACGTCGGGGCGCTGCTGAAGAAGCGGATCATCGAGTCGTTCGGCGACGAGCCACTGTCGGTGCGGTACGTGGACCCCGGCTACGAGATCCGGTCAGTGCCCGCGAACGCCTTCGACGCCGTGTACTGCACGCGGCTGGCGCAGGCGGCCACGCACGCGGGAATGGCCGGCTTCACGTCGATGGTGGTCGGGCAGTGGAGCGGGCGGATGGTGCATCTGCCGATCGAGTTGGCCACGGCTAGCCGGAATGTGGTGGATCCGCACGGGCAGTTGTGGATGAACGTGCTGGAGACGACGGGGCAGCCGAAGCGGATGGTGTGAGGCGGCGGCATTTTGTTAGCGGGATTCGCCCCCGAACATACGTATAGCGCGCGCCGCTGACACGTTCGTGCGAGGCGGGCGAACTGCGACGCGCCCAGCGACGCGCCGCACCCTCCCGCCTCAGCCCGACCTCAGCTCAGCCTCAGCCCAGCGCCGTCTTCACCACATCCGCCAGGTGCGCCGCCAGCCGTCGCGCCTGCTCCGCGTCTTCGGCCTCGACCATGACGCGCACCAGTGGCTCGGTGCCGCTGGGGCGCAGGAGGACGCGGCCGGTCTCGGCCAGTTCCGTTTCGGCCTCCTTGACCGCCTGGGCCAGTTCGGCGCTGGTCGCGGCGCGGGATTTGTCGACGTTCTTCACGTTGATCATCACCTGCGGCAGCTTGTGCATCACGCCTGCGAGGTCGGCCAGGGTGCGGCCGGTGGCCGCGACGCGGGCCAGGAGGTGCAGGGCCGTCAGGGTGCCGTCGCCGGTGGTGGCGTGCTCGGTGAGGATGAGGTGGCCGGACTGCTCGCCGCCGAGGACGTAGCCGCCGGTGCGCATGGCCTCCAGGACGTAGCGGTCGCCGACGGCGGTCTCGATGAAGTGCAGTCCTTCGCGCTGCATGGCCTGCTTGAAGCCGAAGTTGGCCATCACGGTGCCGACCACGGTGTCGCCGGCGAGCTTGCCCTGGTCGCGCAGGGACAGCGCGAGGACCGCGAGGATCTGGTCGCCGTCGACCTCCTCGCCGGCGGCGTCCACGGCCAGGCAGCGGTCGGCGTCGCCGTCGTGGGCGATGCCGGCGTGCGCGCCGTGCTCGATGACGGCGGCCTTCAGCTTGTCCAGGTGCGTGGAGCCGCAGTCCTCGTTGATGTTCAGGCCGTCGGGCTCGACGTGGGTGGCGATCACCTCGGCGCCGGCGCGGCGCAGGGCCTCCGGGGAGACGCGGTAGGCGGCGCCGTTGGCCTCGTCGACGACGACCTTCAGGCCGTCCAGGCGGTTGGGGAGGGTGTCCAGGAGGTGCTCGATGTAGCGCTCGCCGCCCTGGGGGTAGTCCGCGACGCGGCCCACGGCGGCGCCCACGGGCCGGGACCACTGCTCGTTCATGCGGGCCTCGATGGCGTCCTCAAGGGCGTCGTCGAGCTTCACGCCGCCGCGGGCGAGGAACTTGATGCCGTTGTCCGGGGCCGGATTGTGCGAGGCCGACAGGACCACGCCGAGATCGGCGCCCAGGATCTCGGTCAGGTAGGCGACCGCGGGGGTGGGCAGGACGCCGAGGCGCAGGACGTCCACGCCGGCCGAGGCGAGCCCGGCGACGACCGCCCCCTCCAGGAACTCGCCCGAGGCACGGGGGTCGCGGCCGACCACCGCCTTGGGACGGTGGCCCTCGAACGCCCCCACTTCGCCGAGGACGTGCGCGGCGGCCACCGAAAGGTCCAACGCCAGTTCCGCTGTCAGATCCCGGTTGGCCATGCCGCGAACGCCGTCGGTGCCGAAAAGCCTGGTCATATGCGCGCGCTCCTAGAGAGGGCAGGAGGGTGGAACCCTAGGGGACGGTATTCCCGGGAAACATCGTACGAACGCCCCGGAAAGCGGATGCTCCCGGGGCGTTCGTAGACACCGTGGCGCCCGCAGTCCCCCGCGGACAGACGGCGGTTTAGCGCTTGCTGTACTGCGGGGCCTTACGGGCCTTCTTCAGACCGGCCTTCTTGCGCTCGGTGGCGCGGGCGTCCCGGGTCAGGAAGCCGGCCTTCTTCAGCGTCGCCCGGTTGTTCTCCTGGTCCGCCGCGTTCAGCGCGCGGGCCACGCCCAGGCGCAGCGCGCCGGCCTGGCCGGAGATGCCGCCGCCGTCGATGCGGGCGACGACGTCGTACGCGCCGTCCAGCTCCAGGACCTTGAACGGGTCGTTCACCAGCTGCTGGTGGACCTTGTTCGGGAAGTAGCCGTCCAGAGTGCGGCCGTTGATCTTCCACAGGCCGGTGCCCGGGACGATGCGGACGCGGGCGATGGCCTCCTTGCGGCGGCCCAGGCCCTGGCCGGAGGTGCTGGCCGTGCGGCGCACGACCGGAGCGGCGGCGGTCGCGGGGGTCTCCGAGGTGTACTCGGTGAGCTCCTCCTCGGCGGCGCCGTCGCCGGCGAACTCGTCAACGATCTCGGTGGTGGTGTCGACCTCGGTCACAGCCACAGTTCCTTTCTGGGAAAACTAAGAAGAGTGGAGTGGCCGGGACTACTGCGCGACCTGGTTGATGACGAACGGCTCCGGCTTCTGCGCGGCGTGCGGGTGCTCCTCGCCGCGGTACACCTTCAGCTTGGACAGCTGCTGGCGGCCGAGCGAGTTCTTCGGCAGCATGCCGCGGACGGCCTTCTCGATGGCCTTGCGCGGGTCCTTGTCGATCAGGTCGCCGTACTTGACGGAGCGCAGACCGCCCGGGTAACCGGAGTGCCGGTACGCGAGCTTGTCCTCGCGCTTGTTGCCGGACAGGTGCACCTTCTCGGCGTTGATGATGATGACGAAGTCGCCGGTGTCGACGTGCGGGGCGAAGATCGCCTTGTGCTTCCCGCGCAGCAGCTGCGCGGTCTGCGAGGCGAGACGGCCGAGAACGATGTCACGGGCGTCGATGACGTGCCACTGACGCTGCACGTCACTGGGCTTGGGGCTGAACGTACGCACGGAAATGCTCCTGGCGTGTGTCGTAGACGTTTACGCGATGAAGAAGCACGCCGTCGTCGTGAGTACAAGGCATGCCTAAAGGCGCGTGTGGCCTCGCCCTACTCCCCGTTTCCCCGGATGCAACGCCAAGGACTCGGTCTCGTATGGGCGCGGATGGGACGCACCAAGGCACCACTTTACCCGATGGCCGGAGGTGCTCATGACTTCGCACCGGACTTGACCGGCCTGCGGTCCGGACGACGCTCGTCCCAGACCGGCTCGGACGCCTCGTAGACCCGGCCGTCGGAGCCGAAGACCAGGTAGCGGTCGAAGCCGCGGGCGAACCAGCGATCGTGCGTGACGGCGATCACGGTTCCCTGGTACGCCTCCAGGCCCGCCTCAAGGGCGTCCGCCGACATCAGGTCCAGGTTGTCGGTCGGCTCGTCCAGCAGAAGCATCGTCGAACCGGTCAGCTCCAGACGCAGGATCTGGAACCGGGCCTGTTGACCGCCGGAGAGATTCCCGAAACGTTGTTCCGCCTGCTCGTTCAACGCATAGCGCGCGAGCGTCGGAGCTGCGTTGTCGCGTTGGAAGGAGAACTCCTCCCAGAGGATCTCCAGAAGCGTCTTCTGCTCCAGAGCCGGCTGGCGGTGCGTCTGACGGAAGTGGCCGGGGACGACCCGCGCGCCGAGCTTGAAGGTACCTGTGTGGGCGACGTCCTCGCCGGCTAGAAGGCGGAGGAAGTGGGACTTCCCCGAGCCGTTCCCTCCGAGAACCGCTACGCGTTCCCCATAGAAGACTTCTGCAGAGAACGGCTTCATGAGGCCGGTGAGTTCAAGGTCTACGCACTCAAAGGCGCGGACTCCGGTGCGGCCGCCCTTGAGGCGCATCTTCACCTGTTGCTCGCGCGGGGGCGCCGGAGGCGCACCAGCCTGCTCGAACTTCTCCAGGCGGGTGCACATGGCGCGGTACTTGGAGGCCATGTCGGGACTGATCTTCGCCTGCTGGCGCAGGGTGTTCACGAGGTCCTTGAGACGGCGGTGCTCCTCTTCCCAGCGGCGCAGGACCTCTTCGAAGCGGTCGAAGCGGGCCTTGCGGGCCTCGTGGTAGTTCGCGAAGCCGCCGCCGTGGATCCAGACGGAGCCGCCGATGCCGCCGCCGGAGCCGACCTCTACGGTGACGATCTTCTTAGCGGTGCCGGCCAGCAACTCCCGGTCGTGGGTGACGAACAGGACCGTCTTGGCGGTCTCGTTGATCGCCTCTTCCAGCCATCGCTTGCCGGGGACGTCGAGGAAGTTGTCCGGCTCGTCGAGCAGGAGGACCTGATCGGGGCCACGCAGGACGGCTTCCAGAACGAGGCGTTTCTGTTCGCCTCCGGAAAGCGTGGAGGCGGCGCGGAACTGGGCCTGGATATAGGGGACGCCGATAGCGATGGTGCAGCAGGTGTCCCATAGCGTTTCCGCCTCATAGCCGCCCGCGTCGCCCCAGTCGACGAGCGCCTGTGCGTAGCGCATCTGCGTGGGCTCGGAGTCGTCCTCCATCATCGCCAGCTCTGCGGCCTCCAGCTCTACAGCGGCCTTCTGGAGCGCGGGCTGCGCGACGGACAACAGGAGGGTGCGGACAGTCGGGGGTTCCTCCCCCTCCTGCGGCTTGCGGTCGACGAACTGCCGCATCACGCCGAGACCTCCGGAGCGCACCACGGCGCCGCCGGTCGGCTCGATGTCGCCGGCGATGAGGCGCAGCAGGGTCGTCTTGCCGGCGCCGTTCGCGCCGACCAGGGCCGCCTTGTCGCCGTCACCGATCCGGAAGGAGACGTCGTCGAGGAGGACGCGGCCGTCCGGGAGGTGGTACTGGAGGCTGTTGACGTCGATATGGCCCATAGGTGGCAGTCTCGCTCAGGGCTTCTTAGTCGCGCGAGTGGTTATAGCGTCGAGCGCATGGCTCAGGTGTTGTTGCTTTGCGGGTCGGTGCGCAAGGGGTCCTCGAACGAGGCCATGCTACGGCTGGTGCAGGAGGTCGCGAGGGACGCCCAGAACGTGGACAGTGCGGTCTTCTATGAGGGCCTGGGAGAGCTTCCCCACTTCAACCCGGATCTGGACGCGGACCCGCTTCCCAAGGCCGTCACGGAGCTGCGCAGCGCCATAGCGGAAGCGGATGCGGTGCTCGTCTGTACGCCGGAGTACGCAGGGACGCTGCCGGGCTCCTTCAAGAACCTCCTGGACTGGACCGTCGGGGGAACCGAGATCTGCGACAAACCGACGGGATGGATCAACGCGGCGAATCCGGGGCGCGGCGAGGGTGCGGTGGCGACGCTGCGGTTGGTGTTGGAGTACACCGGTGCGGCGATCGTGGAGGACGCATGTGTGCGGATTGCGCGGGGACCCGGATATACGAGAAAGCATTAGCGCGGTCTTGACGGCGCTGCGGTAGAACGGACGGATGCGACCGGAACCTGGGCAAGTTCTGCACTTCTCGGAAGACCCGACGATCACCCGCTTCGCACCGCATGTCGCCGCCACGGCTCAGCAGCCGGAGGCGTACGTATGGGCCGTCGACTACGACCGCGCGCCCGACTACTGGTTCCCTCGGCAGTGTCCGCGCGCGATGGCGTGGGTGACGCCGGAGACCACGGAGGAGGACCGGGAGCGCATCATCGGCCCCGGGGGTGGGCTGCGCGTGCACGCTGTGGAGTACGGCTGGCTGGAGCGGATGCGGACGGTGGAGCTTTACGCGTATCGCCTTGACGCGCGGGACTTCCGTTCCTTCGGCGAGCCGCCCAACGCGCACGTGGCCGAGCACGAGGTACGTCCTCTCGGGCCCGCAGAGCGTGTGGGAGACCTGTTCGAGCTCTATGAGGAGGCGGACATCCAGCTCAGGGTGCTGCCGACGCTGCTGCCGTTCTGGGACCAGGTGATCAGCACGACGCTGGGGTTCAGCGGGATCCGGCTGCGGAACGCGCGGCCTGCTCCGGCGGCCTCGGTTTATTCCGGTTAGTCCGGCTACTTCGGCGGTCCGGCCTCAGGACTCTGGCTCAGTCGGCCCCGAGCACCCTCATCCGCCGCGTCTTCAGCTGCTGGCCGGCGAGGTCGGAGTCGGCGGGATAGACGACCTCTTCCAGCGTCAGCCCCTGCGGCGGCGCCACCTTCACCTCGGGCGAGCGCACGACCTCGGCGAGGATGCGTTCCGGGTCGCCGACCGGCCGGCGTCCCTCCCCCACCGCCAGCAGCGCGCCGACCAGGCTGCGGACCATCGAGTGGCAGAAGGCGTCGGCGCGGACGTCGGCGACCAGCAGGCCGGTGGGAGTCAGAGAGGTCGGCGCTTCGCGCGTCCATTCCAGGCGCGTGAGGCAGCGAATCGTCGTGGCTCCCTCGCGCTTCTTGCAGAAGGCGGCGAAGTCGTGCTCGCCGAGCAGCGCGGCCGCGGCCTCGTTCATGAGCGCGGGATCCAGCGCGCGCGGGTGCCACGTGACGTCGTTGCGCCGCAGCGGGTGCGGGCCGTAGGGGGCGTCGGTGACGCGGTAGGCGTAGCGGCGGCCCATGGCGGCGAAGCGGGCGTCGAAGCCGGCCGGCGCGACCGCCGCCGACCAGACCCGCACGTCGCCCGGCAGGACGGCGGCCAGGCGGCGCAGGAGGCGCTCCTCGTGCTCGGCCCAGAGCTCGGCGGGGACGTCCAGATGCGCGACCTGCCCGCTGGCGTGCACCCCGGCGTCGGTGCGGCCGGCCACGACCAGCGTCACGTCCTGCCGCAGCACCGTCGACACGGCGCCGGTCAACTCCCCGCACACCGTCCGCCGCTTGGGCTGGACGGCCCACCCGGAGAAGGCGGTGCCGTCGTAGGCCAGGTCGAGGCGGACACGGACGTGGCCGGGGGCGGGCTCGGTGCTCATCGGTCCATTGTGGCGCAGGGGGTTGTCAGTCTGGGTCGTCAGTCTGGGTCGTCGGTCAGCGCCGGCAGGATGCGAGAGATGGCGAAAGCCCGCCGCCTCCGAAGAGACGGCGGGCTCCACGAACACCGGAAGGATTTACTCCTTCTCAGCGGCCTCAGCCTCGGTGGCCTCGACAGCCTCGGCCTCGACCTCGGCGGCCGGAGCCTCCTCGACGACCTCGGCGGCGGCCGGAGCCGGCGCCGGGGCGGCGGTCTTCTTGCTCGCGCGCTTGGTGGCGGCCTCGGCCTCGCGGACCGCGGTCTGCTGCACGGTCAGGGCCTCGACCAGCTCGATCACGGCCATGGGGGCGTTGTCGCCCTTGCGGTTGCCGGCCTTGATGATGCGGGTGTAGCCGCCGGGGCGGTTCTCGTAGTTCGGCGCGATCTCGTCGAACAGGCGGAAGACGATGTCCTTGTCGCCCAGCACGGCCAGGACCTGGCGACGGTTGTGCAGGTCGCCCTTCTTGGCCTTGGTGATCAGCCGCTCGGCGTAGGGACGCAGCAGGCGCGCCTTGGCCTCGGTGGTGGTGATCTTGTCGTGCTCGAACAGCGACTTGGCGAGGTTCGCCAGGATCAGCTTCTGGTGGGCCGGGGAGCCGCCGAGGCGGGCGCCCTTCTTCGGCTGGGGCATTGCTTCTTCTCCTTGGTGTCTCGGGCCGTGTCAGGTACCCGGGATCTTGAGCCGGCGGCGCGCAGGATGCGCGCCGCCGGTGTCGAGCCTTACAGCTCCTCGGTCTCCGCGTAGCCGGAGTCCAGGTCCTCTTCCTCGTCGTACTGGTTGTCCACCACGAGCGAGGGGTCGAATCCGGGCGGGGAGTCCTTGAGCGCCAGGCCCATGCTCATCAGCTTGACCTTGACCTCGTCGATGGACTTCGCACCGAAGTTGCGGATGTCCAGCAGGTCGGCCTCGCTGCGGGCGACGAGCTCACCCACGGTGTGGATGCCCTCGCGCTTGAGGCAGTTGTAGGAGCGGACGGTCAGCTCCAGGTCCTCGATCGGCAGCGCCAGGTCGGCGGCCAGGGCGGCGTCCGTCGGGGACGGGCCCATGTCGATGCCCTCGGCCTCGATGTTCAGCTCGCGGGCGAGACCGAACAGCTCGACCAGGGTCTTACCGGCCGACGCCACGGCGTCGCGCGGGCGCATCGACTGCTTGGTCTCCACGTCCAGCACCAGGCGGTCGAAGTCGGTCCGCTGCTCGACGCGGGTGGCCTCGACGTCGTACTTGACCTTGAGGACCGGCGAGTAGATCGAGTCGATCGGGATGCGCCCGATCTCCTGGCCCGCCTGCTTGTTCTGCACCGCGCTGACGTAGCCGCGGCCGCGCTCGACGGTGAGCTCCATTTCGAGCTTGCCCTTGCCGTTGAGCGTGGCGATGATCAGCTCGGGGTTGTGGACCTCGACGCCGGCCGGCGGGGCGATGTCGGCGGCGGTGACGGTGCCCGGGCCCTGCTTGCGCAGGTACATGGTCACCGGCTCGTCGATCTCCGAGGAGACGACCAGCTGCTTGATGTTCAGGATGAGGTCGGTGACGTCCTCCTTCACACCCGGGATCGTGGTGAACTCGTGGAGCACGCCGTCGATCCGGATGGACGTCACCGCGGCGCCGGGGATGGACGACAGAAGCGTCCGGCGCAGCGAGTTGCCGAGGGTGTAGCCGAAGCCGGGCTCCAGCGGCTCGATGAGGAACCGCGAACGGTACTCATCGATGATTTCCTCGGTGAGGGTGGGGCGCTGTGCGATAAGCACGGTGGAACCTCCATTGCCTGGGCTGGCCGCTATTTACCAGCCACGGGGATGACGCTCCTATAGGGAGTCCCGCGCAGGGACTCCCTATAGGTCTCGAACACGTACTCCGGATTACTTGGAGTAGAGCTCGACGATCAGCTGCTCCTGGACCTGCGTGTCAATGACAGCACGCTCCGGAAGCGAGTGCACGAGGATCCGCATCTTCGACGGGATGACCTCGATCCACGCCGGGACGGCACGCTCGCCGGCCTCGGCACGGGCCACCACGAACGGGGTGAGCTCCAGGCTCTCCTTGCGCACCTCGACGATGTCACTCGGGGTGACGCGCATCGAGGGGATGTTCGCCTTGTGGCCGTTGATCAGGATGTGGCCGTGGCGCACCAGCTGGCGCGCGTGGTCGCGGGACTTCGCGAAGCCGGCGCGGTAGACCACGTTGTCCAGGCGGGACTCGAGGATGCGGAGCAGGTTCTCACCCGTCTTGCCGCCCTTGCGGTTGGCCTCCTCGTAGTAACCGCGGAACTGCTTCTCCAGAACGCCGTAGATGCGGGCGGTCTTCTGCTTCTCGCGAAGCTGGAGCAGGTACTCGTTCTCCTTGGTGCGACCGCGACCGTGCTCACCCGGGGGGTAGGGACGGATCTCGATCGGGCACTTCGGGCCATCGCACTTGCTGCCCTTGAGGAAGAGCTTGGTCTTCTCGCGGCGGCAGCGCTTGCAGTCGGGGCCGGTGTAACGGGCCATGTGTGTTCTTCTCTCCTAGCTCAGACGCGCCGGCGCTTCGGCGGGCGGCAGCCGTTGTGCGGCGAAGGGGTGACGTCGTTGATGGATCCGACCTCCAGGCCGGTCTGCTGCAGCGACCGGATGGCGGTCTCACGGCCGGAACCGGGACCCTTGACGAACACGTCGACCTTCTTCATGCCGTGCTCCATGGCGCGGCGGGCGGCGGCCTCGGCGGTCATCTGAGCGGCGAACGGGGTCGACTTGCGCGAGCCCTTGAAGCCCACCTGACCCGAGCTCGCCCAGGCGATCACGTTCCCCTGCGGGTCGGTGATCGAGACGATGGTGTTGTTGAACGTGCTCTTGATGTGAGCGTGCCCGTGGGCGACGTTCTTCTTTTCCTTGCGGCGCAGCTTGGGAGCCTTGGCGCCGGCCTTACGGCTCTGGGGAGGCATTGTGCTGGGTTCTCCTGAATGAGGTGATCGGTCCGGGGCCACTGACAACCAGATGGAGTCCGGTCCGTGGCTGGACTACTTCCGGCCGGCCTTCTTCTTGCCGGCGATGGCCTTGCGCGGGCCCTTGCGCGTACGCGCGTTGGTGTGGGTGCGCTGACCATGGACCGGCAGACCCTTGCGGTGCCGGACACCCTGGTAGCAGCCGATCTCGATCTTGCGGCGGATGTCCGCCTGGACCTCACGGCGCAGGTCGCCCTCGACGCGGTAGTTCGTGTCGATCCACTGGCGGAGCTTGACGAGGTCGTCCTCCGTCAGGTCCTTCACGCGCGTGTTGGGGTTGATGCCGGTCTCCGCGCACGTCTGCTGCGAGCGGGTGCGGCCGATGCCGTAGATGTAGGTGAGGGCGATCTCCAGACGCTTTTCGCGCGGGATGTCCACACCAGAGAGACGTGCCATCAGGCAGGCTCCTGTTTCTGTTTCATCCGGAGGTGTCGGTACAGCGCCGTTCCTGGTGCCTGACCAGGTCTCCAGCCTCCGGGCCGGGGGTTTCAGCCGCGAGCCCCATGGCGGGAGCTCGCGGGGTCGGGACGCTGCGGTTACTTCAGCCGGGTGTTGCGACCCGGCTTCGAGCTAGCTCAGCCCTGACGCTGCTTGTGGCGCAGGTTCTCGCAGATCACCATGACGCGGCCGTGGCGACGGATCACCTTGCACTTGTCACAGATCTTCTTGACGCTGGGCTTGACCTTCATGATGGTTCCTTAACTGGTATCGGTCGTCCGGTGTGGAAACACCGAAAGGCAGCCCACCACCTAGAGCGTGGTGAGCCTCGATGAGTCGTGATCGGCGAGGACCCCGCCCGCGAAGGGTGGAGTCCTACAGATCACTTGTAGCGGTAGACGATGCGCCCACGGGTCAGGTCGTACGGGCTCAGCTCGACGACGACCCGGTCGTCCGGGAGGATCCGGATGTAGTGCATCCGCATCTTGCCGGAGATGTGCGCGAGGACCTTGTGGCCGTTCGCCAGCTCAACGCGGAACATCGCGTTGGGCAGGGACTCGATGATGGTGCCCTCGATCTCGATGGCGCCTTCTTTTTTGGCCAAGTTCCTTCAATCTCCTTCAGAAGGGTGTCTACTGCCGCGTCGGTTCCGGCAACAGGAGCAAGTGGTGGTCCAGCGATATGCGCTCGTAGACCCAGCCGCGGGAAACGCACGTGAACCACTCCATACGGAGCCGACACGCCAGTGTACGCCGAACACTTGCAGAACGCGAAACCGGGGCTTTGTACCCCGGTCGCACATGTCTTGAAACCGCTACCGGGTGGCGTAAATTCCCGCCCCGTTCGCCTCAGCGACACCGGAAGAGCGATGTCACCCGATGCGGTGACATCGCAAAAAGCCGGAAGGCCGCGACCGGATCTGGCGGTCACAGCCTCCCACAGGCAACCACGGGCAACCAACGGCCGGTCCCGGCCCGGCAGCTCAGCTCCGCTTGTTGATCCCCCGCGCCAGCATCAGCACACCCATGATCCCGATCGGCCACGCCGGCCAGAAGTTCCCCCAGTTGTCCCCGCCGGCCACGTTGCTGACCAGCCAGATCCCGGTCAGCAGGACCGTCAGCGACAGCCACGAGCTGAACGACCCCCATCCCCGGCCTCCGCGCCGCGCCGCCTGCTGCTTCCAGCGCTCCTGCTGCTGCGTCCAGCGCTGCTCGTGCCGCTCCTGGTGGCGCTGCCGACGCTGGGTGTGGCGCTCCAGGTGCTCGTTGATGCGGTCCTGGATGGCCTGGTTGTCGATGTTGATCTGCATGCGGCCGGACTCGTCGCGGCGGACCTCCACCGGGCGCTGCTGGGTGCGCTGCTGGAAGGTGCGCTGCTGGGCCTGGTCGATGTTCAGCTGCGACAGGTCCACCGGGAGGTCCCGGGTGAGGGTGCGCAGCTCACCGTAGGTTTTGGCCTCGTAGGCCTTCGTCATGCGTTCGTCGAACTCGTCGAGCGTGAGCCGGCCGGCGGCGTGGTGCTCGCGCAGCTGCTCGACGAGGCGTTCGCGGTCGGCGTCGCCGGCGCGCATATCGGGATCGAACGAGGCCCCACCCTGCGTCGTCATCTCCGTGACTCCCTGACTCACTCGCGACATATCTCGACTGTACCTCAGGTTGTCCGCAGCGGGATCCCCCGTGGGAGGGAGGTGCGACTACTCCCGGTGGAGCATGATCTATCACGTGCTGACCCCGGGCGTGCTGTCCCGCCGAGGATTCCGGCTGCGACGGCCACGACGCAACGACGTGCTGGCCGTCGTCATCGTGCTGGTGCTGAACAGCGGCACCTACCTGGTACCCGGTGTACTGCCCTGGGGACCCTGGCGCCACCTGCTGGAGTCCGTGACCATCGCGTCGATGCTGTGGCGGGAGACCTACCCGGTCGTGACCGCCCTGGTGACCGGCGCGCTGACGCTGGTCATCACCGCGACCGTGCACCCGGCCCAGCCGTTCCCGTACGCGGTCCTCGTCGTCGAGTACACGATCGGCTCCGTCCTGCGCGGCCGGACGCGGATCATCATGATCGCGGTCTACATGGTCGGGAACGTCGTCGCCGAATACCTGCACCGGCAGATGAACAACCCCGAGGACTTCCTGGTCACCTTCACCCTCAGCATGACCTCTCTGTTCCTCGGCGTCCTGATGCAGTCCGAGCGCGACTCGCTGTCCGTCCGCGCCGACCGCGAGCTGCGCGCCGAGCGCGCCCGGATCGCCCGGGACATGCACGACGTGGTCGGGCACGCCGTAGCTCTGATGGTCGTGCAGGCCGAGGCCGGACCGCTGCTGGTCCGGTCCAAGCCCGAGCGGGCCGAGGCGGCGTTCGAAGCCATCTCGGCCGCCGGCCGGGACGCCATGGCGCAGCTGCGCGGCCTGCTCGGCACGCTCCACAAGGACGAAGGCGGCGGCCGGCAGCCGCTGCCCACCCTGTCCGACCTCGACGACCTGGTGCACCGAGTCCGCAAAGCGGGGCTCCAAGTCCGCATGGAACAGACCGGGAGCGCCACCTCCCTATCCCCGGGCGCCGAGACCGCCGCCTACCGGGTGGTGCAGGAGGCCCTGACCAACACTCTGAAACACGCCCGCGCCTCCCGCGCCGAAGTGCGGCTGTCCTGGTCGCCGAGCGCACTGGAGATCACGGTGGCCGACAACGGCCGCGGCGTGGCCGACGGTGTGGCGGACGCCGGCCACGGCCAAGGTCTGCCCGGCCTGCGGGAGCGCCTGGCGCCGGTGGGCGGCGCGCTGAGCTGGACGTCGCCGCCGGACACCGGCGGGTTCGCGCTGACCGCGGTGATCCCGTCGGGACTGCAGGACGGTGGGATGACCGCCGCGCCGGCCGTATAAAGGACAGCCGACACCTACGCCTGGTAGAAAGCGAACGTGGCGATTCGGGTGGTGGTGGCTGACGACCAGGAACTGGTGCGCAGCGGGTTCGCGATGATCCTGGACGCGCAGCCGGACATCGAGGTGGTCGGCGAGGCCGGCGACGGCGCCGAGGCGGTGGCCCTGACCCGCGCGCTGCACCCCGACGTGGTCCTGCTGGACGTGCGGATGCCGGTGATGGACGGCATCGAGGCGGCCCGCCGGGTCAGCGCCGAGGGCGGCAGCCGGATCCTCATGCTCACCACCTTCGACGTCGACGAGTACGTCTACGACGCCCTCTACGCCGGCGCCTCCGGCTTCCTGCTCAAGGACGTCCGCCGCGACGACCTGGTGCACGCGGTCCGCGTGGTCGCGGCCGGCGACTCGCTGCTGGCGCCCTCGGTGACCCGCCGCCTCATCGCCGACGTCACCTCCCGCCGCCCGGCCCGATCCGGCGCCGCCGACCCGGCCGCCGCGCCCTCGGCCCGGCTCGACGTCCTCACCCCGCGCGAGCGCGAGACACTGCTGCTGATCGCGCAGGGCGCCTCGAACGCCGAGATCGCCGCGCAGCTGTTCGTCACCGAGCACACGGTGAAGACCCACGTCAGCAACATCCTGATGAAGCTCGGCATGCGCGACCGGGTGCACGCGGTGATCTTCGCCTACGACAGCGGGCTGGTGACTCCCTCTCCGGAGGGATGACTCCCCCGATCTACCGAGTCCGGCCCTCCCCTCCCGCGCGGGATCACAGGACCCTGCCCGCCCCCGGACAGTGGGGGCATGTTGAGACACGCGGCAGAACTCGCCATCCGCCGGCCCCGGACCGTGATCACGGTCTGGACCCTGGTGCTGGTGGTCGGTCTGGGCCTGGGCGGGGCGGTGTTCGGCAGACTCGGGGGGCTCGGGGCGAACGTGCCGGGCAGCGAGTCCCAGGTCACGGCCGACCGCCTGGACAAGCTCGACCCGAACCCGGACACCATTGACGGCCTCATCACTTCGACGACCGCGGGGCGGGTGATCACCGCGGACACGGGGCTGCGGACTCGCGTCGCCTCCGCCGTCGCCGATCTGCGCGCGATCCCGGGCGTCGCGCAGGTACCGGACCCGTATCAGATCCCTGGCGCCACCGGTGACGGCCAGGTGGTCGCGATCCCGGTGACGTTCGCCGGCGGGATCACCTCAGACGCTGAAAGCGTCGCGTCGCGAGCGGCCCAGGACCGGCTGCACGCCATCGCCACGCCGGACTTCCAGGTGCGGGTCGGCGGCGGGCCGCTGGTCGGCGACGCGCTGAACCAGACCGCGCAGTCCGACGCCGGCAAAGCCGAGATGATCTCGCTGCCGATCGTACTGCTGTTGCTGGTGGTGGTGTTCGGCGGGCTGCTGGCCGCGTCGCTGCCGTTGGTGCTGGCCTTGTGCGGCGTCGCGTCCACGCTGCTGGTGCTCTACGGATTCAGCTTCGTGACCGACCTGTCGGTGTACTCCGTACAGATCACGACGATGCTGGGCCTGGGCCTCGGCGTGGACTACGCACTGTTGATGGTGACCCGGTTCAAGCAGGAGCGGACGGCGGCGACGGACATTCCCGACTGCGTGCGGCGCACCGTCTCGGCCGCCGGCCGCACGGTGTTCTTCTCCGGACTCACGGTCGCGGTCAGCCTGGTCGGGCTCGTGGTGTACCCGGCGCCGTTCCTGCGGAGCATGGGGCTCGCGGCGACGGCGGTGGTCGCCGTGGACATGCTGGCGGCCGTGACCCTGCTGCCGGCGCTGCTGGCGAAGTTCGGGCACCGGATCAAGCCGGCGAGCCCGCGACGGTCCGAGGGACGCTGGTTCGGGCGGTTCGCGGCGGCTGTCGTGCGGCGGCCGGTACCGGTGCTGATCGTGATCGCCGCCGGCCTGGTGACGGTCGCGACCCCGGTGACGGCGCTGACCCTGACTCCCGGCGACGCCCGGGAGCTGCCGGCGAGTTCGGAGTCGCGGCAGGTGTACGACCTGAGCGTGGCGCACTTCCCGGGGCGGAGCGCGGCGACGCCGCTGTACGTGGTGGTGCGGAGCGGCGCCGCGCGGCCCGACTATCTGGCGCATCTCCGAGCTCTGCCAGGTGTCGTCGACTCAGCGCAGAAGGCGCTTCCGGACGGCAGCGCGGTGCTGGAGCTGACACCCGCCGGGACGGTCAACGGGAAGGTGGCGACCCGGCTGGTGCAGACCATCCGGGACGAGCATCAGGGGGCTGCGGTCACCGGCGACAGCGCGCACCTGGTGGACTTCCGGCGGATGCTGGTGGATCGGCTGCCGTACGCCACCGCCGTGGTGCTGCTGTCGGTGTTCGTGTTGCTGTTCCTGTTCACCGGTTCGGTACTGATCCCGCTGAAGGCGGTGCTGACCAACCTGCTGAGCATCGGGGCGGCGTTGGGGGCGATGGTGTGGGTCTTCCAGCAGGGGCACTTCGCCGGGCTCTTCGGCTCCGGGGTGAAGGGCGGGCTGGGAGCGCTGGACGTGACCGTGCCGCCGCTGATGATCGCGGTCGCGTTCGGGCTGTCGATGGACTACGAGATCTTCATCCTCGGCCGGATCCGGGAGGCCCGGCTCGCCGGCGAGGACGCACGCCGTGCGGTGGTGACCGGGGTGCGGCACACGGGGCGGGTGGTGACGTGCGCGGCGGCGCTGCTGATGATCGTCTTCGCCTGCTTCATGACCGGCGGGGCGGCGCCGATCCTGGAGTTCGGGTTCGGGCTGACGCTCGCGGTGCTCATCGACGCGACGCTGGTGCGGATGATGCTGGTGCCCGCGGTGCTGGCGCTGCTCGGAGAGGGCGCCTGGTGGGCGCCGCGGGCGCTGCGCGGGGTGCATGCGCGGTTCGGCGTCGCCGAGGCGCCCGAACCTGCGGCGGAGGGGCTGTTGCAGCAAGTGTGAGGCTCAGCCGGACACGTCTCCCGCACGCGCGACCATCCTGCAGGGGTCCGGTCCGGTCAGGTCAGGCCGCAGGCAAGCCGGCCGTGCCCCGGGCCGCGTCCGCCGAAGCCGTGGTGCTCGAACTCGTCGCCGACTCCGGATCCGGAGTCGGCGGCGGCGTCGATGACGATGTCGAGGGCGATGACGAGGTCGGCTTCGAGTCCGCCGCGGCCGGGTCCTTCACCTTGGCCACCGCCCGCGCGACCACCTGCTGCGTCAGGTCCGGGTCGGTGCTGCCGAAGCCGGTGTCGGCCACGTACAGCAGGGTGCTGCCGACCCGCACCAGCACCAGGTCCACCTGCGCCGGCAGGTCGTCCACATCGGCGACGATGCGGATCGCCCCGCTGGCGTCGCCGGTCTGCGGGAAGGCCAGCGGGGTGACCAGGAAGTCGTAGCTGCTGCCGTCCTTATCCGTCTCCGTGAGCTTCGTGCAGCTGTGCATCGCCTCGGTGACCGAGTCCAGCAGCTTCTGCGCGGCCTCGGAGGTGGCGAAGCCGGCCAGGCCGGTGGCGATGTTCGGGCCGAACTGGGAGCGGGTGAAGGAGGCGTCGGCGGAGGCCAGGGCGCCGGCCGGATGGTCCTGGCTGTTCATCAGGTCCGTCATCGGCCGGCAGTCCGGCTCGGTGGAGGACATGACGCCGTTGGCGTCGTCGGTGTCGTCGTCGGCGACGAAGCCGGCCGGCATGTCGGCCAGGGTGAGCAGCCGGGCCTGGAGCGCGGCGGCGGTCGGCGCCGGCGGCGAGGCGGGCGCGGTCGGGGTGGTGGGGGTGGAGGGGCCGGCCGGGTGCGGCGCGGCGGCAGGTCTCGCGGCGCTCTTGGAGGGGCCGCAGCCGGCCGCAGCGCCGAGGGCCAGGAGCGCGGCGGCCGCCAGGGCCGCCGATCGGTCACGCGCCATACTTCATCGTCCGCCGGGTCAAGGTCGCCGCCAGGGCGCCCCGCGTCGTGCGGTCACCCCAGTCGGTCACGTCTGGTCACTCTTCCGGAGCAGTGGTCACCACGACACCCTCGGGTGTCAGGGCGACTGTGTGCTCCCAGTGTGCCGCCGGGGAGCCGTCCTTCGCCACGACCGTCCAGTCGTCGGCGAGGACCCGGGTCTTGTTCTTGCCCAGGGTGAGCATCGGCTCGATGGCGATCGCCATGCCGGTGGCCAACACCGTGTGCTCGCCGCGGACCGGGTAGTTGAACACCATCGGGGCCATGTGCATGGCCGAGCCGATGCCGTGGCCGCCGTAGTCGCGGACGATGCCGTAGCGGCGGGGCTGGGAGCGGGTGTAGCCGTCGATCGCGGTGGAGACGTCGTTGAGCGCGACGCCCTCCTTGACCGCGTTGATGCCGGCCCACATGGCCTGCTCGGTGACCCGGGAGAGCTCGGCCAGTTCCGCGGCGACCTCCCCGACCGGGACGGTGATCGCGGCGTCCGCGTGCCAGCCCCGGGTGTTCCAGCGGCCGGTGGCGGCCTGCGCGGGGTCGGCGGGGATGATCGCGCCGCAGTCGATGGAGATCAGGTCCCCCTCGCGCAGCACGCGCGAGCCGGGGATGCCGTGCACGATCTCCTCGTTGACCGAGGCGCAGATCGAGCCGGGGAAGTCGCCGTAGCCCAGGAACGACGGAGCGGCGCCGAGCGAGCGGATGGACTCCTCGGCGATCCGGTCCAGCTCACCGGTGGTGATGCCCGGCCGGACCGCCGAGCGCAGCAGCGCCAGCGTCCGCGAGACGACCTTGCCCGCCTGCTTCATGGCCTCGAACTGCTCGGAGGTCTTCAGCTCGATCAGGCCGTCGTCGTCGCCGTGGGCGTGCATGTGTGGGATTTCCTTCGGGACTGCGGGAGGGGGCCGGCCGGTGTGGCTCAGCCGCGGGCGGCGTCGACCGCCGCGAAGGCGCGCCGGGTGATGACGTCGACCTCGCCGGTGGCGTCGATCGTGGTCAGCACACCCTGCTCGCGGTAGTAGTCGATGATCGGGGCGGTCTCGGCGGCGTAGACCTCCAGGCGGGTGCGCACCACGTCCTCGGCGTCGTCCGAGCGCTGGTAGAGCTCGCCGCCGCAGATGTCGCACTTGTCGCCGGCCGCCGAGGGGCTGTAGTCGACGTGGAAGATGTGCCCGGAGTCGTTGCGGCACAGCCGGCGGCCGGAGATCCGCTTGATCACCTCGTTGTTGTCGACCTCCAGGTCGAGCACCACGTCCAGGTAGGCCTTGCCGACCGAGGGCGTGACGCCGTTGTCGGCCAGGATCTTGTCCAGCTCCTCGGCCTGGGCGACGTTGCGCGGGAAGCCGTCGAGCAGGAAGCCGTCGGCCGCGTCCGGCTGCGAGAGCCGGTCGCGGACGATGTCTATCGTGAGCTCGTCCGGGACCAACTGTCCGGCGTCCAGGTACTCCTTGGCCTGCACGCCGAGCGGGGTGCCCTGCGAGATGTTCATCCGGAAGATGTCGCCCGTGCTGATCTTCGGGACACCCAGGTGGCCGGCGATGAACGAGGCCTGGGTGCCCTTGCCCGCCCCCGGCGGTCCGACGAGAACGATACGCACTAGATGAGGAACCCTTCGGCGTCGATGGGACGGACGGCCCGGTGCCGCCCGCGTCGGGTGAGGCGCGTCGACGCCGTCGTCATCACCGCCGTCACCGCAGGAAGCCTTCGTAGTTGTGCTGCTGGAGCTGGGACTCGATCTGCTTCACCGTCTCCAGGCCGACACCCACCATGATCAGGATAGTCGTGCCACCGAACGGGAACTTTCCGCTGGCGTGCAGCTCGGCCAGGGCGATCATCGGGATGATCGCGATCACCGACAGGTACAGGGCACCGGGCCAGGTGACGCGGGTCGAGACGTACTGCAGGTACTCGGCGGTCGGCTTGCCGGCGCGGATGCCGGGGATGAAGCCGCCGTACTTCTTCATGTTGTCCGCGATCTCGTCGGGGACGAAGGTGATCGAGACGTAGAAGAAGGCGAAGCCCAGGATCAGCAGGAAGTACGTGATGGAGTACGTCAGCGAGTAGCCGTTGGTGGTCATCCCGAACTCGCGGTTCACCCAGTGCGCCCATCCCTTCTGGGCGTTCGGGTTCGTGAAGTTCGCGACCATCAGCGGCAGCTGCAGCAGCGATGAGGCGAAGATGACCGGGATGACGCCGGCCTGGTTCACCTTCATCGGGATGTAGGTCGAGGACCCGCCGTACATGCGTCTGCCGACCATGCGCTTGGCGTACTGCACCGGGATGCGCCGCTGGCCCTGTTCGACGAAGACCACCGCGCCGACCATGATCATGCCCATCAGCAGCACGCCGAAGAACACCGGCCAGCCGTCCATCGTGGTGGAGCCCTGCTTGATGGACCACAGCGAGGACGGGAAGTTCGCGGTGATCGAGGTGAAGATCAGCAGTGACATGCCGTTGCCGATGCCGCGGTCGGTGATCAGCTCGCCGAGCCACATGATCAGCGTGGTGCCGGCGGTCAGCGTGATCACCATCACCGCCATGCCGATCCAGTCGACCTTGGTGAAGATGACGTTCGCGCCCTGGCAGCCCGGGCCCAGCAGGGCGGTCGGGTTGTTCTTCATCAGCGTGAGCATCGTGGTCGACTGCAGGATCGCCAGCCCGATGGTCAGGTACCGGGTGTACTGCGTGATCTTCGTCTGACCGGCCTGGCCCTCCTTCTTGAGGGCCTCCAGGCGCGGGATCACCACCGTCAGCAGCTGCAGGATGATCGACGCGGTGATGTAGGGCATGATGCCCAGCGCGAAGATCGACAGCTGCAGCAGCGCGCCGCCGGAGAACAGGTTGATGAGCCCCAGCGCACCGTTGCCCTGCCCGCTGGCCTTGCTGATCCCCACACACGCGCTCAGCGCCTTGGTGTCCACACCCGGCGCCGGAATGTGGGCGCCGAGCCGGAACAGAGCCATGATGCCGAGCGTGAAGAGCAGCTTCTTGCGCAGGTCGGGCGTACGGAACGCCCGAGCGAATGCGGTGAGCATGGTCCTCCTGCGCCTTGACGCGACAGATTGTCAAAGGGTCCTGATGACCGCGCGCCGCGGGCTCTGCGCAGGTACGCGGGGCTCGGAGGGCACACGGGGTCGGGTCGGGGTGATGGCCGACCTGCGCCATCTTACGCATAGCAGGGAGGCGAAGGCGAGCGTCGGGTGGGAGGGTTCGGCGCAGGGTGCTCGCCGGGTTACTGGGGGTCGAGGTGGGGGTGTTCGCGCGAGGGCGGATCGGGGCCCTGTTCGGCGGCCCCGCCGTGGCCGCGAGCGTACGGACGGGCGGCTGGCGCGCATGCCGGCGACGGCTTGACAGCGGGTGATGGGACGCGGGCGGACAGGGGTGCGCTGTGAAGCGCTTACTGGCGCCGGGCCGTGCGGCGAGGGGCCGGACCGTGCGGTCGGCGGCTCGGGAGTCGGTTTGCCAGTTGAGTGCGCGAGGGCTTGCCAGTGCGGGATCGGCAGGGCTGCGCGCGTAGGCGCTCACGCGACGACGAGAAGCGAGCAAAATGCGGCTCGCGAGGCGCTGAACACCCTGCTGGTTCCTCAAATCCAGCCGCACCATCGAGCCAGCGATGCGGCGACCCAGCGCTGCGAGCGGGCAGCATCGCGAAATCCGGCACCTATGCCCGCCCAGCACTCGGAACTGTCCAGCGAGCAGTCCGGCGCCGCGGTTCGGCCCTGCTGCGAAATCCCGTCGAGCACTCCCGCCTCGGGCCCGTACCGCGATCCAGCCGCAGCGAGCAGTCCGACACCGCGGTCCAGGCCTGCCGCGAAACCCCGGCGAACATCCCGACCTCGGGCCCCGCGCCGCGATCCGGCCGCAGCCACCCGGGCCGTACCTATCTATATGAATGTGTTCGCTGTAGGCGCACAAAAAGCGCCGCCCCGGGCCATACGGCCCGGGGCGGCGCCCTGTGCTGACTGTGCCTGGCGGCTCAGATCTCCTCGGCGGAGCCGCCGGCGGCAGCCAGCTTCTCCTTCGCGGAGGCGGAGAAGGCGTGCGCCTTCACCTGGAGGGCGACCGAGACGTCGCCGGTGCCGAGCACCTTGACGAGCTCGTTGTCGCGGACCGCGCCCTTGGCGACCAGGTCGTCGACCGTGACCTCGCCGCCGGCCGGGAACAGGGCCGAGAGCTTGTCCAGGTTGACGACCTGGAAGGTCACCTTGAACGGGTTCTTGAAGCCGCGACCCTTGGGCAGGCGCATGTGCAGCGGCATCTGGCCGCCCTCGAAGCGGACCGGAACCTGGTAGCGGGCCTTGGTGCCCTTGGTACCGCGGCCGGCCGTCTTGCCCTTGCTGCCCTCGCCGCGACCCACGCGGGTCTTGGCGGTCTTCGCGCCCGGAGCCGGGCGGAGGTGGTGGACCTTCAGCGTCATGTCAGTCGACCTCCTCGACCTTGACCAGGTGGCGGACGGTGTGGACCATGCCGCGGAACTGCGGGAGGTCCTCCTTCACCACGGTGTCGTTGATCCGCTTCAGACCGAGCGACCGGAGGGTGTCCCGGTGGTTCTGCTTCGTGCCGATCTTGGAGCGGGTCTGCGTGATCTTCAAACGGGCCATGTCTCTCAGCTCCCCACACCGGCGCGGGCGCGCAGGAGGGCAGCCGGGGCCACGTCCTCCAGCGGGAGCCCGCGGCGCGCGGCGACTTCCTCGGGCCGAACCAGGCCCTTCAGAGCCGCCACGGTCGCGTGGACGATGTTGATCGGGTTGTCCGAGCCGAGCGACTTGCTCAGCACGTCGTGGACGCCCGCGCACTCCAGCACGGCGCGCACCGGGCCGCCGGCGATGACGCCGGTACCGGGGGCGGCCGGCTTCAGGAGAACGACGCCGGCGGCGCGCTCGCCCTGAATCGGGTGCGGGATCGTGCCCTGGATGCGCGGGACCTTGAAGAAGTTCTTCTTGGCCTCCTCGACACCCTTGGCGATCGCGTCGCGGACTTCCTTCGCCTTGCCGTAGCCCACGCCCACGGTGCCCTCGCCGTCGCCGACGATCACCAGAGCGGTGAAGCTGAAGCGGCGGCCACCGCGCACGACCTTGGCCACGCGGTTGATGGTGACGACGCGCTCGATGTGCGCCGACTTCTCCACCGGGGCCTGGTCGCCACGACGGTCACGGCGCTCGCGGCGGTTGTTGCCGCCCTCGCCGCTGCCGCCGGAGTTGTTCTGTCCACCGAAGCCGCCTCCGCGGCGCTGCGGTCCAGCCATCAGAGGCTCCTTCCGTTCGTGCTCGTGTTCCTCACAGGTCCAGCCCCGCTTCCCGGGCGCCGTCGGCCACCGCGGCCACCCGGCCGTGGTACTTGTTGCCGCCGCGGTCGAAGACGACCGTGCCGACACCCTTGGCCTTGGCCCGCTCGGCGACGAGCTTGCCCACTTCCTTGGCCTTGGCGGTCTTGTCGCCCTCGCCGGTGCGCAGGCCGGCCTCCATGGTGGAGGCGGAAGCCAGCGTCACACGGGTGACGTCGTCCACGATCTGCGCGACCATGTGGCGCGCCGAGCGGGTGACCACCAGGCGCGGACGCAGTGCCGTGCCGGAGACCTTCTTGCGGACGCGCAGGTGACGGCGCTTGACCGCGTTGCGCTTCTTCGCCGGACCCTTGCCGATCTTGACTGCGAAAGCCATTACTTCTTCCCAGCCTTTCCGGCCTTGCGGCGGATGACCTCGCCGGCGAACTTGATGCCCTTGCCCTTGTACGGGTCGATCTTGCGCAGCTTCTTGATGTAGGCGCAGGTCTCGCCCACCAGCTGCTTGTCGATCCCGGACACGGAGAACCTGGTCGGGCTCTCCACGGCGAAGGTGATACCGGCGGGAGCCGGGACCGGAACCGGGTGGCTGTAGCCCAGGGCGAACTCGAGGTCCGAGCCCTTGGCGGTCACGCGGTAACCGACGCCGGAGATCTCCAGGTTCTTGGTGTAGCCCTGGGTCACGCCGACGATCATGTTGTTGACCAGGGTGCGCGACAGACCGTGGCGCTCCTTGGCGATCCGCTCGTCGTTGGGGCGCGAGACGACGAGGTTGCCGTCCTCGCCCTTGGCGATCGTGATCGGGTTGACGACCGTGTGCGACAGGGTGCCCTTGGGACCCTTGACGGTCACGTCCTGGCCGTTGATGGTGACGTCGACGCCGGCGGGAACCGGGATCGGCAGCCGTCCAATACGAGACATTGCTTCTCCTCCTTCCCTTACCAGACGTAGGCGAGGACTTCGCCGCCGACGCCCTTGCGTGCGGCCTGGCGGTCGGTCAGCAGACCGGTCGAAGTCGAGATGATGGCGACACCGAGGCCGCCGAGGACCTTCGGCAGGCTCGTGCTCTTCGCGTACACACGCAGACCCGGCTTCGAGATGCGCTTGATGCCCGCGATGGAGCGCTCACGGTTCGGGCCGAACTTCAGCTCGATGGTGAGGGACTTGCCCACCTCCGCGTCCTCGACCTTCCAGGAGGCGATGTAGCCCTCCTGCTTGAGGATCTCGCAGATGTGGGTCTTGATCTTGCTGGACGGCATGGTCACCTGGTCGTGGTACGCCGAGTTGGCGTTCCGCAGCCGGGTGAGCATGTCCGCGATCGGGTCGGTCATGGTCATGGTTGGCCGTAGGCCTTCCTCGCCGTGGTATCCCCGCGCTGCTCACACTCTCCGATCAGAGTGCACATACGCGGGGACCTGCGGCGTGTAGTAGTTACCAGGAGCTCTTGGTCACGCCCGGCAGTTCGCCGGCGTGCGCCATCTCGCGCAGGCAAACCCGGCACAGGCCGAACTTGCGGTAGACCGAGTGCGGGCGACCGCACTTGGAGCAGCGGGTGTAGCCGCGCACCTTGAACTTCGGCTTCGCGAGAGCCTTGTTGATCAGGGCCTTCTTCGCCATGTGATCACGCCTCCTTGAACGGGAATCCGAGGAGACGCAGCAGCGCGCGACCCTCGTCGTCGTTGCGGGCGGTGGTCACGACGGTGATGTCCATGCCGCGCACGCGGTCGATCTTGTCCTGGTCGATCTCGTGGAACATCGACTGCTCGTTCAGACCGAACGTGTAGTTGCCACGACCGTCGAACTGCTTGGGCGACAGACCGCGGAAGTCACGGATACGGGGCAGGGCCACCGACACCAGCCGGTCGCAGAACTCCCACATCCGGTCGCCGCGCAGCGTGACGTGCGCGCCGATGGGCTGGCCCTCGCGCAGCTTGAACTGCGCGATGGACTTGCGGGCCCGGGTGACCGTCGGCTTCTGGCCGGTGATCGCCGCGAGGTCGCGGACGGCGCCGTCCATCAGCTTGGAGTCACGGGCGGCGTCACCGACACCCATGTTCACGACGATCTTGGTCAGACCGGGGATCAGCATGACGTTCGGGAAGCTGAACTGCTCCTTGAGCGCCGGGGCGATCTCCGAGCGGTAACGCAGCTTCAGACGCGGCTGCACCGTGGTCTCAGTCTCAGTCACGGTCATGTCAGATGTCCTTACCGGTGCGCTTGGCGTAGCGGACGCTGCGCGTGACGGTCTTCTTGGAACCGTCGGCGAGCGTGCGCTCCTCCTCCACGCGGCGGTAGCCCACGCGCGTGACGACCTTGACGCCCTCGTGCTCGACGACCAGCATCACGTTGGAGACGTGGACCGGGGCCTCGATCGTGATGATGCCGCCGGTCTTGCTCCCGCGGACGGACTGGCCGACCTTGGTGTGCTTCTTGACCCGGTTGACACCCTCGACCAGGACCTTCTCGGTCTCCGGGAAGGCCTGGATGACCTTGCCCTGCAGACCCTTGTCCTTACCGGTGATGACCTGGACCAGGTCACCCTTCTTGATGTTCAGACCACCCATGGCTTACAGCACCTCCGGGGCGAGCGAGACGATGCGCATGTAGCGCTTCTCGCGCAGCTCGCGGCCCACCGGGCCGAAGATACGGGTCCCGCGCGGGTCCCCGCCGTCCTTGATCAGGACGGCCGCGTTCTCGTCGAAGCGGATGTACGAGCCGTCCGGACGCCGGCGCTCCTTGACGGTGCGCACGATGACGGCCTTGACGACGTCGCCCTTCTTGACGCCCGCGCCGGGCAGGGCGTCCTTCACGGTGGCGACGATGACGTCGCCGATTCCGGCGTAGCGGCGGCTGGAGCCACCGAGCACGCGGATGCAAAGGATTTCCTTCGCTCCGGTGTTGTCGGCGACCCGGAGCCGCGACTCCTGCTGGATCACTATCTATCTCCTTCGTCGTGCCGGTTCACAGGGGGCTGCCGCCCAGACGAGCCAGTCGGCAGCTTTCCCTGTGCCTGGCCGAACGGACTGGTTACTTGGCCTTCTCGAGAACCTCGACCAGGCGCCAGCGCTTGGTCGCCGAGAGCGGCCGGGTCTCCATGAGCAGGACGCGGTCGCCGATGCCGGCCGTGTTCTGCTCGTCGTGGGCCTTGAGCTTGGTGGTGCGGCGCACGACCTTGCGGTACTTCGGGTGCGTCTTGCGGTCCTCGACGAGCACGACGATGGTCTTCTCCATCTTGTCGCTCACGACGTAACCCTCACGCACCTTGCGCGCGCCACGCGCCTCGGTGTTCTCCACGGTCTCGCTCACTTCGCCTCCTGAATGCCGATGCCGAGCTCACGCTCTGTCATCAGGGTGTAGATGCGAGCGATGTCCTTCTTCACGGCGCGCATGCGGCCGTGGTTCTCAAGCTGGCCGGTGGCCTGCTGGAAGCGGAGGTTGAACAGCTCCTCCTTGCTCTCACGGAGCTTCTCCAGCAGTTCGGCGTCGCCGAGCTCGCGCAGTTCGCGCGCGGTGGTCCCGGTCGCCATCAGATGTCACCTGCCTCACGCTTGATGATCCGGCACTTGAGCGGGAGCTTGTGCGTCGCGCGAAGCAGGGCCTCGCGTGCGCGCTCCTCGTTCGGGTACGAGAGCTCGAAGAGCACTCGGCCGGGCTTGACGTTCGCGACCCACCACTCGGGCGACCCCTTACCGGAACCCATGCGGGTCTCGGCCGGCTTCTTGGTCAGCGGACGGTCCGGGTAGATGTTGATCCACACCTTGCCACCACGGCGGATGTGCCGGTTGATGGCGATACGAGCGGACTCGATCTGCCGGTTGGTCACGTACGCCGGGGTCAGCGCCTGGATGCCGTACTCGCCGAACGCCAGGTTGTTGCCGCCCTTGGAGGCGCCGGAGCGACCGGGGTGGTGCTGCTTGCGGTGCTTGACCCGCCGAGGGATCAGCATCACGCCTCCTTGGTCTCGGTAGCGGCCGGGGCCGACGCCTCAGCGGCGGCCGGGGCCTGGGCCTGCGGGGCCTGGGACTGCTGGCCGCCGCCACCGCCGCCGTCGCGACGCGGGCCGCGGCCACCGCCGCCGCCGTCACGGCGCGGGGCACGGCGGTCGCCGTCACGGCCGCCACCGCCGCGGCGGTCGCCGCCGTCACGCGGCGGGCGCCCGGCACGGGCCTCCGCGGCGTTCAGCGCGCGCTGCGCGGACAGCGACGTGACGTCGCCCTTGTAGATCCAGACCTTCACGCCGATCCGGCCGAAGGTGGTCTTGGCCTCGTAGAAGCCGTAGTCGATGTTCGCGCGGAGCGTGTGCAGGGGCACGCGGCCCTCGCGGTACTGCTCCGAGCGGCTCATCTCGGCCCCGCCCAGACGACCGGAGACCTGGACCTTGATGCCCTTGACGCCGGCCTTCATCGAGGACTGGATCGCCTTGCGCATCGCGCGGCGGAACGCCACACGCTGCGCCAGCTGCTCCGCGATGCCCTGAGCGACCAGCTGGGCGTCGCTCTCGGGGTTGCGCACCTCAAGGATGTTCAGCTGGACCTGCTTGGCGGTCAGCTTCTCAAGCTTGCCGCGGATGCGGTCGGCCTCGGCGCCGCGGCGGCCGATGACGATGCCCGGACGCGCGGTGTGGATGTCGACGCGGACGCGGTCACGCGTGCGCTCGATCTCCACCTTGCTGATGCCCGCGCGGTCCATGCCCTCCGTCATCAGACGGCGGATCGCGACGTCTTCCTTGACGTAGTCCTTGTACAGCTTGTCGGCGTACCACCGGGACTTGAAGTCCGTGGTGATGCCGAGGCGGAACCCATGCGGGTTAACCTTCTGGCCCACTATCGGGTCCTGCCCTTCTGCGCGACGCCCGCGGTCTCCTGGACCACGATCGTGATGTGCGAAGTCCGCTTGCGGATGCGGTAGGCGCGGCCCTGGGCACGCGGCCGGAACCGCTTCAGGGTCGGACCCTCGTCCACGTAGGCCTCGCTGATGACCAGCTGACCGCGGAGCTGCTTGTTGTTGCGGGCGTTGGCGGCAGCCGACGCGACGCACTTGAAGACCGGCTCGGCGGCGGCGTACGGCGCGAAGCGCAGGGTGTCGAGCGCCTGCTCGACGTCCTGGCCGCGGACCATGTCCACGACCCGGCGCACCTTCATGGCGGTCATGCGGATGTTCTTCGCCTGGGCGATGGCCTCATTGCCCGCGAGGTCCTTGGCCTTGTTCTCAGCCACGGCGCGACCTCCGATCGTCCTTCACGTGACCCTTGAACGTGCGGGTCGGGCTGAACTCGCCCAGCTTGTGGCCGACCATCGCCTCGGTGATGAACACCGGGACGTGCTTGCGGCCGTCGTGGACGGCGATGGTGTGACCCAGCATGTCCGGCACGATCATCGAGCGCCGGGACCAGGTCTTGATGACGTTCTTGGTGTTCTTCGCGTTCTGGGCGTCCACCTTCTTGATCAGGTGGGCGTCCACGAAGGGACCCTTCTTGAGACTGCGCGGCATCTAAACCTCCTCCTAGCGCTTCTTGTTGGACTTGCGGCGGCGGACGATGTACTTGTCGGAGGCCTTGCCCGGCTTGCGGGTGCGGCCTTCCTTCTGACCCCACGGGGACACCGGGTGGCGGCCGCCGGAGGTCTTGCCCTCACCACCGCCGTGCGGGTGGTCGATCGGGTTCATCGCGACACCGCGGACGGTCGGGCGCTTGCCCTTCCAGCGCATGCGGCCGGCCTTGCCCCAGTTGATGTTCGACTGCTCGGCGTTGCCGACCTCGCCGACGGTGGCGCGGCAGCGCATGTCGACGTTGCGGATCTCACCGGAGGGCAGGCGCAGCTGCGCGAAGCCGCCGTCCTTGGCGACGAGCTGGACGCTCGCGCCGGCGGACCGGGCCAGCTTCGCGCCGCCGCCGGGGCGGAGCTCGATCGCGTGGATCGTGGTACCGGTCGGGATGTTGCGCAGCGGCAGGTTGTTGCCGGGCTTGATGTCCGCGCCGGGACCGTTCTCGATCCGGTCGCCCTGGCCCAGGTTCTTCGGGGCCAGGATGTAGCGCTTCTCGCCGTCCGCGTAGTGCAGCAGCGCGATGCGGGCGGTGCGGTTCGGGTCGTACTCGATGTGAGCGACCTTGGCCGGCACGCCGTCCTTGTCGTGGCGGCGGAAGTCGATCAGGCGGTAGGCCCGCTTGTGGCCGCCGCCCTGGTGGCGCACGGTCACGCGGCCGGTGCTGTTGCGACCGCCCTTGCTGTGGACCGGGACGACCAGCGACTTCTCCGGGGTGCTCCGGGTGATCTCGACGAAGTCGGCGACCGACGAGCCGCGACGGCCCGGGGTAGTCGGCTTGTACTTACGGATGCCCATTAGGAAACCGGCCCTCCAAACAGCTCGATGCGGCCCTTCTTGCCGTCACCGGGGTTCGGGTCCACGGTCACGATCGCGCGCTTGGTGTCCTTGCGCTTGCCCACGCCGTAACGCGTGCGCTTGCGCTTGCCCTGGCGGTTGATCGTGTTCACCGACAGGACCTTGACGTCGAAGATCTCCTCGACGGCCTCGCGGATCTGGATCTTGTTCGTGTCCGGGTGGACGACGAACGTGTACGTGTTCTGGTCCAGAAGGCTGTAGCTCTTCTCCGACACCACCGGCTTGATGATGATGTCGCGGGCCAGGACCGAGCGGTCAGCGAACTTGCTGCTCACGCCTCGCTCCCCTCAACTTCGAGGGAGCTCGCCACCGCGGTAACGGACTTCCCCTTGGCGGGACCGGCGACGAACTGGTCGTAGGCGCCCTGGGTGAACACGACGGCGTCGTTGACGAGCACGTCGTAGGTGTTCAGCTGGCCGACGTCGATCAGGTGCACGGTCGGGACGTTGCGGAGGCTCTTGTAGGAGACCTCGTCGGTGCGCTGCAGCACGACCAGCACGTTCTTGTGCTCGGTCACGCCCTTGAGCAGCGCCACGGCGGACTTGGTGTTCGGGGTCGCACCCTCGACCAGGGCGTCCACCACGATCACGCGGCCGTCGCGGGCCCGGTCCGAGAGGGCACCGCGCAGGGCGGCGGCCTTCATCTTCTTCGGGGTGCGCTGGGCGTAGTCGCGCGGCACCGGGCCGTGGACGACGCCACCGCCGGCGAACTGCGGCGCGCGGGTCGAACCCTGACGGGCCCGGCCGGTGCCCTTCTGGCGGTACGGCTTCTTGCCGCCGCCGGACACCTCGCCGCGGGTCTTGGTCTTGTGCGTGCCCTGACGGGCCGCCGCCAGCTGGGCCACCACGACCTGGTGGATCAGCGGGATGTTGGTCTGGACGTCGAAGATCTCGCCGGGGAGGTCGACGGAGACAACCTGCGTCATGTCAGGCTCCCTTCTTGACCGAGGTCTTGACCAGGACCAGCCCGCCGTTGGGGCCGGGGATGGCACCCTTGACGAGGATCAGGCCCTTCTCGGCGTCCACGGCCTGGACGGTGAGGTTCTGGACGGTCACGCGCGCCGAGCCCATCCGACCGGCCATGCGCACGCCCTTGAAGACGCGACCGGGGGTCGCGCAGGCGCCGATGGAACCGGGCGAGCGGTGCTTGCGCTGCACGCCGTGGCCCGCGCCGAGGCCCCGGAAGTTGTGGCGCTTCATGACACCGGCGAAGCCGTGGCCCTTGGAGGTGCCGGAGACGTCCACGATCTGACCCTGCGTGAAGGTCTCGGCGGTGATCTCCTGGCCCAGGGAGTACTCGGCGGCGTCGGTGGTGCGGATCTCCACGGTGTAGCGGCGCGGCGTCACGCCGGCCTTCGCGAAGTGTCCGGCCTCGGGCTTGGTCACCTTGGTCGGCTTCACGGCACCGTAGGCGATCTGCACGGCCTCGTAGCCGTCGATCTCCTGCTTGCGGATCTGCGTCACGACGCACGGCCCGGCCTTGACGACGGTCACCGGGACGACCCGGTTGTTCTCGTCCCAGACCTGGGTCATGCCGAGCTTCTCGCCCAGGACGCCCTTAATCTGCTTTCCCATGTGCCGGCCGCCTAGAGCTTGATCTCGATGTCGACGCCCGCCGGCAGGTCGAGACGCATCAGCGAGTCAACCGTCTTCGGGGTCGGGTCGAGGATGTCGATGAGTCGCTTGTGCGTGCGCATCTCGAAGTGCTCGCGCGAGTCCTTGTACTTGTGCGGCGAGCGGATGACGCAGTACACGTTCTTCTCAGTCGGCAGCGGCACCGGGCCGGCGACCTGCGCACCAGTGCGGATCACGGTCTCGACGATCTTCTTCGCCGAGGAGTCGATCACCTCGTGGTCGTAGGCCTTGAGCCTGATGCGGATCTTCTGTCCCGCCATGGCTGCTTGGTTCCTTATCCTTCGTCATTCTTGGACCTGTTGTCCGGCGTCTGCGTCGGCCGACCCCGATCGGTGCCGGGGACTGCTCGCATCAACGCGCCCGGCGATCAAGGTGGTTGTGGACCCACCCGACCACCGGGTTTGCCGCGTTCCACAGCCTGTGTGTCCCGCGAAGCTTGTCGTGCTTGTCCCGCGTTGTCCGGTCCACGCGGTCGGGCGTGTCGCCCGGTGGAGCGTGGCGATCCCGTAGGCGCGACTCATCGCCTCGCCTGCAGAATCGGATTCCGCGAGAACGTGCTCTACCAGCTGCGGAGCCCCGGCCGAACCCGGCCTGGAGCCCCCGCGCACCCAGATGCGGGCGCGGACGGTCAAGCAACCTCAACAGTATGGCCCAGGCCTGGGGGTTTTGGGAAATCGAGGCGTGGGCATACCACGCTTCCTTTTTGAGATGTGATATGGAGCACGTCTGCGTAGCCCGGATCTCGGCGGCCCCGTGCTGGTCACGGACCGGAATCGGGCCGGCACTGTCGACATTCGACAGAACCGGCCCGACCTCTCGGCCTCCACCCCGCTCTCAAGCCGCGATCCGCGACTCCCCCGCCACGCGCACCGCTGGCGCCACGGGCCCCGTCGGGTACTCCTGGTACTCCACCGCGTTGGCCGCCCGGGCCGTGAGCCAGTTGAAGAAGCCGGCCACCATCTTGCGGGTCAGCATCTTGTAGGCCTTGTTGCGGCCGGCGATCTTCTTGGCGTCGACCGGCGCCAGGAAGCCGCCGGCGCCCTTGCCCTGCTTCTGGCCGATCTTGACCGCGGGGCGCAGGACGCGCTCGTAGGCGGCGAACGCCGCGGTGTGGTCGCCGGCGGCCGCCGCCAGTTCTCCGGCCAGGACGTGCGCTCCCATCATCGCCATGCCGGTGCCGCTGCCGCCAGGACCGGCGCACCAGGCGGCGTCGCCGAGCAGGACCACGCGGCCGGTCGACCAGCGGTCCATGCGGATCTGGCTGAGGGTGTCGAAGTACAGGTCCTCGGCCTGCCACATCCCCTTCAGCAGGGCCGGGGTCTGCCAGCCGGCGTCGGCGTAGGTCGCCGCCACGAGCTGCTTCTGCGCGGCGACGTCGTGGCGGTCGTAGGTGAGGTCCGGGGCGTGGAAGACGAAGCCGACGCCGAGGCGCGCCGTGTCCCGGGCGCTGGCCGCCATCACACCGCGGCCGGGGACGTTGTAGATGCGTCCCTCGTGGTCCAGGCCGAGGTCGTTCGGGGCGGTGAAGCCCGCGATCACCCAGCCGAGGTCCCGGCGGTAGCGCTCCTCGGGGCCGAAGGCCAGGCCGCGGACGCCGGAGTGCAGGCCGTCCGCGCCGACCACCAGATCGTAGGTGGCCGTCGCGCCACTGGCGAAGGTGACCAGGATGCCGTCCGCACGGTCGTCCAGGCCGACGATCCAGTCGCCGAACACGTAGCGCGTGTCCCGGCACGTCACCTCGTACAGGATGCGCGCCAGGTCGCCGCGCTCGATCTCGACCTCGCCGCTGAAGAAGGCCGAGGAGAAGGCGACGACCGGCTCCCCCGCACCGTCGATCACGACCTGGTCGCCCATCGCGGTCTCGGTGGCCTTGACCGCGTCGAAGATGCCCATCGCCTTCAGCAGCTTCACCTGCTCGCCGCGGAAGTCGACCGCGCCGCCGCTGTCCCGCAGGAACGACGAGCGCTCGACCACCGTCGCCTCGAAACCGTGGCGGTGCAGCCAGTAGGCGAGTGAGGGCCCTGCGATGCCGGCGCCCGAGATGAGGACGCTGCTGACGTTCTTGGTGCTCTGGTTCTTCCGGATGCCGCTCATGACTTACCCCCTGGATCGACGGGTCCCGCTTCGTGCTGATGAGGCAACTGTACAATCGTCTTGGACGATCGTGCAAGACGATTGTACAAACGTGTCGATCCGCGATTCCCGGCGGCGTGCGGCATACGGTCGCGCCATGGAAGCCGCGTACACCCTCGACGACGCCCGCGCCCTGTTCCCCGACCTGGTCGAGGAGGCCCGGGTCACGCGCCACCCGGTCTACGTCACCGACGACGCCGGGGAGCCGGTCGTCGCGATCGTCGGGATCCAGTGGCTGGAGGAGTGCGAGAAGTTGATGGCCGAGAGCGGGACCTCGGCCTGACGCGGGGCGGCGCTCAGATCAGCTGGAGGCCGTAGCGGTCGGCGAAGGGCTGGTAGCGCCGCTTGTCCAGAGTGGCCAGCGGCAGTCCGTAGGACAGGCAGCCCGCAGCGGTCCAAGCCGCGTTCGCGGGCGGGGTGCGGCCAGCGCGCTGAGCGGCCACCACGATGCGGCCCCAGATGCGGGCCACCGTCTCGTCACCGGGGATCGTGCGGCCGGGATCGAGCCATTCGCAGAGGTCCTCGGCGCGGGAGTGGCCCCACAGCAGGCGTTCGGGCCAGGTCGCCAGCTCGGCGACGGCGGGGAACGGCAGGAGCACCGTGCAGCCGGCGAACTCGCCGAGCGTGCGGTCCGCCGTGAACCAGCGGGACGCCAGGTCGGCGTCGGCGGCGACCAGGTCCGGGACGGGACGCTCACCGATCGCGGCGATCGCGTCCGGGGCGAGGTGCGCACCGTTCGCGGCGGCCACCTCCGGCCCCGGCACCGGCCGATCGGCATCGGCACCGTCGCCGTCATCACCGCCGTCTCCATCGGGAGGCCCATCGTCAGGACACTGACCGCCCGCCGCAGCCGCATCGGCCGCGAAGTACTCGCCGGCCGAATCCACGGCGGCCCATCCCCATCCCCCGTGCCGCCCCAGCACCTGCTCCACCGTCAACCAGCGCGACGCCAGCTCCGCGCCGGAGAACTCATTCTCCTCAGCCGACATGGTGCCTCCGTTCCTCGTGCAGCCACGCGAGGAACGCCTCGCGCTCGCGCTCCGAGGCGAACAGCGTCGGCCACTGGGCCAACTCCTCCAGCGTCAGGGGCCTGACACCGGCCGTGCGCACCCTGCGGTCGAGATCGTTCCTGCGGAGCGGCTGGATCCGGGCCAGCCACGCGTCGAAGGTCTCGCCGGGCAACGGTGGATACTGCACACCTACCTCCGAAGTTCGGGGAATTACATCTAGTTAATGCCCCGGGTGCCGCTCAGCAGCGTGAGCCGCACAGGAAATTCACTCGAAAGTAGAAAGGGAAGGCCCCCGGAGCCGAAGCTCCAGGGGCCTTCCCGGTGGTGCCGCTCTGTGGCCTCGCGGCCGCAGGGTCCTTACTTCGTGATCTTCACAACGCGGCCGGCGCCGACGGTGCGGCCACCCTCACGGATGGCGAACCGCAGGCCGTCCTCCATGGCGATCGGCTGGATCAGCGCGACCGACATCTCGGTGTTGTCGCCCGGCATGACCATCTCGGTGCCCTCGGGGAGGGTCACGACGCCGGTCACGTCGGTCGTCCGGAAGTAGAACTGCGGACGGTAGTTGTTGAAGAACGGCGTGTGCCGGCCACCCTCGTCCTTGGACAGGATGTAGACGTTCGCCTCGAAGTCGGTGTGCGGGGTGGTCGTGCCCGGCTTGATCACGACCTGGCCGCGCTCGACGTCGTCGCGCTTGATGCCGCGGAGCAGCAGACCGACGTTCTCGCCGGCCTGGCCCTCGTCGAGCAGCTTGCGGAACATCTCGACACCGGTGACCGTGGTGGTCTGCTTCTCGTTGCGGATGCCGATGATGTCGACGGTCTCGTTGACCTTGACGATGCCGCGCTCGATACGACCGGTGACGACGGTGCCACGACCGGTGATCGTGAAGACGTCCTCGATCGGCATCAGGAACGGCTTGTCGATCTCGCGCTCCGGCTGCGGGATCGCGGTGTCGACGGCCTCCATGAGCTCCAGGAGCTTGGCGGTCCACTCGGCGTCGCCCTCCAGCGCCTTCAGCGCCGAGACGCGGATGACCGGCAGGTCGTCGCCCGGGAACTCGTACTCGGAGAGCAGCTCGCGCACCTCGAGCTCGACGAGCTCCAGGATCTCCTCGTCGTCCACCATGTCCGACTTGTTCAGCGCGACCACGATGTAGGGCACGCCGACCTGGCGGGCCAGGAGCACGTGCTCCTTCGTCTGCGGCATCGGGCCGTCGGTGGCGGCCACGACCAGGATGGCGCCGTCCATCTGCGCCGCACCGGTGATCATGTTCTTGATGTAGTCCGCGTGACCGGGGCAGTCGACGTGCGCGTAGTGGCGCTTGTCGGTCTGGTACTCGACGTGCGCGATCGAGATGGTGATACCGCGCTGACGCTCTTCGGGCGCCTTGTCGATCTGGTCGAACGGGGTGTAGGGGTTCAGGTCCGGGTGTGCGTCGTGCAGAACCTTGGTGATGGCCGCGGTCAGCGTCGTCTTCCCGTGGTCGATGTGACCGATGGTGCCGATGTTGACGTGCGGCTTGTTCCGCTCGAACTTCGCCTTCGCCACGTTGTCCTCCTGTGGACTTTGGTGAGGTGCGCCCCGGGGATGGATTCCGCCGGCGGCGTTTCTACGGATTCTCAGGACGGCCTGGGTTGGCCATGACCGTCCCGACGGCTTGGGCTACTCGCCGCGCGCCTTCTTGACGATCTCCTCCGCCACGTTCCGGGGAACCTCGGCGTAGGAGTCGAACTGCATGCTGTACGAGGCACGGCCGGACGTCTTCGACCGGAGGTCGCCGACGTAGCCGAACATCTCGCTCAGCGGGACCAGGGCCTTGACGACCCGGGAGCCGAACCGCTCCTCCATGGCCTGGATCTGGCCACGGCGGGAGTTCAGGTCGCCGATCACGTCGCCCATGTAGTCCTCGGGCGTGGTGACCTCGACCGCCATCATCGGCTCCAGCAGCGCCGGGTCGGCCTTGCGGGCCGCTTCCTTGAACGCCATGGAGCCGGCGACCTTGAACGCCATTTCCGAGGAGTCGACCTCGTGGTACTTGCCGTCGAGCAGCGTCACCTTGACACCGGTCAGCGGGAAGCCGGCGAGCACGCCGAACTCCATCGCGTCCTGGCAGCCGGCGTCCACCGAGGGGATGTACTCCTTGGGGATGCGGCCACCGGTGACGGCGTTGACGAACTCGTAGCCCTCGGCACCCGGCTCGCCGTCCGCAAGCGGCTCCAGCGAGATGATGACGGAGGCGTACTGGCCCGAACCACCGGTCTGCTTCTTGTGCGTGTACTCGACCTTCGGCACCGCGCGACGGATGGTCTCGCGGTAGGCCACCTGGGGCTTGCCGACGTTCGCCTCGACCTTGAACTCGCGGCGCATGCGGTCCACCAGGATCTCCAGGTGGAGCTCGCCCATGCCGGAGATGACGGTCTGGCCGGTCTCCTCGTCGGTGCGAACCTGGAACGACGGGTCCTCCTCGGCCAGGCGCTGGATCGCGGTGCCCAGCTTCTCCTGGTCGGACTTCGTCTTCGGCTCGATCGCGACGTGGATCACCGGGGCCGGGAAGGTCATCGACTCCAGGATGATCGGGTTCGCGGTGTCCGACAGCGTCTCGCCGGTCGTGGTGTCCTTCAGACCCATGACGGCGATGATGTCGCCGGCGCCCACCGACTCGATCTCCTCACGCTTGTTCGCGTGCATGCGGTAGATCTTGCCGATGCGCTCCTTGCGCCCCTTGACGGAGTTCAGGTACGTGCCGCCGGACTCCAGCTTGCCGGAGTAGACCCGCACGAACGTGAGCTTGCCCAGGTGCGGGTCGCTCATGATCTTGAACGCCAGCGCCGACATCGGCTCGTCGTCGGAGGGCTTGCGGTGCAGGACCGTCTCCTCGTCGCCCACCTTGTGGCCGTCGATGGCGTCCACGTCGAGCGGGGAGGGCAGGTAGCGGACGATCGCGTCGAGCAGGGGCTGCACGCCCTTGTTCTTGAACGCGGTCCCGCAGAACACCGGGTTCAGCTTGGCGGCGAGGGTGGCGCGGCGGATGGCCGCGTACAGCTGCTCCGTGGTGGGCTCCTGGCCCTCCAGGTACAGCTCCATCATCTCGTCGTCGGCCTCGGCGATGGTCTCCAGCAGACGCCCGCGCCACTCGTCGGCGGCCTCGGTGTGCGTCTCCGGGATGTCGACCTCGTCGTAGGCCTCGCCCAGCTTGGTCTCGGCGCTCCACACCAGGGCCTTCATCTTCACCAGGTCGATGACGCCCTTGAAGTCCGCCTCGGCACCGATCGGCAGCTGCATGACCAGCGGAGTGGCCTGCAGACGGGTGACGATCATGTCGACGCAGCGGTGGAACTCCGCACCGGTGCGGTCCAGCTTGTTGATGAAGCAAATGCGCGGGACACCGTAACGGTCGGCCTGCCGCCAGACCGTCTCGGACTGGGGCTCCACGCCGGCGACACCGTCGAACACCGCGACCGCGCCGTCGAGCACGCGCAGGGAGCGCTCCACCTCGACGGTGAAGTCCACGTGCCCGGGCGTGTCGATGATGTTGATCGTGTTGTCGACGTCGTCCACCGTCCAGTGACAGGTGACAGCGGCGGACGTGATCGTGATGCCACGCTCCTGCTCCTGCTCCATCCAGTCGGTGGTGGCAGCGCCGTCGTGGACCTCGCCGATCTTGTAGCTCATCCCGGTGTAGTACAGGATGCGCTCGGTCGTCGTGGTCTTGCCCGCGTCGATGTGGGCCATGATCCCGATGTTGCGGACCTTGGCCAGGTCAACGGCGTTGGGGGCCATTTCGCTCAGCTACTTTCTGCGGTCTCGGCTACCGGGGTTACCAGCGGTAGTGCGCGAACGCCTTGTTCGCGTCCGCCATCTTGTGCGTGTCCTCGCGGCGCTTGACGGAGGCGCCCAGGCCGTTGGAGGCGTCCAGGAGCTCGTTCATCAGGCGCTCGGTCATGGTCTTCTCGCGGCGCTGCCGGGAGTAGCCCACCAGCCAGCGCAGGGCCAGCGTGGTGCTGCGGCCGGCGCGGACCTCGATCGGCACCTGGTAGGTCGCGCCGCCCACGCGGCGGGACTTGACCTCCAGGGTCGGCTTGACGTTGTCCAGCGCGCGCTTGAGCGTGATCACCGGGTCGGTGCCGGTCTTCTCCCGGCAGCCCTCCAGGGCGCCGTAGACGATGCGCTCGGCGGTGGAGCGCTTGCCGTCCAGCAGGACCTTGTTCACCAGCGAGGTGACCAGCGGGGAGTTGTAGACCGGGTCGATGACGACCGGGTGCTTCGGGGCAGGACCCTTGCGAGGCATTAGCTCTTCTCCTTCTTGGCGCCGTAGCGGCTGCGGGCCTGCTTGCGGTTCTTGACGCCCTGGGTGTCGAGCGAGCCACGGACGATCTTGTACCGAACGCCCGGCAGGTCCTTCACACGGCCGCCGCGCACGAGCACGATCGAGTGCTCCTGCAGGTTGTGGCCGACGCCCGGGATGTACGCCGTGACCTCGATGCCGGAGGACAGCTTCACACGGGCCACCTTGCGCAGAGCCGAGTTCGGCTTCTTGGGCGTGGTGGTGTACACGCGGGTGCAGACGCCGCGGCGCTGCGGGGATCCCTTGAGCGCAGGAGTGTTGTTCTTCACAACCTTGTCCTGCCGGCCCTTGCGGACCAACTGCTGAATTGTAGGCACTAGGTGCTGGCCTTCCCTTTCCTTCTACGGCTCCGCGGGGGCGACCCCGGGCGCGGAGTGCTACTACCTCTCGGTTTCGCGTCGAGTTCCTGCTGGTTCACCGGCCACGGCCCACCCTCGTCGACTCCACGGGCGTCCTGTCCGGGTACCACCCGGGACGTCCGGTCCACGAGGTCGGGCGTGTCGCGACCTACAGACCCCTGCTGTCTCGGACGACGAGCCGCGCGGTGACCGCGAGCCCGCACCCGGATGGTGCGCAGGCAGGAGTAGCCGGGGGGACACCCCTGGCACGGCGACGAGCCTACCCAGGGCATGCCGGTGAGGTCAAAACGGAGGGAGGGACCTTAGCACCGGACTTCTCCGCCATCAAGGCGGCTGGTCTGTACACAGTCTGTGCGCCGGGCCCACCACGGTCCGCCTCACTGGCGAACCCACTCATTCTCGCATGCCGGACACAGGTCCGTGACCGTTTAACGAGGCGGGTGACGTCAGCCGACACAGGGCTCAACGGCAGGGGCACCGGAGGTATTCCCGCGCCCCACCGGACTCGGCCCGTCACGTGAGCAACAGCGTCAGCACGCCTTTGATTCCGGCGTGCGCCACGAAGTAGTAGTGGAAGATCAGGTAGGCGAGGATCGCCAGGTCCGCCAGTCCCAGCAGCCGGGCCAGGTCCGCGAGCCCGGCTCCGGTCCGGGTGCCCTCGGCCGCCAGTATGTTCCGCTTCGCCCGCGCCCCCCAGCGCGCGGCGAACACCGCGGACACCAGCGCGACGGCTATCGGCAGGTTGTAGAACGGCGTCCACGACGACCAGGCCAGCACCGCGGCCGCCATCGCCGCCACCGCCCGCGGCTCCAGCCGGGAGCCCTGGTCCGGTCCCCCGTACCCGCCGCCCTGCCGCGGCACCGGGCTCGGCGAGGACCGGCTGCCGGCCGCATTGTAGTTGGGACGCCCGACCTCGGGCTGGTCGTTCATCGGCCGTCCGCCTTTCGGGTCACTGGCGACATGTTCCACAGTACCCACGGGGAACCTGAACCACGTCTCATGCATCAAAGGTCTGTAACGTCCGCACAACCGGGGGACCCACATGACCGCCCACGAGATCTTCCAGCAACGCTTCAACGCGCTCGACGTCACCACCCGGGCCGCGTTGGTGTTCCGCTACCGCGAAGGACTGCCTCTGGCACACGTCGCCCAACTGGTCGACCGGCCGGTCCGCAAGCTCGGGCCGCTGCTGGACCGGACGCTGGCAGAGATGTGCGAAGCCGGAGCGCTTCCCGCGTCGGCCGATCCGGCGCCGGCCGTGCACGACGAACTCGACGCGCTGCGCGGCGATCCCGCGCTGTCGTCGTTCAGTCTGGTCTCCGCCGTCCGGGCCGAGCAGAACCGTCGAGGGCTGCTGCGCGGCGGCGTCATGCGCCGCTTCGCCTAGAAGGCCAGAAACTCAGAAGCCGAAGGGCGGCCGCTCCCCCACCGGGGAACGGCCGCCCAATCAGCGTGCTACGGGATCAGCTCCCGGACCTCAGCCGCTGTAGCCGCCGAAGTCGTACTCCTCCAGCGGGACCGCCTGGCCGGAGCCGCTGCCGAAGCTGTACGACGAGTAGTCGTCGTCGTAGCCCACCAGCGTGTACATCTGGGCCTTCGCCTCTTCGGTCGGCTCGACCTTGATGTTCCGGTAGCGCGGCATGCCGGTCCCGGCCGGGATCAGCTTGCCGATGATCACGTTCTCCTTCAGGCCCAGCAGCGAGTCGGACTTGCCGTTGATCGCCGCGTCCGTCAGGACCCGGGTGGTCTCCTGGAAGGAGGCCGCCGACAGCCACGAGTCCGTGGCCAGCGACGCCTTGGTGATACCCATCAGCTGCGGACGGCCGGAAGCCGCGCTGCCGCCCTCGGCGAGCACCTTGCGGTTCTCGGTCTCGAAGCGGCCGAACTCGACCAGCTCGCCCGGGAGCAGTTCGGCGTCCCCGGCCTCGATGATCGTCACCCGGCGCAGCATCTGCCGGACGATGATCTCGATGTGCTTGTCGTGGATCGGCACACCCTGGCTGCGGTACACCTTCTGGACCTCGGCCACCAGGTGGATCTGCACCTGGCGCTGGCCCAGGATGCGCAGCACGTCGTGCGGGTTGACGGTGCCCTTGGTGAGCTCCTGCCCGACCTCGACGTGCTGGTCGTCGGCGACCAGCAGCATGGTGCGCTTGCTGACCGGGTAGGCGACCTCCTCCACCGACGGGTCGTCGGGGGTGATGACGATCTTGCGGGTCTTGTCGGTGTCCTCGATCCGGACCCGGCCGGCCGCCTCGGCGATCGGCGCCACGCCCTTGGGCGTGCGGGCCTCGAACAGCTCGATGACACGCGGCAGACCCTGCGTGATGTCGTCACCGGCCACACCGCCGGTGTGGAAGGTGCGCATGGTCAGCTGGGTGCCGGGCTCGCCGATCGACTGCGCGGCGATGATGCCCACCGCCTCGCCGACGTCCACCAGCTTGCCGGTGGCCAGCGACCGGCCGTAGCACATCGCGCAGGTGCCGACCTTGGACTGGCAGGTCAGGACCGAGCGGACCTTGACCTCGGCCACGCCGTTCTCGATCAGCTTGTCGATGGCCACGTCGCCGAGGTCCACGCCGGCGTCGAGGATCGTCTTCTTGTCGACGACGACCTTCTCCGCGGTGTTGCGCGCGTAGACCGAGTTCTCGACGTTCTCGTCCTTGATCAGACGGCCCTCGGAGTTCTTGGCCGCGATCGGCATCATGATGCCGCGCTCGGTGCCGCAGTCCTCCTCACGGATGATCACGTCCTGCGAGACGTCCACCAGACGCCGGGTGAGGTACCCGGAGTCCGCGGTGCGCAGCGCGGTGTCGGCCAGACCCTTGCGGGCGCCGTGCGTGGAGATGAAGTACTCCACGACCGACAGGCCCTCGCGGAAGGACGCCTTGATGGGACGCGGGATGGTCTCGTTCTTGGCGTTCGACACCAGACCGCGCATACCGGCGATCTGCCGCATCTGCATGAAGTTACCGCGCGCTCCGGAGTCGACCATCATGAAGATCGGGTTCGTCTTCGAGAAGTTCGCCTGCATCGCGTCGGCGACGTCGTTGGTGGCCTTGGTCCAGATGGAGATGAGCTCCTGGTTGCGCTCCTCCTTCGTGACCAGACCGCGCTCGTACTGCTTCTGGATCTTCGCGGCCTGAGCCTCGTAGCCTTCGAGGATCTCGCCCTTCTTCGGCGGGACCACGATGTCCTCCACGGACACCGTGACGCCGGAGCGGGTCGCCCAGTAGAAGCCCGAGGACTTCAGGTTGTCCAGGGTCGCCGCGACGGTCACCTTCGGGTAGCGCTCGGCCAGGTCGTTGACGATCGCCGAGAGCTGCTTCTTGGCCACTTCGCGGTTCTCGTACGGGTAGTCCAGCGGCAGCAGCTCGTTGAACAGCGCCCGGCCCAGCGAGGTCTTCAGGCGGAACGGCTGGCCGGTCTCCCAGCCCTCCGGAGCCACCCAGCCGCGCGGCGGCACCGCCTCGGAGATGCGCAGCTCGATCGGCGCCTGCAGGTCCAGCTCGCGGTTGTCGAAGGCCATCATGGCCTCCGAGATCGAGCCGAACGCCCGGCCCTCGCCCTTCATCCCGTCACGGTCCATCGTGAGGAAGAAGATGCCCAGGACCATGTCCTGCGTCGGCGAGGTGATCGGCCGGCCGTGCGCCGGGGACAGGATGTTGTTCGAGGACAGCATCAGGATGCGGGCCTCGGCCTGCGCCTCGGCGGACAGCGGCAGGTGCACCGCCATCTGGTCGCCGTCGAAGTCCGCGTTGAACGCGGTGCACACCAGCGGGTGGATCTGGATCGCCTTGCCCTCGACCAGCTGCGGCTCGAAGGCCTGGATGCCCAGGCGGTGCAGCGTGGGGGCGCGGTTGAGCAGCACCGGGTGCTCCCCGATGACCTCCTCCAGCACGTCCCACACCACCGGCCGCGCGCGCTCCACCATCCGCTTGGCGGACTTGATGTTCTGCGCGTGGTTCAGGTCCACCAGCCGCTTCATCACGAAGGGCTTGAACAGCTCCAGCGCCATCTGCTTGGGCAGACCGCACTGGTGCAGCTTGAGCTGCGGGCCGACGACGATGACCGAACGGGCCGAGTAGTCGACGCGCTTGCCCAGCAGGTTCTGGCGGAACCGGCCCTGCTTGCCCTTGAGCATGTCGCTCAGGGACTTCAGCGGACGGTTGCCGGGCCCGGTGACCGGACGGCCGCGGCGGCCGTTGTCGAACAGCGAGTCCACGGCCTCCTGCAGCATCCGCTTCTCGTTGTTGACGATGATCTCCGGCGCGCCCAGGTCGAGCAGCCGCTTGAGGCGGTTGTTCCGGTTGATCACGCGGCGGTACAGGTCGTTCAGGTCGGAGGTGGCGAAGCGGCCACCGTCCAGCTGCACCATCGGACGCAGGTCCGGCGGGATCACGGGCACGCAGTCCAGCACCATGCCGGACGGCGAGTTGTTGGTCGAGCGGAAGGCCTCGACGACCTTCAGGCGCTTGAGGGCACGGGTCTTCTTCTGGCCCTTGCCGTTGCGGATGGTGTCGCGCAGCGACTCCGCCTCGGCGTCCAGGTCGAAGGTCTCCAGCCGGCGCTGCAGCGCGGCAGCACCCATCGACCCGGAGAAGTACGTGCCGTAGCGGTCACGCATCTCCCGGTACAGGATCTCGTCGCCCTCCAGGTCCTGGACCTTCAGCGACTTGAACCGGCTCCAGACCTCGTCGAGCCGGTCGATCTCGCGCTGCGCGCGGTCGCGCAGCTGCTTCATCTCCCGCTCGCCGCCCTCGCGCACCTTGCGGCGCTGGTCGGCCTTGGCCCCCTCGGCCTCCAGGGCCGCGAGGTCCTCCTCCAGCTTCTTCTGCCGGGCCTCGACGTCGGCGTCGCGCCGGTTCTCGACCTGCTGGCGCTCCACGGAGACCTTGGCCTCCAGCGAGGGCAGGTCCCGGGTGCGACGCTCGTCGTCGACCTCGGTGATCATGTAGGCGGCGAAGTAGATGACCTTCTCCAGGTCCTTCGGCGCCAGGTCCAGCAGGTAGCCCAGCCGGGACGGCACACCCTTGAAGTACCAGATGTGGGTCACGGGAGCGGCCAGCTCGATGTGGCCCATCCGCTCACGGCGCACCTTGGCCCGGGTGACCTCGACCCCGCAGCGCTCGCAGATGATGCCCTTGAAGCGCACCCGCTTGTACTTGCCGCAGTAGCACTCCCAGTCCCGGGTGGGGCCGAAGATCTTCTCGCAGAAGAGTCCGTCCTTCTCCGGCTTCAGGGTGCGGTAGTTGATGGTCTCCGGCTTCTTCACCTCGCCGTAGGACCAGGTGCGGATGTCGTCGGCAGTCGCCAGACCGATACGGAGCTCGTCGAAGAAATTGACGTCAAGCATGTGGTTTCTATCCTCCTCGATGACTCGTTCGATCAGACCTCTTCGACACTGGACGGCTCACGCCGGCTCAGGTCGATGCCGAGTTCCTCGGCCGCTCGGAACACGTCCTCGTCGGTGTCGCGGAGCTCGATCATGGTGCCGTCCTTGCTGAGCACCTCGACGTTGAGGCACAGCGACTGCATTTCCTTGATCAACACCTTGAAGGACTCCGGGATGCCGGGCTCGGGGATGTTGTCGCCCTTGACGATGGCCTCGTAGACCTTCACGCGGCCGAGCACGTCGTCGGACTTGATGGTGAGCAGTTCCTGCAGCGCGTACGCGGCGCCGTAGGCCTCCAGGGCCCACACCTCCATCTCGCCGAACCGCTGGCCGCCGAACTGGGCCTTACCGCCCAGCGGCTGCTGCGTGATCATCGAGTAGGGGCCGGTGCTGCGCGCGTGCAGCTTGTCGTCGACCAGGTGGTGCAGCTTCAGGATGTACATGTAGCCGACCGAGATCGGGTACGGGAACGGCTCGCCGGAGCGGCCGTCGAACATCCGGGCCTTGCCGGTGCTGTCCACCAGCCGGACCCCGTCGCGGGTCTTCAGGGTGTTCCCCAGCAGGCCGGTGATCTCATCCTCGCGGGCACCGTCGAAGACCGGGGTCGCGACCTTGGTGCGGGCCTCGGCCTTGTCCGCGCCGATGGAGCGCAGGCGCTCCTGCCACTCGGCCTGGCCGTCGCCGATGTCCCAGCCGGTGGCGGCGATCCACCCGAGGTGGGTCTCCAGCACCTGGCCCGGGTTCATGCGGGAGGGCACGCCCAGCGGGTTCAGCACGATGTCGACCGGGGTGCCGTCCTCCAGGAACGGCATGTCCTCGACCGGGAGGATCTTGGCGATGACGCCCTTGTTGCCGTGCCGGCCGGCCAGCTTGTCGCCGTGGGTGATCTTGCGCTTCTGCGCCACGTACACCCGGACCAGCTGGTTGACGCCCGGCGGCAGCTCGTCGCCGCTGTCGCGGTCGAAGATCCGGACACCGATGATCTTGCCCTGCTCGCCGTGCGGCACCTTCAGCGAGGTGTCGCGGACTTCGCGGGCCTTCTCGCCGAAGATCGCGCGCAGCAGCCGCTCCTCCGGGGTGAGCTCGGTCTCGCCCTTGGGCGTGACCTTGCCGACCAGGATGTCGCCGGGGACGACGTCCGCGCCGATCCGGATGATGCCGCGCTCGTCGAGGTCGGCCAGGACCTCCTCGGAGACGTTCGGGATGTCCCGGGTGATCTCCTCCGGGCCCAGCTTGGTGTCCCGGGCGTCGACCTCGTGCTCCTCGATGTGGATCGAGGACAGGACGTCGTCCTGCACGAGGCGCTGCGACAGGATGATCGCGTCCTCGTAGTTGTGGCCCTCCCACGGCATGAACGCCACGAGCAGGTTCTTGCCCAGGGCCATCTCGCCGTCCTGGGTGCACGGGCCGTCGGCCAGCACCGAGCCGACCTCGACCCGCTCGCCCTCGGCCACGACCACCTTCTGGTTGAAGGAGGTGCCCTGGTTGGAGCGGCGGAACTTGGCGATCCGGTAGACGCTGGTGGTCGCGTCGTCGTTGGCGACGGTGACCAGGTCGGCGGACACCTCGGTGACCACGCCGCCCTTGTCGGCGGTGACCACGTCGGCGGCGTCGACCGCGCAGCGGTACTCCATGCCGGTGCCCACGTACGGCGAGTCCGACTGCAGCAGCGGCACGGCCTGGCGCATCATGTTCGCACCCATCAGGGCGCGGTTGGCGTCGTCGTGCTCCAGGAACGGGATCATGGCCGTGGCCACCGACACCATCTGGCGCGGCGAGACGTCCATGTAGTCGATGTCGGCCGGAGCCATCATCTCGATCTCGCCGCCCTTGCGGCGGCACAGCACGCGCTCGTCGGTGTAGGAGCCGTCGTCCCGGACCGGGGCGTTGGCCTGGGCCACGACGTACCGGTCCTCCTCGTCCGCGGTCAGGTAGTCGATGTGGTCGGTGACCTTGCCGTCGACGACCTTGCGGTACGGGGTCTCGATGAAGCCGAAGGCGTTGATCCGGCCGTAGGAGGCCAGCGAGCCGATCAGGCCGATGTTCGGGCCTTCCGGGGTCTCGATCGGGCACATGCGGCCGTAGTGCGAGGGGTGCACGTCGCGGACTTCGAAGCCGGCGCGCTCGCGGGACAGACCACCGGGGCCCAGCGCGTTCAGGCGGCGCTTGTGGGTCAGGCCCGAGAGCGGGTTGGTCTGGTCCATGAACTGGGAGAGCTGGCTGGTGCCGAAGAACTCCTTGATGGAGGCGACGACCGGCCGGATGTTGATCAGCGTCTGCGGCGTGATGGCCTCGACGTCCTGCGTGGTCATGCGCTCGCGGACGACGCGCTCCATGCGGGCCAGGCCCGTGCGGACCTGGTTCTGGATCAGCTCGCCGACGCTGCGCAGGCGGCGGTTGCCGAAGTGGTCGATGTCGTCCTCTTCGACGACGACCATCGGCGCGCCCTCGACCTGCGGGTCCATCTCGGTCTCGCCGGCGTGCAGCTTCACCAGGAACTTGATCGCGTTGACGATGTCGTCCTCGGTGAGCACCGTGTTGTCGATGCCGCTGGCCTGGCCCAGCTTCTTGTCGATCTTGTAGCGGCCGACCTTGGCCAGGTCGTAGCGCTTGGGGTTGAAGTAGAGGTTGTCCAGCAGGGTCTGGGCGGCCTCGCGCGTCGGCGGCTCGCCCGGACGCAGCTTGCGGTAGATGTCCAGCAGCGCCTCGTCCTGGCCGGCGGTGTGGTCCTTCTCCAGCGTCTGGCGCATGGACTCGTACTCGCCGAACTCCTCCAGGATCCGGGCGTCGTCCCAGCCCAGGGCCTTCAGGAGCACGGTGACGTGCTGCTTGCGCTTGCGGTCGACGCGCACGCCGACCATGTCGCGCTTGTCGATCTCGAACTCGAGCCAGGCGCCGCGGCTCGGGATGATCTTCGCGTTGAAGACGTCCTTGTCGGAGGTCTTGTCGATGTCCTGCGAGAAGTACAGACCCGGGGAGCGCACCAGCTGGGTCACCACGACACGCTCGGTGCCGTTGATGATGAAGGTGCCCTTGTTCGTCATGAGCGGGAAGTCGCCCATGAAGACGGTCTGGCTCTTGATCTCGCCGGTCTCGTTGTTCGTGAACTCGGCGGTCACGAACAGCGGGGCGGCGTAGGTGAAGTCGCGGTCCTTGCACTCGTCGATGGAGTACTTCGCGGGCTCGAAGCGGTGGTCGCGGAACGTCAGCGACATGGTGCCCTGGAAGTCCTCGATCGGGGAGATCTCCTCGAAGATCTCCTCCAGACCGGAGGTGGTGGGCACGTCGAGGCCTGCGGCCTGCTGCTCGGAAACGCGACCCTTCCAGGTGGCGTTGCCGACGAGCCAGTCGAAGGACTCCGTCTGCAGCGCGAGCAGGTTCGGAACCTCGAGCGGCTCTTTGATCTTCGCGAAGGAGATGCGGCGGGCGGCGTTCTTGGTGATGTTCTGGGCGGTGCGCGAGGCGGCCAAGAGGGGTCCTTCCGGGGCTCGGACTGGACTGGCTGTCCTTAGCGCTACCAGGCGGACCTGTATCCCTACCCGGCGACGGATTCAGCGAAACCCCTGGTCGGCGGCGGTGTTGGAGGCACCGGTGCCGGGTGGTCGGAAGGGGTTCGCGAGGCCGTTGACGGAACGAGGCATGCAGAAAGGCAGCGCAAACGAACAGTGTAGCCATATCGGCCACGCCTGTCCAGCCCGTGCCTTAATAGGCCTGACGCGGGTCGGTCGCCCCCGCCTCGCGGGGCCCCGACGCGTCGGGCAACAGACGGACAGACTAGCCGGATCGACCGACAGTTGTCGCCGCCGACACGGGCGGCACGTCCGTCCTTCGCACCTTTTTTCTTCCCCGGCCTCTGCCTCGCGCTGCCTCGGTCCCGGGGGTCCTGCGGTATATCGCCGACGTACCGCAGAATCCCGCGTAGCTGGGCCGACGTCAAGAGGCGTGCGGGGATCTCTCTCCTGGCAAGCCCGCCGCGCACGGTGATCACACAGGTCACGCCGAACACGAAGGACCCCCGGGGATAACCCCGGGGGTCCTTCGAATGGCTCGCGCCGCGAAGAGGACTTACTTCACGGTGACGCCGGCGCCGGCCTCTTCCAGAGAAGCCTTGGCCTTCTCGGCGGCCTCCTTGGTGGCCTTCTCCAGAACCGGCTTCGGCGCACCGTCGACCAGGTCCTTGGCCTCCTTCAGGCCCAGCGAGGTCAGCTCACGCACGACCTTGATGACCTGGATCTTCTTGTCGCCGGCCGACTCCAGGATGACGTCGAACTCATCCTGCTCGACAGCGGCCTCAGCGGCGGCCGCGGCCGGGCCCGCGACGGCGACGGCGGCCGGAGCGGCAGCCTTGACGTCGAAGGTGTCCTCGAACAGCTTCACGAACTCAGAGAGCTCGATCAGGGTCATTTCCTTGAAAGCCTCGAGCAGCTCGTCGTTGCTGAGCTTCGCCATGATAGGCGTCCTTTCTCTAAGTGAGTTCTAGCTCGGTTTTGCCGGGTGCCTATCAGGCGTCGGCGGACTTCTTGGCCGACAGCGCGTCCACGGTACGAACGGCCTTGGCCAAAGGAGCCTGGAAGAGCGCCGCCGCGTTCGCGAGCGACGCCTTCATCGCGCCGGCCGCCTTGGCCAGCAGAACCTCGCGGGACTCCAGATCCGCGAGCTTGGTGATCTCAGCCGGGGTGAGGGTCTTGCCCTCCATCACCCCACCCTTGATCACCAGAAGGGGGTTCGCCTTGGCGAAGTCACGAAGACCCTTGGCCGCCTCAACCGGATCGCCCTTGATGAAGGCGATAGCCGAAGGACCCTTCAGCGCCGACTCATCAAGACCCTCAATACCGGCCTCACGAGCAGCGACCTTGGTCAGCGTGTTCTTCACCACGGCATAGTCCGTGGTCGCACCGAGCGCGCGCCGAAGCTCCTTCAGCTGCGCAACAGTGAGCCCGCGGTACTCGGTCAGCACGGCGGCGTTCGAGCCGCGGAAGTGATCCGCGATCTCGGCGACCGCAGCCGCCTTGTCAGGCCTCGCCATACGGGCCTCCTTCCGGGGTGTCAGAGCCGACGATGAGCCACCAGACACGAAAAAACGCCCGGCGCGTCAGCGCGGGCGTCACAGATAAGAAGGCCAGTCCCAAGGACAAGCAACAACTGCTTCACTAATCGCGCCTCGGCGGGTCGCTCCGTGTGGAGGCCTTCGACTGATCCGGGCCGTTCGGCTCGGAGCAGCGACCAGCGGTCTTCGGCTCCGTCAAGACTAGCACGGGGCCAGGGGTGCTTTTGACCGGCCGAACCCGTGCTTCACCGGATCCTCCGGACCACGCGGGGTGTTGGTTCTGGGCCCCTCGCCGCGTCGGCGGGCGCAGCCAACCTGGCCGGGCCGGTGGTGTCAAGCCGGACGAAACCGGACCACAGCAACAGCGATCCGGCTTTACACCACCGGACCGGCCTGGTTCCGTAAGGCGACGACGCGGCGAGGGGCACAGAACCTCGGCGACCACAAGCAACACCGCCAGCAGACAGCGCAACGCACCACGAGCGGACAGAAAGCCGACCAGTCGCGGACCGCCGCCAAACAGCCGGACGCGCGGGTCGCCCCCTCGCTGTAGAGCGCCCGCCGGAGGCCTCAAGGCGCCCACCACGCACGACGATTGCCGCCTACGACATGCGCAGTGACTCGGACCGGCGCGTGGTCTTGCACCCACACAACCGCCACCCGCCAACGCACCGCCGCAGAGACCTGAACCGCCGCGCGGTCGTGTTCGCCACAACCGGCGGCCGCCAACGCAACCAGCGGGGCACAACCGAACTGCGTCCCCCTGCGAGGTCATCAACCCCTGCGCGAAGCCGTAAAAATTCGCCTGTAAGACCCAACGAAAAAGCCCCCGTCCACACGGACGGGGGCCCCTCCTACGCTCTAACCCACTAACCCAAACCCACTAACCTTCTAACCCACTACCTCACGCCTCGTCGTCAGACACGACGTTACGCACCCGGTTAGCATCCACCTGAATCCCAGGCCCCATCGTGGTAGCGAACGTGATCTGCTTCAGGTACCGCCCCTTAGCAGCACTCGGCTTCACACGAAGCACCTCCTCCAACGCAGCCGCATAGTTCTCAGCCAGCTGCTGCTCGGAGAACGACACCTTCCCGATGATGAAGTTCAGGTTCGAGTGCCGGTCGGCACGGAACTCGATCTTGCCGCCCTTGATGTCGTTGACCGCCTTGACCACGTCCGCGGTAACCGTGCCGGTCTTCGGGTTCGGCATCAGGGACCGCGGGCCCAGGACCCGGCCCAGGCGGCCGACCTTGCCCATCAGGTCCGGGGTGGCCACGACCGCGTCGAAGTCCAGGCGGCCCTTGGCGACCTCGTCGATGAGCTCGTCGGAGCCCACGATGTCGGCGCCGGCCTCGCGGGCCTGCTCGGCCTTGTCGCCCTGGGCGAAGACCAGCACGCGGGCGGTCTTGCCGGTGCCGTGCGGGAGCACGACGGTGGAGCGGACCATCTGGTCGGCCTTGCGGGGGTCGATGCCCAGGCGCATCGAGACCTCGACGGAGCTGTCGAACTTGGTGACCGAGGTCTCCTTCGCCAGGCGGATGGCCGCCAGCGGCGTGTAGAACTCGTCGGCGTCGATCTTCGCCGCGGCGTTGCGGTAGCCCTTGCTGCGCTTCATTGCTGCTCTCCTAGAGATGGTGAGGTGTGGTCTTCGCGAGCCGCGCGCGGCTCTGCCACTGGTTCTGGTGGTGCTGGTGGTTCCGGTGTTGCTGGTGTCAGCAACGGCCAAGCCCGATAGCCAAAAGCCAATCGCCAGCTGAGAGACTCAGGAGCCGGAGCCTCAGACAGCTCAGCTGTCGGAGACGATGACGCCCATCGAACGCGCGGTGCCAGCGATGATCTTCATCGCGGCCTCGACGTCGTTCGCGTTCAGGTCGGGCATCTTGGTCTCGGCGATCTCCCGGACCTGGGCCTGCGACAGGGTCGCGACCTTGTCCTTCTGCGGGACGCCCGAGCCCTTCTCGATGCCCGCGGCCTTCAGGATCAGCTTCGCCGCCGGCGGGGTCTTCGTGATGAAGGTGAAGGAGCGGTCCTCGAACACCGAGATCTCGACCGGCACGACCTGGCCGCGCTGCGCCTCGGTGGCCGCGTTGTACTGCTTGCAGAACTCCATGATGTTCACGCCGTGCTGACCCAGCGCCGGGCCGACGGGCGGGGCCGGGTTCGCCATACCGGCCTTGATCTGCAGCTTGATGACCGCGGTGAGCTTCTTCTTGGGAGGCATTCCCGTACTCGTTTCTGTAGACGTCGCCGATAACCCCTACCAAGGGCACGGCGGAGAGACGTCGCCATAAGGCAACAGCAGCCAAGCTTACCGGACCGGCTGCCGTGCCCCGGACGCTGCGAGGCCTCCGCGCCGGTCAGGACCGGCACGGAGGCCTCATGCACAACATCGCTCCCAGGAGCGTTGTTCCTTACTACTTACGACATCCGCACTACTTAGGACGTCCGTTACGTCGCTACATCGCTACATCGCTATGTCGCTATGCCGATACGGCACTCCCTACGGCCGAACCGGCTTGACCAGCCCACGAGCCCCGCCCGGCACCGCCGAAGCCAGGTCCGCAGCCGCCCGCGCCGCCGAGACCCCCGAGCCCGAGACCCCCGAGACACCCGAGCCGCCCCCCGAGACAGCCAGCCGACTCCCGCCCCCGTTGATCACACCCAGCGGACCAGCGATCGCCCCCGCCAGCTCCTTGTCGACCCCCGAAGGCACCGCCACCGGCCCGCCGAACACGTACCCGCCGAACAGCTCCCCGCGGTTCGCGTCCAACAACGCGACGTCCTGCCCGGACAGCCCCGTGGCCGGGTTCACCAGCAGCAGCGGGCCGCCCATGCTGCCCATCGCGGCCCCGCCGGACAGCGCGTCCGGCCACGCCGAGCCCGTCGCCACGCCCGCGGCGGTCATGTACGGGAAGAACGTGCTCGCCACCAAGTACGAGGTCTGGTACCGGTCGGCGCCGACCAGCGGCAGCCGCCAGTACCCCTGGTGCTCCGAGTCGATCGCCTTCAGCGCCTGGCCGCCGACCGCGGTCAGCACGACGTCCGAGTTCGGCCCGAAGTCCGTCCCGAACCGGTGCAGGTACTGCGCCGTCTCCGTCGGCATCGCCTTGTCGTTGCTCAGCACCACCACCGCACCGTTGGTAGCACCCGCCGCAGCGCCCGCGGACAGCGCGTCGGCGAAGTCGGTCCCGGTGGCCACCAAGATCTGGGTGGGATGCGCGGTGACCCGGTCGGCGATCTTCACCGCCGTGTCGTACCGGTCCACACCGGCGATCCGGACGACGCTGAACCCGAGCGCGTGCACGGAGTTCGCGACCGCCGGGGACAGCGCCTGGGTCCCGCCCAGCAGGTAGACCGTCGCGCCGGCCGGCAGGATCCGCTTGAGCTCGGCGGCGGCCTGCGGCGAGAGCGTCGCGCTCGCGGTCAGCAGCAGCGGGCCGTTCTGCCGCGCGGCCAGCGCCGAGCCGGCCAGCGCGTCGGCCGGCAGGTCGTCACGGGACAGCACGGCCACACTGGCCTGCGACCGCACCGGGTCCGAGGCGTCGCCGTTGTTCCGCCACTGCGACTGCGACACCGACTGAGCGGTCCCGAGCCGGTCCGCGCCGGCCAGCCGCAGCACCTGCTTGGTGAACTCGGTCCGGTACGCCAGGTGCTCGGTACCGCTCAGCGCACCGCCCACGGCGAAGACGACCTCGGTGTTCGCCGTGGCCTTCGGGTCGGTGTTCAGCGCGACCGAGTGGACCTGACTGGTCCGGTTGCCCGCGCCGGCCGACACCGAGGTCTCGTCGAAGGCGATCCGCTTGCCGTCCGGGGAGAACACCGGGTTGGCGACCGTGATCGTCGGGGTGGTCGAGGACCCGGCGGCCACGAAGGTCTGCTGCACCGGAGTCGGCAGCCCGCCGGCCGGGACCGAGGTCGGCACCGTCCAGATCTGCGGCACGCTGTTCTTGTCGGCCTGCACGAACGCGACCGTCTTGCCGTCCGGCGACACGGTCGGCGCGACGCCGGTGGCCGCGACCTGGAACGGGACGTAGTTCCCGGCGTTGCTGCGGACCCAGATCCCGTCGGAGGTGTTCGTCCCGCCGGAGACCACGGTGGCCCGGGCGAAGGCCAGCACGTCGCCGCCGTAGTCGGGGCTGGAGTCCGTGGTGCCGGCCGCGGCGACCTTCGGCAGCGGCCAGGACACCGGCAGGCCGTTGTCGTTCGCCGAGCCGTTGGACCAGGTGGCCATCAGCTGGCTCGGACCGGAGCTGCTGACGGTCGGGTCCCAGCCGGCGAAGACCAGCAGCTCGCCGTCGAAGGCCCAGACCGGCTGCGCATCGGAGGCCGCGCCGTGCGCCACGACCTTCAGACCGGAGCCGTCGGCGTTCGCGGTGTAGATCTGGTGGTTGGCGGAGAAGGCGTACTTGCTGCCGTCGGGCGACCAGGAGACGTCGGTCCCGGCCCACGGCACGGAGGAAGTCCCCCCGCCGACGGTCTCCAGGGAGCCATCGGTGTGGCTGACGGTCAGCGGGCTGCTCGCCGGGACGCCGGCGACGGTGGCACCGGCCTGCGGGGCGACCGCCAGGCCGACCAGTGAGGCCGAGACGATCGCGGCCGCGGACAGCCGCCGGGACATGCGGAAAGCCATGAGATCCCCCCACGGAATCTTCAGGAAATGTTAAGGGCGCCCCAGGCTAGTGGGGCGCCCTTGTCAGCCGCCTGCGAAAGCAGCATGAAGACCGGTCATACCTTTGGGGGAGGAGCGGCTCAGCTGTTCTTCTGGATCTGGTTGAAGCTCAGCTCCACCGGGGTCTCCCGGCCGAAGATCTCCACCAGGCCCTTGACCTTCTGCGAGTCGGCGTTGATCTCGTTGATCGTGGCCTGCAGCGTGGCGAACGGGCCGTCGATGACGGTGACCGAGTCGCCCACCTCGAAGTCCAGCACCTTGACCTCGGCCGGCGCCTTCTGCTTGCCGCTGACCTCTTCGGGCTGCTCTTCGAGCAGGATCTTGACGACCTCGTCCAGGGTCAGCGGGTACGGCTCGTGGGCGTTGCCGACGAAACCGGTGACGCCGGGGGTGTTGCGCACCACGCCCCAGGACTCGTTGGTCAGGTCCATGCGGACCAGCACGTAGCCGGGGAACTTGTTGCGCTTGACCCGCTTGCGCTGGCCGCCCTTGATCTCGACGACCTCCTCCATGGGCACCTCGACCTGGAAGATGAATTCCTCCATGTTCAGGGTGGTCATGCGGGTCTCGAGGTTCTGCTTCACCCGGTTCTCGTAACCGGCGTAGCTGTGGATCACGTACCACTCGCCGGGCGCGCGGCGCAGCGCCTCGCGGAACTCCTCGATCGCCTCCGGGCTGCCCGGCGCGTGCTCGCTGCCGGCCTCGGCGTCCGGTTCGGCGACGTCCTCGGGCGCACCGGCAGCGACCTGCTCCTCGACGGCCTCTTCGTCGTCGTTCTCCACGAGAACAGTCGCTTCTTCGAGGTCTCCGTAGGTCTCAGACACGGTCGCTCATACTTCCTTTGCTCGGGGTGGTGGGTTCGGTACGACAGCTCAGCCGAACGCCCACATCACCAGTTTGCTGAACCCGTAGTCCAGCGTAGCCACGATCCCCACCATGATCGCGACGAACACGATGACCACCGTCGTGTAGGTGACCAGTTCGTTGCGGGTAGGCCACACCACCTTGCGCAGTTCGGCGATGACCTGCCGGTAGAACAGGCTGATCCGGCCCAGCGGGGACCGGCGGCGCTCGGGGCGGCGGTCACCGCCGCGCCCGCGGTCCGGCTTCGACATCGCGGAGGTCGAGCTCGTCTCGGTCACCTGGTCCTCATCACATTCGGTGAAAGTGGCAAGTTGTTGCGGCAGGTCTTGCCGCGAACACGCTTCGCGCCCAGGAGAGCCCATCACCGGGCTTTCCTGGGCGCCTAAGCAGGGCCGGAGGGACTTGAACCCCCAACCCCCGGTTTTGGAGACCGGTGCTCTGCCAGTTGAGCTACGACCCTTTGCCTAAGCGTGCTCCACAAACCTACCTCGCCGAGGTGGGGAAGGGGAATCCGCCGATCGAGAGTGTACGGGACGCACGTCCCCGATTGCGAACGGGTTCCGCACCGGCACGCATAACCGACGTGTCGCGGGCGTCTCCTTTCGTGGAACGTCACCCCGAACGACCCCCCTGCGGTGGGACGATAGGAGGCATGACAGCCTCCGCAGCCTCAACACCCTCCCCGTCGCGCCGGGTCTCCCAGCGCGTCGGCGCCATCGCCGAGTCCGCGACCCTGGCCGTGGACGCCAAGGCCAAGGCGCTCAAGGCGGCCGGCCGGCCGGTGGTCGGCTTCGGCGCCGGAGAGCCCGACTTCCCGACCCCGGCCTACATCGTCGAGGCGGCGCTGAAGGCGGCTCAGGACCCGAAGTACCACAAGTACACGCCGGCCGGCGGGCTGCCGGAGCTCAAGGAGGCGATCGCGCACAAGACACTGCGCGACTCCGGCGTGTCGGTGTCGGCGAACCAGGTCCTGGTCACCAACGGCGGCAAGCAGGCCATCTACAACGCCTTCGCGACCCTGCTGGACCCCGGCGACGAGGTCATCGTCCCGGCCCCGTACTGGACCACCTACCCCGAGGCGATCCAGCTGGCCGGCGGCGTGCCGGTGGACGTGGTCACCGACGAGACCACCGGCTACCTGGCCTCGGTGGAGCAGCTGGAGGCGGCCCGGACCGAGCGCACCAAGGTCCTGCTGTTCGTCTCGCCGTCGAACCCGACCGGCGCGGTCTACAGCCCCGAGCAGGTCGAGGAGATCGGCCGCTGGGCCCTGGAGCACGGCCTGTGGGTCCTCACCGACGAGATCTACGAGCACCTGGTCTACGGCGACGCGCGCTTCACCTCGATCCTGAAGGCGGTGCCGGAGCTCGCCGAGCAGACCGTGATCGTCAACGGCGTGGCCAAGACCTACGCGATGACCGGCTGGCGGGTCGGGTGGCTGATCGGCCCGGCCGACGTGGTCAAGGCCGCCACCAACCTGCAGTCGCACGCCACCTCCAACGTCTCCAACGTCGCGCAGGTCGCGGCGCTGGCCGCGGTGTCCGGCGACCTGGCCGCGGTGAACGAGATGAAGCTGGCCTTCGACCGCCGCCGGCAGACGATGGTGCGGATGCTGAACGAGATCCCCGGCGTGCTGTGCCCGGAGCCCAAGGGCGCGTTCTACGTGTACCCCTCGGTGAAGGCGCTGCTCGGCAAGGAGATCCGGGGGCAGCGGCCGGCCAGCTCGGCCGAGCTGGCCTCGCTGATCCTGGACGAAGCCGAGGTCGCCGTGGTGCCCGGCGAGGCCTTCGGGACCCCGGGCTACCTGCGGCTGTCCTACGCGCTGAGCGACGCGGACCTGGTCGAGGGCGTGTCGCGGCTGCAGAAGCTGCTGGGCGAGGCGCGCTGAAACAGAACCACCCCGAAAGGGCTTCGGCGTCGTGCCGGGGCCCTTTCGCACGGTCCGCAGGCCCCGGTCCCACGATTTCGCCGTACGAGCGCTGATAATGGCCGGATGGAGAAATCGGATCTCACAGACTTCTCCTCACTAACCGGAAATACCGACCCTGGCTCCGGTTCCGACACCGGCTCTGGACGCCGCCGGCGGCTGACGCACCGGATCGCAGCCTTCGCCCGGAAGCCGTACTGGGACCCGCCGGACCCGTCCTGGGTGGTCCGCCGCTGGCCGGACCTGACCGGCTACTGCTTCGCGACGCTCTTCTTCTGGCTGTCGCTGACCCCCTCGCTGCTCCCGCGCCCCTGGATCATGCAGGGCCTGCTCGGCGGCATCACCGGGATCGCCGGCTACGGCGTCGGCTCCCTGATCAGCACCCTGGTCCGCTCGGTGGCGCGGCGCCGGGGCCGGAGCTTCAGCGAGCACCTGCGGAAGCGCTCCTGGCAGTTCATCCCGGTGGTGCTGCTCGTGGTGAGCGTCTCGGTGGTGGTCTGGGGCGCCCGGGCGCAGCGCGAGCTGCAGCCGCTGATGGGCCAGAACCAGTCCTCGACCTGGAACGCCGGGATCATCATCGGGCTGTCGCTGGGCACGTTCCTGTTCCTGTTGCTCCTGTGCCGCGCGGTCCGGCTGCTCGCGCGCAAGCTCGTGGCCTGGTTCGGGCGGCTGGTGCCCTGGCCGCTGGCGTACGCCGCCGGGCTGATGGTCTGCACGACGCTGGTCGTGGTCGGGACCAAGAACGTGCTCTGGGACCGCGGCTTCATCGGATTCATGGACCACGTCTCCCGGCAGGCCAACGACGGCACCGAGCCGGGCATCCGCCGGCCGTCCTCCCCCGAGGTCTCCGGCAGTCCGCAGTCGCTGGTGAGCTGGTCGAGCCTGGGCACCAAGGGCCGCACCTTCGTGGCCACCGCCCCGACCACGCAGGAGCTCGCGGCGTTCTCCGGACAGCCCGCGCTCCCGCCGATCCGGGTCTACGTCGGCGAGCAGGTGGAGTCCGCGGACTTCACCGGGGCGGCGACACTGGCACTGCGCGAGATGGACCGGACCGGCGCGTGGAACCGCAAAGTGATCAACCTGGTCGGCACCACCGGCAGCGGCTGGGTGGACCGCAACATCCCGACCCCGCTGGAGTACATGTACGACGGCGACACCGCGACCGTGGCACTTCAGTACTCGTATCTGCCGAGCTGGATCTCGTTCCTGGTCGACAAGGAGCGCGCCGGGCACGCCGCCCGCGCGCTGTATCAGGCGGTCCACACCCGGCTGCTCACGATCCCGGCGGACCGCCGGCCCGAGCTGGTGCTCTCCGGCGAGTCCCTGGGCTCCTACGCCCTGGACTCGGTCTTCACCAGCCCGCAGGCCCTGATCGACGGCGCGGACGGGGTCGTCTTCGAGGGCCCGCCGCAGGCCAGCCGGATCTGGCAGCAGATCACCGCGCACCGGGACCCGGACTCACCGGTGTGGCAGCCGGTGTATCAGGGGGCGAAGAACATCCGCTTCGGCCAGTGGCCCTCAGTCGACCTGCGCTTCCCCTGGGGCGCGCCCTGGGGCCACCCGCGCGTGGTCTACCTGCAGAACGCCTCGGACCCCGTGGTCTGGTGGACGCCGGACCTGCTGTTCGACAAGCCCGGCTGGGCCTCCCCGCCCCTCGGCCCGGACATCACGCCGCAGCTCCGCTACTACCCGATCGTCTCCTTCTGGCAGACCACGGTGGACCTGGCGGTCTCCTTCGGCATGCCGACCCCGCACGGCCACAGCTACGGCACCGGCGCGTGCGACGCCTGGGCCGCCGTGCTGCCCCCGCCGGGCTGGAACGCGGGGCGGACCGAGGACCTGGAGAACGTGATGGCCGCGATCAACCGGAGGTGGAGTTGAAGCCGGGCGAGGAACGGCTGGCGGAACCAGAACCAAGTGCGTCGCCGAGACCCGAGCCGGGACCGAGCCCGATGCCGGGACCGGGCTCCACGCCGGAGCCAAAGCCGGGCACGCGGACCGAACCAGAACCGCAGCCGCAGCCGGTGCCGAGTGCGAGTCCGCAGCCGCAGCCGGTGCCGAGTGCGAGTCCGGTGCCGGAGCCGAGTGCGAGTCCGGGGCCGGAGCCTGTGCCTGTGCCGGTGCCTGTAGCGGACCCGACTCCCGGCATCAGCACCGCCACCCGCCTGACCACCCACCTCCGCCGCCCCCTCAGCAACGGCCTGGCCCTGATCTTCGCCGCCCTCCTCCTGGCGGCGCTGAACTGGCTGGAGCACCGCGTCCACTGGTTCGACAGCCTGCCGGAGCTGGTCGTCGCGTTCGTCGTCACCGGCCTGTTCGCGGCGCTGGCCTGGTGGTCCGGGCACGCGCTCGAAGAGCTGGGTCTGGACCGCGAGTCCTGGCCGCTGGGCTTGAAGTGGTCCGGCATCGTCATCGGCGGGGTGGCCCTGGTCTACCTCGGCGGCGCCCTGTTGCCGGCCACGCGGTCGCTGTTCACCGACCAACGCTATGCCTCGCTGACCGCCTGGCAGGTCGCGGTGCGGGTGTTCGTCGACGTGCCGTTCGCCACCGTGCTGGCCGAGGAGGTCGCCTTCCGGGGTGTGCTGTTCGGTTTGGCGCTGCGGCGCTGGGCGCCGCTGGGCGCCACCGCCTTCAGCTCCCTGATGTTCGGGTGCTGGCACATCCTGTCCTCCCTGCACCTGAACACCGAGAAGCCAGCGCTCACCTCGCTCCTGGGGCCTTCGGGGCTGGGGGCGGCGCTGGCTGATCTCGGGACCGTGGTGTTCACCGGCCTCGGCGGCGCGGTGTTCTGCGAGCTACGCCGTCGCAGTGGCAGTCTCCTGGTGCCGATGTCCTTCCACTGGGCCACCAACGCCCTGGGTTACGTCTTCGGCTTCCTGCTGCGCGTCGGAGTCATCCCCGAGCTGTGAGGCAGCGGCACGGCGACCGGGGACCAGCCACATCGCGACTGTGGCCACGGCCAGGATCGCCGCGCCGGTGTAGACCGCGGGGATCAGGCCGTCGATGAAGTGCTGGTCGGCGGACTCGGTCGCGGTCGGACCGTAGCCGCCGGTCGCGGAGAACACCGCGCCCATCACCGCGATGCCCAGCACGCCGCCGAACTCGCGCAGCGCGTTGTTGACGCCGGAGGCGATGCCCTCCTGGTCGCGCCGCACCGAGCCGAGCACCAGGTTCTCGATCGGCGCGAAGAACATCGCCATCCCCGCCCCGCCGATCAGGAAGGCCGGCAGCAGCGCGGCGTAGTCCAGCTCGGTCGAGATCACCGCGGCCACCCAGGCCAGCGCCACCGCCTGCAGGCCCAGGCCGACCGTGACGATCCACTTGCCGCCGATCCGGTCGGACAGGATCCCAGCGATTGGCGCCACCAGCATCGGCATGCCGGTCCACGGCAGCACCCGCAGTCCGGAGCCCAGCGGCGAGAAGCCGTACACGGTCTGGAAGACCTGCGAGAGGAAGAAGATCGCCCCGAACATCCCGAAGGACATCAGCAGCGTGCTGAAGTTGGTCAGCGGGAAGGCCCGGCCGCGGAACAGGTGCATCGGGACCATCGGCGCGTCGGTCCGCAGCTCCCAGACCACGAAGGCGACCAGCAGCGCCCCGCCGCCGACGAACCCGGTCAGCACCAGCGCGTTGGTCCAGCCGACGTCGCCGCCCCGGATCAGGCCCAGCACCACGCCGAGCAGACCGCCGGTGGCCAGCACCGTCCCGACCACGTCCAGCCGGCGCGACGCGCCGTGGCTCTCGGTCAGGCCGAACCACGCCAGCGGCAGCAGCACCACACCCAGCGGCACGTTCACCCAGAAGATCCACTGCCAAGACGCGGCCTCCACCACCGCGCCGCCGACCACCGGCCCCAGCGCCACGGCCAGGCCGGAGATGGCACTCCACGCGCCGACGGCCGCGCCGCGCTTCTCCGGACGCACACTCGCGGACAGCATCGTCAGACTCAGCGGCACCACCACCGCACCGCCCAGGCCCTGCCCGGCGCGCGCCGCGATCAGCACCGCGATGTTCGGCGCCAGCGCCGAAGCCACAGACCCGGCCGTGAACACGGCGAGCCCGATGACGAACATGTTCCGGCGCCCGAAGCGGTCACCGAGCGTGGAGCCGGTCAGCAGGAACACCGCGAAGGTGAGGGTGTAGGCGGAGACCGTCCACTGCAGACCGGACAGGCCGGCGTGCAGGGACTCGCGGATCGAGGGCAGCGCGATGCTGACGACGAGGTTGTCCAGCGATGCCATGAACATGGCGACGCCGGTGATGATGAACGTGCGGACCGGGTGGCCGATGGTGGCGGCCCGAAGGCCGTCCGTCGGTGGGCCCTGGTGCCGGCCGATGGTCTCGGTGCTCATGGTGATCCCCTCCAGATCATGGAACAGCGCAGGTCGGGTTGATCGGATTGGTCGGGTAGTTAGCAGTCACTAACTTCGCTGGACAAACGGGTGGCGCTGAAGGTGCCTTGCGGTGGCTCGGTCGGCGTTCCCGCCGGCCCGGTCAGCTCAGTCGGTGAACGCCTTCGCGATGTAGTTCGCGTACTCGGGCTCGGCCGGGCTGCCGGACCGCTCGTCCGAGCGCCCCTTCGCGGCCTCCGCGTCGAGCTCCTCGGCCGTGTCGGCGGCGACGGCGGTGTCGTCGCGCAGCACGTTGAGGATCGGCTGCCACTCCGGGTCTTCGACGTTGTCGCGGCCCATCGCGGCGATCACGTTGCACAGCATGCCCTTGGCCAGGAAGTCCACGCGGACCCCGACCGGGGCGCCCGAGAGGTTCTCCATGTGCTGCCAAAGGCTCTGCATGGCGCCGCGCACAGCGGCCTGGACCTCCGGGTCGTGGCAGGCGGCGAACTGCTGGAGCTGCATGTTCAGCACCAGGCGGTCCTCCATGAGCAGGTTCTGGTAGGCGTCGCCCATCGCGGCGAGTGCGGCGTGCCCGTACTTGCCCTCAGCCGCCTTGGTGAACACGTCGCGCACCTGCGTCGCGCCGTACTGCACGGCGGCGATGAACAGATCGCGCTTGGTCGGGAACAGTCGGAACAGGTAGGGCTGCGACACCCCGACCCGCTTGGCGATGTCGCCGGTCGAGGTGCCCTCAAGCCCGCGGACGGCGAACTCGGCGACCGCGGCTCGCACCACTTGGTCGCGTCGTTCGTCGGCACTCATGCGGGGGCTCATGGGAAGTAAGTTAGCAGTCACTAATCAAGCTCGCAACCCCACGGCCGGAACCCGAACGCGACTCGCCGCAGGCGAACGCGGAGTCGACCTCGACGTGCGCGCCCCCCGGAACACCGTGCCGCGGTGGCTGAGAACCCGTGGTCGGGGAGCCGAAAACCTCTCATACTTCTCCTGACGGATTCTCAGACGTTCCTCATCCACCCCGCCGATAGTGGTCGCCGTGAGCTCTCCCACGCCCTTCCTCGCTGGTCCCGCCGGGTCCCCGGCGGGACAGAGCACCCCCGAGATCCTCGTCGTCGACGACGAGCCCGGCATCCGCGCCGTGCTCGCCTCCAGCCTGGAGTTCGAGGGGTACGCGGTCCGCACCGCGAACGACGGCCGCGCCGCGTTGGCCGAGGTCGAACGCGGGCGGCCGGACCTGGTCGTGCTGGACGTGCTGATGCCCGGCATGGACGGGCTCACCGCCTGCCGCCGGCTGCGCGCCGCCGACCCGCACCTGCCGGTCCTGATGCTCACCGCCCGGGACCTGACCGGGGACCGGGTCGCCGGCCTCGACGCCGGCGCCGACGACTACCTGGCCAAGCCCTTCGAGCTCGACGAGCTGCTGGCCCGGGTCCGGGCGCTGCTCCGGCGCGGCGCGCTCACCGTCGAGGGCACCGAGGCCGCCCCCGGGGCGGCCGGCCACGGCGACCACGTCCTGGAGTACGAAGACCTGCGCATGGACACCCTCACCCGCGAGGTGACCCGCGCCGGCCAGCTGATCGAACTCACCCGGACGGAGTATCTGCTCCTGGAGATGTTCCTGTCCCACCCGCGCCAGGCGCTGACCCGCGAGCAGATCCTGCGCGCGGTCTGGGGCTTCGACTTCGAGCCCGCCTCGAACTCCCTGGATGTGTACGTCATGTACGTGCGCAAGAAGACCGAGTTCGACGGCCTCCCCCGCCTGGTCCAGACCGTGCGCGGGGTCGGCTACGCACTGCGCACGGCCTCCGGCGCGCGCCGATGAGGCGACGCATGCCCCTGCGGTCGCGGCTGGCCATCATGAGCGCCGTGGCCGTGGCGATCGCGATCGGCGCGGTGGCGCTCGTCTCCTACGTCGCGGTGCGGGACCGGCTCCACGGCCAGATGGACAGCGCGATCGCCGGCAGCCGGGATCCGGGCTTCGGCCTGCACTTCGGCGACCCCGCGGGCGGGTGGGACCCGAACAAGTCCCCCTGTCACATCCGGGGCCCGGCGGACACGACCGGCGCGGCGGACGCGACAGACCCGGCGCACATCGATCCCAACAACTACCCGCCGCCGGCGGTCGGCGTCACCTTCTACGACGGGCAGCAGACCTGCCCCCTGCCCGGCTCCACAGCGGTCAAGGGGCAGGCCAGCGACCTGCAGGTGATGAACGCCCCACCCGGCCACGGGACCTGGCGCGACGGGGTCACGACCACCGGCGCCAAAGTCCGCGTCGAGGTCGTGGCCAATCCCGACCCGTTCCACCCCGGCGTCTTCCTGAAGTCGCAGGCCTACGGCCCCATCGACGACTCCCTGAGCAGCCTGGCCTGGCTGCTGATCGTGGTCTCGCTGATCGGCGTCGGCGGCGCCGCTACAGCGGGCCTGCTGGTCGCGCGCGCCGGACTGCGTCCGGTGGACGAGCTGACCTCGGCGGTCGAGCACGTCGCCCGCACCGAGGACCTGTCGGTCCGGATGCCGGTGTCCGGCGACGACGAGATCGCCCGGCTCTCGGAGTCCTTCAACTCGATGACCGCGGCCCTGCAGGCGTCCCGGGACGAGCAGAAGCGCCTCGTCGACGACGCCGGCCACGAACTGCGAACTCCCCTGACGTCCCTGCGCACCGCCATCGACCTGCTGATCCGCTCCGAGGAGTCCGGCCGGCCGCTGCCCGAGGGCAAGCGCACCGAACTGCTCACCGGCGCCCGCACGCAGATGCGCGAGCTGACGGTGCTGATCGCCGACCTGCTGGAGCTGTCGCGCCCGGAGCAGGCCATGTCCGTCACGGCCCCGGTGGCGCTGCACGAGGTCACCGCGCGCGCCGTGGAGCGCGTCCGCCCGCGCGGCGCCGCGCGCGACGCCCCGGTCACCATCATCGACGATCTGCATCCGTGGACCACGCACGGCGACGGCGCGGCGTTGGAGCGCGCGGTGGTGAACCTGCTCGACAACGCGGTGAAGTTCTCGCCGCCGGGGGCGGCCGTGGAGGTGCGGCTGGCCAACGGCTCGCTGACCGTGCGCGACCGCGGACCGGGCATCCCGCCGGAGGAGCTGCCGCATGTCTTCGAGCGCTTCTGGCGCTCCCCCACGGCACGCGCCATGCCCGGCAGCGGTCTCGGGCTGGCGATCGCGGCCCGCGCCGCTCGCGAGTCCGGGGGCATCATCGCCTTCGAGAAGCCGTACGACGGCCCCGGAACCATCGCGCGACTGTTTCTGCCCGGAACCTCCGAGGCCTGATACGAAGCAATCAGGGCTTTGTCATCATTGGCGCTACCGTCCGCAGTCGGACGGGTCTGATCGAGTGACCGCCACGTCGGAATCACGGCTACCGCGCCGTGGTTCCGACGCTCCGCGTTCCGTTGACGATCTCAGGTTTGTCAACAGACGCTCACACCTCCGACCAGCGCCGCGCCCATTCTCATCAGTGCTTCATCGAAGCCTCATTCCCCTCCCACGCCGCGCCGCGAGCGTCGAGGGCATGAACGCAACCGCTCTCACCGACCGCGAACCGCCGGACGCCGGCACCGGGGCGGCGGGTGGGCCGCGCAGACGGCTGGTCGAGGTCGTGGTGCCCGTCTACAACGAGCAGCACGTCCTGGAGGCCAGCGTGCGCAGACTCCACCGCTACCTCGTCGAGAACCTGCCCTATCCCTTCCGGATCACTGTGGCCGACAACGCCTCGACCGACGGCACGTGGGCGGTCGCCGCCCGGCTGTCTCGGGAGCTGAGCGGGGTGCGGGCGGTCCATCTGGACCTCAAGGGCCGCGGCCGCGCGCTGCGTGCCGTGTGGTCCACCTCCGACGCCGACGTCGTGTCCTACATGGACGTCGACCTGTCCACCGACCTGAACGCCTTCCTGCCGCTGGTGGCCCCGCTGCTCAGCGGGCACTCGGACCTGGCCATCGGCTCGCGGCTGGCCCGCGGCAGCGCCGTGGCGCGGGGTCCGAAGCGGGAGTTCATCTCGCGCACGTACAACTTCCTGCTGCGCACCACGATGGCCGCGCGCTTCTCGGACGCGCAGTGCGGGTTCAAGGCCGCCAAGACCGAGGTGGTCCAGGCGCTGCTGCCCCGGGTGCAGGACGAGGAGTGGTTCTTCGACACCGAACTCCTGCTGCTCGCCGAGCGCTCGGGGCTGCGGATCCACGAAGTGCCGGTGGACTGGATCGACGACCCGGACTCGCGGGTCGACATCGTGAAGACCGCCAAGGCGGACCTGCGGGGCATGTGGCGGGTCGCCAAGGCCTCGCTGCGGTCCTCGTCCGGCGCGCCGGTCCGGGCCCGGGTGCTGGCGGCCGATCCGCCGCCCGGGCTGAAGTGGCAGATCCCGGTGTTCGCGACCATCGGAGTGCTGTCCACGCTGGCCTATCTGCTGCTTTACGTGCTGCTGCGCGCGCCGATGGGAGCCTTCGCGGCGAACGCCGTCGCGCTGGCCGTCACGGCGGTCGCGAACACGGCGGCCAACCGCCGCTTCACCTTCGGCGTGACCGGCAGCCGCAACGCGCTGCGCGACCAGATCGGGGGCCTCGTCGCCTTCGGCATCGGCCTGGTGCTGTCGACCGGGACGCTGGCCGGGGTCAACGCGGCCGTGCACCATCCCTCCCGCATCACGGAACTGGCGGCGCTGGTCGTCGCCAACGGCCTGTCGACGCTGGCCCGTTTCGTGTTGCTCCGCGCCTGGGTCTTCCACCCGAGGCACCATCCCCTGACGTCCGCCGATCACGAATCCCCGGTGCGGGCGGGTCAGACTTCTGGAGAGCTGTCATGAGCACCTTGTCCCCGACGTCAGACGTCGGATACCAGATCGGCTCGCCGTCCACGGCGGCCGGCGGCACCGGGCGCTTCACGCGCTTCTGGCGCGGCCCCGAGTCCGACCCGCGCTGGGCCCGGCCGAGCCTGCTCGGCCTGCTGGTGGCCGCGGCGGTCCTGTATCTGTGGGACCTGTCGTCCTCCGGCTGGGCCAACTCGTTCTACGCCGCGGCGGTCCAGGCCGGCACGAAGAGCTGGAAGGCGATGCTGTTCGGCTCGCTGGACGCCGGCAACTCGATCACCGTGGACAAGCCGCCGGCCTCGCTGTGGATCATGGAGATCTCGGGCCGGATCTTCGGCTTCAACTCCTGGACCATGCTGGCGCCGCAGGCGCTGATGGGCGTCGCGACGTGCGGCGTCGTCTACGCGGCGGTGAAGCGGGTGCTCAGCCGGACGCACACCGCGACGATCGGCGCGGCGGCCGGGCTGGTCGCGGCGGCCGCGCTGATGGTGACGCCGGTCGCGGTGCTGATGTTCAAGTTCAACAACCCCGACGCGCTGCTGGTGCTGCTGATGACGGTCTCCGTCTACGCGGTGGTGCGGGCGTTGGAGCACGGCAGCACGCGCTGGCTGGTGCTGGCCGGGACGCTGATCGGGTTCGGGTTCCTCACGAAGACGTTGCAGGCGTTCCTGATCCTGCCCGCGCTGACCGCCGTGTATCTGGCGCTGGGGCCGGGCAGGTTCCTGCGCAGGCTGTGGCAGATCGGCGCGGCCGGGCTGGCGATCGTGGTGAGCGCGGGCTGGTGGGTCGCGATCGTGCAGCTGTGGCCGGCGAGTTCGAGGCCTTACATCGGCGGCTCGCAGGACAACAGCTTCCTGAACCTGACGTTCGGGTACAACGGCTTCGGCCGGCTGACCGGCAACGAGACCGGGAGCGTCGGCGGCGGGTTCGGCGGCGGTGCGGCGCGAGGTGCGGCGGGTGCCGCGGGTGCCGCTGGCACGACGGGCGTCACAGGCGCTACGGGCGCGGCGGGCGCCGGTGGGACGTTCGCCCCGCCCGGCGGGACCGGCGGCGGGCGGGGCGGCGGCCCCGGCGGCTTCAGCTCGGGCACCGGCATCGGCCGGATGTTCGACTCCGAGATCGGCAGCCAGGTCAGCTGGCTGATCCCGGCCGCGCTGGTGCTGTTCGTCTTCGGTCTGTGGGCCGCCGGCCGGGCGCGCCGCACGGACCACGCGCGGGCCGCGCTGCTGGCGTGGGGGCTGTCGCTGGTGAGCACGGCCGCGGTCTTCAGCTACATGAAGGGCATCTTCCACCCGTACTACACGATCGCGCTGGCGCCGCTCATCGCGGTGACCCTCGGCATCGGCGGCGGGATGGTGTGGGCGCGGCGGGCCGAGCCGCTGGCGCGGATCGGGCTGGCCGGTGCGGTGGGCGTGACCACGTGGTGGTCGTTCCACCTGCTGGGGCAGACGCCGGACTGGTACTCGTGGCTGCGGTATCTGATCGCGGTCGCCGGTGTGGTCGGGACGGTGCTGCTGCTGGCCGGACCGGGTTGGCTGCGGAAGGGTGCGCAGGCTGCTTCTGCCACAACTTCGGCGCCGGTCGGGCAGCCTGGTTGGGTGCCCGACGAAGGTGCCGCGGGTGCCGCGGCGGACGACTCTTCGCAGGATCCTGCTACCACTTCCGCTACCGGCCCCGCCGCTCAGCCCGCCGTCGAGGCTCCCCGTAACAGGGCTCTGCGATTGGCCGCGGTGACCATCGGCGTCGGTGCGGTGCTGCTGGGCCCGGCGGCGTACGCCATGGCCACGACGAGCCAGGGCCACAGCGGCTCCATCCCGTCGGCCGGACCGGCCGGCCAGGGCTTCGGCGGTCCGGGCGGCGGCTTCGGCGGCGGTGGCCGGACCGGGCGGCACTTCACCGGCACGTTCCCGGGCTTCCAGGGCGGCGGCACGGGTGGCACCGGCGGCACGACCGGCCAGACCGGCCAGACCGGCACCGGGCAGACCCCGCCGGCCGGCGGCTTCGGCGGCGGCACTGGTGGTACCGGTGGCTTCGGCGGCGGTACCGGTGGAACTGGCGGCACCGGCGGCACCGGCGGCACCGGCACGGGCGGCGGCACTGGCGGCCAGAACCCACTCGGCGGCACCCAGGGCGGCACGACCACCCAGGTCCCCGGCGGCAGCACCCGAACCGCGGGCGGCGCCGGCGGCATGAACAACTTCCTCGACGGCAGCAAGCCCGGCGCCCAGATCCTGGCCCTGCTGAAGCAGAACGCGTCGAGCTACACCTGGGTCGCCGCGGCCATCGGCGCCCAGAACGCCTCCGGCTACCAGCTCGGCACCGGCGACGCCGTCATGGCCATCGGCGGCTTCAACGGCTCCGACCCCTCCCCGACCCTGGCCCAGTTCCAGGCGGACGTCGCCCAACACAAGATCCACTACTACATCGGCGGCGGCATCGGCATGCGCGCCAACGGCGGAGCCGACGAAGGTACCTCCATCAGCACCTGGGTCGCAGCCCACTACAAGGCCCAGACCATCGACGGCGTGACGATCTACGACCTGACGGCGCCCACCTCGTAAGGCGCGCCCCGTAAGGAGGGACACAAGCTCGGCGGGTGAGTGGGGTACGGCCCACTCACCCGCCGACTCGCGTACGCAGGACTCGCTGCCTGAATGCCGTAGGAGTGTGGCGCGCAGCGGTGCGTCCTGGGGAGCAGCGTTTGGGGGCGCGGGCGTTTCAGCGAAGCGGTCTCCCGTGGGCGCGGCGTTCGCCCGATATCGCCCGATATGCAGTGATCGATCGCTTACTTGCGATCAACCCCTGTCATCGAAGCTACAGATCAGCGCCCACAAAGACGGGCTCGGGCACCAGCTCCACCCCGAACCGGTCGCGCACGCCGTCGCGGATCTCGCGCGCCAGCCGCAGGACGTCGGCGGCCGCCGCGTCGCCGCGGTTGGTCAGGGCCAGGGTGTGCTTCGTCGACAGGGTCGCCGCGCCGGCGCCGTAGCCCTTCGGGTAGCCCGCCTGCTCGATCAGCCAGGCTGCTGAGGTCTTCACCTGGTTGTCCGGGGCCGGGAAGCGCGGGGGTGCCACGGTCGCGCGGGCGGCCAGGGCGTCGAAGGCTGCGGCGTCGAGGACCGGGTTCGTGAAGAACGATCCCGCCGACCAGGTGTCGTGGTCCTCTGCGTTCAGGACCATGCCCTTGGCGGCGCGCAGCTTCAGCACGGTTTCGCGGACCTGTGCGAGCGGTGCGCGGTCGCCTTCCTCGACGCCGAGGGCGCGGGCCAGTTCCGCGTAGCGGATCGGGGCGGACAGGCGCTCGGATTCCGAGGGGGCCGGGGGGTCGAAGCCGAACCAGACGGTCAGCACCACGTACTTACCCGGGTGCTGCTTGAACACCGAGTCGCGGTAGCCGAAGTCCAGACAGCGGGACTGCATGCCGCGGATGTCGCCGGTCTCGCGGTCCAGGGCGCGGATCCAGGCGATGGTCTGGCCGACGTCCTGGCCGTAGGCGCCGACGTTCTGGATCGGGGTGGCGCCGGCCGAGCCGGGGATGCCGCTGAGGGCCTCGACGCCGACCGCGCCGAGGTCCACCGCTTCGGCGACGAAGGCGTCCCAGTCGTGGCCGGCCGCGACGCCGAGGCGCAGGCCCGAGCACGTCTTCTGCTTCGTCACGCCGGTGTGCGCGATCTTCAGCACGGTGCCGTCGAAGCCGTCGTCGCCGATCAGCAGGTTGGAGCCGCCGGCCAGGATCAGCAGCGGCTCGCCGCGGCGGTCGCAGTCCTTGACGGTCTCGACGATCTCCTGCTCCGTGGTCGCGGTCACCATGCGCCGCGCCGGTCCGCCCACACGCAGGGTGGTCAGGGGCGCGAGGGGTGCCGAGGCCTGTTCGAGCATGAGGGACACGCTACCGGGTGCCGGGCCCGGCGGGCGCGCCATCTCAGTCTCCGAACGATCATCACGGGGTCCGAACTGTTCGGACAGGGCAGGTCAGGGCGTTGGCAGGGCTGTCAGGGCAGCCGGACCACGGCCCGCGCCAGCCCCAGCACCTTCTCGCCCTCGCTGGTCGCGACCAGGTCGACCCGCACCGTCCCGTCCTCGTTGACCGCGCTGACCTTCCCGGTCACCGTCAGCCGCGCCCCGGACTCCTCGTCCACGCCGTCCGGCACCACCACCGGCTTCGTGAACCGGACCTGGTACTCCACGACCATCCCCGGGTCCCCGCACCAGTCGGTGACCACGCGGATCGCCGAGGCCATCGTGAACATCCCGTGCGCGATGACGTCCGGCAGCCCGACCGACTGCGCGAATCGCTCGTTCCAGTGGATCGGGTTGAAGTCGCCGGAGGCGCCGGCGTACTTCACCAGGTCGACGCGCCGGATCGGGAACGTCTGCGCGGGCAGCACGTCGCCCTTCGCGACGTCAGCGAACTTGATCACGCCTGCTCCCCCTCGCCCGCGCCGGCTCCGACCACGACCAGCTTGGAGAAGCCGGTCACCACCAGCTCGCCGTCCACGGTGTTCAGCTCCGTGCGGGTGCTCAGGAAGCCCTGCCCCATCCGCTCGGTGATGTCCTCGATGATCACGGTCGCGGTCAGCTGGTCGTCGGCGTAGATCGGCCGGTTGTGCACGAAGCGCTGCTCGCCGTGCAGCACCCGGCTGAAGTCCAGGCCGAGGTCCGGGTCCTCGATGATGACGGTCGCGGCCGGCCAGGTGATGGCGATCGGGAAGGTCGGCGGCGCGAGCACGTCGCGGTGCCCGAGGTCCTGGGCCACCGCCGGGTCGCGGTAGACCGGGTTCGGATCCCCGATCGCGTCGGCGAACTCGCGGATCTTCTCGCGGCCGACCTCGTACACCGCCGTGGGCGGATAGGTACGGCCGATGAAACCGACGTCCAGCGCCATCGTCGCTGTGCCTCCTTGGATACGAAGAAACCGCCCGCGCCCACTCCGTGATCGGGAGTCGGCGGGGCGGTCCAAAACTACAGGCCGCGAGGCGTGACCCGGCAGTACGGGCCTGGCGCGACGCTGGAGCGGCTCTGAGCGGCGCCCGGCTGCGTGCCGGGCGCGGAGCCTGGCGGACTAGCGGGTCTCGCGGTGCGGGGTGTGCTTGTTGCACCAGCGGCAGTGCTTCTTCAGCTCAAGACGGTCCGGGTCGTTGCGCCGGTTCTTCTTGGTGATGTAGTTGCGCCGCTTGCACTCGGTGCACGCGAGGGTGATCTTCGGCCGGACGTCGACAGCAGCCACTGGGGTGCCTCTTTCTACTTCTCAAGGGCTCCGGACCTTCCCAGGTCGGCCCTCACGATGGACAACCCTGCAAGAGTACCTTGCAGGGCTGAGGGTTTTGCCAGATGCGTAGCGGTGGCCGGACTTGAACCGGCGACACAGCGATTATGAGCCGCTTGCTCTACCAGGCTGAGCTACACCGCCACTCGATCAACTACCGGAACAGTCCGGTGGACACGGGCTTTCACCCTTTCGTGTCCACCGGACCCCCGGTGTGACCTGAGCCCCTTTACGGAATCGAACCGTAGACCTTCTCCTTACCATGGAGACGCTCTGCCGACTGAGCTAAAGGGGCGAGCAGGGAATAAGTTACACGGTCTTGGGCCAGGCGCGAAATCGGGTTTCGGCACGCCGTGTCGCGACCCCGGTCCACTACGCTCAGCCGCATGTCAGAGCCTGAGCCGATGCCGTCTCACGAGACACCCGACGACGCCCGCGGCGACACCCCCGACGCCCCCGCCGCACCCCCTGCGCGCAGTCGGAGTCACTGGACCGTGCACTCCGAGCGGGCCGTGTATGAGAACCCTTGGGTGGACGTCCTCATGGCCGACGTAGAACTCGGCGACGGCACCCGCTTCGAGCACCACGTCATCCGCACCCGTAGCGCCGCCAGCTGCGTGGTCACCAGGACCGAGGCCGGGCGCGAGGAGGTGCTGCTGATCTGGCGGCACCGCTTCGCGATCGACAAGTGGGTCTGGGAGATCCCCTCCGGCCTGATCGAGGAGGGCGAGGACCCGGCGGACGCCGCGCGCCGCGAGGTCGAGGAGGAGACCGGCTGGCGGGTGAGCGAAGTCACACCGTTGCTGTCCTTTCACCCGGTCGGCGGGATGCTGCGGACGCAGTACCGCCTGTTCCGCGCGTTCGGCGCCGAGTACGTCGGGGAGCCGACGGAGGAGAACGAGGCAGAGAAGGTGGCGTGGATTCCGCTGGACGAGGTACTCGGGCTGATCGACGCCGGGCAGATCGCGACGTCCTCCTCGCTGGTCGGGCTGCTGCGGGTGCTGGCCGAGCGGAAGTAGGACACCACCAGCCGACCCGAACGGCGGGCGGCCGAACGGCTCAAGCGAAGCTGAACACCACGGTCACCTGCACCGTGACATCAGTGCTGCCCAGCTGGATCGGCACCGGGTTCGCCGGCGCCGCCCCGGCCGCCGAGGGCGCGAAGTTGACCGGCGTCGGGGTGGGGTTGGCGTCGTTCTCCTCGACCCGCACCACCTGGCCCAGAGTGCGCCCCGCCGACTTCGCGTACTGCTGGGCCTTGGCCTTGGCGTCGTTGAAGGCGGCGTCCCGGGCCTGCTCCAGCGGACCGGAGTCATTCTGCAGATCGGTCGACAATCCGGAGATCTGGGTGGCGTTCCCGCCGGCCGTCGTCGCCGCGGCGATGACCGTGCCCGCCGACTTCGGATCGCGCAGCGTCACGGTCAGGTTCTCCGAAGCCTGATATCCGCTGACCGTCGGCTTACCACTCGAATTCTCATACTGCGGACCGACGTTCAGCCCGGAGGTCTTCTGGTCCGCGGCGGCGACGTGATTGCCGGTCAGCGAGGACTGCACGGCGCCCATCGTCGCGGAGACACCGTTCATCGCGGAGCTGACATCCGAGGCGTCCTTGGTGATGCTCAACGTGAGGATGAGCGTGTCGGGCGTCCCGGTCACCTTCCCGGTGCCCTGAACCGTGATGCCGGGAAACGCGTCCGGCGCCACCGGCGTGCCGTTGGCGACGAGCTCGGAACGGAAGGGCGCGGCATTGGCGTCCGGCGCCGAACTGCCGCCGGACATCCCGATGGCGACCGCACCGCCGGCGGCGAGCAGGGTCGCGACGCCGACCACGAGGGTGCGGCGGGTGATGCTGAGATTGAGGTCCATGGCCGTTGGATGCGGCCGATCTAGGTTCGGTTCCCGCACGGGAGGATCGGCAGGCTCGGCGGCTCGGCGGGCGCGCAAAGCTTGCTGGCTTGCCGGCTTGCTTCCCCACCCCTAAGCCCGCACCACCCGTACCCCCAGCTCCGTGAAGCGCGCCACCATCTCCTCCGGCGCGTCCCCATCCGTCACCAGCGTCGTCACATCCGAGATCGGGCATATTCGCGCGAACGCCCGCCGCCCCAGCTTCGAGGAGTCCGCGACCACCACCACGTGCCGCGCGCGCGATGCCAGCGTCTGGTTCACCGTCGCCTCCGCCTCATTGTGGGCACTCGCCCCATGCTCGGCGTCAAGCGCATCCACGCCGAGGATGGCCAGGTCCAGGGCCACGCGCTCCAGCATCGCCGCCGCCACCGGGCCGACCAGCTCGTAGGACTTGGGCGAGCCGACGCCGCCGGTCGCGACCACGTGCAGGTAGGGCCGGACCACCAGTTCCTGGGCGATGTTCAGGGCGTTCGTCACCACCGTCACCGCCGGGCCGCGCTGCTCGCCCGCCAGGTCCGCACGCGTCGCCAGCGCACGCGCCACTTCCGTCGCGGTGGTGCCGCCGTTGATGCCGACCGTCGAGCCGACCGCGACCATGCCAGCCGCGACCGAGGCGATGCGCTGCTTCTCCGGGGCGTGCCGCGCGACCTTGAAGCGCAGCGGCAGGTCGTAGGAGACGCTATGCGCCGTGGCGCCGCCGCGTGTTCGCGACAGCAACTGCTGCGCGGCGAGCTCGTCGAAGTCCCGTCGCACAGTGGCCGCCGAGACCCCCAGCTTCTCCGCGGTCTCCTCGATCTCCAGCTTGCCCAGCTCGGCGAGCATCTCCAACAGGACGCTCCAGCGCTCATAGCGGTTCACGCAAAGCTCCTTCCGCTCACTCCATGCTGAGATCGTGACCTTCCTTGCAAGATTTTCTGGCACACTGAAGCGATCCTGCAAGGTGTAGACCTATCAGCGCCAAATCCTAGGGGGCCGTCGGTTGAGCGTCCTGCGCCTGGCCTCCGCGCTCCTGCCCGTGGCCGCGCTCGGCCCGGAGAACCCGCTCCCGCCGCTGCGCAAGCTCGCGGACCCGCGCGGCGGCCTGGATGTCTCCGAAGCCGACGCCGAGATGGTCACGAACCTCGGCTACGGCCACGTCGAATCCCTGCTCCCCTACACCTTCCAGGACGGCTACACCCGCGAGACCCCCGACCGGGAGCTGGTCACGGCGGTGCTGGAGAACGACCTGCTGCGCGCCGAGTTCCTCCTCGGCTACGGCGGCCGCCTGATATCCCTGCGCCACCGGCCGACCGGCCGCGAGCTGCTGCACTTTCCGCCCAAGCTCCAGCTCGCCAACCTGGCGCTGCGCAACGCCTGGTTCGCCGGCGGCGTCGAATGGAACCTCGGCACCTTCGGCCACACCGCCCTCACCTGTTCTCCGATGCACGCCGTGCGCCTCACCCGGGACGACGGCACGCCGGTCCTGCGCATGTACGAGTACGAGCGCCAGCGCCGCCTGGTCTACCAGCTCGACTGCTACCTGCCCGACGGCTCCCCGGTCCTGCTGGTCCACGTCCGCGTCCACAACCCCTTCCCGGAGGACGCGCCGGTCTACTGGTGGAGCAGTGCCGCCGTATCACAGACCCCTGATTCCCGCGCGCTGATGCCCGCGACCTCGGCGTACCACTTCTCCTACACCGGCAAGATGCGCCGCATCCCGTTCCCGCGCTGGCGAGATGCCGACACTTCTTACCCCGGCCGCATCGACTACGGCGCCGACTACTTCGCCGAGATCCCGGACGGCGAACGCCGCTGGATCGCCGCCGTCGACGCGAGTGGATCAGGGCTCTTCCAGACCTCGACCGACCGGATGCGCGGCCGCAAGCTCTTCCACTGGGGCACCGGGTCCGGCGGCCGCAACTGGCAGGACTGGCTGTCCGGCCCGCGCCACGAGTACTTCGAGATCCAGGCCGGCCTGGCCCGCACCCAGCTGGAGCACCTGCGGCTCCCGGGCCGCCAGTCGTGGTCGTGGGTCGAGGCGTACGGCCTGCTCCAGGCAGATCCCGACAAGGTCCACGGCGCGAAATGGCCCGACGCCACCAAAGCCGCGGCCGCCGCGCTCGCCGATCTGCTGCCCGCGAGCCGCCTCGACGAAGAGCTCGCGACCATGACCGCGCTGGCCGAGAAGCCGCCGGAGGAAGTCCTGCACCCGGGCACCGGCTGGGGCGCCCTGGAGCGCCGCGCCCTGGGCCGCAACCGCGCGCTGAACCTGCCCGGCACGCCCTTCCCCGACGCCACGATCGGCCGCGACCAGCAGTCCTGGCTCTCGCTGGTGCGCAAGGGCCAGATGCCGACGCCGGCCCCGGCGCTGCCGCCGTCGTCCTACGCGGTCGGCCCGGTCTGGCGCGCGCTGCTGGAGAAGGCCACCTCCGACCCCGCGCACGCGACCTGGTTCACCTGGCTGCATCTGGGCGTGAACCGCTACCACGCCGGCGACCTGACCGGCGCGCGCGAGGCGTGGGAGCAGTCCATGGCCCAGGCGGAAACCGCGTGGGCGCACCGGAATCTGGCGATCCTCGACGAGTCCGAGGGCCGCCCCGGCGAGGCCGCCGACCGCTATCTGCGCGCCTGGCAGCTCTCACCGCGTCTGCGTCCGCTCACCATCGAGACGCTGCGCGCCCTGATCGCCGCCAAGCGCCCCGCCGAGGCACTGGACATCGTCGACCGGCTCAAGGAGCCCGACCGCTTCGCCGGGCGGATCCTGATGCTGGAGTGCCGCGCCGCCCTGGACGCCGGCGATCTGGTGCGTGCGCGCCGGATCCTGGAGACCGGTCTGGTCGTCGAGGACGTCCGCGAGGGCGAGGACCCGCTGTCGGACATGTGGTGGGAGTTCCACTCCCGGCAGGCCGGCGGGCTCGGTCCGGTCGTGTCACAGCGGTTGCGCGAAGAGCACCCGCTGCCGTGCAGCTACGACTACAGCGTCCGCCAGCTGTAGCAGCTTCCTTCCTCGGGACCCTCGACTCCATCCCAGCTCACAGCTGCGCAGCGGCCTTGCGCCGCCGTTTCTCGCAATTTTTGCAACTTCCTGCGAGCCTCTGCAATCAGATATCTCAATCTCGCATCACCAGAAGAAATCTTGCAAAGAATGCTTGTAGTTCACGCGAGCGGCGCCCTACTGTCTCCTCCCAGCACCCCGAGTGATCAGCCTTCGGAGGAAACGAAATGGGCAGCAGCACCGGCCGGGGTCCCCGGCTCCTGGCGATAACCACCGCCGCCGTCCTCGCGGTCGGTGTGAGCGCGTGTTCCAGCAGCAAGAGCAGTTCCTCGTCCGGCTCCAGCGGCTCCGGCAAGTCCGGCGGCAGCTTCAGCTACTGGTCGATGTGGCGGCAGGACGAGCCGCAGGCCAAGGTGATCCAGGCCGCGATCACCCAGTTCACCGCCGACACCGGCATCAAGGTCAACGTCGAGTGGACCGGCCGCGACGTGGCCAAGAAGATCGGCCCGGCGATGGCCGCGGGCAAGGCGCCGGACATGTGGGACGAGGGCGCGGACGTCATCTACGGCGCCGCGGCGCAGAACGGCAACGCCAAGGACCTCTCGGCGGTCCTGGGCATGACCATCCCGACCGACAACGAGAAGGTCTCCGACGCGATCCCGTCGAAGTACTTCGACTCGCTGCCCAAGGACCCCGACGGCGGCCAGCACTGGGTGGTCCCGTACGAGGCCAGCACCGCGGGCGTCTTCTACAACTCCGCCGACCCGACCGTCTCGGCCGCGATGACCTCGCAGCCGGCCACCTGGGACGACTTCATCAAGGTCTGCGACGCCCTGAAGGCGAAGAGCGAGCCGTGCCTGGCCTCCGAGGGCGAGGACTCGTGGACCAACGGCCTGTGGTTCGACTACCTGCTCAACGCCGGCGGCGTGAACTTCAACGACCTGGCCACCGACAAGACCGGCGCCGGCTGGGACAACCCGGCCGTGCTCAAGGCCGCGCAGCAGGTCGAGCAACTGGTCAAGGGCGGCTACATCATCCCGACCTACACCGCCACGAAGTACCCGGCGCAGCAGACCAACTGGGCCGGCGGCAAGGCCGGGTTCCTGATGAACGGCAACTGGGTCACCGCCGAGGTCGCCAAGCAGATCCCGGCGACCTGGAAGTACGGCTTCATGCTCCCGCCGGGCGCGACCCAGCCGGACTCGATGGTCTTCGGCTTCGCGCTGACCAAGAACGCGAAGAACGTCAGCCAGGCCGAGCAGTTCATGGCCTACTTCCTGCAGAAGAAGACGCTGTCCGGCATCTCCACCGAGGCCGGCAACATCACGCCGCGCACCGACATCCCGGCCCCGGCCGAGCTGGCCGACGTGCAGAAGACCCTGAACGCGCCCAAGCTGCGCCTCACCTTCGACGGCGTGGCCGGCGACTGGACCACCAAGGTCTGGAACCAGAACTACCTGGACTTCTGGCACGGCAAGATCGACGCCGCGACCTTCGTCTCCAAGATGAAGTCCGCGCAGGTCTCGTTCTGGAAGAGCCAGAGCTGACCATGAGCACCGCCACCATTCAGGACTCGTCCCGGACGCGCCGCGCCCGGGGCGGGTCCGCCTCGCGTCCCCCGGTCGGCGCGGCCCCGCTGGAGCGTTCGCGGCGCCGCATGTTCTGGGCGTTCACCACGCCGGCCGTCCTGATCTACGTCGTGCTGTTCCTGGTCCCGGTCGGCTACGCGGCCTGGACCAGCCTCTACAAGTGGGACGGTATCGGCCCGAAGAAGTGGCGGGGTCTGAAGAACTACCAGACCCTGTGGCAGGACCCGATCTTCCGGCACTCGCTGACCAACACGCTGAAGATCCTCCTCGTCGGCGGCCTGCTCACCTTCGCGTTCGCCTTCGCGCTGATGCTGATCCTGCGCGAGATGAACCGCAAACTGTTCGCCCGCTCGGTGCTGTTCTTCCCGTGCCTGGTGAACGCGATGGTGTTCGGCATCGCCGCGGGCGTCCTGTTCTCCCCCACCGGCCCGGTGAACAAGACCCTCGAAGCGCTCGGCTGGAGCCATCCGCCGCAGTGGCTGGCCACCGAGCACCTGCAGACGATGATCCTGGGCACTCTGGTGTGGACGGCCACCGGCTACTACACCGCGATCCTGATGGCCGCCGTCGACCAGATCCCGGAGTACCTCTACGAGGCCGCCGAACTCGACGGCGCCAACGCCTTCCAGCGCTTCCGGCACGTCACTCTGCCGATGTGCTGGGATGTGATCTCGGTGTGCGCGGTGTTGTGGACGGTGAGCTCGGTGAAGATCTTCGAGCTGATCCTGATGTACGGCGGCAGCAGCGGCTCCCAGCCGCCGTCGGACTCCTGGAACACCGCCATGTACGTCTACATCGAGGCCTTCCCGACCGCCTCGACGCCGCAGCTGGGCCTGGCCACGGCCGCCGCGCTGGTAAGCCTGTTCCTGGTGGTCGTCTTCACGGTCGTGCTGCGCAGGCTGCTGCGCCGCGACCCCGTCGAGTACTGATCCGGGGGAGCTCATGACGTCCCGAACAATGACCGCCGCCCGGCGCAAGCGCAAGCCCGCCAGCCTGCCGATGCGGATCGCGACCGGCGTGGTGTGGGTGGTGGTCGCCGCCGACATCGCACTGATCGGCTGGATCCTGCTCACCTCGCTGCGCGACGGCACCGACATCCTCAACCACCCCTTCGGCGCGCCGACGCATCCGAAGTTCGCCAACTACAGCAAGGTGTTCTCCGACGGCGGCTTCGGCCGCGCGGCGCTGAACAGCGTGCTGGTCGCCGTGTTGTCCTCGGTGCTGGCCGTCGTGGTCGCCGCGCCCTGCGCCTACGCTCTGGCCCGCCGTCGCAACCGGGTCTCCGGCGCGATGAGCATGACCTTCGCCATGGGTCTGGGGGTGCCCGGCCAGGTGATGGTGGTGCCGCTGTTCATCGGCATGGCCAAGGTGAACCTCGACGACTCCCAGCCCGGCCTGATCCTGGTGTATCTGGGTCTGGCGATGCCCTTCACCGTCTACCTGCTGACCGGCTTCTTCTCCGGCATCCCGCAGGTACTGGAGGAGGCCGCGGTCCTGGACGGCGCCGGCGCGCTGCGCACGTTCACCCGCGTCATCCTGCCGGTGGCGCGCGGCGGTCTGGTCACCGCGTTCCTGCTGCAGTTCATCTCGGCGTGGAACGAGACGCTGTTCGCGATCGTGCTGACCCACAGCCAGGACAAGGTGACGCTGCCCGTCGCGCTGTCCAACTTCGTCCAGGAGGCCCAGCTCAACGGCCTGGACTGGGGCGCGATGTTCGCCGGGGTGTGCGTGGTGCTGGCCCCGATGATCGCGTTGTTCAGCTGGCTCGGCAGCCGCATCATCCAAGGTATGACAGTGGGGATAGGCAAGTGACCTCCGAACTCCGACGCGACGTCCTGCGCATCCCGGGCGCCGCCGATCCGGCCGCGGGCCGGCTGCCGATCCTGCACGGGATCGCCAGGCCGGGCTTCGACTCCGCCGTGGCCCCCTACCCGGACATGGCCCGGAACCTGGAGTACGGCCGGCCGGCGACGCTGCTGCCGTACACGACGCAGGACTCGTACACCCGCGAGCGCACCGACCGCGAGCTGCCGACCCTGGTGCTGGAGAACGAGGTACTGACCGCCACGTTCCTCCCGGACTACGGCGGGCGCCTGTGGTCGCTGGTGCACCGGCCGACCGGCCGCGAACTGCTGCACCGCAACCCGATCCTGCAGCCGGCGAACCTGGCACTGCGCGACGCCTGGCTGGCCGGCGGCGTGGAGTGGAACATCGGCGGCACCGGGCACTGGCCGCTGACGTGCGAACCGCTGCACGCGGTGCGGCTGAGCACGCCGGACGGCACGCCGGTGCTGCGCATGTACGAGTTCGAGCGGATGCGGCGGGTGGTGATGACCGTCGACGCGTGGCTGCCGGCGGGGTCGCCGACGCTACTGGTGCACGTCGCGCTGCACAACCCGGCCGAGACGCCGACGCCGGTGTATTGGTGGTCGAACATCGCGGTACCGCAGAGTGCTGATGTGCGCGTGGTGGCGCCGGCCGAGCGTGCGTTCCACTTCGACTACACGGCGCAGCTCAAGCTGATCGGCTTCCCGGAGAGCGTCGCCGGCGACCAAAGCTACCCGGCGCGGTTTCCGGCGGCGGCGGACTTCTTCATGGACATTCCGGCCGGCGAGCGCCGCTGGATCGCCGCGCTGGACGGGAACGGCGCGGGCCTGGTGCAGACCTCGACGGACCGCCTGCTCGGCCGGAAGCTGTTCCAGTGGGGCACCGGCGCCGGCGGGCAGCACTGGCAGGAGTGGCTGTCGGGGCCGGACGCGGAGTACATCGAGATCCAGGCCGGGCTCGCGCGCACGCAGCTGGAGCATCTGGAGCTGCCCGGCGGCGCCACGTGGGAGTGGGTCGAGGCCTACGGGCTGCTGGAAGCGGATCCGGCGGCGGTACACGGGACGTGGGACGAGTCGCGGAGCGCGGTGGCGCGGGCGCTGGAGCGATTGGTGCCGCGGGGTTCTTTGGACGCTGCGCTCGCTGAGGCGCGGCGGTTCGGCGGAGCTGCTGCGGATGCGAGCACGCCTGGCGAGGGCACGGGTGTGGTGGGCGAGCCTGGTGCGCGTGCGCGGGTCGGCGGAGCTGCCGCGGATGCGAGCACGCCTGGCGAGGGCGCGGGTGTGGTGGGCGAGCCTGGTGCGAGTGCGCGGGTCGGTGCGGGCACGCCTGTCGAGGGCGAGCATGTGGTGGGCGAGCATGTGGTGGGCGAGCATGTGGTGGGCGAGCATGTGGTGGGCGAGCATGTGGTCGGCGCGCATGCGGTGGGTGAACCTGGCGCGAGTGCGCGGATCGGCGCGGGTGCGGGCGTGCAGGCTGGCGCGGGTGCGACAGCCTGGCCAGAAGTGCTGCATCGTGGGTCTGGCTGGGGGGCCTTGGAAGTCGCCGCTGAGGCGATGCCCGCCGATGCGCTGCGGCCGTTCGGGTCCTGCGATGCGGAGCAGCAGCCGTGGCTGGATCTGTTGCGGACAAAGCGATTGCCGTCCAGCGAGCCACCGGCGTCCCCGGTCACCGGCCCGATCTGGCGCTCGCTCCTTGAAGCGTCGGCCGACGACTGGCACGCGCTCTACCACCTCGGCCTCCTCCGCCTCGCCGACGGCGACCGCGACGGGGCCCGCGAGGCCTGGATGCGTTCTCTCGCCGATCGCCGGAACGCGTGGGCGCAGCGTGCGCTGGCGCATCTCGCGGTGTCGCCCGACGAGCGCGCCGACCTGGCGGTGGCGGCACACCGTCTCCAGCCGGAGCTTCGCGAGCTCACCGTCGAGACCCTCCAGGCGCTGCTCGCCGCGGACCGCGCCGCTGAAGCGCTCGACCTCATCGCGGCGCTGAGCAACGCGGATCGCGACCATGGCCGCATCCGCCTCTACAACGCGCAGGCAGCGCTCACCACCGGCGACCTCGACGAGGTCCGGCGCCTCCTCGACGAAGGCATCACGGTCGACAACCTGCAGGAAGGCGAGGCCTCTCTGGACCTCCTGTGGCTCGCTGCGCATCCCGACCTGCCGGTCCCGCCCGAATACGACTTCCGGATGTCCGGAAGCTGATCCGAGCTGCTGACCCACCGGGCAAAGCGCGCAGCGGCATCTGGAGGGGAGCCGCTGCGCGCTTCTGTGTCTGTCCGGTCCGTCTTGAGCGCCCGAGCTCAGCCGCTCACCGAAGCTTGAGCTCGGACACAGAAAACAGCCGCCGAGCGCAATCCGAAGGCCCGAGCTCGCCAATCCAACCCCTCAGCTCCGCCCCTCCCCGCGATACAGCTCCGCCTCCCCCTCCAGCTCGATCGCCAGCACCGTCACCACAGGATCCGCCACGCTCGGCGGGTCGACAGCCAGCACCGCCGGGATCGTGTCGAAGCCTCCATACCGCCGGTGCGTCAGCTCCTCGCCGGTCGCCAGCGCCGTCACGCGCTTCACGCGGCTGGTCAGGCCTCGGACCGTCACCGGGTCGCGCGGCGGGTCGTAGCAGAACACGTACAGTGTGCGGCGGTCCTCGGAGACGGTCGTCGGCGCGTAGACGTGCCCCGCCGGGATGCCGCGCACCGTGCCGAAGACCGCGGGTTCGTTGCGGCGGATCCAGCTGCCGAGTGCCTCCAGGCGTGAGGTCTGCTCCGAGGGGATCGTGCCATCGGCGCGCGGGCCGACGTCCAGCAGCAGGTTGCCGCCGCCGGCGATGGTTTCGACGAAGGTGCGGACCAGGAGGCTGATCGGCTTGTGGTCCTGGTCGTTGCGCTGGAAGCCCCACGAGTTGTTCACCGTGTAGCACAGCTCCCACGGGCCCTCGGGCGGCGTGATCGGCGCGCCCTGCTCGGGCGTGGCGTAGTCGCCGTAGCCGAGCAGCCGCGAGTTGAAGACCGTGTCCGCCTTCATCGCGGTCAGCTGTTCGCGCAGCTCCGCCATCCGCCACTTTTCCTCGGATCGCTCCCAGTCCCCGTCGAACCAGAGCAGGTCCGGCGCGTAGCCCTCGACGAGCTCCCTCAGCTGCGCGCGGTGGAACTTCAGGAAGCGCTCCCACGCCTCCGGGTCCTCGGCGGCCGCGCCGGCCTCGAACTCCTCGCGGGAGTGGAACGGGTAGTCGGGGTGCGACCAGTCCAGGTGCGAGAAGTAGAGGCCCACCTTGAGCCCCGCGTCGCGCATCGCCTGCGCGTACGGCGCCAGCAGGTCCCGCCCCGCCGGCGTCCGCTGCACCACGTTCAGATCGTTCTCGGCCGTCTCCCACAATGCGACGCCGTCATGGTGCTTGGACGTCAGCACCGCGTACCGCGCGCCGGCCGCCTTGAACAGCCGGGCCCACTCCCCCGCGTCGTAATTGCTCGCGGTGAATCCGTCGAGCTGCTTCATGTAGTTCTCGTGGGTGATCTCGCCGTTGTAGAACGACCAGGACTCCGGGATGCCGTCGACGGCGTAGATCCCCCAGTGGACGAAGATGCCGAGCTTGGCGTCGGCGAACCAGGGCTGCATGGTCACGGTTCACCACGCTAGGCGCGAAAGGGCTGGCTGTTGATCGGTCTGGATCACCGATACTGGTAATTTCTCACCATGGAGGTCCAGGAGCTCGAAGCCGGCCCGCCCCTCGTGGCCAACGCCGGCATCGGCGTGCACGGCATCAACACCGCGGTCGACGTCTTCCGCCTCCCCGACCTCTGGCAGCTCCACCTCTACGGCTACCACGCGGCGTTCGCGGCCGACGGCGTCTGGCACGACCTCCGCCCCGGAACCGTCAGCCTGGTCCCACCCGGCACGAAGGTCGAATTCCGCTACCGAGGACGCTCGGAGCACCTGTACGTCCACTTCGCCATGCCCGGACACCGCGCCCCCTTCGTCGGCGACGCGGGCCCGGCCCTCCAGATCCTGCGCGAACTGCTGCTCGACGCGGTCGCGGCCTTCCCCACCTCGCCGAACCGCTCGGCCGCGGCGGTCTGGGCCGCGCTGTGGCGGGTGTCGGACCTCGCCGACGCCGAGACCGCCACGCCCCGCAACCCGGTGGTCGCGGCCGTGGTCCGCCGCATCGAGGAACGCCTGGCCGAGCCGCTGGTCGTCGCCGAGTTGGCCCGCTTCGCCGGCGTCTCGCACAACCAGCTCACCCGCCTGTTCCACGAGCACGTCGGCGACACGGTCGTCGGCTACATCGCCTCGCGGAGGATGGCTCGCGCGCTGCACCTGTTACAGGCGTCCACGCTGTCGGTGACGGCGATCGCGGCGTCCGTCGGGATCCCCGACCTGCAGGCGTTCAACAAGACGTGCCGCAAAGCCTTCGGCGCTTCGCCACGGGCCCTACGCCAAAGCCGGAGCCGGTAGGGCAACCGCCGCCCTACCAGCCGGAGTTCGCGTAATCCTTGAGGAAGTGCCCGTAAAGATCCTCACCCTGCTCACCCCGCACGATCGGGTCATAGACCCGCGCCGCCCCGTCCACCAGGTCCAGCGGCGCGTGAAACCCTTCCCCCGCCAACCGAACGCGGTCCGGATGCGGCCGCTCGTCCGTGATCCAGCCGGTGTCGACGCTGTTCATGAGGATGCCGTCGGTCTCGAACATCTCCTTGGCGCTGGTCCGGGTCAGCATATTGAGAGCGGCCTTGGCCATGTTCGTGTGCGGGTGGCCGGCGCCCTTGTAACCACGACTGAAGACGCCCTCCATCGCCGAGACGTTGACGATGTGCTTGCGCGCCGACGGCGAGGCCTTCATCGCGTTACGCAGCCTGCTGATGAGAATGAACGGAGCCGTCGAGTTGCACAGCTGGACCTCCAGCAGCTCGATGGGGTCCACGTCCTCGACGGTCTGCACCCACGAGTTGCTGTCCGCCAGGTCCGGGACCAGGCCACCGGCGTCGATGGCGGTTCCGGCGGCGATGCGGTCCGGGGCGGCCGAGCCGGCGGTGAGCGCGAGCGAGACAAGATCAGCGCCGACGCCGACACCGATCAAGTCCGCGGTAGTCGCCTCCGAAGAACGCGTCTGGCCAGGCAGCGCCACCAACCCCGACCCCGTGAACCGCCCGAATGAAACCAGCTCCGGCAACGGCCCGTCGGGCAGCGGCTCGGACTCGGCACGGATCAAAGGCTCGTAGGCCCCCGCCGAGCGCCGCACCGTCTGCGCGGCGTTGTTGACCATGATGTCGAGCGGCCCCTCGGCCGCGACCGAATCGGCCAGCGCCACCACCTGCGCGACGTCCCGCAGATCGATACCGACGACGCGCAGCCGGTGCAGCCACTCACCGCTGTCCGGCATCGCTGCGAACCGCCGCGCGGCGTCGTTCGGGAAGCGCGTCGTGATGGTCAGGTGCGCGCCGTCCCGCAGCAGCCGCAGCGCGATGTACATCCCGATCTTCGCCCGGCCGCCGGTGAGCAGTGCGCGCTTGCCGGTCAGGTCGGCGTGGGCGTCGCGACGCTTCCAGTTCTCGGCGGCGCAGTCGGGACACAGGTTGTGGTAGAACGCGTGCACCTCGCGGTACCGCTGCTTGCAGATGTAGCACCCGCGGTCGCGGTTCAGGACCCCGGCGACGGCGTTGCCGGAAGCGACGGTCTCCGAGCTCAGTGGCAGTCCCTGCGTCTCGTCGTCGAGCCGGGTCGACGCGCCGGTCGCGGTCTTGGCGGTGACCGCACGATCGGCGGCGATCACCCGCGCCTGCCGGTCGGCACGGCGCCGCAGCTTGACACTCTTGTAGACGCCGGCCGTCGCTCGCCGCACGGTCACCGCGTCGGGGTGCTCCGTCGGCAGGGTTTCGACCTCGGCCAGGATGTCGAGCAGCAGGGCCAGGCGCTCGGGGGCGAGGCCTGGCCCGAAGTCCTCGGGAACATCGGGACCGTCGGGACCATCGGCGGCCACAGCAGCCTCATCAGCCACGCGGCCCGCCGGTTCGTCCACTTCACCCTGCTCGATCACCCGCACAAATCTACCTGCCGCGCGGACCTGCTCAGGTCCACGTGAGCGCCGCCCTCACGCGGCAGCCCGCGCCACCAACTCCGCGATCCGCTTCTCGTCGGCGGCGCTCAGGGCGGTCAGGGCGAAATATGTCGGCCAGATCGACCCCTCGTCCAGCGCCGCGACGTCGCTGAACCCGAGCGTGGCGTAGCGGGTCTTGAACTTGGACGCCGGCTGGAAGAACACCAGCACCTTCCCGTCCTTCGAGTACGCCGGCTGGCCGTACCACAGGCGCGGGGTCAGCGTCGGCGCGGCGGCGAGCACCACCTTGTGTACCTGCTCGGCCAGCTCGCGGTCGTCCGGCGGGAACTCCGCGATCTTCGCCAGGACCTCGGCCTCGGGGTCGACGTCGGCAGCCTTCTTGGAGGAACGGACCTCCTTGGCCCGCTCCTTCATCGCGGCGCGCTCCTCGGCGCTGAAGTTCTCCTCGGAGCCGGCGGCGGCCTTCTTCGCTGTCTTCTTCGTCGTGTTCGCCATGTGATCCATCGTAGGAAGACGCGCCACGGAGGGCTTCTCAAAAACTGATCAGTGCGCACCACAGCGGGGCACACAACAGCGGGCGCCCGGACCGCCGAGGTCCGGGCGCCCGCAGTCTTGGTGCGACTACTTCACCGTGTAGCTGTAGGGCAGGCCCGTCAGCTCGTCACCGGTGCCGAACGCCGCGTTGTACGTGTCCACGTACACCACGCCGCTCACCTTGGTGCCGCTCTTGCCGGTCGGCGTGATGGTGACGGTGACCGTCCCGGTCTGGCCGGGCTGGATGGTCACCGGCGCCAGCGCCGGCGCGGTCGGGTCGACGCCGTTGAGCCACAGGTCGCCGGTGGAGGCGACGGCCGAGCGGTCGAAGGCCAGCGTGGTCACGCTCTGCGCCTCGGTCGCGCTGCCGCTCACGGCGCCGTTCGTCGGGCCCAGCGGGGTCGGGTCCTGGCCCCAGACGCCCGGGGTCACCCACGGGGAGTCCAGGGTGACCGAGGCGGTCAGGCCCTTGGAGACGCCGTAGATCTCCGGCGTGCCCGAGGGGCTGCTGGTGGAGAAGTCCGCCGGGATCGTCGAGGACTGCGACGCGCGCAGCTCCGTGGTGTGCGTCGGGATCTGGAACGACGGCTGCGGGCCGGTGGTCGCGAACGGCAGCGGCACCGTCGCGCCCAGCGGCTGCTGCGCCGGCAGGTCGTAGTCGGCGCTGCTGTTCAGCCGCGGGTCGGCGAACACCGTCAGCGGGGCCCATCCGTTGTTCTTGATGGTCACCGTCGCGGTCACCGCCTTGCCGGCCGCGAGCGAGCCCGAGGGCAGGCCCTTGGCGTGGGCGTCGGCCGAGTTGTACCGCAGCTGGCCGGTGAACGGATCGGCCAGGTCGCCGGACAGGACGCCCGGGTTGTTGTCGTCCAGGAAGAGCACCCAGCGGCCGGCGGCCGGGGCGTCGACGTAGCCGGTCAGCGCGGGCTGCAGGCTCTGGTTGCCCTGCGCGTCGACCGCGATGTTCGTGCTCAGCGACACCACCTGGTGGTCCGGGGACTCCAGGTAGGCCGAGACCGCGTGGCTGCCGGTGAACGCCAGGTTCATCGCCAGGTTCTTCTTGCCGCTCGGCACGTCGAAGTAGAACGACTCGGTCTGCGACGGCGTGTTCGCGCGGCCGTTGCCGCCGGTCAGCGTGCCGGTGAAGGCGCCGCCGTCGTTACCGGTGGAGATCAGCGTCCGCTTGGTCACCGGCATGGTGGTGACCTGGTGGAAGGAGGTGGAGAACGCCAGCGCCGCGGAGACGTCGCCGGGGTTCTCGCCCAGCGTCTGCTTCACCGTGAACTTCTGCGACTGGCCGGGCTTGAGCACGGCGTTCGCCGGGCTCACCGAGCCGACGTCCTTGTACTTGGTGGCCAGGAAGTCGTACGCGACGTTGCCCTTGAAGCCGGTGGCGTTGGCGTTGGCGTAGAAGTACGCCGTCCAGGTGCCGGCTGGCGGGTTCGCCTGGTCGACGGTCGCGTAGTTGGTGAGGCCCTGCGGGCTGTTCCAGTTCTCGTACTCGCCGTTCGGACCGACCAGCACCAGGCGCAGCAGCGTGCTGGTGCCGCCGCAGGCGCAGGTCGCGGTGCCGGTGAGGTGGTCGGCGCCGGCCGGAACGGTGAAGGTCTGGCTGAACCAGTGCCGCTTCAGGCCGGGGGTGCCGAGGGTGTAGCCCTCGTAGAACCACGGCGAGTTCGGGTCGGTGAAGTCCACGGCCTTGGTGCCGGTGATGTTCGCGACCGTCGTGTCCAACTCACGCACGTTCGCCGAAACGGTCTGCGTGTTCGGGCTGGTGTTGGTCAGCGTGACGGTCGCGGACTGCTTCGAGCCGCCCTTGCCGATCAGGGAGACCTGCGTGTCGCCGGAGCCGGTGGTGGCCACCAGGCCGTCACCCTGCGCCTTGGGCGAGCCGTTGTCGTCCTTGACGGACATGGCGGTGCGGACCGCCCGATAGGTGTTCAGCTCGCCGGAACCCTGCTGGTCGGCCGGCAGGCCGAGGTCGCTGGCCGAGGAGGTGAGGATCTGCTTCACCAGCTGCGGCGTCGGACGGACCCCGCCGTGGGTGTTCTCGTACGCCTCGATGACCAGCGCGGCACCGCCGGCGACCAGCGGCGAGGCCATGCTCGTACCGCCGAAGTCCTCGACCGAGGCCGGGTTGCCGTTGTAGTCCACGCAGGCGCTGAAGCGGGCCTCGGGGCTGCACAGCGCCCAACCGCCCTGGCCCGGCGCGACCAGGTCCGGGACGCGGCCCCGGACGTTGGTGCCGGAGGAGGACAGCGCCGCGGTGTTGTTGGAGGCCCAGCCGCTCGCCAGGTTCCGCGCGCCGCCGGTGCCGGTCTGCGCCTGGTCCCGGAAGGTGGTGGTGGCGCCGACGCCGATCACGTTCGGGTCGACGGCCGGCTGGCCCTCGGTGTTCGTCACGCCGCCGTCGCCGGTGGAGGTGACGACCGTGACGCCGGCGGCGACCGCCGCGTCGTCGGCCAGGCTGGTGACGTCCAGGCCCTCGGTGGGCTGCGCGTTGTTGCCCAGCGACTCGTTGATGACGTCGACGTTGTCCACGTTCACCGCGTAGTCGATGGCCTGCACGACGGTGGAGTCGAAGACCAGGTTGGCCGCGCCGAACACGTTCAGGCCGACCAGCGAGGCGCCGGGGGCCACACCGCGGACGGTGATGTTGCAGCCGGCCGGGAGCGCGTGGCCGGGCATGACGTACTTGGACAGGTCGTAGCTGTGCAGGCCCTGCGCGGCGATGGAGCTGGCGTCGCCGAAGGCCTCGTCACCGCTCTCGTTGCCGTTCGGGTCGGTGCCGGAGAAGTCCTGGTAGTCGCTGAACACGGGGGTGCCGTCGGCCCGGATGAAGTCCGGGTTGTTGACGTCCAGCCCGTCGGCGATCCACGCGACCTTCACGCCCTTGCCGTCGACCAGGTTCTGGGCCTGCGGCTGGCTCTTGTTCAGGAAGGCGGTGTTCGTGGTCTGCAAAGCCTCCGGCTCCAGCAGCGGCTTGCTGGGGTCGGTGGGACAGGTGCCCGGGATGACCTTGTCCGCCGGGGTCTGGCCGTCGGCGCCGCTGGCGGTGCTGCCCTTGGCGCTGGCGGCGTCCGCGATGGCCTGCTTCTGGGCGGCGGTCAGGGTGTTCACGACGCGCTGCTGGTCGGTGACGACCGCCGCCACGTTCGGGTTCTGCCGCAGGTTCTGGGCCTCGGCGTCGGTCATCTTGGCCGAGAAGCCGTTGATCACCGAGAACTTCTTGATGTCCTGGGCGCCGGTGGACTGCGCGTTGCTGACCAGCGGAGCCTGGTCGGCGTTGGTGACGGCCTTGCGCTGGGCCTTGGCGGTCTTGACCGACAGGTCGGAGTGCTGGTTCTTGAGCAGCACGATCACGGGGTGCTTCGCGCCGGTCGACAGCGCGGCCAGCTGCTGGGCCGCGGACGGCCTGGCGGGCGCCGGGCTGGCAAGGGCGGCGGCAGAAGTGCCGACCCCCAGACCGAGCGCCGTGACCGCGACCACCGCGATGCGGTGTTTGCGGGCAAACTGCATAATGTGCCTTTCTCCCGGCGCGCGGCCACGCCGCCGCGCGCCCCCTTTGACGTCGAACCCGAGTGGTGGCTTACAGGGTCTTGCAACGAGCAGCGGGAAATGGCAATGCGACTAGACATTGCGAAGATCGATACTCGTCACAGTAGAGGGTGTCAGGAACCTCAGAAAGACGTAGACGCTTCTACGTTGCGACACGCCTGGACTTGCGTTCACCTCGTGATATGCGTGCGGGGAAGCGTCTACGCGGTAAGGGGTGAGCAAGGGTGGCGAGGGGAGAAATACCGTCGGGGCGAGGATCCTTCAGATCCTCGCCCCGACGGCGTATTAGCACTTTTATATTAGGCTGCGACCGGCCTCGGCCGACGTGAACTGGTGCGGTTTAGAAGAAACCGTCGTCGTTCCCGCCGTTGTTGTTGTAGTCGTCGCCGAAGCCGCCGCCGTTGAAGTCGTTGTTGTTGTAGTCGTTCTGCTGGTAGTCGTTCCGCTGGAACTCTTCGCGCTGGTACTCGTTCTGCTGGTACTCGTTCTGCTGGAACTGTTCCTGCTGGTACTCGTTGCGCTGGTCGTCGAAGCCGCGCTCCTCGAAGCCGCGCTCGTACGCCTGCTGCTCGTCGCGCTTGTTGTCGTCGCCTTCCAGCATCTCGCCGAGCAGCATTCCGCCGACCAGGCCGGCCGCGCCCGCGCCGACCACCGCGCCGGTGCTGTGGCCCTGGCGGGGCGGCTGCTGGTACTGCCCCTGCTGCGGGTAGCCGGGCTGCTGCGCCGGGTAGCCCTGCTGTTGCGGATAGCCGGCCTGGGGATAGCCCTGCTGGGGATAACCCTGCTGCTGAACGGGCTGGTAGTACGGCGGCTGAGTGGTCTGGATGCGCTGCGCGCAGAACTGGCAGACCTCGACGGGTCGCGCCACGCCCCACTGCGGCTGCCACATGACGTTCACGGACGCCTGGCCGTGAGCCGGATCGAAGAAGCAGATCACGGGTGTTCCCCCAAATTCGTTGACACTATCCGCGATCCTAAACGGGTCGCGGACACCAGGGGTTCCCGTTAACGATCCCTCTCACGGTCGGCTCACGCCGTGCAACGCGTCCCCTGCGCCGGCAGCGTGCCGCTGACCAGGTACGCCTCCATCGCCGACTGCGCGCACTGGTTCCCGCTGCCGAACGCGGCGTGGCCGGTGCCCACGCGGGTCAGCAGCCGCGCGTTGGCGAAGCCGTTCGCCAGGTTCACGGCGTTCTGGTACGGCGTGGCCGGATCGTCCGTGGTGCCGACGACCAGGATCGTGTCCGAGCCCTGTGCCTTTATCTGGTGCGGCTTCTCGGTGGTCTGGAACGGCCAGTTCGCGCACATCGGCTGTGCCAGGTCGCCGGGGGCCAGGTTGGAGTTGAGGATCGAGGCCCCGGACTTGAGCTGGCTGTACGCGTTCTGCACCGCGGACGGGCTCGGCGCCGGGGTCGTGAAGTCGGCGCAGCGCACCGCGATCAGGCCGTTCTGCTCGGTGCTGTAGTGGCCCTGCGCGTCGCGGCCGTCGTACTGGTCGGCGCCGGCCAGCAGCTCCGAGCCGTCGCCGTTCTTCATCGCCTTGGTCAGCGCGTCGCGCAGGTACTTCCACCAGTCCGAGCCGACGTCGCCGTAGAGCCCGATGATGACGCCGGTCCAGCCCAGCGTGGCGTCCAGAGGCCGGCTCGGGTCGTCGGTCTGCAGCGGCTTGTCCTGCAGGCCGTCGATGAAGTGGCCGAGCTGCTGCGCCGCGGCCGTCGGACTGCCGGACAGCGGGCACTGCGCGGCGTAGTTCGTGACGCAGTCGGAGGCGAACTTCTCCAGCGACTTCTCGAAGCCGACCTGCTGCTGGACGTTGGACTCCAGCTGGTCGGCGTTCGGGTCGACGGCGCCGTCGAGCACCATGCGGCCGACGTTCGCCGGGAACTCCTCGGCGTAGACCGAGCCGATGTAGGTGCCGTAGGAGATGCCGAGGTAGTTCAGCTTCTTGTCGCCGAGGACCTGGCGCATGAGGTCCATGTCCTGCGCGACGTACTTGGAGCCGACGTAGGGCAGCAGGGCGCCGGAGTTCTTCTCACAGGCCGCGGCCAGGGTCTTGCTGTCCTGCGCGGCCTTGTTCGCCCGGGCCGTCGCGTCCTTCGGCGGGTCCTGCTCGTAGAGCTTGTCCTGGGTCTTGTCGTCCAGGCAGGTGATCGGGTCGCTGCGGCCCAGGCCCCGCGGGTCGAAGCCGATGATGTCGTAGTGCGCGTGCAGCGCCCCGTCGAACTCGGACTTGGACTCCTCGACGAAGTCCACGCCGGAGGCGCCGGGCCCGCCGGGGTTGGTCAGCAGCGAGCCGACCTTGTTCGCCGGGTCCGCGGCCGGCCACTTCACGAGGGCGAGGGTCACGTCCTTGCCCGAGAGGTTGGCGTAGTCCAGGGGGACCACGACCGAGCCGCACTGGAAGGCGCTCAGGTCCGCGGTCGGGTCGTCGGGCGGCTCGCTGGTGCACGCGCCCCAGGAGATCTTCTGGGAGTCGAAAGCCTGGGTCGACGTGAACTTGCCGCTGGACAACTTTCCGGCCCCCGAGGAACCGCCCGAAGAGCCACCTGAGGAACCGCCGGAACCGCCGACGGAACCGGACGAAGTACACCCGGCCACCAGGGTCGCGCCGAGCAGCAACGCGACGACGGATATGGTCCGGCCTCGGTGTTCGCCGAATGACTTCATGCGCTCATGTGTATCACCTCGCCCCGACCCTAGAATCACGATATGGATGCCTTCCTGGAACTCTTGGGCGTGCGGGGCGTCGCCACACTGGCGACGATCAAGAAGGACGGACGGCCGCAGCTGTCCGTCATCACTTACGCCTACGACGCGGCCGAGCAGGTGATCAGGATCTCCATCACCGACGACCGGGCGAAGACCCGCAACCTGCGGCGGGACCCGCGCGCGACGCTGATGGTGCAGCCGGAGACGTACAAGTTCGCGGTGTACGACGGCGACGCGGAGCTGACGCCGGTCGCGCAGAAGCCGGACGACGCGACGGTCGACGAGCTGGTGGAGCTGTACCGGGCGGCGTCCGGGAAGGAGCACCCGGACTGGGACGAGTACCGGGCCGCGATGGTCGCCGACAAGCGGCTGGTGCTGCGCATCCGGGTGACGCACGCTTACGGCATGGGGGTCTGAGACGGACACGGCGGGAGGCGCTTCGGCGGCGGGGCCTGAGCCGGAGTCAGCAGCCAAACCGGAGCCGGAAATCAGCTCGGAGCCGATGATCGAGCCGGAGCCGGTCACCGCGGAGCCAGTCACCGCGGATCCGCCGCGGCTGCCGGGCCGGCCGCTGATGACGCAGTCCTGGCTGGACGCGACCTTCCTGCACTGGGCCGTCGATCCGGCGAAGGTGGCACCGTTGCTGCCCGCCGGGGTGCTGCCCGACGTCATCGACGGGGTCACCTACGTGGGGCTCATCGCCTTCCGCATGCACCGGATCGGGTGGTGGCCGCTACCTGGTTTGCCCTATCTCGGGACCTTTCCCGAGACCAATGTGCGGCTGTACTCCGTGGACGCCGCCGGACGGCGCGGCGTGGTGTTCCGGTCGCTGGAAGCGTCGCGACTGGCCCCGGTGGCCATGGCGCGGACCGCTTTCCGGCTGCCGTACCGATGGGCCCGGATGTCGGCGTACCGCGTCGGGGACGAGTACTGGTACGGCTCGCGACGCCGCGAGCCCGGCCTGCCGCCTTCCCGGAGTCTGATCGGAGTGCGGGTCGGGCCTGTTGTAAAGTCGCCGACCGCGCTGGACCACTTCCTCACGGCCCGCTGGCGGCTGCACTTCACGCTCGGCGGCCGGACCGTGCACATGCCGAACGCGCACCCGCGGTGGCCGTTGCACAAGGCCGAACTGCTGGCGTGCGACGAGGATCTGGTCGCGGCGGCGGGGTTGCCGGGCGTCGCGTCCGGGCCGCCGGACAGCGTGTTGTTCTCGCCGGGCGTGCCGGTGCGGTTCGGGCTGCCGCGCCCCGTCAGCCGCGACTGATCAGATCTTGTGGCTGATCAAATAGCGCACGAAGACCAGATCGCCGATGGGCCGCGTCTCCGCGAGGGTCATGCGGTGCTGCGCGTTCTGCGGGAACTCCGCAGCACGCACGAAGCGCGGGGCCAGGTCGTCGCCGACGAAGAACGGGGCGATCGCCAGCTGGATCTCGTCGGCGAGGTTCTCGGCGAGGAACCGCGTGTGCAGCGAGCTGCCGCCCTCGACCATCAGCCGCTCGACGCCGCGCCGCTTCAGGTCCGCGAGGATGCCGGGGAAGTCGACCAGCGCGCCGGCCGGGACCACCTCGGTGTCCGCGACCGTGGCCAGGCGGTCGGCCTGCGCCGGGACCGCCGCGTCGGCGCAGTAGACGAGCTTGTGGCCGCCGGTGGTGAAGAAGCGTGCGTCGGGGTCGAGCGCACCGGAGCCGGTCACCGTGACCTTGACCGGGTGCTCGGGCAGCCCGCGCCGTAGCCGCTCGGCGCGGCGCTCCGGGTCGCGGACCAGGAGGCGGGGGTCGTCGCGGCGGATGGTCTCGGCGCCGACCATGATCGCGTCGGAGGCGGCCCGGAGCGCGTCCACCCGGTCGAAGTCGGCGTCGTCGGAGAGCATGAGGCGGTCGGGGGTGGTGTCGTCGAGGTGGCCGTCGAGGGACATGGCGGCGCTGAGGATCACGTGGGGGCGCTCGGGCATGGTGTCATCGTCGCATCGGCGGCGGCCGGGAGCTTGGCGATCTTCCTGGTGTTCGCCGAGAGAGTACGCGATCTCCGTTCCGGAACCGGAGCTTTTCTCCGAGGCGTTCCCGATACATGACGGTGAAGCAGCGAGTGAAACACGCCCTGCGTTCCAGAAAAGCGAGAAGGAGGGACCGCGAGCCGGGCGGCCGGGGCTGGCCGAAGGGACCTCTGGGACCCGACGGCGGCGTGCGCGAACCGCGCCGGCCGAAGGGGACGCCGCCTCAGGACTCGATCGAGCTGGCCGAACCACGGTAGAAACGTCCCATGCGCCCCATCGGACTCACCGACAGCGAGAAGCGGGTCCGGGCAGACTTCCTGGCCGGAGGGCGCACGTCCTTCCAGACCGGCGACCCGGCAGCTGACGACCCAGCAACCGGCGCGGCCTGGGGCGCGGAGCGCACCCTGCGCGCCGAGTTCCTCAGGGGCCTGATCACCGAGGCCGGCGACCGGCGCGCGCCGCTGCGCGTGGTCGGCGCGAGCATCGTGGGGCCGCTGGAGCTGGAGTACCTGGAGCTCGGCTACTCGCTGAGCTTCGCCGACTGCTGGTTCCAGGACGATCTGGACCTGCACGACACCCGCCTGCGCCGCCTGAACCTGCGCGGCACCCGCCTCGCGGGCCTGAACGCCTCGCTGACGCGCGTTGAGGCGACGGTGGTGCTGCACAAGACGCGGGTCGACGGACGCGTCCGCCTGGACCACGCGGTCATCGGCGGCGAACTCCTGATCACCGACGCACACCTGCACCACCCCGCCGACCTGGCACTGCGCGCCGACCGCATCCGCGTCGGCGGCGACCTGATGCTGTGGGGCACGACGATCGAGGGGCGCACGAGCCTGCGCGACGCGAAGGTCGGCGGCGTCATGAGCCTGGAGCGCACGGACCTGCGCGACCCCGACGGCCTGGTCCTGGACGCCGCGCGGGTCCAGGTCGGCAGCGACCTGATCGGCGACGACCTGCACGCCGACGGCATGCTGCGCTTCTCCGGCGCGGAGATCCAAGGCCTACTGCGCTTGGCGAACGCGAAACTGCACCAGCCCGGAGGCATAGCCCTGATCGCGTACCAGGCCAAGATCGGCGCCGACCTCCAGTGCTACAAAGGCTTCGACGCCGAAGGCCTGGTCCGCATCGACGGCGCCCGCATCACCGGCCACGCCCGCTTCGACGGCGCCACCCTCCGCGGCGACGACACCACCGCCCTCGACGCCCGTTACGCTGAGATAGGCGGCGCGGCGCGCTGCCGCGGCATCCGCGCGGCGGGGTCGGTGCGATTCGCGAGCGCGCGGGTGGGGAACGATCTGGACTTCCGCGAGGCGGTGCTGGCCGGTTCGGTGGCGGAGTTGGGGCTGGGGCCGGTTTTCGGTGGTAGTGGCGGCGGCACAGGCAGTGCGGGGACTGCGGGTGGCGGGGCCTCAACCACTTCCGCCATCGCCGGCGGTGCTGCAATTGCCGCCTCCAGTCCAGCTGCCGTCACCAGCGCCAGTGTTTCTTCTGGTTCTGATTCCAACATCCTCTTCCTCGGCAACCTCCGGGCCGGCGAACTCACCCTCCGCTTCGCCGCCCCGCCGGCCGGCTCCATCCACCTCGCCAACGCCCAGGTCGGCGTCCTCAACGACGATCCCGCCACCTGGTCCCCGCACTTCACCCGGGACGGCTTCACGTACGACCGCATCGCCGAGCCGGGCCCCGTCGCGGGCCGCATCGGCTGGCTGGCCCGCGAGGCCGCCGGGTACCGGCCCGGCCCCTACGAGCAGCTCGCGGCCGTCTACCGGCGGCAGGGCCTGGACGGCGAGGCCCGCCGCGTCCTGCTCGCCAAGCAGCGTGCGCGGCGCCGTACCCTGCCTCGCGCCGCGCGGCCCTGGGGGTTCGTGCAGGATGCCGCCGTCGGCTACGGCTACCGTCCCGAGCGCGCGTTGGGCTGGCTGGCCGCGTTGCTGGTCACCGGGATCGTGGTCTTCGGCCTGCGTCATCCGGTCCCGGTCAGCCCGGGCACGGCGCCGCCCTTCAATCCCCTGATCTACTCGCTCGACCTGCTGCTGCCGGTGATCAACTTCGGTCAGGGCCGCGCCTACGTCGCCACCGGCGGCTACCAGTGGGTCGCCTATCTGCTCACCGCCGCCGGATGGATCCTCGCCACCACCATCGCCGCAGGGCTGGCACGGGCCGTCAACCGCGGGTAAGCCCTCGCTCCACCTCTGGTTCAGCGCCCTGATACGCCTCATCGCCCGGGACCGCTCCACCCACCCGGACGCAGCCCCGCTGCCCGACGCCGACGGGCGCGCGCGCCTGCTGGAGCTCTACCGCGGCAGCCTGGACCTGGACGTCGCCGGTGCGGATGGTCTGATCAAGGCGCTGGAGATCCTGGCCGGTTCCCGGCACCCCAGACACACATTCTGACCTAGGCCGAGTGCGCCTTCAGGAACGCGTCGACGTCCGCGATCACCTTCACTCCATTGGATCCGCTCAGCAGGTGTGTCCCGTGGTCCGAGCCGTCGTAGGTCAGGGTGCGCGCCAGGTTCGGCAAGTCCGCCTGGAAGGTCTTGGCGGCGTCGGCCGATCCGTAGACGTCCTGCGCCGCGGTGAGAAGGAGCACGGGGCACGTCAGCTGCTTGACATAGCTCGAAACGTCGATACCCGGCCTCATTATCGCCTCCGCGGACAACGTCACCACCGCGGTCACCGGCGGCTTGATCCCGGCCGCGGCGACCAGCGACGTCTTCGCACCCTGTGAAGCACCCATCAAGAACACCGGTCCGGAGCCGTGCGCACGGAGATCGGCCACGATCGCGCCGAGATGCGTCACAGGGTCCTGATCGCCGTAGTCCCACATGGCGACCTTGTAGCCCTCGCCGACGAGATGGTCCGCGTACGCCTGCCACGACCCCTGGTCCTCGTCACTCTCGTTGCTCAGCATGATCGTCTTCGCGCCGGTGCCCCAGAGGGTGTAGCCGGCGGCCAGCTGCGCCGTGATGAAGTCGGTCACCTTGCCCTTGAACCCGTCATCGGCCAACAGATCCCAGCCGTGGCCCGCACCGGCCGGTCGCACGTCCAGCGTCCTGAGCGTCGGCGGCGCCCCCAGCGCGTCGAAGAGCTTGCGCTCGTCGACTGTCGACACGTACTTGTCGCCGTCCGCCACCGCCATGAAGACGGGGACGTGGATGGTCGAGGCCTCGGACGGCAGGGTGCCCAGTTCGTCGGCCGACAGTGCCACGATCGCCGCCACACCCGGCGACGAGCTCGCGGCGGTTCCGGCCTCGGCGGCCAGCGCTGTGGTCGCCCCCGCCGACGCGCCGACCATCACGATCGTCTTGGCGCCGGCGGAGTGGAGCTCGATCAGCGCGGCGTCGACGGCCGCGATGCCTTCTTTCCCGAATCCCGGCTGCTCTTCATCCGCCGCCGCCGACGCCGCCGACGAGCACGTACTCGCTCCCTGACACGGCATGTCGAAGAGCAGGACGTGCAGCCCTTTCGCGGCGAGCTCACCGGCATAGGACATCCAGCCGCATTCACCCTGCGTACCGGCCTCCGGAACCAGCAGCACCCCCTTGGCGCCGCCACCGATCTCCACCGCCGAGAGTGCCAGGCCGTCGTTGGTCGTGAGCGTCAGCGCCCGCGCGCCAGCCGGCTGGCCGAAACAAGCCGCCGTCGCAGAACTCGTAGACGCCGCCATGCTGCGTGTCCCACTCGGCACCGCGCGCGGGCTGCCCCCGTGACAGCCCGCCACGGCGAGCGCCAGGACCAGCACGGTCGCGATGCGGGAGACTCGTCGCCGATCCAGACCCATGCCTGCGAGGATCCACCGCGCGACACAGCGGGGCGAGGCTTTCTATCCTGGTGGAAAGGCTTGCGGAGGAACGATGTTGCGGATCCACTTCAGCCCCGGCGACTTCGCCCGCGTGCGCTTCCTGGCACGGCCGGCGCCGTTGGTGGAGTTGAAGCTGTCGCTGATGATGTCCCGCCGCCGCGACTCGGCCCTGCTGTTCGGCCGCTGGCGCCGCGACGTCGGCCACAGCCTGCCCGCCACCACCCGGCCGCTGTGGGACCTGCTCCAACCCCACCGCGGCCCGGCGTTCCTGGATCCGGTCTCCGACGACCTCGAAGAGGGTCTGGAACTGGTTCGCGGCACCCCCGGCCGGGTCGTCCGCTCGGACGTCGCCAAACTCGACCGAGCCCCGACGCCCTGGGTCAGGGCCCTGATGGCGCGGGACGCCCACGCCTGGGACCTCCTCGACCTGAGCCTGCGCGACGCCTACCGGTCGGTGCTGGCGACGTCCTGGAACACCGTCCGCGAACAGCACGCCGCCGAGTTCACCCGCTTCGCCCTCGGCTCCGCCGAGCACGGCGTCGAGCGGGCCCTCACCGCCCTGACTCCCGGCGCCCACCTCTGCGGCGCCAGCTGGCACCTCCCGGCCTCCAGAGACCGCGACCTCCACCTCGCCGGCCGGGGCCTGACCCTGCTCCCCACCTTTCACTGGACCCACGAGCCGCTGATCGGCGCGTGGCCCGACCGCCCCCTGCTCCTCGTCTACCCGGCCGGCCCCGGCCTCCCCCCGCCGCGCACCGGAAGCACCGGAAGCACCGGGACCCCGCCGAGCGACGCCCTCGCCGACGTCCTGGGCCCCTCCCGAGCCCGCATCCTCCGCCTCCTCGACCACCCCCGCACCACCACCGAACTCGCGGCCCAGGCGCACCTCAGCCTGCCCACAGCCTCCTCCCACTCAGCCGCCCTCCGCCGCGCCGGCCTGATCACCACCACCCGCGACGGCCGCCGCGTCCAGCACACCCGCACCGACCTCGGCCGCATCCTCGCCGAAGCAGCCCCCGCCTGACCGGCGCGCAGGCCGGCCGAGCCCGACCCCCGAAAAGCCGACAACCCCACCACCCGCCCACCCGAAGATCACACAGACCGCCCACCCCGCCCGCCCCACCCGCCCCCCACGAAAGAACCGGGTGGCGAAGCACCCCCCGCCATCCGCTATTGTTGTGCCGTCGCCCCACGGAGCCGGTCCCGATCGGACCCGCGGGACACATCCCTGGCAGGTTGCCCGAGCGGCCAATGGGAGCGGACTGTAAATCCGTCGCGAAAGCTTCGAAGGTTCGAATCCTTCACCTGCCACATCAGAAACAGCCTCTGGCCAAGAAATCTGGCCCGAGGCTGTTTCGCGTTAACCAACCCCCGTACGGTTGATCGCTTAAGGCCGCGCCGCACCCGTCATCGCCGCGCCGCCGACTTCCGCTTCGCGTCGGCCAGCATGATCGGCGGAACCTCTCCGCCCTCCTGATCCGGTGCCGGAGCGCAAAGCCGTCGATAAAGCGGATGAGCAGGCACCGATGATCGTCACTGTGTGTCACCGCTGTGGCGCTGTGAATCAGCCAAGGTCAGGGGGCTGCGATTGTCTGTGGTTTGGCCGCGCCATGTCCGGCGTTAACACTTCGGTCGCCGCTATGACGTAGTGGGCTGGGACCTTCGGCCTGCACGGAACTAGTGTTCGCGGACGCCCGGGCTACTGATTCTCCTCCGGCGTCCGGTCCTTGTGGGGTGTGGGGGAGGGATCGGGCTCATGGCACATACTCGCTTTCACGTCGGGCCTTCGCAGACCGCGATCGCCGGGCCGGGTTCGGCGGCGCTTCCGGCCTGGCGGCTGGTCGGCGGGAACAACCGGGTTCTGGGTCGTGCGCCCGGCTGCTTCGAGGACTTCGAGACCGGGTACGCCGCCATTCTTTTCCTGCGGGCGCGGATCGCCGACGCGGTCCCTGTGCTCGGGGTCGCCGCCGACACCGGGGGGCGGACGTGGCGGCTGGAGATCGACAACGTGGTGGTCGCGCGGTCGGCGCGGACGTATCTGCGGGGGCGGGAGAACCTCTACAACCTCGCCCACTTCCTGGACTCCGTCTTGCTCGCCGAGTTGCCCGCGTCGACTCGGGATGAACGCGGCCGGGTGTGCCTGGCATGACGGAACAATCCATCCCGGCGGCCGAGACGGTAGTCGTCGACCTGCCGCCGGTGACGGGCACGGAACCGCCGCGAGCCGTACGTCTGCGCGCCCGCGGCGGGGACCGGGTCTTCCTCACCGTGCTGGCCGGCAGCGGGATCCTGGTCCTGACCGTCATCGCCGTCATCGGCGGCTTCCTCGGCACCCGCGCCTCGCAGGCGCTGCGGGTGGCCGGAACCGGCTTCCTCACCACCGCCGCGTGGTCCCCGGGGAACGGCACCGGCGGCGCGTCCAAGTTCGGGGTGGCCGGGATCCTCACCGGGACGGTGCTCATCGGGCTGGTCGCGATCGTGATCGCGGTGCCGCTGGCCTTCGGTACGGCGCTCTACATCTCCGAGTACGCCCCGCCCCGGCTGCGGCCGTTGTTCACCAGCCTCATCGACCTGATGGCCGCGGTACCGAGCGTGGTCTACGGTCTGTGGGGCTTCCTGTTCCTGGAGCACCGGGCGGTCGGGGTCGCGCACTGGATGGCGACCTATCTGGGCTGGATCCCCGGGTTCCACGTCACCGGCGCGCGGGTCCACGACCCGCTGGCGCCGCTCACCGTCTACACCGCCTCGACCTTCATCGCCGGCATCGTGGTCGGCCTGATGATCACCCCGATCGTCAGCTCCCTGATGCGCGAGTCGTTCTCGCAGGCGCCGCTGGGCGAGCGGGAGGGCGCCTACGCGCTGGGCGCCACCAAGTGGGGCATGATCCGCACCGTCGTGCTGCCGTTCGGCCGGGGCGGCGTGATCGGCGGCGCGATGCTCGGGCTGGGCCGCGCGCTCGGCGAGACGATCGCGGTGTACATGATCATCTCGCTGGTGTTCCGGATCCAGCCGCACCTCCTGCAGGCCGGCGCCAGTTCGGTGGCGGCGCTGATCGCCGCGCACTACGGCACGGCGACGCCCTTCGAACTCTCCGCGCTCATGGCCGCCGGCCTCGTGCTGTTCCTGCTCACCCTGGTCATCAACCTGGCCGCGTCGGCGATCATCGCGCGCAGCCGGTCCGGAAGGGACAGCGGCTGAGATGACCGCCACCGTCGAGGACGTCGAGGGCTTCAAGGACTTCAAGAACTCCGAAGACTTCGAGGACGTCGAGGCCCAGGACGCCGACGAGACCACCATCCCGCCGGAGCCGCCGGAGCCGCCGGAATCACCGGAGGACGGCGCCCCGCCCGAGCGCCGCCGCCGCGTCCGCCGCCTGAAACCCGACGCGCTGTTCGCCCTCCTCGGCGCCGCCGCCGCGGCCGTGAGCCTGACCGTCCTGATCAGCGACTGGTTCGCGCCGTTCTCCGGGCCGCTCGGCTTCGTCGTCCTGTGCTATCCGCTCTTCCTGGCCTGCTACGCGATCCTGGTGTGGACCGACGAGAGCGGCCCGATCCTGCGGGACCGCCTGATGGCGGTGGTGACGCACTCCATCGCGATCCTCGTGTTCTGCGTCCTCGTGCTGATCGTCGGCTTCCCGATCTGGGGCGGCCTGAAGTCCCTGACCCACGTGAACTTCTACACGCAGGACCTGCGGGTGGCCGGCCCGGTCCAGCCGATCTCGATCGGCGGCGTACGGCACGCCGTGGTCGGCACGGTCGAGCAGATCACGATCACCCTGGCCATCACGGTCCCGCTGGGCATCGCCTGCGCGGTGTTCATGAACGAGTCCCCGGGCCGGCTGGCGAACCTGGTGCGGACGGTCGCGGCGGCGGCCACCGCACTGCCCTCGATCGTGGCCGGCCTGTTCGTCTTCGCGCTGCTCATCCTCGAATTCGGACTCCCCAAGTCCGGGCTGGCCGCGGCGTTCGCGCTGAGCATCATGACGCTGCCGATCATCATCCGCGCCTCCGACGTCGTGCTCCGCCTGGTGCCCGGCCATCTGAAGGAGGCCTCCTACGCCCTGGGGGCCAGCCGCTGGCGGACCGCGCTCCGGGTCACCATCCCGACGGCGCGGTCGGGACTGGCCACGGCGGTGATCCTGGGGGCGGCCCGCGGCATCGGCGAGACCTCGCCGGTGCTGCTGACCGCGGGCTACACGCAGTACACGAACTACGACCCGCGCCGGGGCCCGCAGACCTCCCTGCCGCTGGCGACGTTCAAACTCGTCACCTCCGGCCAGCCGAACTACATCACGCGCGGGTACGGCGCCGCAGCACTGCTGATGCTGCTCGTCCTGGTGCTGTTCGTGGCCGCGCGGGCGGTCGGCGGCAAGGGCGCGGGGCAGCTGAGCCGGCGCCAGCGCAGACGCCGGACCGCCGCGTCCAGGCGGGTCCAGGCGCGGTTCCTGGAGCGCCGGGGCGGCTTCGGGACGACCAGCTTGGAGGCGACGGGTCTCGCGGCGATCGGCTTCGCCCCGAACGACGCCGTGCCGGCCGAGCCCGGACCAACCGACTTCGTGCCGACCGACCCCGCAGCGACCGACCCCGCAGCGACCGACCGACCCGAACCCCCGGAGCGCCCTTCATGAACCGCCAGCACCCGCGGCGCCGTCGATCGCCGCGCGGCAGACTCCTGCTGCTCGGCGCCGCCCTCGGCCTGCTCGGGGCGCAGCTGGCGACCCCGCCGACGGCGGTGGCGACGCAGTACGCGCCGATCGCCGGCGCCGGCTCCACCTGGGCCGAGAACGCCGTGAACCAGTGGACCAGCGACGTCGCGCAGTACGGCATGCAGGTCAGCTACACCGGCTCCGGCTCGTCCGACGGCCGCAACCAGTTCAAGGCGGACCCGGCCACCGTCGACTTCGCCATCTCCGACATCCCCTACGGCTCGGTCGACAACGGCACCCTGGACGTCCTGCCGACCAAGCCGTTCGCCTACATGCCGGTGGTGGCCGGCGGCACGGCGTTCATGTACCACCTGGATATCGGCGGCCACCGGGTGACGGACCTGCGCCTGGACGACCAGACGATCGCGAAGATCTTCACCGGCGGCATCACCAGCTGGAACGACCCCGCGATCGCGAAGACCAACCCGGGGCTGACGCTGCCGGCCCGGCAGATCATCCCGGTGGTGCGCACCGACGGCTCCGGCACCACCGCGCAGCTGACGGGTTGGATGGCCGCCAAGTATCCGGGACTGTGGGACGCGTTCTGCTCCACGGCGGGCCGCGTGGTCGCCCCGCACTGCGGAGCGACCTCGTTCTTCCCGCCGGCGCCGGCCGGATCGGCCTTCATCTCGCAGTCGCTGGACTCCGGGGTCGCCGGCTACGTCGCGCAGCCCACCTCGGAGGGCGCGATCACGTACACCGAGTACTCCTACGCGATCCAGTCCGGGTTCCCGGTCGCGAAGATGCTCAACGCGGCCGGCTACTACACGCTGCCCAACGCGTCGAACGTCGCCGTCTCCCTGACCCAGGCGCAGATCGACGAGGACGCCTCGGATCCCACGAAGTACCTCACGGAGAACCTGTCGAACGTGTACGGGTACTCCGACCCGCGGACGTACCCGCTGTCCAGCTACAGCTACATGGTCATCCCGCTGTCCACCGCACCGCCGTTCAACACGGCCAAGGGCCAGACGCTGAGCGCCTTCGGCTACTACCTGCTGTGCCAGGGCCAGAGCACGATGGCCCCGCTCGGGTACTCGCCGCTGCCGATCAACCTGGTGCAGGCCGGCTTCAACCAGATCAAGAAGATCCCCGGGGCGGTCGTGCAGAACATCGTGATCTCCTCCTGCAACAACCCCACCTTCTCCACCAGCGGGGTCAACACCCTGGTGGCGACCGCGCCCAACCCGGCGCCCTGCGACAAGGCCGGCAACACCCAGTGCGCCGACGACGGGGTGACCGCCATCCCGGTCGGCGCGGCGGGCGGCTCGGGCGGCGGCTCCGGCGGCGGCTCCTCGGGAGGCTCGTCCGGCGGTTCGGGCGGCGACAACGGAAACGGCGGGAACGGCGCCGGCGGGGCGACCGGCCCGGCGACCGCGAGCGCCTCCGGCAAGGGCGGCCCGTCGGCGCATCCCAGCTCGACGAGAGACGTGGTCACGGTGCCGACCACGCCGAGCACCGCGGTCTCGCTCGACGGCGCCGACGCCGCCGCCGAGCCGGTGTCCGTCGGTTCGTCGTTCGGCGGCTCGCTCGGGGCCTACCTCGCGGCCGTGGCGGCGACCCTGCTGCTGGTCACGGTGTTCGGTCCGCCTCTGGTGACCCGGCTGCGGAAGGGGCGCCGATCATGAGGGCCCTGACACTGTCCCGCAAGATCTCCGGAGTCTTCGCCGTCTGCGTGGCGGTGTCCGGCCTGCTCGCGGGCCCGGCGCAGCACGCCGTCGCCGCGCCGCCGCACAGCGCGGCGCAGGCTCCGAGCTCGTCGGTGACCAAAACCGGCACCGGCGCCTTCAGCGGCACGGCGGTGACGGTCGACAAGACCCAGAGCCTGATCAACGAAGCCGTCGGCGTCAGCTGGTCCGGCGCGCCAACCACCCTGCCGCCGAACAACAACACCAACTTCGGCGCCGACTACCTGCAGATCATGCAGTGTTGGGGCGACGACCCCAACGGCCCGGACGCCTCGCAGTGTGAGTTCGGCGGCACGACGCTCGGCGGGCCGACCACCCGGCGGCTGAACAACCCCCAGCTCCCCGATCCACTGCTGCCTCCGGCGGTCGCCAAAGACCCGAACCAGGAGTACGAGGACTTCCTCCCGGCCCCGACGACCGCGCCGACGACCCCCTACCAGGCGCCCGCGCCGACCAAGGACCCGGCGCACATCGCCACGTCCTTCGACAGCTCGAACACGAACGAGATCCCCTACGCCCGGACCTACGCCAACGGCACCGGCCACGTCTACTTCCAGTTGGACACCGTGCGCGAGTCCCCGGCGCTGGGCTGCGGGCAGCCGGTCGCCGACCCGACGGCGCCGGGCGGCACCAGGATCGAGCCCTGCTGGCTGGTCGTGGTGCCCCGCAGCACCCTGGAGGCCGACGGCAAGACCACCGTCGACGGCACCAACATCGTGCTGCAGACCTCGCCGCTGTCCCCCACGAACTGGGCCAACCGGATCGTCTTCCAGCTGACCTTCCAGCCCGCCGCCTCCGCCTGCACCATCGGCGCGAACGAGGTGCAGATCGGCGGCGACGAGATGCTGGCCGAGGCGATCAAGAGCTGGGAGCCGGGGCTGTGCGCCAAGAACCCCAAAGCCCCGTTCAGCTTCTCGCAGATCGGCGGGGACGCCGCCCGCCAACAGCTCGCCGGGCCCATCCCGGGCTTCCAGTTCGTCTCCAAACCGGTCGTCCCGACGTCGGGCGTGCCGTTACCGAAGATGCTCTACGCCCCGGCCGCGATCTCCGGGCTGACCATCTCGTTCTACATCCAGAGCCAGGCCGTCGTCCCGCCGCCGGGACAGCCGCCGAATCCGCCGGCGGCCCAGAACGGGGTGCAGCTCACCCGGCTGAACCTGAACGCCAGGTTGGTGGCGAAGCTGGTCACGCAGTCCTACCGGTGGGGTGTCGACTCCTCCGTCGGCACCGCGCAGGGCGCGGCGTCGGACCTGGCGAAGCAGAATCCGCGTGATCTGACCGTGGATCCGGAGTTCCTGGCACTGAACCCCCAGTTCAAGGGCCTGAGTTTCTCCGGCGGGATCCCGTCGGTGGTGGTGCCGTTCGGCAACGCCGACGCCTACACCGAGCTGTGGACCTGGCTCAAGAACGACCCCGCGGCCTCGGAATTCCTCAACGGCGTCGCGGACAACGCCGGGAAGTACGGTCAGCCCGGCTACACGGGCATGACCCTCAATCCGAACTACCTCAGGACGCAGTTCCCGATCGAGGACTTCCCGACCACCGACCCCTACTGCCGGCCCACGGTGTATCAGGACCCTTCGCACGCCGGCACGCACAACCAGCAGGCCGCACTGTGCGGCCTGGCGCTGCACCCGTACCCGGTCACCATGCACGACGGGGTCCTCAACGCCACCAAGGGCAGCCTGGGCCTGCGCGTCACGTGGAGCCCGAACAGCGCGGACATCGGCTCCTGGGGCCCGACCCCGCCGCAGCCGGACGGCCAGGTCGCCATCCTGGTGCTGGCCGACGCGCCGACCGCGGCCCGCTACGGCCTGCCGACCGCAGAGCTCTGCGACGACAGGGCTGGCGTACCGGATCCGCTCCTAGCGCCCGGGCAGCAGCACCCGCAGGCGGACCTCGACGCGCACTGCGTCGCGCCGACCACGGACGCGCTGTTGAAGGGGGCCGCGGCCGCGCCGCCGAGCCCGGCCGCGCCGACGATGCTGGTCGCGAATCCCAACGCGATCGACCTCGGCGCGTATCCGTTGACCACGCTCACCTACGCGGCCACCGCGCCCAGCAAGCTGACGAAGGCCGACGGCGGGCACTACGCCGACCTGCTGGACTACATCGCCGGGGCCGGGCAGGTCCAGGGGCTGGACCCGGGCGACCTGCCGCCCGGCTACGCGCCCCTGCCGGCCGCGCTGGCGGCGCAGACGGCCGCCGCCGCGAAGTATCTGCGGACCGCCGCCGGCGTGCCGGACGCGGCCCCGATCGGGCTTCCGCCGTCCGCCCCGCCGTCCAGCCACCACGCGCCGGCTTCCGCCCCGCATCCGCCCTCGACGCCGCCGCCCCGCAACGTGCCGGTGCAGCACCCGCCGCTTCCGAAACCGACGGGTCCTGGTCCTCCGGTCGTCGTGCAGGGCACCATGCCGGCCGCCGACGTGACGGTGTCGGCCGGGCCCACGCCCGCCCTGGCGATCGGCACGATCCGCTTCCTGGTGCTGGTCTGCCTGCTGGCGGCGGGGGTGAGCGTCCTGGCCGGCCCCGGACTGCTGCGCGTCGCGCGGCGGACCGAAGCGGCGGCGGGTGCGGCGGACAGCGCGGCGGACGATGCGGACGATGCGGTGGACGGCGCGGTGGACGGCGACGACCCGGATGATCCCGACGATCCTGAAGCCCCGGTCGACCCGGATGACCCGGCCGACCCGGATGGCTCAGACGACTCGGATGACCCGGCACCTGAGAGTCCTGAGACGAACCCGTCCCAGGAACCGTCCCCCTCGAAGGGAACAGGACAGTGAACCAGAAGGCGAAGAAGCTCGCCGGCCTCAGCGTCGTCAGCGCCGTGGCGTTGTTCGTGCTGGGCGCGGCGAACTCGGCCCAGGCCGACCCGAGCGGCACGCCGCAGTACCGGCCGCTGGCCGGCGTCGGCTCGGACACCACCACCCCGGTGATGAACGGCCTGTCGAACGACATCACGATCGGCGGCAGCAAGGTCATCGGCTCCTACGACGCCACCGGCTCGGCGACGATCGCGACCCAGGCCGCCGCGGCCTGCCAGTCGATCGCCCGTCCGAACGGCTCCGGCGCCGGCCGCACCGCGCTGCTGCAGTCGCTGGCCGCGAACAACGGCTGCCTGCAGTTCTCCCGCTCCTCCAGCCTGAACCTGGCCGCCACCGGCGGCGCGCAGCTGACCTACGTGCCGTTCGCGCTGGACGGCGTGACCTACGCCATCACCGGCAACGACGTCACGATCCCGCGCAACCTGGACCTGGCCACGCTGCAGTCCATCTACACCTGCAACCCGGCGGTCGTGGGCAGCGCCCCGAACTTCGCCATCACCGCGATGCTGCCGCAGGCCGGATCGGGCACCCGCTCGTTCTGGGAGGGCAAGATGGGCATCACGGACGCCGACGTGGTCGCCGGCAAGTACCCCTGCATCACCGACAAGTCCAACGGGCAGCCGATCGAGGAGCAGGACGGCCGCGTGCTGACCGACACCTCGCTCATCCCGTTCTCCATCGCGTCCTACGACGCCGAGGAGTCGCAGGCCATCCAGGACGTGCGCGGCCAGGCTGTCCTGGGTGCCATCGCCGGGGTCGCCGCGCAGCAGATCAACTCGGCCTTCCCGGTCACGCGCGAGGTCTACAACGTCATCCCGACGACCGACACCGCCACCGCGCCGTGGAGCACCACCTTCGTCGGCGGCTCCTCGCTGGTCTGCGCCGACACCGCGACGATCACGAAGTTCGGCTTCACCGTCGCCCCCGACTGCGGTAGCACCACCAACGTTACCGCCCCGTAGTGACGGCCGTCCGGCCGCTCACCTCCCGCTCCACGTGAACAGATGAGGAGAAGCACCTTGTTCAGCAACAGGTTCGTCCGCTTTGCGGCGGCCGCGGTTGCGACCGCCACAGCGGTCGGTGCGATGACGGTGCTGGGCGCCGCCACCGCGTCGGCCGCCACCGGCACGCTGACGTTCTCGCCCAGCTCGGGCGCCGACTCCCAGGTGTTCAACATCAACACCTCGGACGTCTGCCCCGCGGCGGACCCGGACATCGTCGGCATCATCAGCGGCGGCAACTTCCCCGCCGGGGCCGTGGCCGTCAAGAAGGAGCCGGTCTCCGTGCTCCCGGTCGGCCCGAACAACGCCGGCTACGCGATCGCCATCTCCAACGACCTGCGGACGCTGGCGACCTCGTACTCGGTCACCAAGCTGGACCCGAACGCGTCGGGCACGACGCCGTACACGATCGACATCCAGTGCGTCCCGGCGCTGGGCACCACGGTCGGCGGGGACTTCTCCGGCCAGATCACGTTCTCCAGTGAGACCGCGTGGAGCTCGGCGTCGAGCAAGTCGACGACGACCACGCTGGGCCTGGCCCCGGCCAGCCCGGTGAGCTTCGGCTCGCAGGTCACGCTGACCGCGACCGTCAACCCGGCGGCGGCGGGCACCGTCACCTTCCTGGACGGCACGACCGCGCTCAACGCGACCCCGGTCGCGGTGGCCAACGGCGTCGCCACCTACCAGACCAGCTCGCTGGCGGTCGGGACGCACTCCATCACCGCCGCGTTCACCTCCACCGACGCGAACTTCTCCAGCTCGACCTCGGCGGCGTCCTCGTACGTCGTCAACCAGGTCGGTCCGGTCGCCACCACCACGTCGCTGATCGCCACCCCGGGCTCGGGCCAGGTGCAGGGCGGCAACGTCAACCTGACCGCGAGCGTCCAGCCGGCGACCGCCGCCGGTTCGATCGCGTTCATGGACGGCACCACCACGCTGGGCACGGTCGCGCTGACGAACGGCTCGGCCGCGTTCAACACCACCTCCCTCGCCCTGGGCACGCACAGCCTCACGGCCTCGTTCGTGCCCACCAACACGACCGCGTTCGGCGCCTCCGCCTCGCAGGCGGTGCCGTTCACGATCACCAAGTACGTCCCGCCGACCACGACCGAGACCATCACCACGACGGTCGACGCCGGGTCGCTCAACATCAGCGTGCCGACCGGCCAGGTCTCCCTGCCGGACCCGGCGCTGAACAGCAACGGCACCCTGTTCACCACCTCCGGCTCGCTGGAGACGGTGACCGTCACCGACAACCGCGCGGGCAACCCGGGCTGGACCGCCTCCGGCCTGGCCACGGCGTTCTCCCAGACCGGCGGCGCCGGCCAGATCAGCGCGGAGAACCTCGGGTGGACGCCCGGCCAGCCCACCGGCTCGGCCGGCCAGACCCTGACCATCGGCCCGGCCGTCGCCCCGGCGAACGGTGTCCCGGCCTCCGACAACGGCACCGCCGGCCTGTCGCAGTCCCGGACCCTGGTCTCCGCCGCCTCCGGCGCGGGACTGGGCACGGCCAAGATCGGCGCGTCGCTGGCGCTGAACGTCCCGACCACCACCACGGCCGGCACGTATCAGAGCACGCTGACGCTGACGGTCATCTGAACCATCGGATGGAGCGCTGTCACGTTCACCGATGAGTGAGGAGCGGCAGCCGGGCACCGATACCGCCCGGCTGCCGCTCCCCCGCAGCGACAAGTACAGCCCCCGCACCCCCGTCGAGAGTAGGACCAGGCGATGCCCCGTCTCCGTTCCCTGATCAAGGCCCTGGCCGCGACGGCCGTGGCCGGTGTGCTCCTGACGAGCCCGGTCCTGACGACTCCGGCGTCGGCCGGGACCGCGCCCAGGACCGACCCGACCCCCGCCCCGGCGCCCGGCGGCGCCGCCGCGACGTTCGGCATCCAGCCGGCCACCGCCACCGCGCGCGACAAGACCCGCGACTCGTTCACCTACCAGGCGACCCCGGGCGCGAAGAAGACCGACTACGTCGCGGTCTCCAACTACAGCACCAGCCCGCTCAAGCTCCGGATCTACGCCACCGACGCCTACAACACCGCGGACGGCGGCTTCACGGTCCTGCCCCTGGAGACCAAGGCCCGGGACGTCGGCCTGTGGGTGTCGTTCGCCGCCACGACCGTCACGCTGCCCGCGAAGTCCTCGCAGATCCTGCCCTTCACCCTGCAGGTCCCGGCGAACGCCCGGCCCGGCGACCACGTCGGGGGCATCATGCTCTCCCTGACCACCCAGGCGGCCGACGGCAAGGGCGGCCAGATCGCGGTCGAGTCCCGGGTCGGTACCCGGCTGCAGGTGCGGGTCCCCGGCGCGCTGAAGCCGCAGCTGATGGTGACCCACGTGAGGGCGATCTACCACGGCTCGGCGAACCCGTTCGGCGGCGGCACGGTGACCGTGTCCTACACCGTGCAGAACACGGGCAACGTCCGGATGTCCGCGACGCAGAGCATCCACGTCAGCAGCCTGATCGGCGGTTCGCGGCCGAGCCTGCCGATCGCCGACGTCAAGGAACTGCTGCCCGGAGACCAGGAGCAGGTGACCGCGACGGTGAAGGGGGTGCTGCCCTCGTTCGCCTCCACGGTACGCATCTCGGTGGTGCCGCAGCCGGTCCCCGGCGACGTCGACCCGGTGATGGCGGCCATGGATGAGAACTTCTCCCTGACGACGATCCCGTGGACGATGATGCTGCTCGTCCTGATGCTGGGCGCGCTCGGCGGGGTGTGGGTGTGGCAGCGGCAGGCGCGGAAGCGGCGGGGCGCGACGCCGAAGCCCGGGACGCCCGCGGCGAAGAAGGCGGCTGGCAAGACGGCTGCGGCAAAGACGACTGCCGCCAAGAAGACGGCTTCCGCCAAGACGGCCGCGCCCAAGAAGACCACGGTGTCCGCGGCCGCGCCTTCGGCCGGGTCTTCAACCGGGTCTTCGACCGGTTCTTCTACGGGGTCCGGAAAGGCGGAGAACCCGTGACGGAGACAGCTGATTCGTCCTTCCCGGCCGTGGCGCGGGTCCCGGTCTTCGTGGTGATCGCGGTGACGGCTTACGTTCTGGGCGCGGCCTCGCCGGCCGAGGCCGCCGGCAACTCCGCCGGCACCACCGCCGGCCCGGGTACGGTGCTCGGCGGCGGGGACATCACCGTGTCCACGGCGATGGCGCCCGGCTCGCTCGTCATCAGCGTGCCGCTCAAGGAGGCGCCGCTGGCGGGCCGGCTCCAACCGATCGTCGTGACGGACAACCGCACCGGGGATCCGGGGTGGACGGTGACCGCGATCCTCACCGACCAGCCCACCGGCGGGCTCGGCTGGAAGCCCAACCTGCTGGACGCCGCCCCCGGGGAGGCGATCGTGCTCGGCCCGGGGATCACCGTGCGGCCGGACCTGGGCCTGGACCAGCCGCGGATCCTGGCGTCAGCCGCCCCGGGGGCGAGCCTGGGGACGGCGCGTCTGGACGCCGCGCTGTCACTGGACACCCCGAGCGCCGCCGGTCCCGCCGCCACCTTCACGCTCACCGCGATCTGATGAGTGCTCCGAGCTTCCCGACCGGGTGGCAGCCGGGCGTCGATACCGCTTGGCTGCCACCCCTTTCGCCGGTACTGAATTCGCCGGTACTGAAGAAGAGGCCTGGCCGACCGTGACCAGACAGAACGCGGATGACTTCGATGCCGATGCCGACGCCGAGACCGATGCCGACGTCGATGTCGAGACCGACGTCGAGACCGATGCGGATGCGGATGCCGAGGCCGGTGCCGACGTCGAGGCCGATGTCGAAGACGTAGATGAAGACGCAGGCGAAGACGAGTCGGATGCCGAGGAACCCGGCCCCAGCCTTGGCTCCGCCCTCAAGCAGCGTCTCATAGCCGCTCCCGTGGTACTGGTGCCCGCGCTCGGGCTCGTCCTGCTGCTGGCCAGGCTGCTCCGTCCCCTGGTTCCCGGCTGGCTGGTCCGGCGAATCCGTCCCCTGATTCCCGACTGGCTGGCCAAGCCGTGGCTGCTGCGGGCGGCCGGCGTCGCGATCTGCACCTTCGGGGTCGTCATGTCCACGTTCGTGGCCGAGGTGGCGGTGTTCGGCCGCTTCGAGCACCGGCACGACCAGCAGGTCGAATACGCGGCCCTCCGCGCCGAACTCGCCGCGGGCACCGCCCCGATCGGCGCGCGGGACTACCGCGGCGTGCTGCTGAGTCCGGGCGCCCCGGTCGCGCTGCTGTCGATCCCGAGCATCGGCGTCGACGAGGTCGTCGCCGAGGGCACCTCCGGGGCGATCCTGGAATCGGGGCCCGGCCTGCTGCGCGGCAGCGTGCTGCCGGGCCAGGTGGGCACGAGCTTCGTCCTGGCGCGCGCCTTCGGCTACGGCGGCCCGTTCCACTACCTCGACCAGCTGCAGCCCGGCGACCGCATCGAGGTGACGACCGGCCAGGGCGTCGCGGTGTACCAGGTCTCCGACACCCGGCGCAGAGGCGACCCCGAACCCGCGCGCCTGCACGGCCAGCTGGGCCGCCTGACCCTGATCACCGCCACCGGCCCCGCGTACACCCCGGACGACGCGCTCTACGTCGACGCCGACCTGGTCTCGCCGGTTCAGCCCACCCCGCTGGGCGTGGTGCCGGTCTTCGCCCGCGACGAGGGGCCGATGGCCCGGGACCCGTACGCCCGGCTCGACGTGGCCGCCTGGATGGCCGTGCTGGTGGCCACGACGGTCCTGGCGTTCTGGGCCGGGCCGCGCTGGGGCCGGTCCAAGACGTGGCTGGTCGCCGTGCCGGTGCTGCTGGTCCTGGGGCTGACGCTCGCGGACCGGATCGCCCTGCTGCTGCCCAACCTGACCTGATCCGTCCCGGACGCATCCGATGCGACCGAAGCATTATTGGAGCGAGCCCGATGACCGAGATGGCTGAAAGCCCCATCGACACTGCCGAGGACGGCCCGATCGGCGCTTGGCCCGGACCCGCCGGCCGCACCGAGCCGGATGCCCCGACGCGGGCCGGGACCGGCCCCGGCACCCTGGAGGCCCGCGCGATCTCAGCCTGGTTCGGCGACCGCAAAGTCCTCGACCGGGTCTCCCTGACCATGCCCGGCGGCCGGGTCACGGCTCTGATCGGGCCTTCGGGCTGCGGTAAGTCGACCTTCCTGCGCATCCTGAACCGCATGCACGAACTGGTGGCGTCGGCCACCCTGGCCGGCGAGGTCCTGCTGGACGGCAGCGACATCTACGACCCGGCGGTCCGTCTCACCGAGGCCAGAGCACGCATCGGCATGGTGTTCCAGAAGCCGAACCCCTTCCCGGGCATGTCGATCTACGACAACGTCACGGCCGGGCTGAAACTCACCGGCACCCGCCGCTCCAGGTCCGAACAGGACGACATCGTCGAGTCCTGCCTCACCCGCGCCGGCCTGTGGAACGAGGTGTCGGACCGCCTCAAGCAACCCGGCGGCGCGCTGTCCGGTGGCCAGCAGCAGCGCCTGTGCATCGCCCGCTCCCTCGCGGTCCGCCCGGAAGTGCTGCTGATGGACGAGCCGTGCTCGGCCCTCGACCCGACCTCCACCAACCGCATCGAGGAGACGATCCGCGAACTGGCGTCGGAGGTGACGATCGTGATCGTGACGCACAACATGCAGCAGGCGTCCCGCGTCTCCGACCGCTGCGCCTTCTTCCTCGCCTCCGCGGGAACGCCGGGACGCATCGTGGAGCACGGACCCACGGAGGCGATGTTCTCCCGGCCCCGGGACCAGCGGACGGCGGACTACGTCAACGGGCGCTTCGGCTGACGGACGGCATGGCCGTCACGGCCGCCACAGCTGGGACGGCGGCCACGGCCGGCGCTGCCGACGCGGCAGCCGGACACCGATACTGTCCGGCTGCCGCCGGGTCATTGTCTCTCGCTTGCCGGTCCGGTGCTCTCAGGCCCCCGCACCGGCGGGATCGCGACCACCGAGCGCGCGCCACACAAGCATGGCGGTCCGCGTAGGCCACTCCGGCGGCACGGGCTCGCCGGCCAGCGCGCGGCCGTACCAGGCGCCGGTGCACATCGTGACGGCGACGGTGAGGTCGGCGTCCTGGTCGATCAGGTCGAGGCTTTGCGCGGCTTCGAGGATGGCCTTGATGCGGCGACGGCGCGGGTGGATCACCTGTGTGCGGTACCGATCGCGGGCCTGGGGGTCGGTGTTCTCCTGGAGCATGGTGCCGACCAGGGAGAGCCGACCGGGGCGCGTGACCTTGCGTTGGAAGTCGGTGAGCTCGGCGATCAGAGCGGCCAGCGGGTCCGCGACGGCCGGGGCGTCGCCCCGCTGGGGCGCCGGGGGTGTGTCGTCGACGGTGGCGACAGCGGCATCGGCAAGGGCGGCCTTGGTCGGCCAGCGCCGGTAAAGCGCCTGGCGGGTGGTGCCAGCCTCGGAGGCGACCGCGGCGATGGACATGCCCTCGTAGCCCAGCACCGCGAGCTGACGCTTGGCGGCGGCCAGGATCCGGGTGTCGATCCCGCCGTCACGCGCCCTGCCCTGGCCCGCGGATCGGGCTCCGACCTGTGGCGTCGTCTTCCGGTGCACCTCTGGATTGTATCTATCCAATACACACCTGTACCGTATTGATGAGTCGCGTGTCCCCGGACGAAGGCTTGAGGGATCCACCATGATCGTTGAATACATCCGCTACCAGGTCGCGGAGGACCGCGCCGCGGACTTCGAGGCCGCGTACGCCCGGGCCGCCGGATCGCTGGCGGCGGCGCCGCAGTGCCTGGACTACGAACTCACCCGCTGCGTCGAGGCGCCGGAGCAGTACATCCTGCGCATCACCTGGACCTCCGCGGACGACCACACCGTCGGGTTCCGTTCCGGCCCGCACTTCGGGGCGTTCTTCGCCGAGGTGAAGCCGTATTTCACCGACATCCAGGAGATGCGGCACTACGAGCGCACCTCGGTGGTGGGATGACTACGAACAACGAGACGGGCTCGGTGTCGGCGACCAGATTGCTGGCAGAGGTCCTGAGACTTGAGCGCCACATCGCAGATGCCGAGCCCGGGAGCGATGTCGCGGCGCGGCTGACGGATTCCGTTGCCAGACCACTGTCGATGCTCGCCGCGAATGACGGGAACGACCTGGTGGAAGAAGGGATTCGCCTCGGCGAGGACGCTTCGATCGACTCCGAACTCTGGCGAATCGCGCAGGTCGCCACCCGCCTGCGTGCCGACGTCGGCGCCAGCGCCCCCGCGCTCCTCATCGAAGCCGCCGCCACGCTCCAGGACCTCGCCTGCCGATCGGCGCCGGACCCGGAAACCGCCGAGGCCCGAACCGCCCGGCTGACCGAGCTCCAGAGCAGCCTCCCCACCAGCATCCAAGCCGCGCCCGACGGCCCCTACCTCGTCACCAACGCCACCGACCTCACCACCTGGCTCGGCGAACCGCTCCCGGTCCGCCCGCAGCTGGCGCTGTGCCGGTGCGGCGCCTCGGCGACCAAACCCTTCTGCGACGGCACCCACGCGAAGAACGGCTTCACCGGCGCCAAAAGCCCCTCCCGCGTCCCCGACCGCCGCGACACCCACCCCGGCCAGCAGGTCACCGTCTTCGACAACCGCGGGATCTGCGCGCACTCCGGCATGTGCACCGACCGCCTCCCCACCGTCTTCCGCCAGGGCGAGGAGCCGTTCGTCGCACCGAGCGGCGGCCGCATGGACGAGATCGTCCGGGCCGTCCGCGCCTGCCCGTCGGGCGCCCTGAGCTTCGCGGTCGACGGCCGCGAGGCCCGGGAGCAGGTCGACCGGGACCGGCCGCCGGCCATCGAGGTCTCCAAGGACGGCCCGTACCGCGTCACCGGCTCGATCCCGCTGACCGGTCCCGACGGCGAGCCGGAACCCCGGAACGAAGGCGCCTCGACCGAGCACTACAGCCTGTGCCGCTGCGGCCAGTCCCAGAACAAGCCCTTCTGCAGCGGCATGCACTGGAACGTCGACTTCCAGGACCCGCCCATGCCCGCCGAACCGACGCTCTTCCAGTGGGCCGGCGGTCTGCCGGCGCTGACCAGGATGACGCGGCTCTTCTACGAGAAGCACGTCCCCTCGGACCCCCTGCTCGCGCCGATCTTCGCGGACATGTCGCCGGACCACCCCGAGCGCGTCGCGGCCTGGCTCGGCGAAACCTTCGGCGGCCCCAAGCAGTACACCGACACCTACGGCGGCTATGACCACATGGTCGGCCAGCACGCCGGCCGCGCACTCACCGAACCGCAGCGCGCCCGCTGGGCCCAGCTCATCATCCAGTCCGCGGGCGAGGCCGGCCTGCCCAGCGACCCCGAGTTCCGCGCCGCCTTCGTCGCCTACATCGAGTGGGGCTCGCGCATCGCGGTGGAGAACTCCCAGCCGGGCGCGCACCCGCCGCCGCACATGCCCGTCCCCCGCTGGTGGTGGGTGTGCAACGCGACGCCCGACTCCCGAGTCTCCGCACTCGCCGTCCAGACCGACCCGGAAGGACCTGTCATGACGCTGCCCGCCGCCGACGAGCCACTCAGCTTCGAAGCGCATATCAAGACCCTGTTCCGCCCGATGGACCGCCAGTCGATGACCTTCGTCTTCGACCTGTGGTCGCACGAGGACGTCAGCCGGCACGCCGCCGCGATCCTCGGCCGCCTGCGGCAGGGGTCGATGCCGTGCGACGGCGCCTGGCCGTCGGAGAAGACGGACGTCTTCGCGCGCTGGATCGAGGCTGGAAAACCCGCGTAGCACGGGGAATCAGCTCTACGTCGGGTCTCGCAAGCTCGTCACGATCCGCAGCGCCAGCACCGGACACACCTTCACCGCGTGCTCGGCGTGGCGGAGCAGGTGGTCCGGAATGGGATGGGGATTGAGGACGGGGTAGTTCCACGGATCGGCCGTGATCATCTCGGGGAAGGCCTCGATGCACAGAGCGTGGCCCTCGCACGTGATCGGGTCCACGCGCAGGGTGCGGTCGTGGTGACGTCTGGGCATGTCACACCTTCACCGGGATCGGGAGGATCGGCGTACGGCGCAGGCCTTGGCACGGTCCGCGCTGAGCATGAGAGCGCACGTCGTCCGCGAACGTCGTCAGGGCACTGTTGATCAGCCTGACCGCGCCGTCGGGATGACGGCAGGCGCCGCGGCCGGTGACGTAGGGCGACAGGGAAGTGATGGTCCCTGAGGCCTTGCCACCGCCGCGAAGCGCAAGGGTGGCCAGGGCGTCGGCAAGTGCGGGAAGGCCGTTGAGGCACGGCCCGCACTGGCTGGCGCTTTGGTCCGCCAAGTACCTGGCCACCCTCGCGGTCTCAGCCAGGCCGCACGATGTCGCTGGCAGCGCGAGGAAGATCCCGGCACCCATCGCGGCACCGACGCCTCGCAGCCCGAGCGGCGTGATCGGCGCCGTGGCGAAGCGATCGGCACGCAGCCAAGCGCCGAAGTAGCCGCCGGCGAGGACCGCGCCCACCGGTTCGGCGGGACCGCCGGCGACTGCCAGCAAGTCCGCGCCAGAGAGACCGAGTTCGACCTCGTACACGCCCGGCACCGCGACGGCTCCGCCGACGGTGACCAGCGCCGTGCCCGGGGCGTCCGGCGTACCGGCCGCTCGAAACCAGTCAGCGCCGTGCCTGGTCGCCAAAGCGATGTGAGCCAGCGTCTCGACGTTGTCGACCAGCGTCGGCCGCCCTCGCACCCCGCGTTCGAAAGGACGCGGTGGGGTGGAGAGCGGCACCGCCGGACCGCCGTTGAGCAGGTGGACGAGCGAACTCTCTTCGCTGGCCACGTAACGGTTCGGGACCTCGACGACCGTGATGTCCACGTCCGGCAGCCCTGCCGTTCTGCGTTCAGACTGCGCGCGTCGCAAGGTGCTGAGAAGGTCGTCCTGGCCTTCGTGGACACACAGATACGCCTGCGCAGCACCGACGGCCCGCGCGCCGAGCACGATGCCGTCGAGGATCAAGTGCGGCGCGTTCATCAGGAGACTGCGATCCTTGCCGCTCGCCGGTTCGCCCTCGCAGCCGTTCGCGATCACCACCGCCCCGGACCGGCGCGCGTTGCCAGCCACGGTCTGCAGCTTCCGGCCGGTCGGGAACGCCGCGCCGCCGCGTCCCGTCAGGCCCGAGCGCTCGACGACGTCGATGATGTGCGCGGCGTCGACCGTGGGGAGCGGGCCGTGGCACCGGACGTGCGCCGCCAGGTCGGCGTAGCCGGCGCCGGTCGCCGTGAGGCGCGTGACGCGCTGCGCGGTGCTCACGCCGAGCTCGCCGTCAGCGAGCCGCTCAGCGCGGAGCCGGACAGGGAGACGTCGAAGCTGAGCGTGACGTTGGGACCGGAACCGGAACCGGAACTGTCCGTCACGGTCGCCACAATGGTGCTCCCGTTCAGCGACGCCACATGCCCCGTGTACTGGCGCGTGTTCGACGCCGGGCCGAAGGAGACCTGGCTGCTGGTCATCCGCACTCCTCCCCCGGAGGCCGCCGGACCGCTGATGACGACCTGGAACGCGACCGAATCAGAGCCCTGGCCGCTGAGGGTGACGGTGGTCGTACCGGAATCCGACGAGGCGGTAGCGGAGGTTCCGGTGATGGTGGTCGTGAAGGGCAACGCAGGGAGCTGAGAGGATGTCTGCGCCGACACGTTGTCGGCGGGCGCCTGCGCCCGGGCCAGAAGTGCAGCCGGGGTACCGGACCGTGCGGCCCACCCGGGATGCAACGGACCCAAGATCGTCCAGACCGCGACGCCGATCACCAGCGCCGCTCCGGTCGCACCGGCGGCCAGCCGCGCGCCCGCGTGCGTGGGCCAGCCGGAGGCCAACCGCCAGACACCCGCGGCGAGCACGGCCACCACGCAGGCGATCGTCACGCCGAGGGTGAAGGGCTGCTTCGTGTCCGATCCCGTCCCCAGGCTGTGGATGACGGCCGACGGCCAGCACGCATAGGTGGTCCAGTGCACCAACCGCCATAACCGGGCACTGATTCGCGTGCGCAGCAAGCTGGTGACGGTCACGGCGATGAGCAGGTCGAACGCGACGGTCCCGAAGCCGAGCCACAGCGGCCGGTACGACGAGGCGAACGGCACGACGACCGACAGCCAGCCGACCGGCGCGTAGCTGTCGACGACCGCGGTAAGGATGTGCAGCCCGAGGAAGGCCAGCACCAGCAGCGAAAGATTCCGGTGCACCCCGAGCGTCACCAGCCTCGGCCACCGCTCCGAGGCCGCGCGGACCCGCACGACGATGCCGAGGACCACGCTGCTGGTGAGCAGAATCAGGGCTATGACACCGGTGGCGCGGGTCGCGTACCAGAGCCAGCTGTTCGAGGAGACGACGTTGGAGGCGAGGATCATCGCCGGCTGCCGGGGTGGGGGCGTGGAGCCGTGCGACGGCCGGTCGCGACACCGAACCTTGGCAGGGCACTGACTGCTGGTGCGGCGGTCTCGGGGTCCTCGTCCTCGGGCCAGCCGGCGACCGTCAGCGCCGTGCCGTCCGCGTGTACCAGCCGTGCCGGGAGGCCCAGCCCGGCGAGCCAGCGCGCGGCGGTGTGACCGCGGACGATCGCCGCGGTGGCGGCGACGTTGGCGTCCAGGCAGGTGGCGGCCGCGACCGAGGCGGTGCGCCAGGATCCGTCGGTGGGGCGGCCGGTGCGGGGGTCGACGATGTGGTGGACCGTGATGCGCTGCGGGACGGTCTCGTCCGACCAGACCTGCCAGGCCCGGACCGTGGTGCTCGACGTGGCGAGCCCGCCCTCGGTGACGACGACGGTCTGGCCGGGGACGTCGTCGCCGCTGCGGTGGTCGTCGGTGACGCGCACGCGCCAGCCGCCCTCGGGCGCGGGGCCGCACACGGCGATGTCCCCGCTCAGGCTGACGAGGACGCCACAGTCGGCGGCGGTGGCGGCGCGTCCCGCGGCTCGGTCCGCCGCGAGCGCCTTGGCGGTGGCGCCGAAATCCAGTGCGGTGCCGGCCGGGATCCGGACTTCTGACCGTGATTGGTCCCACTCGACGGAGGTCCAGCCGGCGCCGGGGCGGGTCACGGCCGAGCGCAGGGGGCCGGTCGCGAGGTCGGCGAAGTCGATGTCGTAGCCGAGCGCGCGGACGGACGCGCCGCAAGTCGGGTCGACGTCGCCGTCGGTGATGTGGGCGGCCCAGAGCGCGGCGCTCAGCGCTTCGGCGAACAGGGGGCCGACCTCGACGTACTCCCCCGCGTGGGCGTTCACTCGGGAGAGGTCGGAGTCGTCGCGGAAGCGGCTGCAGGCCTGGTCGATGGCCGCGACTTCGGCGCGGACGGCCTCGGCTGCGGGTTCGATGGCGTCGGGATCCGCGGTGAGGACGACCGCTAGGCCGCCGAGTGCGGTGAAGCCGGCTCGGCCGACTGTTGTGGCCGCCGCTGCTGCTGTGCGGGTGCGCATGGTGTCAGGACCCGCCGGAGGTGACGTGGCTGCCACTGCCGGAGCCTTGTTGGGGAGCGGTTCCGGGGCCTTGGATGTTGGTGGAGCCGGAGTTGGAGCCTGAGGTACCGGAGGATCCCGAGTTGCCGGAGCCGCCGTTGGAGCTGAAGTGCGGCAGATGCGTCGGCAGGAGATGTGCGAACCCGGCGCCGAGCACCACCGCCCCGACGGCCGCGAAGCTCCCGATCCGCCAGGTCAGGTGACTGACCCGTCCGACCGCCCGGTCGCGGGCGGCGACGGCTTTGCGCGTTCTGGCATCCATCAGCTCGGCTCCCATCGGACCCTGTCCGCCGCCGGGCTGTCCTGCCGCGCGGCTGGATCGTGCCATTCCACCTGCGACCAGACTCACCCGCGGACATGAGAAACAGGTTCGGAAGTCCTTCAGAGAAGGTAAAGATCTTCACCGTGGCGAAAGCCGCAGCTCAGGAAGGGCATCGGGGACCGGACCGGGGTCCGTCTCACCGCCATGCGGATGACAGGTGCGCGGCGAGCATCGCGAACACCAGGCCGCCGGCCAGGCCCGCGAGCGTCACCGACCAGCGCAGGGCGCTTCCGCCGACGGCGGTCGCGGCGCCGTGCATCCGACGTGCGCCGGGGAGGTCGGAGGCGACCAGGCTCGGGAGGCGCCAGAGGTAGGCGAGGACGTGGATCGTCATGGCTCCGGCCCAGACGATGAAGAAGCCCTTGTGCAGGAAGAGCATCGGCAGGCCGAGGACTGTCTCGGACTTGGCGAAGCCGAGCAGGATGCCGGTCAGCAGGACGGCGCAGGAGGTCAGGACGACGAACGGGCCCAAGACGCGCAGCACGATCATCGGGGGTCCCTTGCGGACGTACGCCGGTTCGCGGGTGTAGTAGCGCGCGAAGCGGTAGAGCGTCGCACAGATCTTCACGCACACCGGGCCGACCAGCAGGAAGCCGAAGAAGTAGTGCCAGTAGAGCAGGCCGCCGAGTTGGAGGATGGTGACGCCCTCGACGGCGAACAGGACGAGCAGGAGCGCTCCGGTGATCGCGGTGAGGCGTTCGTTGCCTTCGGCGCCTGTATCTGCTTGAGCTTCAGCTTCAGCCCGGGCACGACGTCGGTGCTGAGTCGGCGCAGACGCGGTCACGCGGGGTCCTCCGGTGCGGCGGTCACAGGGGTGGTCGCGACCCAGCATGGCGCGTCGGTCCTTCAGAAAAGGCAAAGAAAAACGCGGTACATATATAAGGTGTCGGCGCCGAGGGCGATCAGTCGCCCGAAGCCCCTGCTGAGGACGCCGCGGGCAGCTCCACAACCACGGTGAGCCCGCCGCCGACGGTATCCGCCAACCGAACCTCGCCGCCGTTCGCCGAGACCAGGCGATCCACGATCGCCAGCCCCAGGCCACTGCCCGAACCACTGCTGGCCCCGAAGCGCCGAAACGCAGTCCGCTTAGCCGCATCGCTCATCCCGGGCCCGTCATCGACAACGCGCAGCACGACACGGTCCTGCTCGCGGCCCGCGACACTCTCGACCCGCACCTCGCCGCCGGACGGAATAGCGGCCAGCGCATTGGCGATCAGGTTGTCAAGAATCTGCTCCAGATCGCCCGGCGCAAGCGAGGCAGAAGCCGGACGCCCGACAGCACTCAGCCCCTGGCCATGCTCACGCGCCAACGGCTCCCACGCCGCAACCCGCTCCGCGACAACCTCGGCGACACCCACCGCCTCCCGCCGCGCAACGACAGACTCAGCACGAGCAATGGCGAGGAGCCCATCGACCAGGCGGGACAGGCGCTCGATCTCCTCCTGGACGCCAGCCAGCTCGGCGGCGAAGTCGGCACCCGGCCAGGCTGACGCGTGCGCCGACGCATCGGCGGCCAGACCAAGGCCCTCGGCAGCGGCGAGGTGCGTCGGCCCGTCGGCGCGGTGCGTCGGCCCATCGGCGAGCTCTCCTCGCGAGCCGGCTGGCAGCGCCTCGGGAGCAGCGCGGTCTGCCTGCGCCTCCGCAGCCTCGCCGGCCAGCACGTCCAGCCGGAGCCGCAGGGCGGTCAGCGGTGTGCGCAGCTGGTGCGAGACGTCTGCGACCCAGCCTCGGTGGGCGTGGATCAGGGTCTCGGTGCGCTCGGCCATGCGGTTGAAGGTGCTGGCCAGGCGGCGGACTTCCGGGGGGCCGGTTTCGGTCGGGGCGCGGACGTCGAGGGCGCCTTCGCCGAGGCGGGCGGCGGCCGTGTCGAGGGCCAGGAGGGGGCGGGCGACCCAGCGGGCCAGGGCGAAGGCCAGGGCGATGCCGAGGGCGAGGGCCGCCGCCGCGGTCAGGGCCAGCCAGCCCCACATCACGGCGACGTGATGGTCGAGCGACTCCGCTGAGCGGGCCAGGACCACCGCACCGGAGTCGTCCTCGTCGCCTACCGGGATCGCGGCTCGGAGCCAGTCGTCGGCGCGGGCGGTGGTCTCGGTCTTCGTCGTCATCGCGCGGGTGGCCAGGGTGATCGCGGCGGCGTCCTTCGCGGTGCCGCACGCTGTCGCGGTCACGAGTTCGCCGGTGCCGGCGAAGACCGCCACGCAGTCGCCGTGCCGCCCGGCCTCGGCGACGGCCTCGTTCATCGCGTCCGGCGGGTGGTGGTCGACCAGCGTCTCCTCGGCGGCGGCGGAGACCTGGCGGGCCGCCGAGATCGTCGTGAAGCGGAACGACGCGTCCTCGCGGGACTGCATCGCCGCGCCCAGCGGCAGGACGGCGGCCACCAGCAGCACCGCGACCAGCGCGACGAAGGCGAGGGCGATGCGGCGGCGCACCGAGTCAGTCCTCTGACGGCGTCGGCGGCGCGGGCGGAACCGGCGGAACCGGCAGCGCCACCGGCGTCTCCGGCGCCACCGACCCCGACCCCGTCCCGGACTCCGTCGCCGCAACACGCCCGAGCCGGAACCCCCGCCCATAGACCGTCTCGACCAGCCCCTCGACCCCGAGCTTCCGCCGCAGCGCGGCGACATGCACGTCGAGCACCTTCGTCGGCCCGTACCAGTTCGCGTCCCAGGCCCGCTCCAGCAGCTCCTGCCGCGACACCACCCGTCCCGGGTCGGCGGCCAGGCACTCGATGATGTCGAACTCCTTCGGCGTGAGCATCACCTCGACCCCGGATACCGCGACGCGCCGCGTGCGCGGATCCACCGACAGCGGCCCGTACACGTACGTCACCGGGCCGGCCGGCCGCACCCGCCGCAGCACCGCACGCACCCGCGCCAGCAGCTCGGCCAGCCCGAACGGCTTCACCAGGTAGTCGTCCGCGCCCTCGTCCAGCGTCGCGACCCGGTCGCTCTCCTCGCCGCGCGCGGTGACCACGATGATCGCGACGTCGCCGCGCCGCCGCAGCCGCCGGCACACCTCGACCCCGTCCACGTCCGGCAGCCCCAGGTCGAGCAGCACGACGTCGGCCGGCGGCGCGACGAGCGCGTCCGCGCCGCTGCTCGCGGTGTCGACGACGTACCCGGCCCGCGCCAGGCCGCGGACCAGCGACTGGGCGATCCCGGCGTCGTCCTCGACCACCAGGATGCGGGCTCCGGCTTCGCTTGCGATCGTCTCCACGGCTCCAACCCTAAACGTCCGACCGGCTCACCCCGCTGACCACGAGGTCAGCGGCCGAATGCGGCAAATCCGCCAGACCACGGCACTACGGCCGCGGGTCGTAGATGTCGGTCATGCTCTACCGGTCCGTAACAGCCGAACCATGGTGTGAGGTGCGGGACGTGAGAAGACGGTAACAACGCACTTACTCGTAATTGGTGTCGCGTCCACCTTCGGGTAGTGCTTGTTTACCGCCAGATCATTGACATGAGCGTTCTTACTTTACAAGACTCACGCCGCGACGGCCGTCTTCACACCTCCCCGGACCACCCACCCCGGGGACCCGCCCCTGCCCCAGCCGCCCCACCGGACGGCTCGCACCCGATGAGGACACCAGTGACCGCCACACCTGCCACCCCCCATCTCGTCTTCGCCCCACCCGTGAACCTCAGCGGCCACGGGCACTACCTGCACTGGGGATTCGTCCAGATCTCCGCCGCCAACATCGTGATGATCGCGCTCATCGGCGCGGTGTTCCTCGCCGCGCTGTTCCTGCCGTTCCCGAAGCCGAAGGGACGGGACGGGAAATGACCGACCTGATCGAGACGACGACCCTGCCGGAGCCGACTCCGGATCCGGAGCCCGCCGGCGGATGGACCGGCGCGCTGCGGCGCCGCATCTTCGAGACCATGCCCCCGGAGCAGCTGCTCCCCGACACCCAACCCGCGTATGTCGCGTCGTGGATCTACGTCTTCGGGGTGCTGACCCTGACCGCGTTCCTGACCGTCGTCGGCACCGGCACCGTGCTCGCGCTCAAGGGCGCGGCCTGGTGGCACGTGTCGGGGACCGGGCACTACGTCAACAGCCTGCACCTGTGGTCGGTGGAGCTGTTCATGACGTTCATGTCGGTGCACCTGATCGCCAAGTTCTTCATGGCGGCCTGGCGCGGGAAGCGCGCGCTGACGTGGATCACCGGCGTGATCGCGCTGGGCGCCTCGGCGTTCACCGCGCTGACCGGGTACCTGGTGCAGCAGAACTTCGACTCGCAGTGGATCGCGACGCAGGCCAAGGACGGCCTGAACTCGATCGGCGTCGGCGCGTACTTCAACCCGATGGACTTCGGGCAGATGCTGATCTGGCACGTGGCGCTGCTGCCGTTGGTCGTGTCGGTGATCGTGGTGCTGCACATCCTGCTGGTGCGCCGACGGGGCGTGGTGCCGCCGTTGCCGGTGCGGGCGCGGGATGAGGCCGATACTCCGGCTCCGGAGGTGCGGGCATGAGCCGCCGCGCGCACGCCGAACCGGACCCGTACTCGTTCGGCTCGCGGCCCTACGACCTGGTGAAGGAGTTCGTGATCGCGCTGGTCGCGGTCGTGGTGCTGACCGTCGTGCTGGCCGCGGCGTTCTCCTCGCCGGACGTGAAGGCGATGACCATCGCCGCCTGGGCGACCAACGACCCGGGCGACTTCACGACCACCGCGCTGGCCGAACTCGACAGCAGCAGCACGACCGCCGGCTACGGCCCGCCGTACAACTCCGCCGCCCAGGGGCAGAAGCTCGGGCCGCTGGCGATCGCCAAGACGGCCGGGGTCACGCATCCGATCGACACCGTGGACGCGTTCGTCCTGAAGCCGCTGGCGTCGGTGCCGCAGAACCCTGAGGTGGTCGCCGCGATCGGCGCGTGGAACTCGGCGAACGACGACCAGCACGCGGCCTGGACCAGCGCCTACTCCACCGCGCTGGGCAAGGCCGGCGGCGATCCGACCAAGGTCACCCCGGGTACCTACGGCCCGGTGCCGCTGATGCTGGCGCAGTTGCTGAACCAGGCGCAGGCCGGCTCGCTGGAGGGCCAGCTGATGTCTGAGAACGGCTTCTACCACTCGGACTACACACTCCCGCTGATGTTCCTCGCCGACGGCAGCGACCTCGCCGCCGAGGCGCAGACGCAGCACCTGACCGGAACGCAGTGGGGGATGATGAACGAGGTCGGCAACTTCCCGGGGCAGCCTTGGCTGGCGCCGTACACGTTCTGGTACCAGATCTCGCCGTACAAGACCTCCGGCAACGGCGACGCGCTGGTGTGGGGGACGATGGGGCTGGTCGGGGCGGTGCTGGTGTTCGTACCGTTCATTCCGGGGCTTCGGTCGGTACCACGGTTGGTTCCGGTGTACCGGCTGATCTGGCGTGAGCACTATCGGAAGCAGAAGCGGGCCGCAGAGGGCTGATTCAGCGTCGGCGTTCGGTCGCCGAGCCGGCCGTGGCGGGCGCTTCGGGCGTCCGCCACGGCCGCTGTGGGCGCTATAGGCGCTGTAGGTTCTGGGGCGTGGACATCGAGTTGCTGCCGCCCACCGGTTTCACCGGCATGGTCCTGGGCCGTTCCGAGGAGGAGACGGTGCGCGCGGCCGAGCGGTTCGGCCCGGTCAGCGTTGCTCGCGGTGCGCAGATCCAGATTGCCGGGGAGCCGTTTGTCATCCCGACGAAGATGGTCGCCGGCGGTCCGGAGTTCAACTTCGCGCTGACCCTCGACGAGGGCGGGAACGCGGACACCGTCGAGGTGTGGCGGCCGCCGGACCCCGGATACGACGCGACGGTGACGTTCGAAGGCATCGATGTCTTCCGTACGCCTTGGAGCAAGCTGCTCACGGAGCTGGAGTCCCGCGGACACCGCACCGTGCGTCAGGCCGGCGACCGGTTCGCCTACGCGCCGGACCTCGCACTCGGCTTCAGCCGCGACGCCGCGCACGAGGTTCCCGACGACACGGACGGGTTGCCGCTCTACTTCGAGTCCGTCCTCGTCGCCGCGGCCGGCTACTACGACGGGGTGTTCGAGCCGTAGCCCTGCCCGACGCTCGCGTCCATCGCGTAGCCCGACCTAGCGCGTCTAGCGCGACCTGGACAGGAACAGCTCACTGAGCTCGGCACGAGGCTGCGGCACCGCCGCCTGCGGTCGCACCGCCATTCCGCCGACGTTGACCCCGCGCTGCAGGAAGAACCCGAGCAGCCGCGCGGTCGCCAGCGCGTCGCCGAGTGCGCTGTGCGCGTCGGTCAGCTGGACCCCGACCGCCTCGCAGCAGTCCAACAGCTTGTAGGAGGGCCCGGGCAGCAGCGCCTGCGACGTCCGCAGCGTGCAGGCGCCGCCGGCGATCTCCGGGGAGTGCACGCCGATCCGCGCGAACTGCGTCACCAGGAACTTGGCGTCGAAGGCCAGGTTGTGCGCGACCACGATCCGGTCGGCGAGCAGCGCGTGCAGGTCGAGCCCGACGTCCTCGAAGCGCGGCGCCGGCTCCACCATCTCGCGCGTGATCCCGTGCACCCGCGTCGCCCCGACCCCGCCCTCCGGTCGCAGCAGACTGTCCCAACTTCCCGTCACCTGCCCGGCGACGTCCACATGCACGATCGCGACCTCCACGATCTCAGCGATCGGAGGTTGGAACCCTGACGTCTCGACATCGACAACCGCGTATCCGTTCACCAACCCATCTTCGAGGGCGGACACACGTCTGTGTCGAAGGCGCGCCTCAGCGCGGCAGCATCACCAGAGCGGGCGCCGCCAGAAATGCACAGATCGGCAGGTTCACCTTCCAGTAGCGCACGAACACGGCGATGAACTCTCTGATCGTCGCGCTCGGCAGAAAGTACGCGGCGGTCGGCGAGCCGACCACCTGAGCGGGCACTCCGAGGTCCCGCGCGATCAACGCCGCGCGATAGCTGTGGAAGTCGTTGGTGACGACCACGCAGCGGTAGCCCTCTGGCCGGGACTGCCGCATAAGCGCCGCGCTATAGATGAGGTTTTCCTCCGTCGTCCGCGACTGATCCTCTCTAAGGATCCGATCGGCAGGGAACCCACCCTCTACTAGATAGTTCTCCATCGCCTCGGCCTCAGACAGCCGCTCGTCCGATCCCTTACCGCCGGACACGATGAGCATCGGTCCGTTCTGCGCATCAAGCGATTCGTATACAGAGCGCCCGCGCTCCAACCGGCTCGCCAACAGCGGCGACACCCACCGTCCTCCCATCAGGCCCGCGCCGAGCACCACGACGAAGTCGGCGGCGCGCCTTATAGGCATCCGCCTATAGAGGAACCCATAGGTGAGGTAACAGAAGAACAGGAACGCCAAGTAACAGACGACGAGCACCGCGGCGGCGGCCAGACCGATGAGCACATGCCGCCGCGCCACCACGGCCGCCACCAACAACAGCACCAGCGCGATGATGCCGACCCCACAAGCGAGGGACAGAAGGTTCGCGGCAGTCCGCCCCTCCTTACGGAGCATCGTCATGCCGTTGAGGATCAGGAATGTCACCAACGCCATCAGCCCCAGCGTCGGCAGCAAACCCACCGCCACGACGGCCAGCACCCGTCCGTCCCCGGACGTCCGCGTCACTCCGTAGAGCAGGCCCAACCCCAGGAACGACAGCGTCAGCCCGAGGAACACCGCATTGCGGAACCCCCGTGGGTCACGCATCACCGAGTCGACGAACAGAAGCGCGAACAGCGCGGCCAGTACGTAGGCGAACAGAGTGCTTCCCGATTGTCGAGGCCCCGCACCGGCCGGGCCGAATGTCCTGACCTGGCCAGTTTATGGAGCACCCGCGCACTGTGCCTCTGCGCAGCGCGCCGTTGCGGGGATCCTTAGGAGCTCTTTAGCGAGTTCCTATAAAAGTGATCCTATAGAGGCGCCTAGCGGCGAGCCCCTAAAGCGACGGCCGCAGAACAATCCGAATCGGATCCCCGACCTTCTTCTCCAGCCGCTCGACCGCCTCGGCGGCCTCCTCCAGGCTCATCACGCCGGAGATGGAGCGCGCGAAGTTCAGTCGGCCGCCGGCCTCCAGGCGGATCAGCTGGGCGACCGATTCCTCCGGTGAGCCGTAGTGCCCCAGGAGTTGGTACTGCGCGGACTGGAAGCGGGTGCTGTTCTCGATCGTGATCGGCTGGCCGCTCAGGCCGACCAGGATCAGCTTCCCGCCGGGCGCCAGCTGCCGCAGTGCCTGGTCGCGGACGGGGGTCACGCCGGCGAAGTCGAAGGCGTGCTCCAGGCCGAGGCCGCCGGTCGCGGAGCGGATCGTGGTCCGGAGGTCCGGGTCGGCGGAGTCCAGCGCCAGGTCCGCGCCGAAGGCCAGGGCACGTTCGCGGGCCGCCTGGGAAGGGTCGATCGCGATGATCGGGCAGGCGCCGATGGCGCGCAGCAGCTGCACGGCGTGCGCGCCGAGCCCGCCGATGCCCCACACGCCGACCGCCTGCGCCGGGCCGACGTGCGCCGTCGCGGTGATGGCGCCCCACGGCGTCGACACCGCGTCCGGGATGATCGCGCCCTGCTCGAAGGGGATGGAGTCCGGCAGCGCCACCAGCGTGTCCTGCCGCGCCGGCGTGTACTCGGCCCAGCCGCCGTCGTAGTCGACGCCGCGGGTCCACACCTGGCCGTCGCGGACCTCGCCGGCCTGGAGCACCACGCGGTCGCCGGGCTTCCAGGCGGTGACGCCGGGCCCGGCCTCGGCGACCGTCCCGGCGATCTCGTGACCGAGCGTGACTGTGTCCCCGACCAGCAGCCGCGGCTTGGCGAAGTAACCGCGCACCAGATGCACGTCCGACAGGCAGACCCCCGCCGCCTCGACCTTGACCAGCACCTCTCCGGCCCCCGGCGTCGGCTTCTCAACGTCCTCGACGCTCAGCGTCGGGCTGGAAGGGTTCGACAGGTTCAGACGTGCGGCCCGCATGGTCGCCATAGCGCGGCTCCTCTCATAGACGTATATCGGTCAGAGCCTATGAGAACCGCTTCAGCACTTCACGGATGAGCCTCACATACCTCTCCTCCGCCCCGAAGTGCGCGACGACACACAGCCACTCGCGAAGGTTCAGCAGCGTCATGCGCTCCCGCCAGTCGCCGACCGGCGGACGCACCTCGTAGTACGCGGCGAAGAACTCCTCCGGCACGCCGCCGGTGCAATACATCATGCTCACGTCGATCTCGGCCCAGCCGTAGTACACCGCCGGGTCGATGAAGACCGGCAGGTCGTCGAAGTCGGCGATGATGTTGGCGCGCCACAGGTCGCCGTGGACCAACACCGCGGGCGCCTCCGGAAGCAGGCTGGGAAGACGCTCGGCCAAGCGCTCCAGCGCACGCAGGTCCGCGGTCTCGAAAGCCGCCTCGACCTTCGGCTCACGCAGATAGCGCAGGATCCGGTGTTCGGCGAAGAACCGGAACCCGTCCTCGTCCCAGGCGTTCTCCTGCGGCAGCAGACCGAGCATGCCGTCGTGGTGCCAGCCGTGGCGGTCCGAACCGTGGCCGTGCAGCGCGGCGACGGCGCGGCCGGCGGCCTCCCAGAACTGCGGCGTGTCCGGCAGTTCGGAGTTCAGGGCTTCCAGGACCAGCGAATGGGGACCGACGTGCAGGATCTGCGGCGTGGGCAGGCCGCCGATGTCCCGCAGCGCCTCCAGACTTTCGGCTTCCTGACCGAAGAAGCCTTCGGCTACGGAATGACCGCCCTTCACCACGACCTCGCGACCGTCGGCCAACGCGACGCGCCAGGCGGTGTGCGCCACGCCTCCGGTCAAGGGCTCACTGCGGAGTGCCTGACTGCTCGGCGGAAGCAGATCGGGCGTCAGCTCGTCAGTCTTGTCGGCCTGCATGCGACAAGACTCTCAGTCCGAGAAGTCCTGCGTCATCCAGACCGTGCCGCTGCTGTCCCGGAACACCGAGATCCCGATGTGGTGGTAGTCGGTACTCAGGATGTTGCGACGGTGCCCGTCGTCCGGCGGCTGCTCGGCCAGCATGCTGTTGGTCAGGCCGACGGCCATCGAGGCGATGGCGGCGTTCGTGTCCGACACCGGTCCGCCGTCGCCGATGTTCTCGCCGGCCGCCGACCACGACACGCCCGCGGCGGTCTCGCGGTCACCGAGCGCCGGCTCACCGGGGCACTGGTGCGACAAGCCGCAGCCGGACGACATCACCGACGTGTGCGCGGCGGCACTCTTGTTGAGCCCGGCGCTGATCGTCAACGGCGGCAGGCCCTGGCCGGCCCGCGCCTGGTTGATCACGGCAAGCACCTGGTCGGCCGGCGACGCCTGCGACGACGAGCTGGACGAGGACGACGAAGTGGACGGCGCGCCGGTCGAGGCCGGATGAGAACTCTGCGACACGGACGAGCTGGCCGTGGATTGTGTGGGGGGCTTCATGGAGCTCTTCGAAGTACTCGGAGTCGGCTTGGCGGAGTCCGGGCTGGACGACGGCGGCGCCGAAGTGGTCGACGCGGACGTGGACGTCTGGGAATCCGACGGCGTGGGCGTGGCGGCGGCGGAAGTGGAGCTTCCGTCAACAGAGCTTAGCGACGTCACGGCACTGCCGGGCTGGGAGTCGGCCTTGGAGTCGGTCGCCCCGGTCGTCACCACCACGGCCCCGACGACCGCCGTCGTCGCGGCCAGGGCGACAGCGGCCTTGGCGGCGAAGTGCGAGGCCGCGGACCGCGCTCCCGCCCTGTGTATTCGGCGGTGGGAGTGCCTGGTCGGCCGCGGCCCCTGTCCCTGTCCCGGCCCCTGCCCCGGCCCGCCCGGAAGCGGCTGCTGAGCGGCAGCCGCCGCGGGGTGGAACGCCGAGGGCACCGCGCGATGCACGGCCTCGGCCAGCCCGAACGGCAGCGGCACGAGCGGCAGCCGCACCAGCAACCGCTCGGCGGGCACGAAGTCGGTCGCCAGCCCCGCGCAGGTCGGGCACTGCCGGACGTGACGCGCGAACCGCTTGCGCCACAGGGGTTCCGGCCGACCGTGCCAGTTCATGGCCAGGTCCGAGAGCTCCAGGCAGATCGGCGCGGCGCACAGCGCGCGCACCACCGCCCGCGAGACCTCCAGCTGCGCCTTCATCCGCGCGATCCGCACCGTGACGTGGTGCGGCTCCAGCCCGAGCGCGCTGACCAGATCGCCGCGCGTCAGGTGCCCGGCCTCGACCAGCCACCACAGGGACAGCAGCTCGCGGTCGTCGTCGTCCAGCCACGAGGTGGCCATCGCGACCTCGCGCCGCTGCCCGGTCAGCCCGAGCTCGGTGAGCATCAGGTCGGCGAAGTCCGCACCGGGGTCGGCCGGCTCCGGCGCCTCGTCCAGCGACCGCGGCCGGCCCTGATAGGCCCGCGCGTGGTCCCGCACCTGGTTCATCGCCACCGCGACCAGCCAGGACCGGAACACCCGCGGGTCGCGCAGCGTCGGCAGCGACCGCACCACCCGCAGCATGGTCTCCTGCACCACGTCGTCGACGTCGGCGGCCACCGGCAGCGCGCGCCCCACGATGTTGTAGACCAGCGGCAGGTAGTCGGAGACCAGGCGCTCCAAGGCAGCCGGATCCCCCGCCGCCGCCGCGGACACCAAATTCGCGTCTGTTTCCGTCACCATCGTCAGGCCTCCACACCCGAGCTTTTTTGTTCGGACGTAGGGGGAGACCCTAGCCGAGCGCGTGAGTCACAGAAATTTTCGTGATTGTGTTCACGTCCCAGAAGTGGTGAATACCGACATAGAGTCACAGTTCAGATCAGACCAGCGGCCGGCACAGAAGCGCATCCGGAACGCCACCTTCGGCCCATTGCCAGGTGTAGGCGACGCCGGCCACGTACTCGTTGTCCGCGCACTGGCCCTTGTAAGAGCCGGGTGCCCAGTCCGAGGCCGTGGAGCCGCCGCCGGAGGGGCGGTTGTCGCCCTGGTTGAACCAGACGTCGCGGCCGGCGGTCGGCAGCGCGGTGGCCGACGGCGCGCACAGCAGGGCGGCCATCGCGTTGTTGTGGACGCTGTAGCCGACGGCGAAGGCGTTGTCGGGGCACTGGAGCTTGCTGTAGCCGGAAGCCCAGTCGCCTTCGGTCACATAGCGCTCGTCGGTGACGACGGTCCAGGCGCCGGCGCCCTTCGCCGGTTCGGAGGAGTCCGTGCACAGTCCGCGGCTGCTGCCACGCCCCAGGGCCATCAGCCGCTCGGTGTCGGGACAGTCGCCCTTGCGGTTGCCGGAGGACCAGTCGGACTGCGCCAGCATGGTCGTGGAGACGTCGTAGTCGGCGTGGTCGAGGTCGAGCATGTTCCAGTGCGGCGAGGCGGGGACCGGGCCGGTGACGGCGGGGGCTGAGGTCAGCTTCTGCCAGTCAGCGAGACGCCAGTCACCGGGATCGGTGATGCTGACGCGGTTGCCGGACGTGTCGTACGACAGCAGGGCCCAGTTGTCCTGAAGCGATCCGTCGGCGGCGGTGTAGCCGATGAGCGGCCAGATGGCGAAGTCCGTGTCGTCGGCGGCAAGAATATTGGTGAAGTTGTCGAACCAGGCCTGTTCCTTGGCATCGGTCGAGCCGCGGCCGGCCGCGCCGAACTCGCTCACCCAGACCGGGGCTGTGAAGTGCTGGCCGGCCTGCGTGACGAACAGCGCCTCCTGGTTCACCACCGAGGCGAGCTGGTCCGGGGTGAAGTCCTCGTAGCGGGGGTCGCTGGTGGCGCCCGCGCTGCCGGCCGCAGCGCCAGAGTTGTTCGGGCCGGTGTAGCTGTAGAAGTGCGCCGCGTAGACCAGCTTGTCCGAGGTGATCAGGGTGTTGGACAGGTTCTGGACCGGGGTGAGCATCGGGCGGCCGTGGGAGAAGCCGGCGGCCGGGATGCCGTACCAGTTGATGCCTTCCATGATGATCAGCATGTCCGGGTCGGCGGCCAGGATCTGGTTGCCGGCCTCCTCGAAGGCGGCGTACTCGTCGTGGTCGTCGTACCGGCCCCAGTTCGGGTCGTCCCAGGTGTCGCGGCGGACCTCGTTGCGCAGGTCGGCGCCGACCACGCGCTTGTCGTCCTTGTAGCGGTTCACCATGAACAGCCAGTCGGACTCCCACTGCTGCGTGGTCTGCCCGCTGTTCCAGCGCTCGTTCCCGTCCAGGCCGCAGCACCAGCGGTAGCTCGTGGTGTGGTTGTTGAGGATCACCGCGAAGCCGTCGTTCGTCAGGGCACTGACGACGGCGTCGTAGACCTGCAGCGGTGTCCGTCCGCGCAGCTGCGGGTTGGCGGCGACCGCGGCGTCCGGGACGGTCGAGGTGTCGTGGATCATCGCGTCGGCGAACGGCAGCCGGATGGTGTTGATCCCCAGGCCGTGGAAGTCCGCCAGGATCCGCGCGATCGGCGCGCGGTCCAGGGCCAGCGGCACGTCGTAGGAGACCTCGCCGGCGTGGTTCTGCGCCGGATCGGTCGGGGAGCCGCTGCCGGTCCAGTGGCCCTGCGCGCCGTCCCAGTTGCCGCCGACGAGCTTGAAGCGGTCGCCGGTCGCGTCCACGACGTAGCGGCCGCTGGTGCTCAGCGGGCCGGTCCAGGACGCGGCGAGCGAAGCCGTGCCGGTAGTGGCGACGGCCTTGGCGGCGTGCGCCGGTCCCGGCAGCAGCGCGGAGGTCAGCAGTGCGAGCGACATGAACACGGTACGCACTCGTTTGACGGACACGGCTGGAACGTAAGGGGCATGACAGACAGCGTCAATGTTCGAATGCCCGCGGGTGGAAAACTTGATGAGAATATTGCCACACCTTGAATCACCAGACATGAATCTGTTTGTGCTGGATAACACCGATTCATGTTTCGATACCTGGGATGTGCGATGGCGGTCGTGCTGCTGGCCGCCGGGGCGGCCGACGCCGATGCCACGGCCGGCGCGCAGGAGCACGGCGCGCCGGTGAGCGTGCGGATCGGGCTGGCCGGGCAGGATCCGGCGGGCCTGGAGGCGTACGCGCGGGCGGTGTCCACGCCGGGCAGTGCGCAGTACGGCCACTACCTGACACCGGCCCAGGCCCAGGCGCGGTTCGGGGCGACGCAGACGCAGGTCAAGGCCGTGCGAAAGTGGCTCAAGGCGGCCGGGATGCAGGTCACGGGCCAGGACCCGCACTGGATCGACGCGACCGGGACCGCCGGAGCCGTGCGGGCGGCGTTCGGCGGCGGGACCCGGACGCTGGGGCTGACCGCGCCGCCGGAGGTCGCACGGGCCGTGGCGAACGTGGCGCGGCTCGGGCAAACGCAGGTGCGCGGCATGCGGGAGGGGGCGACCGCGGCCATCACGGCCCGGCGCGGGATGAGCGCTCACCCGGTCGGCGCAAGCACGCTCAGGATCGCGGCCAGCGGCCAAGGCGCCGCGGGCTTCGGCCAGGCCGACTCCGCCACCCCGGCCTACACCGGCATCGGCAATCCCACCGCGCCTCACTCCAACGGCGGCACCCCCCTGCCCGCCGACCTGCCGGAACATCCCGACGCCGGTCACTCCGCCGGAGCAACGCCCCGCGCGCGGACGGCGGCGCTCCCGTCCTGCTCCCCCAGTTGGGGCGCGCTCACCGCGGACCCGGGCCTGCCGCGCGGCTACAACACCCCCGAGCCGATCGACGTCTGCGGCTATGTCCCCAGCCAGCTGCGCGCCGCGTACGGCGTCAGCGCCTCCGGCCTGACCGGCTCCGGCGTCACCGTCGCGGTCATCGACGCCTACGGCTCCCCGACGATGCTCACCGACGCGAACCGCTTCGCGCAGAACCACGGCGACGCCCCGTTCGCCGGCAACCAGTACCAGGAGAGCGTCACCGCGAGCCAGTGGACGCACACCACCGACGGGGTCTGCCAGACCCCCGGCGACTGGGCCGGCGAGGAGGCGCTGGACGTCGAGACCGTCCACGGCACCGCCCCCGGCGCGACCGTCCACTACTTCGGCGCGAACTCCTGCGCGGACCAGGACATCAACGCCACCCTGGCGACCATCGTCGACACCCACGCCGCGGACATCATCTCCTCGTCCTTCGGCGAGACCATGCACCGGCTGTCCGGCAACCTCGACCCGGCGCTGATCTCGCAGGCCACGCAGGTGTTCCAGTACGCCGCGACCGAGGGCATCGGCCTGTACTTCGCGACCGGCGACTGCGGCGACGACTCGGCGCGGACCGGACCCGGCTGCGACCCGGGGTCGGCGCGGGCGCAGACCGAGTGGCCGGTCTCCTCGCCGTGGGTGACCGGAGTCGGCGGCACCGCGCTGGCGCTCGGCCCCGACGGCGGTCCGCTGTGGCAGGCCTCGATGGGCGACCGGCGCTCGGCGCTGTCCGACGACGGCAAGAGCTGGGTCCCGTTCCCCGGCGACTTCTACTTCGGCGGAGGCGGCGGGACCAGCGAGGACTTCCAGCAGCCCGACTACCAGAAGGGCGTGGTCCCCGACGCCCTCGCGCACACCCTCGGCACCGGGGCGAAGACCGCGACGCCGATGCGCACCCTGCCGGACGCCGCCATGGACGGCGACCTGCTGACCGCGGTCCAGGTCGGCGTCACGGACGCCACCACCGGCCAGTACGGCGAGATCGCGGTCGGCGGCACCTCGGCCGCCGCGCCGATGTTCGCCGCGACGCAGGCCGACGCGCAGCAGGCGCAGGTCGCGGCGGGCGGCAAGCCGATCGGCTTCGCGAACCCGGACCTCTACAAGCGCGCGACCTCCGCCACGTTCACCGACGTGGTCGCGCAGCCGGCCGGAGCGCCCGCGGACATCTCCACAGTCCTCGACCTCGGCACCGACGCCCAGGGCCGGCACCAGGTGCGGCTGTTCGAGCTCGGACACGATCAGGGTCTGCCCGCCGGACCCGGCTACGACCTCGCGACCGGCTTGGGATCCCCCCGTGAGGAGTATCTGAACTCGTTCAAACACTAGAAGTCAGGACGCGCGGTCACCCTTTCGGGGCGGCCGCGCTTCCGCACACTCCCGAGACGGTACGAACCCGACATACGTACCGATACGGGAGGGTTCATGTTCGGACGCTTAGTCCGTCGTTCCACGTGGGCTGCCACTCTGGCGGCCGCCGCGTTCACAGCAGTGTCACAGGGCGCTGTCTCGGAGACGGCCTCGACGCCGACACCGACTCCAGCGCCGTCGCCGGCCCCGGCGCAGCACATAGCCCGCCATCTGGCGATGCGCACGAACCACATACGGCTGACCGACGACAGCACCGACTACATCGGTCCCGAGAAGTGCTCCGACTACTACGGCGAACTCACCGCCAGAACCGTCCCGAACGCCTTCGGCGGCCGCAATCCGCTGGCCGTCTGCGGCTACACCCCCGAGCAGCTGCGCTACGCCTACGGCGTCACCCAGTCCCGCGAGCGCGGCAAGGGCGTCACCGTCGCTATCGTCGACGCGTACGCCTCCCCCACGATGCTCTCCGACGCGAACCGCTACGCGATGAACCACGACGAGCGGCTGCTGAACCCGAGCCAGTACCGGGAGGTCACTCCCCCGGCGTACCACCACCTCACGGACGGCGAATGCGAGGCGCCGGCGGACTGGGCCGTGGAGCAGGCGCTGGACGTGGAGGCCGTGCACGCCATGGCCCCGCAGGCGAACATCGTCTACGTCGCGGCCGCCTCCTGCGACGACACCGATCTGATGGCGGCGTTGCAGACCGTCGTCGACAACCACCTCGCGACGATCGTCTCCGACTCCTGGGGCGGCATCCCGCACAGCACCTACGGCGACGAGGATCCCGCGACGATGGCCGGGTATTCGGCCCTGTTCCAACGCGGCGGGCAGCAGGGCGTCAGCTTCCTGTTCTCGACCGGGGACTGCGGCGCCGAGGATCCTTCGGCGCAGTGCGCGAGCGGCTCGGCCCGGCCGCAGACCGAGTACCCCGCGCAGGATCCGTGGGTGACCGCGGTCGGCGGGACCAGCCTGGCGATCGGGCCCTGGGACCAGTACGTCGGGGAGGTCGGCTGGGGCGACCGGCGGTCGTCGCTGGCGTCTGGCGGGAGCGCGTGGGCGCCCTCGGCGGGGACCGGCCAGTGGCGGTTCGGGGGTGGCGGCGGGACGAGCGAGGACGTGCCGCAGCCGAGCTACCAGGCCGGGGTCGTCCCGCAGGCGCTGGCCACGACACTGCTCAGCGGCAAGCCGGCGACGCAGCCGATGCGCACGGTGCCGGACGTGGCGATGGACGCCGATCCCATGACCGGCTTCCTGACCGGGGTCACGCAGAAGCTGCCGAACGGCACGGTCGGCTACGCGGAGTCGACGATCGGCGGCACCTCACTGGCCGCCCCGCTGTTCGCCGGCGTAATGGCCGACGCCGAACAGGCCGCCGGTCATCCATTCGGCTTCCTCAACCCGGCCCTGTACAGCCTGGCGGCCGGCGGCGCGTTCCACGACGTGACCCCGACCTCGCTCGGCGCGGACTCCCCGCGCCCGGGCACGCCGCCGGCCACGGTGGTCGACCTGGGCCTGGACGGCAAGGGAGCGCACCAGGCGCGGCTGTACCAGCTCGGTGACGACGGATTGCTGGCCACCGGTACCGGCTACGACGACGTCACCGGTCTTGGCTCGCCTTCTCGGTCCTACTTGCGTTCGTGGAAGTAGCGACGCGTCTAGGATCGTTCAGCGCGGCGGACATGCTCCGCCGAGGAGAGCTGAGTAGAAAAGAGGACCGGACTGTGGCTTCGGAGTCGTCGTTCGACGTGGTGAGCAAGGTCGAGAGGCAGGAGATCGACAACGCGCTGAACCAGGCGTCGAAGGAGATCGCCCAGCGCTTCGACTTCCGCGGGGTGGACGCCGAGATCCGGTGGTCCGGCGAGGGCATCGAGATGAAGGCGAGCTCCGAGGAGCGGGTCGCGGCGGTGCTCGACGTGTTCAAGGACAAGCTGGTCAAGCGCAAGATCTCGCTGAAGGTGCTGGACGCCTCGGACCCGCGGGTGTCGGGCAAGGAGTACCGGATCAGCGTCGCGATCAAGGAGGGGATCTCCTCGGAGAACGCGAAGAAGATCTCCAAGCTGATCCGCGACGAGGCGCCCAAGAGCGTCAAGGCGCAGATCATCGGCGAGGAGCTGCGCGTGTCCTCGAAGTCGCGCGACGACCTGCAGGCCACGCAGTCGCTGCTCAAGGAGCAGGACTACGATTTCGCGATCCAGTTCACCAACTACCGGTGAGCCGGTGAGCCGGACGGCGCCGGCGCTGTCGGCGTCGTCGGCGTCGTCGGCGCGGTCGGCACGGTCGGCGTCGTCGGCGTCGGCGTCGGCGTCGCGGGCTTAGTCCGGGGGAGGCGCACCGGATGCACCGGCGCATGCTCGTTCCGCTCGTGGCGGCGGCGGCCGTGGTGGTCGTCGCCGCCGTCTCGCACGGCCTCGGCGCGTCGGATTCGCCGCGTCTGCCCGGTATATCCACCTTGTCGCTGCTGCAGAAAATCGGGAAGCCGCAGACGCCGACGGTGTCCGGGACCGTGCAGCTGACGGTCGATGTGGGGCTGCCGAAGCTGCCCAAGCTCGGCGGCGACGGCGGGGCGGATCCGATGCGGCTGCTGTCGGGGGTCCACTTCGTGCGGGTCGCCACTGACAACTCCGGCCCCGAACCGCGCGAGCGGATCGGGGTGCAGGACACGCTGTCGGAGTACGACCTGTACCGCGACGGCAGTGATCTGTGGGCGTGGGACTCGTCGCACCAGACGGCGCGGCACAGCACGGTCAACGCTCTGACCGCGGCGCTGCTTTCGTTCGCCTCGCCGTCGGAGTTGGCGAAGACGTTCACGGGGCCGACGGCGGTCCAGACGCTGTTGTTCGACACCGCGTACTCGGCCCGGCAGACGACGCAGGTCGCGGGGCGGGACTGCTACGTCCTGCAGATCACCCCGCATTCGGACGGGACCACCGTCGGTTCGGTACAGGTCGCGGTCGACGCGGCGACCGGGGTACCGCTGAGCGTCGCGATCTATCCGACGGGATCGTCGAGCCCTGCGATCCGGGCGGAGTTCGAGACGGTGAGCTTCGCCGCCGACACCTCGGAGCTGCGTTTCACGCCACCGCCCGGCGCGAAGGTGGTCGACGAGCCCGCACCGGCGCTGGACACGACGGTGAATCCGGTGCTCGGCGCCGGGAAGGGCTGGACTGCGGCGGTGGCGATCGGCGGCTTCGACCCGACGAAGCTGATTGCGGGGCTCGGCGCCGGCCATGACGCCCAGCAGCCGGCACCGGAGGGAGCGGCTGCGGTGTTGGCGGCGTTGGCCGGGACTCCGGGAACGCCGCTGCAGAGCTATCTGCGGATGATGATGGCGGCCGGGGACAAGACTCCGGTCGGGCTGGTCTGGAGCAGCCGGTTGGTCAGTCTGGTGTTCACGCCGGACCAGCGGCTGTTCGTCGCCTTCGCGACACCGGAGTCGCTGGAGGCGACGGTCGCCGCGACACCGGGGACACCGGGGACACCGTCGAAATCTGTTTCTGTCTCGGAGGTGGGGAGCCATTCCTAGCATCGAGCTGGCCCTGACCTTCCGCCGGCGTCGCAATCTGCTGATCCTCGCGGTCCTCGCGGTGGTGCCGGTGCTGCTCGGGGTCTCGATCCGGGTGTCCGGGCTCGGGTCCGGGACCGGCACCGGGATGCTGAACCAGGTGGCCGGCAACGGCCTGTTCCTGGTCTTCGCGTCGCTGGCGCTGATGGTCCCGCTGTTCCTGCCGGTGGCGGTCGGCGTGGTCGCCGCGGACCAGGTGGCCGGGGACGCCGCCGACGGGACGCTGCGGACTGTGCTGGCGTGGCCGGTGGGCCGGACTCGGCTGCTCGCGGCCAAGCTCATCGCGGCGGTCGTGTACGCGGTGGCTGCGACGTGCACGGTGACGCTGTCGGCGCTGGCGACCGGCGCGGTGCTGTTCCCGATGCGGGACGTGACGATGCTTAGCGGGGCGACGATCCCGCTGGGCGCGGCGTTCGGGCGTGCGGTGCTCATCGCGGGGGTCGTGACCTGCTGCATGGCCGGGGTGGCGGTCCTCGGGCTGACGATCTCGACGCTGACCGACTCCCCCGCCACTGCGCTGGCCGGGACGATCGGGCTGATCGTCGTCGCCGAGATCGCCGGCTCGATCCCGCAGCTGACCTCGGTACAGCCGTGGCTGTTCTCGTTCGACTGGCTGGCCTTCGCCGACCTGCTGCGCACCCCCGTCTACTGGGGCACGATCTCGCACAGCCTGTGGCTCCAGGCGGGCTACGCCGTGGTCGCCATCTGCCTGGCCTGGGCCCGTTTCACCTCCCGGGATCTGGCGGTTTAGCCGCTCCCACCCCTCCCGCCTCACCCGCCCGGCCCACCGCCCGGCCGACCGCCCGGGAACCCCGGAGATCTTCACCTACGTTGGACTGAAGGGGAAGGGCAAGGACGAGGGAAAACGGGCAAGGACGTCGATGACATCGACCACGCATCTCCATGGGCGCCACAACGCCGTGAAAACCGCGGCACTGATGGGCCTGCTGTCGGCGATCATCGTCGGGATCGGCAGCTTCTGGGGTCGGACCGGTGTCACATTCGCCCTGCTCATCGCGGTGGGCACCAACGCCTACGCGTACTGGAACAGCGACAAGATGGCGCTGCGCTCCATGCGTGCCCAGCCGGTCAGCGAGGTCGAGCAGCCGGCGATGTACCGCATCGTCCGCGAACTGTCGACGCAGTCCCGCCAGCCCATGCCGCGCTTGTACATCTCCCACACCGACGCCCCGAACGCCTTCGCCACCGGCCGCAACCCCCAGCACGCCGCCGTGTGCTGCACGACGGGCATCCTGGACCTCCTCAACGAGCGCGAGCTACGCGGCGTCCTGGGCCACGAACTGTCGCATGTCTACAACCGCGACATCCTCATCGCCTCCATCGCCGGCGCGCTGGCCAGCGCAGTCATGTGGCTGGTGAATTTGGCCTGGCTGATCCCGGTCGGGCGCTCCGAGGACGACGACGGGCCCGGGCTGGTCGGGATGCTCGCGATCATGTTCCTGGGGCCGCTGGCGGCGTCGATGATCCAGCTGGCCATCGGGCGGTCGCGTGAGTACCAGGCCGATGCTTCGGGCGCGCGGCTGACGAACGATCCGCTGGCGCTGGCTTCGGCGCTGGTGAAGCTGGAGCGGGGGACGCAGGCGCGGCCGTTGGCGCCGGAGCCGGAGCTGATGATTGCTAGTTCGATGATGATTGCGAATCCGTTTCGGGGGGCGGGGATGTCGCGGTTGTTTTCGACGCATCCGGCGATTCCGGAGCGGGTGCGGCGGTTGGAGGAGATTGCTGGGGAGAGTTTGCGGTAGGGGGGTGGGGGTGGGGGGTGGTGGGTGGTGCGGGGGGCTCGTTTGGGGGGCTGGTGCAGGTGGGCTGGTGCGGTTTGCTTGGTGGGTTTTAAGGCTTTTTACGGCTTCGCGCATGGTTTGATGACCTCGCAGGGGGACGCAGTTCGGTTGTGCCCCGCTGGTTGCGCTGGCGGCTGGCGGTTTTGGTGTCGGTGTCGGCGGCGGTGTCGGTGTCGGTGTCGGCGGCGCGTGCTATATCTACGTATAAGGGGGGATAATTCCATAACAAAATGGCGGCATGCCCGACTCGCACACTGGTTCACGTCGGCGGCTGCCGGTTTTCGTGTCCACGACCGCGCGCCGGTCCGAGTCACTGCGCATGTCGTAGGCGGCAATCGTTGGGCGTGGTGGGCACCTTGAGGCCTCCGGCGGGCGCTCTACAGCGAGGGGGCGACCCGCGCGTCCGGCGGTTCGGCGGCGGCCCGCGACTGTTCGGCTTCCTATCCGCTGTTGCCTGCGTTGCGCTGGTCGGCGGTGGTCGCTGCTTGTGGTCACCGAGGTTCTGGGTCCCTCGCCGCGTCGTCGCCGTAAACGGAACCAGCCCGGTTTGGCGGAATCAAGCCGCACCCCTGCTGCTGTGGTCCAGCCGCGCCCGGCTTGACACCGCCAAACCGGCCAGGTTGGCAGAGCCCGCCGACGCGGCGAGGGACCCAGAACCAACACCCCGCATGGTCCGGTCGGACACGACTCACCACATCGCCGGTCCGAGCAGCGCCGCCCTAAAACGCCCCCAGCGCCGACTGCGGCCAGACCGAGAACAGCAGCGCTGCCAGCACCGTCAGCCCGATCGCGAACCGCAGTGTGGCCGGCGAGCGGCCGACGGCCGCCGTGGCAGCGTCCGGAGTCGCGAACAGGCGCGCGGTCCAGCTCAGGTAGTAGTACAGCGCGATCACCACGTTCACTGCCATCACCACCGCCAGCCACACCAGGTGCGAGCCGGCTGCGGCGCCGAACACTGCCACCTTCGCGAACAGTCCCATCAAGCCCGGGGGCAGGCCGGCGAGGCAGAGTAGGAAGAAGGCCAGCGCCGCTGAGGCCAGTGGCCGTGTCTTCGCCAGACCGCGGTAGGCGTCCAGGCTCGTGCTGTGCACCGAGTGCACTACCGCGAATGCGCCGAGGTTCATCGCGGCGTACATGATGATGTAGGCCACCGAGGCGTTGATGTGCTTCGTGTACGACGTCGGATCGTGCGCCGCCAGTGGTACCAGGATGTATCCCGCTTGCCCGATCGTGGACCAGGCCAGTAGTCGCACCGCGTCGCGCTGGCGTAGTGCGACCAGGTTCCCGAGTGACATCGTCAGCGCGGCCAGCACCGCCAGCAGGGGGCCGGTCTTGTTCAGCAGGGGGCTGAAAGCCGTGCCGGTCAACAGGATCAGTCCGGCGAAGCCCGCCGCCTTCGAGACCACCGAGAGGTACGCCGCGACCGGTACCGGTGCGCCGGCGTAGGTGTCCGGCGTCCAGAAGTGGAACGGGACCGCTGACACCTTGAAGCCGAACCCGACCAGCGTCATCCCTGCTCCGAGGTAGGCCAGGTGCCGGATCGGGCCGCTGGTCCCGCCGGTCGCGCCCGTCAGCGCGTGCAGGTGCAGTGCGACCGGGCCGAAGTGCACGTTGCCCGTCGCGCCGTAGACCAGGCTGATGCCGAACAGCATCACCGCTGTCGAGGCCACCGATACCAGGAAGAACTTCAGGGCCGCCTCGGAGGACCGGCCGCTCCAGCGCTTCAGCCCGACCAGTGCGAACGCCGGCAGCGACACCGTCTCCAGCGCGATGGTCAGCGTGATCAGGTCCCGGGAGGCGGCGAGGACAAGCACGCCTGCCACTGAGGACAGCAGCAGGAAGTGGTACTCCCCCGTCGGGATCCGGTCCCGCTTCATCGAGGCGGCAGACATCAGGACCACGATGAACGCGCCGGCCAGGGCGATGAACTGGAAGATGAGCGTGAAGCGGTCGGCGACGTAAGAACACGTGCTCGGCATGCCGTGCGGCTCGCCGATCCCCAGTGAGTACAGGCCGGCGGCGCTCTGCGGCATGCAGAACGTGCCGATCGTGCGCCCCGGCCACAAGGCGATGTCCGGGGCTGCGGCCCCGGCGAGCACCAGCAACGACAGCCACGACACCAGCGGCTTCCGCTTCGGCGGCAGGAAGACCTCCGCCACCAGCACCGCCACCGCTCCCGCCGCGACGATCAGCGGGGCGGCGATCTGCGCGTACGAGACGTTCTGGACCAGGGAGGAGATCGTCACGTCAGACTCCCTTCATCAGGACGCGGACAGCGGGATTGGTGATGCCCAACAGCAGCGCCGGCCACAGGCCGGCGAGCAGTGTCAACAGGACCAGCGGCGTCCAGGTCGCGGTCTCCACCGCGGTCAGCTCGGTCACCGGCTGCTCGCTCGGCGTCGCGGCCGGGCCCATGCACACCCGCCGCACCACGGCCAGCAGATACGTCGCCGTCAGCACCAGGCCGACCGCCGCGATCGAGGCCATCGCGATGTACGAGCCCTGCGTCAGTCCGGTGCCCGGCCTGGTCGCCGAGAACAATGCCAGGACCTCGCCCCAGAATCCGGCGAGTCCGGGCAGGCCCAGCGAAGCCATGGCCGCGAAGGCGATCAGCACGCCGTACTTCGGTGCCCGCCGGTACAGGGCCCGTCCGATGTCGTCGAGTTTCGCCGAGTGCACGCGCACCTTGAGGCCGCCGACGAGGAAGAACAGCAAGCCGGTGATCAGGCCGTGCGCCACCGAGGCGAACAGGGCCGCGTTCATGCCGACCGTGGTCAGTGAACCGATGCCGAGCAGTACGAAGCCCATGTGGCCGATCGAGGAGTAGGCGATCAGCCGCTTCAGATCCCCGTCGGGCTTGCGCGCGATCGACAGGCAGGCGAGCGAGCCGTAGATGACGCCCACGACGCCGAACGCCGCCAGTGCCGGCGCGTACGTCGGCGCGGCCTGCGGCAGGATCGGCACCGCGATGCGGACGAACCCGTACGTCCCCATCTTCAGCAGCACTCCGGCCAGCAGCACCGATCCGGTGGTCGGTGCGGCGGTGTGCGCGTCGGGGAGCCAGGTGTGCAGCGGGAACATCGGCGTCTTCACCGCGAATCCGAGCGCGATCAAGGCGAAAGCCGTCAGGGCGGCGCCCTTCGGTACGTCGCCCCGGGCGTGCGCGGTCAGCCACGCCATGTCGAAGCTGTCGGCGTAGGCGAAGAGCACCAGGAAGCCGACGACCATCACCGCCGAGCCGAGCAGCGTGTACAGGATGAACTTGTTCGCCGCCGCCTTCGCCCCGTCGGTGCCCCAGTAGGCGATCAGCGCCCACATCGGCAGCAGCACGATCTCGAAGAAGACGAAGAACAGGATCAGGTCGGCGGCCAGGAAGGTCCCGAGCATGCCGATTTCGAGCAGGAGCAGCAGGGCCGTGTACGACCTCTGACTTCCGCCGTCGGGCATGTGCCGGATCGAGTAGAAGAAGCACAGCGCCGACAGCAGCGCGGTGAGCAGTACCAGCGGCAGCGAGATGCCGTCGACGCCGAGCTGGAACCGGATGTGCAGAGCCGGGATCCAGTTCCAGTTGACGCCCGCCTGGTATCCGGTCTTCGTGTAGTCGAAGACGCAGGCCAGTGCGGCGGCGAGCACCAGCACGGCACCGCCGGCGTAGAAGCCGACGCGTGTTGCGGAGCGTTCGGCGACGTCCCGCGGCAGGAGGTAGAGCACTGCGATACCGGCCAGCGGGACCAGCAGCATCGCCAGCAGAAGGGCCTTCATCCCTTTCCCTACCTTCCGAATCCGAGGGCGGCGGCGATGACGACGACTCCGGTCAGCACCCCGGTCAGGTAGAGCTGGACGTTGCCGGTCTGGATCCGGCGCAGCCCCTCGCCGAGCAGGCGGGCCGCGTGCCCACTGCCGCGCACGTAGGCGTCCACGACTTCGGTGTCGAGGAAGCCGACGGCGTCCGCGGCGGCCTGGGTCGGGCGGACCACGACCGCGTCCTGGAGGTCGTCGGCGCGGAAGCCGAGGAAGGCGGGTTTGCGCAGGAAGCCGAGGACGTGGTTCGGATCCGTGCCGGGCTTGGCGCGGGCGGCGACGAGGACCACGCCGAGGCCGAGGGCCAGGGCGAGCAGCGCCAAGAGGATCGACAGCAGGCCCGGGCCCAGGTGGTAGGCGTCGGCGGGCTGGATGAGCTTGCCCGCTTCGGCTGCCTTGGCGTGGTAGGCGTTGCCGTCCGCGTCGCCGAGCCACGAGGCGAACCAGCCGAGGTTCAGGCCGGCGAAGCCGAACACGGTGGTGACCGCGGCGAGGACGACGAGCGGGAGGAGTTCGGCGCGTGGTGCTTCGGGGCCGGTCCTGACCTTGGTCTTGGCCTTGGTGGCTTTCGCGGCCTCGGCGGATGCGCTGGCGTCGGCGGCCGCGGCGACCTCGGCGGCCGTCTTCTCGCGGATGGATTCCGCGACAAGTGCTTCCAGGGCCCACTCACTGCCTGCGGCGGCATCGGCTGCCGTCGGGGGCGCGACTTCAGTTTCGGCCTTGGCCTCGGCCTCAGCCATGCTCACGCCGGACGGTGCCGGAGCCTGGGGCTGGCGCTGCGAGAGCTCGACGGCCGACCGGAACCAGCCGCGTTCCAGCGGGCCGAAGAGCATCAGCCAGGTGCGCAGGGCGTAGGCGGCGGTGAGGAAGCCGGTCAGGAGCGTGGCGACGAGGACCAACCAGCCGATGCCGGCTGGTGGCGTGAGGCCGAGGAGGGACTTGGTCGGGCCGCTGTGCGTCGCGGTGTCGTAGGCCGCGCCGGCGATCGACTCCTTGGAGAAGAACCCTGAGAAGGGCGGGACGCCGGCGAGCGCGGCGAGGCCGATCGTCATGGTGATGAACGTGACCGGCAGTTTGCGGCGCAGGTCCTGGGTGTTGAGCTCGTCCACATCGCCTGTGCCGGCCTTGTGGATGATGACGCCGGCGCCGAGGAACAGCAGGGCTTTGAATCCGCCGTGCGACATCAGGTGGAAGACCGCCGCGTCCCGGCCGCCGGCCGCGAGCGCCGCGACCATCAGCGCGAGCTGGCTGACCGTGGAGTAGGCGAGGATGCGTTTGAGGTCGCGCTGCGCGAAGGCGGAGAGCGCGGCGGTCACGGTGGTGAGGGTCGCCGCGATCGCGAGGATCCACAAGGCCGCCGGCGTCACCAGGAACACCGGGTAGAGGCGGGCCACGACGTAGACGCCGGCGGCGACCATGGTGGCCGCGTGGATCAGGGCACTGATGGGGGTCGGGCCGGCCATCGCGTCCGGGAGCCAGGTCTGGAGCGGGACCTGCGCGCTCTTGCCCATGACGCCGCCGATCAGCAGGATCGCGCCGGCGGCGGTGTAGCCGTGGCCGCCCTGCTGGATCGCGTGCTGCAGGATCGGCTGGACGCGGAAGGTGCCCGCGCCGTGCGCCAGGAACAGGATGCCCAGCAGGAAGGGGACGTCGCCGAACTTGGTGACGAGGAAGGCCTTGATGCTGGCGCCGCGGGCCTCGGGGCGTTCCCAGTGGTGGCCGATGAGGAAGTAGGAGCAGGCGCCCATGACCTCCCAGCCGACCAGCAGGACGAGCAGGTCGGTGGAGTAGACGACGACCAGCATCGCCGCCGTGAACAGCGAGATGAGGGCGGAGTAGGAGGTGTAGCGCTCCTCGTGGGCCATGTAGCTGACCGAGTAGAGCTGGACCGCGGTGGCCACGACGCCGACCAGGACCGCGATCAGGGCGGCCAGGCCGTCGACGCGGGCGCCGAGCCAGAGCTCGGGGCCGCCGGTCGCGGCGTAGCGGATGCGGGACTCGGTGGCGGCGCCGGTGCCGTGGCCGACCAGGACGACGAAGGTGAGGACGGCCGCGGCGGCGATGGGGAGGACGGCCAGGGCGGGGACCGTTCGGCGGCCCCGGCCGGACAGCGAGACCGCCGCGAGGGCCGCGGCGGAGAGCAGGGGGAGGAGGGGGATCCAGAGGGCCAGGGTGCTCATTTGGTCACCGCCTTGGGGGTTCGGGCGGCTGTCGCGGTGGCGGTGTTGGCGGCGTCGGCGTTGCCGTTGCCGTCACCGTCTGCTTGCGGCGGGACCCGCTTGAGGCCCAGGGCGCCGTCCTCGCCGAGTTCGCGGGCGTCGTCGATGGCCGCGGTGCCGCGGTTGCGGTAGAGGAGCAGGACGATGGCCAGGCCCAGGCCGGTCTCGGCGGCGGCGACGGTGATGAGGAAGATCGTGAAGACCTGGCCCATGCCGTACTGGTCGCGCAGGAGGCTGGAGAACGTGACGAGGTTGAGGTTGACCGCGTTCAGGAGGAGTTCGATCGCCATGAGGACGGCCACCGCGTTGCGGCGTGCGAGGACGCCGTAGACGCCGACCGCGAAGAGCAGCGCGGCGAGGGTGAGGGGGTAGATGGCGTGCATGTCAGGCTTCGGCCTCCGTCTCGGCGTCGGCGGCATCCATGGCGAACTCGGCGTCCGCGGACACGTCCCGCCGGGACAGGACGATCGCCCCGACCAGCGCGGCCAGCAGGAGCACCGACAGGAGCTCGAAGGGCAGCACCCAGTAGCGGAACAGGCTGGAGCCGACGGCCTTCGCGGTGCCGTTGACGACCGCCTGGCGCGGATCGAACCACGTCGTCCGCACAGCGTCGCCGACGACACTGACCAACACCCCGGCGGTCGCCAACCCCACCACCGCCGCAGCCCACCGATTCCCGGAATCCAGCTCGGTGGTACGCCCGATCGGCGCCCGCGTGAGCATCAACCCGAAGAGCAGCAGCACGGCGACGGCCCCGACGTAGATCAGCACCTGCACCCACGCCACGAACTCGGCGGCGAGCAGCAGATAGCACCCGGCGAGCCCGCCGAGCGAGACGACGAGCCAGAGCGCGGCGTGCACAAGGTTGCGCACGGTCACGGTGAGGATCGCGGCACCGAAGGTCAGCAACCCGACGAGCACGAAGGTGATCTCCACACCGGTGGTGGAACTCAGGGCGCGGGTGGTGGTCATCCGGCGGCCTCCGGGGTGTCGGGGGCGGAGTCGGGGGCCGGGTCCGAGTCGGGCGCTGGGGCTGGTGCCGCGGGCTTGGGGGCGGCGGATTTGCGGGGGCGTTGGGGCTTGGGCTCGGTGGAGTCGGGAGACTCGGTGGAGTCGGTGGAGTCGGATGATGCTGTCTTGCGGGGGCGGCGGGGTGTGGTTTTGGCGGTGGACTTCGTGGTCTTGGATGCGGCGGTTTTGCGCGAGCGGGCCGCGGGCTTGGCTGCCGGCTCGGGAGCTGCTTCGGCGGCGGGCTCGCTCGATGCCGATGCTGATGCTTCGGCGGGAGCTTCCGGCTCAGCTTCAGCAGCAGACTCGGCCTCGGCAGCAGGCACGCTCGGAGCTGGCACTTCGGCCGCAGCTTCTGGCGCGGCTTCGGCAGCAGGCTCTATCGGAGGCAGCGGCTCGGTCTTGGCCTCGGCCGGCTCGGCTTGAGCAGCTGGCTCGCTCGAAGCCGGCGACTCAGCCTCAGCTTCGGCGGCAGCTTCTTGCGGAGCTTCGGCGGCAGGCTCGGCGGCCGGCTCGATCGGAGGCAGCGGTTGGGTCTTGGCCTCGGCAGCCGGCGCTTCAACGGCAGGCCCGGCAGCGGGCTCGACCGGAGGCAGCGGTTGGGTCTTGGCCTTGGCAGTCGGCGCTTCAGCGGCAGGCTCGGCAGCCGACTCGATCGGAGGCAGCGGCTGAGTCCTGGCCTCGGCAGCCGGCGCTTCAACGGCAGGCCCGGCGGCCGACTCGATCAGTGGCATCGGCTGGGTCTTGGCCTCGGCAGCCGCAGGAGTCGGTTCCGGCTCGGCCTTGCCCGCAGCCTCAGCGGCCGCGATCTCAGCGGCCAGCGTCGCCGAAAGCTTCGAGTCGTCCCCAGCCTGCGCGCGAGGCTCCGCCGACTCGACCTTCGGCAGTTCCGTCGTGTCCGTCAACGCGTCGGGGGCCGTGATCTTCGGGATCTCGGCAGTGTCGTCGACCTCCGGCTTCGGCAGCGGCACCGTTCCGTCCGGCTTCGGCGCGGGCGCCTCGGGACGCGGCAGCGGCTGGGTCCGCGCCGACGCGGGGGTGGCCGGCTTGGCAGCTGGGGCCGTCGCGACCGCCGTCGCCTCCGCCGCCGCGCGGTCGGCTGCCGCCTTGGCCTCGGCCGCGGCCTGCTTCTCGACCGTCTTCTGGGCGGCGGCGATCTCCTTCGGCGGCTCGGCGTTCGCGGCGTGCGAGGGGGGTGGTGGGACCGTCCACATCCAGTCGCGGAGGCGGTCCTTCTCGTGGAGGAGGTCGACGATGTCGAATTCGGCGTACTCGAATTCCGGGGACCAGAACAGGGCGTCGAAGGGGCAGGCTTCGATGCAGATGCCGCAGTACATGCACAGGCTGTAGTCGATCGCGAAGCGGTCGAGGACGTTGCGGGTGCGGTCGCGTTGGCCCGGCTCGGTGGCCGGGACGACTTCCTTGTGGGAGTCGATGTAGATGCACCAGTCGGGGCATTCGCGGGCGCAGAGCATGCAGGAGGTGCAGTTCTCCTCCAGCAGGGCGATCACGCCTCGGGAACGCGGGGGGAGCTCCGGTTTCACGTCCGGGTACTGCGCCGTGACGGAGCGGTGGGTCATCGTCTTCAGGGTCGTGGCCAGGCCCTTGGCCAGGCCGGCGCCGGGCAGGGCGCGCTTGTCCGCGCTCATCTGGTTCAGACCACCTTCAGGATTCCGGTCAGCGCGATCTGCGCCAACGCCAGCGGGATCAGGGTCGTCCACGCCAGTTTCTGCAGCTGGTCCTCGCGCAGGCGCGGGTAGCTCACCCGGAGCCAGATCACCAGGAAGGCCAGCACCAGGGTCTTCGCCAGGGTCCAGAACCAGCCGAAGCCGGCCTCGCCGAGCCCGAAGTAGAACGGGCCCTTCCAGCCGCCGAGGAACAGCACGGCGGTCAGCAGGGACAGCACGACGATGCCCGCGTACTCGGCCAGCAGGAACAGGGCGAAGCGGATGCCGGTGTACTCGGTGTAGGCCCCGAAGATGATCTCGGAGTCAGCCACCGGCATGTCGAAGGGCGGCCGCTGGAGTTCGGCCAGGCCCGAGACGAAGAACACGAACAGGCCCATCAGCTGCCACGGCAGCCAGTACCAGTGCCAGGCCTCGGCGATGCCGGTCAGCGACAGGGTCCCGGCCGCCATCGCCACCGAGGACGCCGCCAGGATCATCGGCAGCTCGTACGCCATCAGCTGCGCCGCGCTGCGGATGCCGCCGAGCAGCGAGTACTTGTTCGCGCTGGCCCAGCCTGCCATCAGCGAGCCCAGCACGGCGACGCCCAGCACCGCCAGCACGAAGAACAGCCCGGCGTCCAGGTTCCGCCCGACCTGCGTGCCCGGCCCGATCGGGATCGTCACCAGCACGACCAGGTACGGGATCAGCGCGACGGCGGGCGCCAGCTGGAACACGCGGCGGTCGGCGGCTGCCGGGACCACGTCCTCCTTCTGGGCGAACTTCACGCCGTCCGCGACGAGCTGCGCCCAGCCGTGGAAGCCGCCGGCGTACATCGGCCCCACGCGGGACTGCATGTGCGCCATGGCCTTGTGCTCCATCTGCCCGACGACCAGTGGCACGACCAGGAAGAAGCCCAGGATGACGGCCAGCCGGACGACGGCGTCGGTGACGGTCATGCTCCGCCTTCCTGCCCGGGAGTCTCGGATTCGGCGGACGCGGCAGATTCGGCAGATCCCGCGGACTCGCCGGACTCGTCGACCCCGTCCTCTGGCAACGGCTTCAGCCAACCGTCCGGAACGCCCGGCGGAACCATCCGGCGGCGCGTCGCGCGCCCGGCCGGAGCCGCGTGCGAAGGCCCGCCCTCCCCCGGCTCCTTGACCCCCGGCCACTCCTTGGCGACCCGCGCGGCCAGCACGAAGTCCTTGCGCAGCGGATGCCCGTCGAAACCGTCGGGCAGGAGCAGCGGGACCAGGTTCGGGTGGTCGGTGAACGTGATGCCGAACATCTCGAACGTCTCGCGCTCGTGCCAGTTCGCGCCGCGATAGACGTGCACGGCCGAGGGCAGCTCGGGTTTGTCCTTCGGAATGCGGGTCCTGATCAGCAGGCGGGTCGCCCGGTCGTCGCCCTCGACCTTGGCGACGTGCGCGAAGACGTCGAATCCGGCGGCTTCCTCGTCGACGGCGGTCAGCCAGTCGAAGAACGTGTACCCGAGCCCGTGGGCCCGCTCCAGGGTGGCCAGCCAGTTCTCAGAGGCGACCGTGACGGTCCGTTCGCCGAAGGTCTCCTGGACGTCGTCCCAGGTCTCGGTCTCAGTCATCGTCGGCGTCCGGCTTCTGGTTGAGGATGTTGAGGCCGATGTCGCGGGAGCGCCGCAGCTCCTTCGGGTAGCGCCGGTAGAAGAGCTTCGGCGGCTTCGGCTTCTCCACGATCGGGAGCAGGACCGTCGGGGCGTCCTCGCGCGGAGGGAGCAGAGAGACCGGCGCCTGGGCCGTCGCGAGGATGTCCGCGATGGTCTTCGTGTCGGCGACGGTTGGGGATCCCTTAGCGTCGGTAGACCCTATGGCCCCTGCGGAGAGATGCTTAGGAGAGCGACGCATAAAGGGAAGCCGCGGAGCGTTCCGGGGGTCGCGTCCGCTATAGCGCGCCGAGAGATCTTCGGCTGCAATCTTTTCCTGCAGCTTAATGATTCCTTGAAGCAACGCTTCAGGACGCGGAGGGCAGCCCGGTACGTAGACGTCCACCGGGATGACCTGATCGACGCCCTTGGTAACGCAGTAGGAGTCCCAGTACGGGCCCCCGCAGTTGGAGCAGGACCCGAAGGAGATCACGTACTTGGGTTCGGGCATCTGGTCGTACAAGCGCTTCACGGCCGGGGCCATCTTGTCCGAGACCGTGCCGGAGACGACCATCAGGTCCGCCTGGCGCGGTCCCGGCGCGAAGGGGATGACGCCCAAACGGATGAAGTCGTGGCGGGCCATGGAGGTGGCGATGAACTCGATCGCGCAGCAGGCCAGGCCGAAGTTGAAGACCCAGAGGGAGTAGCGGCGTCCCCAGTTGAGGACGACACGCATCGGCGCCGGGGCGGCACTGTTGAGGAGTCCCAGAGCCGCTCCGGTTCCCTCTGCAGAGCTCTGCGCAGGGGCGCCCACGCGCGGAATGGGGAGGTCTACAGCCATGCGAGCACACCCTTCTTGTAGGCGTACAGCAAGCCGACCGCCAGGAAGCCGAGGAAGACGAACATCTCCACGAGCGTCGTCCCCTTGAAACCGGGCGCCGCGAAGATGGTCGCCCAGGGGAACAGATATACGGCGTCTACAGCGAAGATGGCGTATAGGAACGCATATACGTAATAGCGGACCTGCGTATGGGCCCACCCCTCGCCGACCGGGTCGACGCCGCATTCGTAGGTGAGGAGTTTCTCGGGGGTCGGCGCGTGGGGGCTTAACAAGCGGTTGGCCCCGAACGCCGTCGCCACGAAGGCCACTCCCAGGAGCAGGAGGATCCCGACCACGGAGTAGGCACTGAAGTACGTACCATTACTCCCTGTGCCCGCCGCGTTTCCGACCGCTGCGACGGCCGGTCCATGCCCTGTCATGACTGACAGGTTAGTGGTCCGGCCGGGCTGCGTTGAGCACGGCGCCGTCCAGTGGACTGGTGGACCGACGTCCGTCCGCGGCGTGGATCAGGCGCTGGCCGCCTCCAGCAGCCAGTGCGGGTCCTGCCAGACCACGGTGAAGCTGCGGGTGGTGCCGCTGCCGGAAGCCGGAGGATCGTTCACGGTGACGGTCATGGTCGTCGGAGTCGAGCCGGGCTTCACGTCGGTCACCTGGCGGCCGCGCAGGTAGTCGGCGCTGATGTTCGACCAGTGGTCCTGGAAGTACTTCTCACACTGCGGCATCGGGTCGCCCTGCCCGTTCCAGCCCGCGCTCTTGGCGGCACCCTGCTGCGCCCCGACGGTCTGGGAGGCGCAGACGGTCTGGAAGTCGTGCGCTGCGGCGGCACCGTAGAGCCCGCGCAGAACGACATCGCGCGCGCCCGGCGCCCCCTGCTGCGCACCGATCGGCCCGGCCGCCGCCGCGGTCGTGGCGGCGGCGTCGCCGACAGCGGCGGCGGGCGGGGCGCCGGCCCCGGACTTGGAGGAGCTGCCGCCGGACAGCGCGAGGATCGCGCCCACGACGACGCCGATGACGACGATGCCCGCGACCGCGAGGACGATGATGCGCTTGGTGCCGGACCAGGAGGACCAGCCCTTGTGGACGCTGGTGTCGAGGAGGGTCGGGGTGGGGCCGTGCGGGCGTTCGGGGACGCCGTACGGGGACTCCATCGACGGCGGGAGGGGGACGATCGTCATGCCGCCGACTTGGGGGTTGTGCTGTTGGAGCGGTGCGGGGGGCTGCTGTGCGTAGCCGAACTGGGGGTTGGGCTGGCCCTGCGGCTGGGGCTGGGATTGCGGGTGCTGGTAGGCCTGGTGCTGGCCGGCGGGAGGCTGCTGCTGGAAGCCCTGGGGCGGCTGCTGGAAGCCTTGCTGCTGAAAGCCTTGCGGGGCTTGCTGGTAACCCTGCGCGGGGGGCTGCTGGTAGCCGGCCTGGGGTGGCTGCTGATAGCCCTGCGGCGGCTGCTGCTGGGCGTAAGGCGCCTGCTGCTGCGCTGCATAGGGCTGCTGAGCCTGGCCCTGGGGTCCGGCGAAGGGCGACTGCGGGGCGGAACCGAAGGGCTGGTGGGACTGCTGGCCCTGCGGCTGCGGCGCGGAGCCGAAGGAAGGCTGACCCTGCGCGCCCTGAGCCTGACCCTGCGGCTGCGCGGAACCAAAAGCCTGCGGGCCCTGCGCGCCCTGCGGCTGCGGCGGGGAGCCGAACGGCTGCTGACCCTGCGGACTCTGGATCTGGGTCTGCGCGAACGGCGAGCTCGGCGTCGAAGGCTGCGACGGCGCGAACGGCTGCTGACCCGGCTGCTGGCCCTGCTGCTGGCCCGGCGCGGCAGGAGGCTGCTGGCGGTTCGCCGCCGTGGCCGGGCCGCCGAAGCCGGGAGGCGGCGTCATCGGCTGCTGGAGGTGCGGCGGGATCGGCGGGGCGTGCGTGATCGGCTTGGGGGCCGCGTCTTCGTCGGCGGAGGGCGCGGCGTCCGGCGGCGGAGCCCCGGGGGTGACCGCGGGCATGCCGAAGCCGGTCGCCCAGCCGGGCTCGGCGATGGACGGGACGCTGACCTGCGGCGGGCCGGTGCGCGGGGCGGGCGCGTCATCGCCATCGGCGTTCGGGTCGGTGGCGGTGACCACCGGGATGTTGAAGTTGGTCGCGAACGTCGGCTCCGCGATCTGCGGGACCGTGACCCCGCTCGACGCCGGCGCGGGTGCGCCGCCCTCGGATTCCTCGGAGTCGCCGGCGCCGGACGCCGCGGTGACAACCGGCATGTTGAAGTTCGTGGCGAACGTGGGCTCGGCGATCTGCGGGATCCCGATCGACGGCTTGGGCGCCGCCGCCGGCGGCGCGGCCCCGGCCTCGGACTGCGGGGTGACGGCGGGGATGTTGAAGTTGGTCGCGAACGTCGGCTCGGCGATCTGCGGGACGCCGGGATTGGCCGGCTTCGGCGGGCCGAAGGCGGCATCGACGTCGGACGCGGCGGATTCGGGCGTGGCGGGCTCGGGCTCGGGAGCAGGTTCGGCAGACGGCTGCTGCCCAGAACCCGAGTTCTCGTCCGGCGCATTGGTGGCCGCGGCTATCGAATCCGCTGCTTCGGCCGCTGCGGCAAGCCGCTTGGCCTCCTCACCGATCGGCGTGAACCCCGCCGGCAGCCCGGCCAGCCCTGCCGAATCCGGCTCGGGCGTCGGCTCCTGCGCCGGAACAGGCGCGTGCGACGACGTTGCGGCACGCCAAGCCGGTTCCTGCGGCTCGGGCGCCGGGGCCGGAGCCGGCGCCGCAGCCGGAGCCGGCGTGATGATGGTCGGCATGTCGCTGCCCGAGGGCCCGGACGGCCCCCACGCCGGAGGCCCGGGCTGCTGCGCACCGCCGCCGGCCTGGACGTAACCCTGCGGAGCCGACGCACCGTACTGCTGCCCGCCGAACTGGCCAGGTGCCCCGTGCTGCTGGCCGCCGTACTGTCCCGGCGGCACCTGCCCTGGCGGCACCTGCCCCGGCGGTGTCTGACCCGCGCCGGCGCCGTACTGCCCACCAGTCCCGTTCGGGTCCTGCTCGTCCGGCTCCGGGACGCCCTGCGGTTGCCCCTGCCCCGGCGCAGGCCCGTACTGTCCGCCGCCGGTCTGGCCGCCCGGCTGCCCGTACTGACCCTGCCCGCCACTCATCGCAGTCCCCTGACTGTATTGACCAATGGGCTGCCCGCTGTAAGCCGCCCCCGTCGCGGAGCCGGCGTTCGTCGCCTGCCCTCCGCCTTTCCGTCGCAAGAATCCGCCGAGCCCGCCGGTCTTGCCGCCGGCGCCGGTGCCCAGGCCGGTGTCGCCGGCCCCGGCCGTCGGCGAAGCTATCGGAGCCGGCGCGGGCCCGGGCCCCGGAACCACCTGCCCCACGTTCGCCAGCTCCACCGCCCGCGCCGCCAGATCGCGCGACACCGCGGACGGCAGCCACCCCGTGACGTCCGACCCCCGCAGTGCCGGATGCCCCTGCAAACCGCCGTCGAGCGCGGCCCGGCACATCTCAACCAGCTGCGTCGGAGTGGGACGCGCAGCAGCATCCTTCGTCAGACACCGCGCGGCGATGTACGCCAACGCCGGTTCGAGCCCCTCAAGGTCCGGCTCGTGATGCTCGACGCGGTACAGGATCGCCATCGCGTCGCCGAGGCCGAACGGCGTGCGGCCGGTCGCGGCGTAGATCAGCATTCCGCCGACCGCCCAGACGTCGGCCGGGGCGTCCACATCCGCCCCCGCCACCTGCTCGGGGGCCATGAAACTGGGCGTGCCCAGCCGCATGCCGGTGGCGGTGAGCATGCTCGCGTCCGTCGCGCGGGCGATCCCGAAGTCGATGACCCGCGGCCCGTCCGAGGCCACCAGCACGTTCGCCGGCTTCAGGTCCCGGTGCACGATCCCCGCGGTGTGGATGGCCTGCAACGCCAGCCCGATACCGACCCCGAGATGCGCCACCGACCGCGGCGAGAAGGGCCCCGCGAGCTGCACGGCGGCGCTCAGCGGCGGCCCCGGTATGAAGTACGACGCCAACCACGGCGTCGCGGCGTTCGGATCCGCGTCCGTCACCGCGTTCACGAACGGCGAGTGCACCGCCCGCGCCGCCGCGATCTCGCGGGCGAAGCGCTTGCGGAAGTCCCGGTCGGCGGCGAAGTCCTGCCGCAGCACCTTCAGCGCGAAAGCCTGCCCGGTCGGCGCGAACCCGAGGTAGACGCTGCCCATCGCCCCCTGACCCAGCCGCCCGCGCACCGCGTACGGCCCGATCTGCCGCGGGTCGGCCTCCAGCAGCGGCTGGATGTTCTTCGAGACGATGCTCCCGGCACCGAGGCCGCCGTAGCCGCCGGGCCCCGGAGCGGGTCGGTTGGCCTCCACTGAACTGCTCCCCCATTGTCGTCGCGCGCGTGAGGTGATTGTCCTCTCTTCAGCGGACGGTAGTCACCCACGTAGGGCATGGACAACGGATACCAGACGAGTGTGCCCCGCTATGCGCCCGGCCTACTCTGCCCTAACCGCACGCAGGACCGCACCCTTGGCTGTGGCCTGGGCGTTGAGGTCATCCTGGAAGGCGCGCATGGCGCCGAGCAGTTCCAAGTCGTGGGACGCCAGGATCCGGGCGGCGAGCAGGCCGGCGTTGCGGGCGCCGCCCACGGACACCGTCGCGACCGGGACGCCGGCCGGCATCTGCACGATCGACAGCAGCGAGTCCATGCCGTCCAGGTACTTCAGCGGGACCGGGACGCCGATCACCGGCAGCGGGGTGACCGAGGCGAGCATGCCGGGCAGGTGGGCCGCGCCGCCGGCGCCGGCGATGATCACCTTCAGGCCGCGGCCGGCCGCCTTCTCGCCGTAGGCGATCATCTCGCGGGGCATGCGGTGGGCCGAGACCACGTCCGCCTCGTAGGCGATCCCGAACTCCTCCAGCGCCTCGGCCGCCAGCTTCATCACCGGCCAGTCGGAGTCCGAGCCCATGACGACGCCCACCAGGGGGCCCGCGGCCGCCTCACTCATCGATCTCTCCTCGCAGGTAAGCGGCGGCGTGCCGGGCGCGTTCGACGGTGTCCTCGAACGACCTGCCCGGCAGACCCAGGACATTCACGTGCCCGATCTTGCGGCCCGGCTTCACAGCCTTGCCGTACATGTGCACCTTGACCCCGGGGTCGTGCGCCATGACGTGCTTGTACGCCGGGTAGACCTCGGGCAGGTCCAGGCCCAGCACGTTCGCCATGACCACCACCGGCGCCACCGGCTTCACCTGCCCCAGCGGCAGGTCCAGCACGGCCCGCAGGTGCTGCTCGAACTGGCCGGTGACCGCGCCGTCCATGCTCCAGTGCCCGGAGTTGTGCGGCCGCATCGCCAGCTCGTTGATCAACACCGCGCCGTCGGCGGTCTCGAACATCTCCACCGCCAGCATCCCGGTGACGCCGAGTTCCTTGGCGACGGTCAGCGCGATCCGCTGCGCGTCCAGCGCCGCCTCCTCGGACAGCCCCGGGGCCGGCACGTAGACCTCGCGGCAGACGCCGTCGATCTGCAGCGACTCGACCACCGGGTAGGCCGCGGCCTGGCCGTGCGGCGAGCGCGCGACCTGGGCCGAGAGCTCGCGGACGAACGGCACCTTGGCCTCGGCCAGCAGGCGCACGCCGCGCTCGGCGGCGCCGGCCAGCACCGCCCGCGCCGCGGCCAGGTCGTCGACCATCCACACGCCGCGGCCGTCGTAGCCGCCGCGGGTGGCCTTCAGCACGTAGGGGAAGCCGACTGTGGCGCCAAAGTCGGCGAGGTCGGCGTCGGTGGCGATCAGGGCCCACTCGGGGCACGGCAGCCCCAGCGCCGACAGCCGCTGCCGCATCAGGCCCTTGTCCTGTGCGTGGACGAGCGCGTCCGGGCCGGGGCGGACGGCGACGCCGGCGGCCTCCAGCTCGTGCAGGAAGTCGGTGGGGACGTGCTCGTGGTCGAAGGTCAGCACGTCGCAGCCGAGGGCGAAGGACTTCAGCGCCTCGAAGTCGTGATGGTCGCCGATCACGGTGCCCGGCGTGACCTGCGCCGCGGGATCGTCCGGCTGCTGCGCCAAGACGCGCAGCTCGACCCCGAGGCCGATCGCGGCCTGTTGCATCATGCGCGCCAACTGGCCGCCGCCCACGACTCCTACCACCGGAAAGCTCACCACCTGAGTCTAAGGCGGGAGCGGCGGCGCCTTTGACGCGGCCTGCGCCGATTCGGTTGCACACCTGGACACAATCGGTGGCGGAAATCCGGCCAAACTCCACGAATGGGTGCGGCCCGATGTCACAGCTACGTCGCGATGAGTAGATTTAACGGAGGTTTCCCACTCAGCTGTCGAAGTGGCTCAGAAAGGGACGGTACCCTCGGGTCGCTAGGAGAAAACCGATGGAAGACAGGTGGCAGGCGTGACGGTCGTGCGTTCTCTGTACAACCGCTTCGAACACCTCGTCCACGAGCTGTCGAAGTTCGGAGTCGTGGGCGCGGCAGCCCTCTTGGTCAACATCGCCGTGCTGAACGGGATGCTGCTCGCCGTCAAGGACAAGCAGATCGTCGCCACCATCGTCTCCACCGTGGTGGCCACCTGCGTGGCGTACGTCGGAAACCGCTACTGGACGTACAAGGACCGCGACAAGATCGACCGTCACCGGGAGATGCTTTTCTTCTTTCTGATCAACGGCGTCGCCGCGGTCATCGAAGTGATGTTCGTCTTCATCGCGAAGTACGGCCTGGGCGAGGACAGCACGCTGGCGGTCAACATCGCCAAGTACGTCTTCGGTATGCCGATCGGAATGCTGTTCCGGTTGTACTGCTACCGGACTTTCGTCTTCCCCGAGGGTGCCGAGCCCGAGGTCGTCCCGGCCGCCGCCACCGCGCCGCTGTACCCGGCCGGCCACCCGGTGCAGAACGGCTACCCGGCGCACACCCCTCAGGCCCATGTCCAGCAGGCACATGTGCAGCAGGCGCACGTCCACCAGCGCCCGATCCCGGAGACCGCGAGCCGCTGAGTACGCTCCCGCCTCACGCGTAGATAATCCTCCTGTGCTCGTTGCCAAGGTCACCTCGACAGTCCGCAAGCTCTACGCCGAGATGCTCAAGTTCGGCGTGGTCGGCGCGATCGGGGTGGCCTCCGACGTCGGCAGTTCGAACCTGCTGTGGAAGTACACCGGGCTGAGCCACACCGTCGCCTCCGTCGGCGGCACCTGTGCGGCCACCGTCACCGCCTACATCGGCAACCGCTACTGGGTCTTCCGCGACCGCCCGGCCGACGCCCGCCGCCGCGAGATGGCGATGTTCGCGTTGATCAGCCTGATAGGCCTGATCATCGAGAACAGCTTCGTGTTCGTCGGGGACCGGGTGCTGGGCTTCCACAGCATCGCCGCGGCCAACGTCGCGAAGTTCGTGCTGGGCCTGCCGGTCGCCGGGGTGTTCCGGTTCACGACCTCGCACCTGTTCGTGTTCCCCGAGGCTGCCGGGGCCGCCGGGACCGCTGCGGAGACTCCCGCGGGCTCCACGCCGAGCAACGGCGACGACGCCCTCCCCAACCAGGGCGCCGACCCCGACGACGGCTTCAGCGCGCAATCACCGACAACGGCGAGTGCTCCGTGAGGAACACGGCGAACACCGCCGGCCGCTGAAGCACCAGGTTCAGCCGGCCGCCGTCGGCCTCGGCCAACTCCCGCGCCACCGCCAGGCCCAGCCCGGTGGACCCGCGAGAGGAGGCTCCTCGCTCGAACAGCTTCGCCTCCAGGTCCGGCGCTATGCCATCGCCCTCGTCGCCGACCTCGATCACCACCGAGCCGCCGACCGCGCGGGTGTGCACGGTGACCGTGCCGGCGCCGTGGATCAGCGAGTTCTCCAGCAGCGTGGACAGGATCTGGGAGAACGCCCCGGGCGTGGCCATGGCCATCAGCCGCCGCTCGCCGGAGACCACGATCCCGCGGCGCATGGACTGGTAGGCCGGGCGCCACTCGTGGACCTGCTGGCGGATCACGGTGTCCACCTCGATCGGCACCGCCAGGTCCGAGCGGCGGTGCGTGCGCACCGTGGTGAGCAGCCGCTGCACCACGTCGGTCAGCCGCTCCACCTGCGACAGCGCCACCTCGGCCTCGTCGCGCACGGTCTGCGGGTCGTCGGCCAGGGTGATGATCTCCTCCAGCCGCATGGACAGCGCGGCCAGCGGGGTGCGCAGCTCGTGCGAGGCCTCGGCGGCCAGCCGGCGCTCCGAGCCCAGCATCGTGGAGATCCGGTCCGCCGAGCTGTCGATGACCTCGGCGACCCGGTCCAGCTCGCTGATGCCGTAGCGGCGGTGCCGGGGCCGCGGGTCGCCGGAGCCCAGGCGCTCGGCGGTGGCGGCCAGCTCCTCCAGCGGCTTGGTCAGGCGGCGGGCCTGCAGGTAGGCCAGCCCGGTCGCGGCGACCAGCACGGCCAGCGCCACGCCCCCGATCAGGTACATCGAGCTGCGGATCTGCTTGTCGGCCGGCTCGCGCGGGGCCCGCACGGTGACGTGCACGCCGACGTTGCGCAGCACGCCGTCCTCGTTGAAGGTGGCGGTGAAGGTCGGCGCGCCCGGCGCGATCGCCAGCGGGTTGACCTGCATCGGGCTCTGGCCGTCGACGTTGATCGTGGCGGTGTGGTCGGCGGCGACCATCTGCTGCATGTTCGAGACGTAGTTGCCCAGCGGCCCGGAGTTGGTGCCGTCCAGGCTGGCCTTGCTGACCTGCATGGACACCGTCCGGGCGAGCATGCGGGCCTCGGTGGCCAGCACGGTCTTGGTGCTGGTGTCGACCGAGCGCACCTCCAGCACGGCCAGCGGCACGCCGAGCAGGATGACGACCATCATCACCACGAGGAACGTGGAGGAGACCAGGCGGCGGCGCACAGCAGGCGGGCCCGCGCGCTAACCGCGCTCGAAGCGGAAGCCGACGCCCCGCACCGTGGTGATGAACCGGGGGCGCGAGGCCTCGTCGCCGAGCTTCTTGCGCAGCCAGGAGATGTGCATGTCCAGGGTCTTGGTGGAGGACCACCACGTGGTGTCCCAGACCTCGCGCATCAGCTGGTCCCGGGTGACCACCCGGCCGACCTCCCGCACCAGCACCCGCAGCAGGTCGAACTCCTTGGCGGTCAGGTTCAGCTCCTGGTCGCCCAGGTAGGCGCGGTGCGACTCGATGTCTATCCGGACGCCGTGCACGCCGTTGCCCAGGTCCGGGGTGCCGCGCCGGAGCAGCGCGCGGACCCGGGCCAGCAGTTCGGCCAGGCGGAACGGCTTGGTGACGTAGTCGTCGGCGCCGGCGTCCAGACCGACGACGGTGTCAACCTCGTCGGCGCGTGCTGTCAGCACCAGCACCGGGAAGGTGTGGCCGTCGGCGCGCAGCCGGCGGCAGACCTCCAGGCCGTCCATGCCGGGCAGGCCGAGGTCGAGAACCACCAGGTCGACGCCGCTCTGACCGGCCAACAGGGCCCCGGGACCGTCGGCGCGGACGGTGACCTCGTAGCCCTCACGTCGAAGCGCCCGCGCCAGCGGTTCGGAAATGGCGGCGTCGTCCTCGGCGAGCAGTACTCGGGTCATGAGTGTGATGGTAATCGGGGTGGACCGGCTGTCGCTCCCCCATCCGGAGCATTGTCTGTAATGCTGCGATCTGGTCCGGGAAGCACCGAACGCATGACGACCCACAACGTTCCGTCCCCCGCCCAGGGCTTGCCCCCGCAGGATGAGGACCGAGCGTTCTTCGGTCACCCCAAAGGTCTGCAGACGCTGTTCGCCACCGAGTTCTGGGAGCGGTACAGCTTCTACGGCATGCGCGGGCTGCTGGTGCTGTTCCTCACCGACACCGCGGCCCACCACGGCCTGGGACTCTCCCAGGAGGCCGGCAACAGCTTCTACGGCATCTACAACAGCCTCGTCTACCTGATGGCGGTGCCCGGCGGCTGGATCGCCGACCGGATCTGGGGCGCCAGACGCTCGGTGCTGTGGGGCGGCATCATCATCGCGCTGGGCCACTACGTGATGGCCGTCCCGACCTCGGCGACGGCGTTCCTCGGGCTGGGGCTGATCGTGCTGGGCACCGGACTGCTCAAGCCGAACATCTCCGCGCAGGTCGGCGGGCTCTACCACGAGCACGACAAGCGGCGGGACGCCGGCTTCACGGTGTTCTACATGGCGATCAACATGGGCGCCTTCCTGGCGCCGCTGACCGCCGGCTGGATCGGCCAGCACATCAACTACCACCTGGGCTTCGGGTGTGCGGCGATCGGCATGACGTTCGCGGTGGTCTGGTACATCGTGGAGGGCAAGCACCTGGGCACGGTCGGGCTGCGGCCGCCGAAGCCGATCACGCCGCCGGAGTTGCGGCGGTCGCTGAAGGCCGGCGCGGTGATCGTGGCCATCGTGCTGGCGATCGTGCTGGGCTGGATGGCGATCACCCAGTGGTCGGTCTCGGCCTTCGCCGACGGGCTGGCCGCGCCGATCATCGCCACGCCGTTCGTGTACTTCGGGTACATGTTCAGCCGCGGCGGGCTGTCGGCCGGGGAGCGGCCGAAGCTGCTGGCGTTCGTCGCCTTCTTCATCGGCGCGACGGTGTTCTGGATGATCTACGACCAGTCCGGCAGCCAGCTGAACCTGTTCGCCGCCGACAAGACCGACCTGCACATCTTCGGCTGGGAGATGCCCTCGGTGTGGCTCCAGTCCGCGAACCCCTTCTACATCATGGTGTTCGCGCCGATCTTCGCCTGGATGTGGCAGCGGCTCGGCGACCGGGCCCCGCGCACCTCGGTGAAGTTCGCGATCGCGCTGGTGGTGATCGGCTGCTCGTTCTTCGTGATGAGCGTCGCGGGCAAGGACGCCACGCCGACGCACCGGGTCTCGATCGCCTTCCTGGCGGTCGCCTACCTGCTGCAGACGATCGGGGAGCTGTGCCTGTCGCCGGTCGGCCTGTCGGTGACCACGCAGTTGGCGCCGCCCAGGTTCGCCGGACAGATGCTGGGGCTGTGGTTCCTGGCGACGGCCACCGGCAACGCGCTGAACGTGTACGTCACCAAGCTCAGCACCACGATGAGCGACTTCAGCTACTTCCTGTCGCTGGGACTCGTCGCGGCGGCCATCGGGGTGCTGGTGTTCGCGGCCTCACCGGTCATCAACCGGCTGATGGGGGACGTGCGGTAACGGCCCGCCGCAACGCTGTGAACTCGGCGGTAACCTTCGATCGCAACCTGTTGTCGCCTCGCACGGGGTGCCACGGAAGCAATACGCTCTTGTGCCATGGCTGACATAGCGGTGGTGGGGCCTGGCGCTATCGGTTCGGTCGCGGCGCTGGCGGCGCAGCAGACGGGGCGGCATTCCGTCACGCTGTGCGCACGGCGCGATCCCGGGGCACTGCGCGTGGTGGACGACGTCTCGGGGACCGCGACCGACCTGGAGGCCCCGATCTTAACCTCCCCGGCGGAGGTGTCCGGGCCGGCCGAGTGGGTGCTGCTGGCGGTGAAGGCACATCAGACCGACGGCGCCGCCGGGTACCTGGACGCGCTCTGCAAGCCGACCACGACGGTCGTCGCGCTGCAGAACGGCGTGGAGCACGTGGAGCGGGTCGCGCCGTACGTGAACGACGCGCACGTGCTGCCGGCCATCGTCTGGATCAGCGCCGAGCCGACCGGGCCCGGCGAGATCACCGTCCGCAACAACATCTCCTCGATGATCCAGGTCCCCGCGGGCCCGGACGGCGAGGAGTTCGCCCGGCTGCTGGAGGGGGCGCCGGCGGTCGAGATCGAGCTGGTCGCGGACTTCACCACCGCGGCCTGGCGCAAGCTGACCACGAACGCGATCGCCGGCGTGATGGCGGCCACCGGCCGCCGGGCCGCGATCTACCAGCGCCCCGACATCAGGGAGCTGGTTCTGGCGCTGGCCCAGGAGACGCTGGCGGTGGCCCGGGCCGAGGGCGCGACGCTGCCGGAGAGCGAGGCCGAGGCGCTGGTCGGCATCTTCGAGCGGATGGACCCGGACATCGGGTCCTCGATCCTGTTCGACCGGCTCGCGGGCCGGGAGCTGGAGTGGGACGCGCGCAACGGAGTGGTTCGCCGTCTGGGGCGGCGGCACGGGATCCCGACGCCGGTGTCCGACGTTCTGGTCCCGCTGCTCGCCGCCGCCTCAGACGGCTGACGCACCCTTCCTGGTTCCGCCCCGGCGGGCCGGTGGGGGGTTCGGCCGCGGGTCGGTCTTGCGGCCACCCGGGTCCGGCGCCGGCGCTCAGGACTGCAAGCGCCGGCAGTCGGATGTGGGGTCCCGGGCCGCCTGGTCGGTACGTCAGTACCAGTCGTGGGCCTGCCAAAAGGCCCACGCGGCGCACGGCGAGCCGTAGCGGCCGGTCATGTACGACAGCGCCCACTTGATCTGGACCAGGGCGCTGTTGCGCCACTCCGAGCCCATCGAGGCCATCTTGTAGCCGGGCAGAGCCTGGCCCAGGCCGTAGGCGCCGGAGGACGGGTTGGTGGCGTGGACGTCCCAGCTCGACTCGCGCTCGATGATGTTCGAGAAGCAGAGGAACTGGCTGGACGGCACGATCTGCTCGGCCATCGCCTTGGCCTGCGCCGGCGTGGCGTTGTAGCCCATGTTGGTGCCGGAGCCGGAGGAGCTGGACGAGGTCGGCGTCGTCGTCGTGGTCTTCGGCGGCGTCGGCGTGCTCGTCGAGGTCTTCGTCGGCAGCGGGATCGGCGACTTGGTGGTCGTCGGCGCCGGCGGCGTGGTGCTGGTCGTCGACGTCGAGGTGGGCGCCGGCGGCGTCGTGCTCGACGTGGCGGCCGACGTCGGCGCCTGGGACGTGCTCGGCGCGGCGGACGAGCTCTGCGTCAGCCCGGGGCGCGCCAGGTCACGGTTCGCGGCGGTGCTCGACCGGGCCGCCAGCGCGTTCGCGGCGGCGATCGCGGCGGAGTTGTTCGCGTCCCCCGACGACGCGGCCTCCGCACTGTTGCGAAGCCCGTCCTGATGCATGTGGAACGCGGTGGCGACGCCTCCGCTGACCGCCAGGACACTCGTCACCGCGGCCGCGGTCTTGACCTTGCCCTTGGCGTGGGTCATCGCACCGGGCTTGGCGTGGCTGGCGACGTGTCTGCCGGAGCCGGAGCCGGATATGCCGGACAAGAGAGGCCTTCCGCCGAACTTCGCCTCCTGTGCGCGGGGTGTGTGGGGTGTTCGTTTTCGAACGCCCGCGCGAGGCCTGTCGGGAGAGCAATCTGCCGGAGGTCACGGTCCGGTCTCAATGGAGACGGCCCGAAGATGACCGGGACTTTGCCGAGTCTTGGCACTACGCAGCGGAGTGGCGCGACATGCACAGAGTGGCCACCATGGCCTTCACCAGCAACGTCTTCGGCCGCGCGCACGCGCCGGACGCACGTGCAGACGGTCGGGCATCAGCGGGATGCAAGTGGGGCGCGGAGAGGCTGAATATGGTTTGAGAGAACGGGTAAAGCTGGCTGAAAATGTGCGTGTGTCCGTTGGGCACCGCGCAGCGCCGCGTCAAGCGGTCGGGGATGGGGAGCGAGTGGACGTCTCCGTTGTCGACGGGCTCGCTTACGGGAGCAGCGGCCAGCGTATGGACGCTTACTTTCCCGAGGACCGGCCGGATCCGTGTCCGATTGTGCTGCTGTGGCACGGGAGGGGACCGAACGAACGCGACGTCCTCGCCCCGCTCTCCAGGGCGATCGCGTCGCTGGGCGTCGGCTGCTTCGTGCCGGACTGGCGACCCGATGCCGAGGACGGCGGGCAGACGGACCTACGTGAATCAGCCCTCTTCGTTGAGCGACACGGAGCCGACTTCAACGGGGACGCCACGCGGATCACGCTGGCCGGCTGGTCGCTGGGTGGCAAGACCGCGGTCGCTGTCGCCCTGGACGACGGGGCACTGGACGGCTGGAGGCCTCAGGCCGTCGTCGCCATAGCCGGCGGGTATACGAGCCCGGATCCCCTGACCGGCCGGGCGGCTCTGGAACGGCTGGCAGGAGACGACGTGCTCGCGTCGCCACTTCCGGTCCACGTGATTCACGGCACCGCCGACTCGCGAGTCGACGTCGAGCAAGCCCGCCGCCTGCACTCGGCGCTGCGAAAGCGGGGCTGGCCGGCCACACTCACCGAGCTCGACGCGGACCACGCCGGCGCGGTGATGACCGTGTACGACCCGGAGGCGCGCCGCTGTCTGCCGGCTCGGGACGAGCGCATGCTGCGCGCGGGGAACGAGACGGCGCGGGTCGTCGCCCAGGCTGCGAAGCCGGCTGGAAAGCTGGTCGGCGCCGCCTCCGAAGTGACGACGCCGACCGCTTAGCTCAGCTCACAGAGCTCCAGCTCCGCTCACCACCCCTACACCAAAGACTCCCGCCAAGCCTGGTGCAGCCCCGCGAACCGCCCGGTCCCGGCGGCCAGCAGCGCGCCGGGCTCGCCGTCCTCGACGATACGGCCGTCCTCCATCACCAGGACCCGGTCGGCGATCTCGACGGTCGACAGGCGGTGCGCGATGATCAGCGCCGTGCGGTCGGCCAGGATGGTGCGGAGGGCGCGTTGGACCATGCGCTCGCTGGGGACGTCCAGGGAGCTCGTGGCCTCGTCCAGGACCAGCACTGCCGGGTCGGCGATGAAGGCGCGGGCGAAGGCGACGAGTTGGCGCTGGCCCGCGGACAGGCGTCCGCCGCGCTTCTTCACGTCCGTGTCGTAGCCGTCCGGCAGGGCGGTGATGAACTCGTGCGCGCCGATGGCCTTGGCCGCCGCCTCGATCTCCTCGCGGGTGGCGTCCGGGCGGCCGAAGGCGATGTTGTCCGCGACCGAGCCGGCGAACAGGAAGTTCTCCTGCGTCACCATCACCACCGCGCGGCGGAGGTCGGCGTCGGCCAGGTCGCGCACGTCCACGCCGTCGACGCGTACGGCGCCGTCCTGCGGGTCGTAGAAGCGGCACAGCAGGCGCGCCAGCGTGGACTTGCCCGCGCCGGTCGCGCCGACCAGGGCCAGGGTCTGGCCGGCCGGGATCTGCAGGTCCAGCAGCGGCAGGATCACCTTGCCGCCGGTGCCGACGTCCTCGGCCTCGGCGCCGGACGCGGAGGTCTCGTCCGACTCGCGCTTGGGGTAGGCGAAGGTCACGCCGTCGAACGCGACCCGGCCGGCCAGCGGCGAGGGCAGCGGCTTCGGCTCGGCCGGCTCCGGCAGCTCGTTGGCCTCCGCCAGGACGCCGGACAGCTTCTCCAGCGCGGCCGTCCCGCTCTGGAAGGAGTTGTAGAACATCGCGATGTCCTCCAGCGGGTTGAAGAACCGCCGCAGGTACAGCACGAAGCCCACCAGCACGCCGATCTGGATGTTCCCGTCCATCACCCGCAGCCCGCCGTAGACCACCACGCCCGCCGTGGTGAACGCCGCGATGGTCTTCATCCCGGGGATGAAGATCGCCAGCAGGTTCATCGCGCGCGCGTTGGCCCGGCGGTAGTCGTTGTTCAGCTGCCGGAAGATCTCCTCGTTGCGCGGCTCGCGGCGGAACGCCTTCACCGCGCGGATCCCGTTGCAGGTCTCCACGAAGTGCACGATCAGCGCCGCGATCGTCTCGCGCGTCCGACGGTAGGCCACCGCCGAGTGCCGCGAGAACCACCGCATCAGCAGCAGCATGGCCGGGAACGCCAGCCCCACCACGAGCGCCAGCGGCACGTCCAGCACCGCCATCATGATGCCGATCGCCGACACCGTCAGCACCGCGTCCAGCAGCCCGTCCAGGCCGTTGTCGATCAGGTCGTTCAGCGCGTCCGGGTCCGAGGTCAGCCGGCTGATCACGCGCCCGGAGGTGTAGTTCTCGTGGAACGCCAGCGGCAGCGCCTGGAACTTGGCGAACACCATGCGGCGCAGGTTCAGCAGCATGGTCTGGCCGATGCGCCCGACCTTGTTCAGGAAGATCGCGCGCAGCCCCGACGCCAGCACGGCGGAGATCACCATCAGCACGAACACCCAGATGATCGGCGTCCAGTCCCCGCGCCGCAGCGCCGGGATACCGCGGTCGATGCCGATGGAGACCAGGTAGGGCCCGGCCATGTTAAATACGGTCTGCACCAACACCATCCCGGTGCAGAACAGCAGCTCTCTGCGATGCGGCCGGACGAGCTCGCCGAGCAGCCTCCGGCTCCGCGCCCGCAGCCGGATGCCCCGCTTGTCCGGCAGGTCGTCCTTCTTCTCGACGGCGACACCGCGCCAGTCGGTGGTGGTCGTGGTCATCGGGACACCTCCACGAGTTCGCTGTCGCAGGTGTCGGGCTCGGACTCCTCGGCCGCGTCAGCCAGATCAGAGGTCTGCGAAAGGATGTCGCGGTAGGCGGGACACGTCTGCAGCAGCTCGTGATGCGTCCCGACGGCCGCGATGGTCGTACCCTCCGGTCCGGTCGGCGAGAGCAGCACCACCCGGTCGGCCAGCAGCACCGTGGACGGCCGGTGCGCGACCACCAGGCCGGTGGTGCCGCGCAGCACGCTGTGCAGCGCCTCCTCGACCTTGCCCTCGGTGTGGATGTCCAGCGCGGACAGCGGGTCGTCCAGCACCAGGATCGAGGGCCGGCCCAGCACCGCGCGGGCCAGCGCGACGCGCTGCCGCTGCCCGCCGGACAGCGTCAGCCCCTGCTCCCCCACCCGCGTGTCGAGCGCCCAGGGCAGCTCGTCGACGAACCCGGCCTGCGCGACCCCGATCGCCTCGTCGAGCTGCTCCCCGGTAGCGTCTGGGACCCCCATGGTGAGGTTCTCGCGCACCGAGGCGGAGAACAGCGTCGGGTCCTCGAAGGCACACGCGACCTTGCTGCGCAGCTCCGCCAGCGGCAGGTCACGCACGTCGACGCCGTCAACCAGCACCCGCCCGGCCGTGGCGTCGTACAGCCGCGGCACCAGCGCGGTGAGCGTGGTCTTGCCGCAGCCGGTGGGACCGACCAGCGCGACCGTCTCACCGGGGGCGACGCGCAGGTCGAACCCGGAGATCACCGGCCGGTCGGAGTTCGGGTAGCTGAAGCTGACGTTCTCGAAGACCAGCTCGCCGGCACTGGCGGGTTGCGGGCGCCGCGTCGTCTCCGCGTCGGCGATGGCCGGCACGATGTCCAGCACTTCCAGGACGCGCTCGGCCGCCGAGTTCGCCTCCTGGCTCTGCGCCATCAGCCAGGCCATGGACTCGATCGGCCACAGCAGCGTCAGGTACAGCGAGATGAAGGCGACCAGCGTGCCCAGGGACAGCACACCGGAGGACACCGCGTAGGCGCCGATCAGCACGCACAGCGAGAGCACCACCTGCGGCTGCAACGAGAAGACCGCCCAGAGCTCCGACAGGGTCCTGATCTTCGTGAGCTCCAGCGTCCGCAGCGTCTGCGCGCGCTCGTCGAAGCGCTCGAACAGCAGGCCCTGGCGGCCGAACGCCTTGACCGCGCGGATGCCCAGCGCGGACTCCTCGACCAGCGTGGCGACGTCGCCGGCCTGGTCCTGCGCGGCGCGCGACTGCCGGTGGTAGCGGCGATCGGCGAGCCGGCCGTAGAGGATCAGCGGGATCGACGCGGCGTAGATGATCAGGCCCATCACCGGATGGATGACGACCAGCGCCCCGCCGACGAGCAGGAAGGTGGCGCCGTTGACCACCAGGAAGATCAGCGCGAAGCCGAAGAACCGGCGCAGACTGTTGATGTCGCCGGACATGCGCGAGACGAGCTGACCGGACTGCCAGGAGTCGTGGAAGGCCACCGGCAGCTTCTGCAGGTGGCGGAAGAAGGCGTTCCGGATGTCGGCCTCGATGCCGAGGGCGGCCCGTTGCAGGAACCACCGCCGGAGCCAGAACAGCGTGGCTTCGGCGATGCCGAACAGGAGCACCAGGCCGCCCAGCGGCCACAGGGCCGCCTTGTCGTGGTGCGCGATCGGCCCATCGATGAGATCTTTGGTCAGCAGCGGCACAGCGACGCCGACCAGGGTGGCCCCGAGGGCGGACAGGGTCATCAGAATCATCTGGCCGCGGTAGGGCCGCACGAAGGGGGCCAGGCGGCGCAGCGAAACGAACGCGCCGCGCCTCGGTTCATCGGGAAGCTCTGTACTGTCTGGAATCTTGGGTTTACTGGTGACAGGTTCTGCTGGCGTCGACTCCATAGCTCGGATGGTAGAGAATGCCCATGACACTTCTCACCTGGTTTTTAAGCGGGAATGTCAGTGGTGGAAAATCACTTGCCTATTACCGGGGCAACCTGGGATCCTAAGGCTTGGGGACGAATGTGGGTGAGGCCCGTGAGTAGGGTGACGACACGACGGCGCGTAGTACGCCTGGACGGCTCGGCAGAAGGCCCGACCCGCCGCCGCAGCGGCGAGGAACACCTGTCCGCCGAGGAACCCCTGGAGATGCGCATCGGCGGACGCCCGTTCACCGTGACCATGCGCACCCCCGGCGACGACTTCGACCTAGTGGCCGGCCACCTGACCGCCGAGGGCGTCCTAGCCGAGCCCGACGACGTGGTCCGCATGAAGTTCTGCTCAGCCGACAACGGCTGCACCTCCACGGCATACATCGACGGCGAGGCATCACTGACCTTCGCCGACGGCGACCCCCTGAACATCGTGGACGTCACCCTGGCCCCCGGCGTGGAACTCCCCGAGGAGCGCCTACGGCGGTCGTCGTACGTGACCAGCGCCTGCGGAGTGTGCGGAAAGACATCGATCGACGCCGTGCACGCCGCAGCACGCTGGCCAGTCGCCCACGACGACATAAAGATCCCGGCTGCGACCCTGTTCACACTGCCGGACCGAATGCGCGAAGCACAAAAGATCTTCGCCAAAACCGGCGGCCTCCACGCAGCAGCCCTGTTCACCGCCAACGGCGACCTGATCTGCCTACGCGAAGACGTCGGCCGCCACAACGCAGTCGACAAGGTCCTCGGCTGGGCACTACGCGCCGGCCGACTACCGCTGCGCGAGCACGTCCTGGCGGTGAGCGGCCGCGCCTCGTTCGAACTGGTGCAGAAGGCCGTGGCCGGCGGGATCCCAGTACTGGCCGCAGTGTCGGCACCGTCATCGCTGGCAGCAAGCCTGGCGGCGGAGTCAGGGCTGACGCTTGTCGGATTCCTGCGGGGACGGACGGCGAACGTCTACTGCGGCGCGGAGCGGATCATCGGGTAAGGGGCCGCGACCAGCCAGCCCGACCGGCCACGTGGTGAGTCGTGTCCGACCGGACCATGCGGGGTGTTGGTTCTGGGTCCCTCGCCGCGTCGGCGGGCGAAGCCAACCTGGTCGGGCCGGTGGTGTCAAGCCGGGCGAAACCGGACCACAGCAGCAGCGATCCGGCTTTACACCACCGGACCGGCCTGGTTCCGTAAGGCGACGACGCGGCGAGGGGCACAGAACCTCGGCGACCACAAGCAGCGACCGCCAGCAGACAGCGCGGCGCAGGCAACAGCGTGAAGGAAGCCGAGCAGTCGCGGGCCGCCGCCGAAGCGCCGGACGCGCGGGTCGCCCCCTCGCTGTAGAGCGCCCGCCGGAGGCCTCAAGGCACCCACCACGCACGACGATTGCCGCCTACGACATGCGCAGTGACTCGGACCGCCGCGCGGTTGTGAACACGAAAACCGGCAGCCGCCGACGTGACCCAGTGTGCGAGTCGGGCATGCCGCCATTTTGTTACGGAATTATCGCCCCTTATACACAGGTATAGCACGCGCTACCGACATAGCTGCCAGAAGCCAGCAACCAGCAACACCCCCTACCGAAACACCCCCGTATGCCCCAGCGAATACCGCCCCGGCTGCGGATACACCGCAAGCCCATGCGGCCCGCGCCCCACACGAATCCGAGCCAGCAACCGACCATCCGTCGTAGAAATGGCGTAGACCTCGGCGTTGTAGCGGCCGGACAACCACAGCACCTTGCCGTCCGCCGAGACGCCCCCTATATCAGGCGACCCGCCGTCAGGAAGCTGCCACTTGCCGCGGGGCCTACCAGTAGCGAAGTCCAGCAGCGTAATGCTGCCCTCACCTCGGTTGGAAACGTACATCGTCGTCGAGTCGCGGGAGACGTACAGCCCGTGGGCGCCCTTGCCGGTCGGAATCAAGCCGGTCAGCTTGAAGGCATCACCCTCCACGGTCCACAGCCCGTTAGCGACCATATCCGCGACGTAGAAGACCTTGCCGTCCGGCGAGATCTTCACATCCTGCGGCATCGAGCCCTTCTGCGGCAGGTCCAGGACACCGAGGATCGCGCGGTTCTTGGTGTCCACCTTCAGCAGCTGCCCGGAGAACTCGCACGACACGACGAAGTACGCCCCGTCCGGCGAGAAGTCCGCGTGGTTCACGCCCTCACACGGGACCGGCAGGACCTTCTGCACAGCCATGGTGTGCGGGTCGCGGAAGACCAGCTGCATGTCCTTGCTGGCCATCACGACCGCGGACGCCCCGTCCGGCGTGAAGTACAGGTTGTACGGGTCGTGCACCGGGATCGGCGCGCCCGCCTTCCCCGTAAACGGGTCGATCGGCGTCAGGCTGTTGCCCAGGTCGTTATTGACCCACAGGGTCTTCAAATCCCAAGACGGCACCACATGCTGCGGCTCGTGGCCCACCTTCATCGTCTCGATGATGTGATAGTCCGACGGATCGATCACCGTAACGGTGTCGCTCTCAGTGTTCGGAACGTACACCCGGGGCAGCGCCGCCGCGATCACCGGCGACACCATGCCCGGGCGATCGAAGGAGTACAGGTCGGCGGGGTCGTACGCGGGCATCCCTGGCAATGCGGCGGGCAGCATCGTCCCAGCGCTCCGCGGCGTTCCGGCAGGAGTGTTGGCCGGCGCACCGGCAGCGTTCGAGACGGAAGCCGGACCCTGCCCGGCGCTGGAGTCCATCCCGGTCATACCGGTCATACTCGAACCGGAACCGGAACCAGAGCCAGAACCCTCAGCAGCCGGCCGACCGTCGTCGTTCCACACAGCACGATCAGTAGCGAACCACACCCCCGCACCAATCACCCCGGTCGCAATCAGCGTCGCCGCCGCCTGGCGCATCCGGATGGCGGACTGCGACGGCCGCGACACGCGAGATACCCCAGACATCCCCGACTGCCGAGTCGCCCGAGACCGGCGCCCGTGCGTACTACGCGTCACGAGAACAGCTCCGATGCGGTAACAGCAGCCAAACCGCGAGACTTCAGCCCAGCGAGCACCGCCGGCAGCGCCGCCACCGTGTGCTGATGCCCGAGGTGCATCGACACCACAGCCCCGGGATGCACCGCAGCCAACAGCCGCTCCGCGATCTGCGCCGCCGACGGATCCTCATAGTCCAGCGGGTCCACGTCGTAGGACAGCACCGTGCGATACCCGGCCTTGCGCGCCTGCTCGATCAGCATGGGATTGGCGTGCTGGGTCTGCGAGGGCCGGAACCAGATACCCGGCGACCCGGTCAGCTTCTGCAGTCGCGCGGCGCACTGCTCGATCTCGGCGAACGCCGCCGCCGCAGACAGCCGCGAGACATCGACGTGGTTCTCAGTGTGGTTGCCCAGCTCGTGGCCGCCGTCCAGAACCCGGCGTGCCATCTCCGGGTGCGCACCGAGCCAGCGGCCGACGGCCAGCACGGTGAGCCGGGCCTGGCCGGCCTCGGCCTCCTTGAGCAGGGCCTGGGCCAGCTGCGGGTCGCCATCGCCATGGAAGGTCAGGGCGATCTGGGGACGGCCGGACGCGGCGTGGTCAACCTCGGCGAGGCCCTGGGTCCGGCTGGAGGGGGACGCCGGGGACGCGGAGCCCCCGGAGACTGCCCCGGGCTGCGCAACGCCAGCCGAGCCGCTGACGCCTGCGATCGAACCGGTCAAGCCGTTGGCGCCTGCGATCGAACCGGTCAAGCCATTGGCGCCCGCGGTCGAACCCGCCGAGCCCGCCGAACCCGCCAGTCCAGCCGAGCCCGCCGATCCCCGCGCAGCATCCGCAGCCGCTCCACCCACTCCACCCACCCCGCCACCCACTCCACCCACCCCGCCACCCACCCCGCCACCCGCTCCACCCACCCCGCCACCCGCCCCACCCGAGCACGCCGCCAGCCCCGCCGACGCGGCCGAGCCCAACACGGCCAATCCCGCCCGCAGCGCGGTACGTCGGTCCGGTGCCTTCACGCCGCAAGATCCTAGATCGCCCACCGTCCGTTTTCCGGTGTTTGGTCCGCGTGCCGCCTTAAGTGCGACCGGCGTTTCACCCGATCGGGAGTCATCAACCCTCTTGTACCGACCGCTACCGGCGAGTAGTTTTCAACGAACCGTCCAATACTCCGTCGTCGGGATCGGGAGCAGCAGCCGTGGGACGCAAGATACTGATCCTCGCCGGAGCCGTGGCGCTGGCCGCCGAGGCGCTGGGGACGCTGATCGTGGCCGCCGGCTTCTACGGCTTCGTCGCCTTCGGCAACGGCGTGAAGTTCGGCCCGGCCGGGCCCGGCCTGCTCAAGCTCGTGGCGATCGGCCTGAACCTGGGGCTGTTCGCGGCGCTGCTGCTGGGCGCGATCATCCTGGTCCTGGCCGCGTTCGGCATGGTGCTGAACAACTTCATGCAGGGCCTGATGATGGCCATCGCGGCGTTGCAGCTGTTCGTGACGATAGTGGTCACCGGGGTGACCGGCTGGACCCAGCTGTTCGTGCTCGGCGGGGTGTTCCTGCTGCTGTCCGGCGCGCTCGCGGTGGCGATGGTGACGCCGGCCGCGCCCAAGCCCGAGCCCGGCCCGGTGGAGCCGGCCCCGCCGGCCAGCCCCGGCCCGCGGCCCGGCAACGGCGCCCCGACCACCGCCTGACAACACTGCCTGACAAGACTGCCGAAGGCGCTCCCGGCGCCCCGGTTAGAGTCTGGGCATGTCCACAACCCCGCCCCCAACCCCGCCCCCGGTCGTCCTGGCCTCCGCCTCCCCCGCCCGCCTGTCGCTGCTGCGCAAAGCGGGTTTCGATCCCCGCGTCCTGGTCAGCGGCGTGGACGAGGACGCCGTCGAGGAAGCGCTCGGCCCGGACGCCACTCCCCGCGAGGTCGCCCTCGCGCTGGCGCAGGCCAAGACCCGGGCCGTCGCGGCGCTCCCGGAGACCGACGGCACCCTGGTCATCGGCTGCGACTCGGTCCTGGAGTTCGGCGGCCGTCCGCTCGGCAAGCCGGACACCCCCGAGGAGGCGGTGGCCCGCTGGTACGCCATGCGCGGCCGCTCCGGCGTCCTGCTCACCGGGCACTGGCTGGTCGACCGCGCGACCGGCAAGGAGACCGGCGACGTCGCCGAGACCGTCGTGCACTTCGGGGAGCCCAGCGACGAGGAGATCATGGCCTACGTCGCCACCGGCGAGCCGGAGCGGGTGGCCGGGGCGTTCACCATCGACGGCCTCGGCGGCGCCTTCGTGGACCGGATCGAGGGCGACCACTCGAACGTGATCGGGCTGTCGAAGCCGTTGCTGCGCAAGCTGATGGCCGATCTGGGGATGAACTACACCGCGTACTGGAGCGCCGTGGCGGAATGAGACAACACGACGGCGGGGAGCCCGTCAGGACTCCCCGCCGTCGATGCTTGCTCAGACTTGCTCGCTCAGACTCGCTTGCTCAGACTCACTCGCTCAGGCCCGCTTGTCCACGTGCGAGCCGGCCCGGACCTACAGGCCGCTCCCGAACGCCGACAGCAGCTTCTGCACGTCGACGTTCGTCACGTCGCTCGGCGCGCTGACGCTGTTCGCGCTCTGGCTGAACTTCGCGTCCAACGGCAGGTGGCCGCCGCCGGACTGGTCCGCCGGCGCGAACTGCGCGAGGTCCACCTGCAGCTCGCTGATCTGCCCGCCCTTAACCCATGTGTCGAACGTGATGTTCTCGCTGTCCGGGACCGAGTTCAGGCTCTGGCGCAGCTTGTCGATGTCGGTCTTGGACTTGCCGGGCACCGTGTTCAGCACCGGGGTGACGGCCTGCAGCACGTCCTGGCCGATGACCTTGACCTTGCCGGTGATCTGGTAGTGGCCGCTGCCCTTGTCGGTGACGTTGGCGTCCTGGGTCAGCGCCTTCATCAGCGAGGTCTCCAGATTGGAGAGCATCTGCGAGCCGGCGCCGCTCGGGGACGTGGTCGGCGTGGAGCCGAGGTCGCCGCCGCTGCCGCCGAAGCTCTGCAGCATCTGCTCCAGACCCTTCAGGTCCGAGGCGCTGACCCCCACCCACTTGCCGGCCATCAGGGCCTGCAGCGGCGCCTGGAAGTCCGGCGGCACCTGGCCGAGCTGGCCGGTCAGGGAGGACGCGGACTTGCCGGACAGCTGCAGGAACTGCGGCACGTTGACCTTCGCGTACAGCGCCCCGGCCACGGTGCGGACGTCGAACAGGTCGGTGCCGCCGCCGGTCAGGTCGAACTCGACGTTCGGGTTCTCCCCGGTCTTGAGGTCCTTCAGCGGCTTGTCGGAGCTGGCCGTGAACTTCACGACGATGCCGCCGTTGCTGAACAGGCTCTTGGCGATCGCCGCGGACTGCGCGTCGCTGCCGCTGCTCTTGTTCAGGGCCGCGATCATCGCGTCATCGGGCTTCAGCGAGAGCTGGAACGACTCGGCGTTGCCGTTGGAGATGTTGTGCACCGCGGCAGCCAGCGCCTCAGTGGGCGTCTTGCCGCTGGTGTTCCCGCCGGCGGTGCTGCCCGACGAGGAACACGCGGACAGCGAGAGCCCGGCGACGGCGCCGACAGCGATCGTCATCGTCAGCGCGCGGATCGAGCGGCGCTTTGTGGATATGGACGTCGTCGTTGGCATTGCTGGGTACCCCCCACTTTGCGGAGCTACAACTCTTCTTCTAACGCTGTCAACTGTACTCGCCGGTCCCGACGGACCGGATGCGACTTAAGGCGGAATCTGGGAATCCCCCTACAGATGACGTGATCATGCCCGACTACTCCCTGCGGTGTACGCCGCAGGGATACCCAGATGTCTGAATTCAGCGCGCTTGCGGGAACGCCGAAGCCCGCCAGCCGCCCGGACCGGGGTGCAACGGGGCGCGAACGTTCCGCTCCCGGGCCATCCAACCGCTGCGCGGACGCGCCCCGCTGCCGTCGTTACTCGATCGTGACGCCGCACCGGCGACGGCGGCCGCGACGACGGCGACCACCACGGCGACTTCCTCCGCCGTGGGGTTGCCGTGCAGGACCTTGACTTCGGGTGCGGCCTGCACTCCGCTACTCTCCTCCACGCCGCTCACAGCGGGATGTTCCCGTGCTTCTTCGGCGGCAGCGTCTCGCGCTTGGAACGCAGTGCGCGCAACGCCTTGACGACGTAGGTGCGGGTCTGCGACGGCTCGATCACCGAGTCCACGTAGCCGCGCTCGGCCGCGTCGTAGGGGTTCAGGAGCTCGTCCTCGTACTCCTGGATGAGCCGCGCGCGCTCGGCGGTCGGATCCTCCGCGGCCGCCAACTCCTTGCGGTACAGGATGTTCACGGCGCCCTGCGCGCCCATCACCGCGATCTGCGCGGTGGGCCACGCGACGTTCAGGTCGGCGCCGAGGTGCTTGCTGCCCATGACGTCGTAGGCGCCGCCGAAGGCCTTGCGCGTGATGATGGTCAGCAGCGGCACCGTGGCCTCGGCGTAGGCGTAGATGAGCTTCGCGCCGCGCCGGATGATGCCGTTCCACTCCTGGTCCGTGCCCGGGAGGAAGCCGGGGACGTCGACGAAGGTGAGGACCGGGACGTTGAAGGCGTCGCAGGTGCGGACGAAGCGCGCGGCCTTCTCGGAGGCGTCGATGTCCAGGCAGCCGGCCAGCTGCATCGGCTGGTTGGCGACGATGCCGACGGTGCGGCCCTCGACCCGGCCGAAGCCCACGACGATGTTCGGCGCGAACAGCGCCTGCACTTCCAGGAAGTCGCCGTCGTCCAGGACGTGCTCGATGACCTGGTGGATGTCGTAGGGCTGGTTCGCCGAGTCCGGCACCAGCGTGTCCAGCTCCCGGTCTTCGGGCGTGATCTCCAAGTCCGCCGGGGCGTCGTACTCGGGGGCGTCCTCAAGATTGTTGCTCGGCAGGAAGGACAGCAGGCCCTTGACGTAGTCGATGGCGTCCTTCTCATCGGCGCCCATGTAGTGCGCGTTGCCGGACTTGGTGTTGTGCGTCCGGGCGCCGCCGAGGTCCTCCATCGAGACGTCCTCGCCGGTGACGGTCTTGATGACGTCGGGGCCGGTGATGAACATCTGCGAGGTCTGGTCGACCATCACCACGAAGTCGGTCAGCGCCGGGGAGTAGACGTGCCCGCCGGCCGCCGCGCCCATGATCAGCGAGATCTGCGGGATGACACCGGAGGCCAGCACGTTCCGCCGGAAGATCTCGCCGTACAGCCCCAGCGAGACGACACCCTCCTGGATGCGCGCGCCGCCGCCCTCGTTGATCCCCACGATCGGACACCCGAGCTTGAGCGCCAGGTCCAGCACCTTGACGATCTTCTCGCCGTACACCTCGCCGAGCGCTCCGCCGAAGAGCGTGACGTCCTGCGAGAACACGCACACCTGCCGACCGTCCACGGTCCCGAACCCGGTGACCACACCATCGGTGTACGGCCGGTTCCGCTCCATGCCGAAGCGCGCCGAGCGGTGCACCGCCAGCTCGTCCAGTTCCATGAAGGAGCCGTCGTCGAGCAGATACTCGATCCGCTCGCGGGCCGTCATCTTCCCCTTGGCGTGCTGCTTCTCCACCGCACGCTCGTTCCCGGCGTGGATCGCCGTGTCGAGGCGGGATCGGAGTTCCGCGAGCTTGCCCGCCGTGGTGTGGGGTGCGTCGTTTGAGGGGGCTTCGGCGTCGGTCACGTGGTCACTGTAATGCGTATCCAGGCAATAGCCTCGTGGGATGAGTAGTGACTCCGCTTACAGCGACCTGGACCGCCCACCCCTGCGCGAGCTGGCCGTGAACAAGGCGGTCGTCCGCCCCGGCGGCCTCTGGAGGCGCGTCGAAGTGGTGCGCGAGACCGGCTCCACCAACGCGGATGTGGCCGAGGCGGCGCGGGGCGGAGCGGCAGAGGGGTACGTGCTCGTCGCCGAGGCGCAGAGTGCCGGGCGCGGGCGGTTGGGGCGGACGTGGACGGCGCCGGCGCGGTCGGGGTTGTTCCTGTCGGTGTTGCTCCGGCCGGATGATGTGCCGCCGACGCGGTGGGGATGGTTGCCGTTGTTGGCCGGGACCGCGGTGCGGACGGCGGTGGACGCGGTCAGTGGCGTTCCGGTGCGGTTGAAGTGGCCGAACGATCTGATCGTGGTGGATGACGGCGACACTCCCGATGAATCCGACGCCCCCAATGAAACCGACAGTAGTAATGACACCGCCTACGGCGCCGCCCGCAAGCTCGGCGGCATCCTCGTCGAGCGCGTCGAGACTCCGGGCGGGGCGGCCGCGGTCGTCGGGCTGGGGCTCAACGTCTCGTTGCGGCGCGATGAGCTGCCCGCGCCGCACGCGACCTCGCTCCTGTTGGAGAACGCGAAGGCCGCTGATCGCGACACGCTGCTGCGTGCGATCCTTCGCGAGCTTGAACGCTGGTACACGGACTGGAGCGTGACCGGCGGCGACCCGATGGCCTCGGGGCTGCTCTCGGCGTACGCCGCTTCGTGCGCGACTTTCGGGCGGCGGGTGCGGGTGGAGCTGCCCGGCGGGGAGCCCGTGGTCGGGGAGGCGGTGGGGCTGGACGGCGACGGCCGGCTGCTGGTGCGGAACGCCGACGGGGAGCGCGGGTTCGGGGCGGGGGATGTCGTTCATCTCAGGTGACAAGACCCTGTCACCGGCAAGTAACTGCCAAGCGCTCCTATTGTCTGCAAGTATGCGTGGCGACAGGACACCTTCGCTTCCTCACAGGGGGGAGGCGCGGAGTTGAGGGAGTAGTGACGGCAATGGGTTACCCCAAGCACCTTCTGGCGCCCGGCGAGCAGATCGACCTCGCGCTGCGTCCGCACTGGAAGGCGCTGATCCTCCCGGTGCTGAACCTGGTCGTCGCGGTCGCCGTGTTCGGCGCCGCGGCCGGGCTGACCAGCGGCAGCACGCAGAAGTTCGCAGCGATCGGGGTCGGCGCGCTGGCGCTGATCGACATCATCGTGTTCACGGTCCGGCCCTGGGTCATCTGGCTGAACAAGAACTACATCGTCACGAACAAGCGGCTCATCATCCGCGAGGGCTTCATCCACCGCGAGGGCCGCGACATGCCCCTGGTGAAGATCAACGACGTGTCGTTCAAGCACAACGGCCTGCTGGACCGCATCCTGGGCTGTGGCACGCTGGTGGTGGAGTCGGCCGGCGAGCACGGCCAGGAGCAGCTGGAGGACATCCCGCACGTGGAGTCCACGCAGCGTGAGCTGACCAACCTGATCAGCAACGTCGGCACCGACGGGACGGCCGCGCTGGCCGAGCCCGAGGAGCACCACGGCAAGAAGAAGTAACAGAAGTAGCAGAAGCAGCTGAAGTAGCAGACGCAGGCGATTCGACGGCGACCAGGGCAGGAGCTGCGGAACACGATGGCGCGCAGGGTGCCGGGGGACGGTGGCCACGACGCGGCCGGGAAGAACGGCGGCCGGGCGCGCCGGGCTGAGGCTGGGTCGGCTGGGTCGGCCAATTCGGCTGACTCGGCTGACTCGGCCGGGGCTGCCCGGACCTCCGGCTCCCGCGCAGTCGAAGGCGCCGGTGGCGTGGGCGGCATCGGAGGCGTCGGCGGCGTGGCCGGTCCCGGCGCTGTCAGCGGCTCCGGCGTCGCCCGGAACGGCGTCGCCGGCGGAACCAACGGCGCCTCCGGCACCCCTGCCACCCCCGGCGCATCCAGCGCCGCCAAGCGCAAGGCCGCCAACGGCGACGAGCTGGAAGCCCTCCTGCTCGGCGGCGTCCCCCGGCACACCGCCTACGAAGTCTGCAAAGCCGCGGGCATCCCGTACGACGAAGCCCGCCGCTACTGGCGCGCGATGGGCTTCGCCGACGTCGGCCAGGCCCGCGCCTTCACCGACGCCGACGTCGACGCCCTGCTCCGGCTCGGCGGCATGCCGCGCAGCGGGCTGTTCACCGAGGACTTCGCGGTCCAGGTCGCGCGCTCGATGGGACAGACCACGGCCCGGCTCGCCGAATGGCAGGTCGACGTGCTGTTCGACGCCTTCGACACGGCCGGTGTGGGCTCGGAGGAGATGGCCGAGTTCGGCTACCGGATCGGCCGCCGGGTCCTGCCGGAGCTGGAGGAGCTGCTGGTCTACGTCTGGCGCCGGCAGCTCGCCGCGGCCGCCGGCCGGGTCCGGCAGCAGCTCCAGGAGCACGCCGAGGGCCTGCAGGCCGTCGGGTTCGCCGACCTGGTCTCCTTCACCCGGCTCTCGCGCCAGCTGACCGAGGAGGAGCTGGCCCGGCTGGTGTCGGTGTTCGAGGCCAACGCCGCCGACACCGTGGCCTACGGCGGCGGACGGCTGATCAAGACCCTGGGCGACGAGATCATGTTCGCCGCCGACTCCCCGGCCCGGGCCGCGCGGATCGCGCTGGACCTGCTGGCCTCGATGCGGCGCACCGAGGCGGTGCCCGAGCTGCGGATCGGCGTGGCGTACGGGCACGTCGTGCAGCGCAACGGCGACATCTACGGGACCACGGTCAACCTCGCGGCACGGCTGACGTCGCTGGCCGAGCCGGACCAGATCGTGGTGGACCCGGAGCTGGCGGACGCGCTGGCCGACGACGCGTCGTTCGCGCTGGAGCCGGTCGGGACGCGGATGGTGCGCGGGCTCGGCGAGATCGCGCTGACGGCGCTGACCGGGGGCTGAGCGCGAGCTCAACGCGTGCGATCCCCCAAGGTGACAGCCCTCACATTCCAGACTCTGAGACACCGCGACTAGCATCGATCTCATGACCGATATGCCGACAGCGTTGTCGCTCCGGGAAGTGGGGCCGCGCGACGGCCTGCAGAACGAGGACCCGGTCTCCACCGAAACCAAGATCGAACTGATCGACCGGCTCTCCCACACCGGCGTCTCGCGCATCGAGGCGGTGTCGTTCGTGCACCCCCGCGCGATCCCGCAGATGGCCGACGCCGCCGAGGTCGCCGCGCAGATGACCCGGGCCGCCGGAATCCGCTACTCGGCGCTGGTGCCGAACCTGAAGGGCGCCGAACGGGCCCTCGACGCGGGATTCAACGAGATCGAAGTGGTCGTCTCCGCCTCGGACACGCACAACAAGAAGAACCTGAACCGCAGCACCGCCGAATCCCTCGACGACATCGCCGCGATCATGGACCTGGCGCACGGTCGCGGCGCCACGGTCCAGGTGATCGTCTCCACCGCGTGGGGCTGCCCGTACGAGGGCGAGGTCCCCACCGAGCGCGTGCTCTGGGTGGTCGACACGGCGGTCGCACACGGCGCCGACTCCCTGTCCTTCGGCGACACCACCGGCATGGCCACCCCGACCCGGGTCACCCGGCTGATCGGCGAGACCCGCTCGGCGCACGCGGACAAACCGCTGAACCTGCACTTCCACAACACGCGCGGCACCGGCCTGGCGAACGTCCTGGCGGCGCTGCAGCTCGGTGTCACCGACTTCGACGCCTCGGTCGGCGGCCTCGGCGGCTGCCCCTACGCCCCCGGCGCCTCCGGCAACATCGCCACCGAGGAGCTGGTGCACATGGTCGAGGACATGGGCATCGACACCGGCGTGGACCTGGACGCGCTGCTGGACACGGCGGCCTACGCCGAGCGCGCCGTCGGCCGGACGTTGCCCTCGCAGGTGCTGCGCGCCGGACCGCGGACGCGACTGGCGCAAAGCTGACGGGAACCCGACACGGGCCGGCACGAGCCGACGCGTGCCAGCACCCCCGGCCCGCCCCGGCCGCACCTACTCCCGCTTCGGCGGCGCCGCATCCCCCGCCTGTGCCAAGGCCCGCTCCCAGGCCTCCTCGCCGCGCGTACGGCGCAGCTGGTCGCGCACGTATTCGGACACGGACACGCCCAACTCGGCGGCCCGGGCGCGGGCGGCGGCCAGGCCGTCGCCGGCCGGGGACGTGGGGTGCTGGGCTCCGGTCACGTCGGGCCACGGTACCGACACCGGGCGTCGATCTCGTGGACCATCGCCCGGACGGGTGAAGTGGCACAGCCGGAGGACATCACCTAGCGTGGTCCCGTGATTTCGTACGGCGGGCATCGCGGTCATGTCTAATACAGATCAAGCCTCGATCCGCCTGCGTGCGCTCACCGACCTGGCCCGCGCCCTGGCGCGGGTCCACGGCTTCAGCGAGGTCATCACGGTCGTCGCCGAGGAGTCCCGCAAGGCGCTGGACGCGCGGGTCGTCTCGCTCTCGGAGTACGTGCGGGCCACCGGCCAGCTGCGCGTGCTCATCAACCACGGGGAGCTGCTGCCGTTCGAGGAACGGTTCCCGGAGGAGGAGTGGTACGCGCCGTCGGACTTCCCGCGCATCGTCAGCGAGGAGTACCCGCGGCCGTGGACCCTGCGCAGCGACGACGCCGACGCCGACCCGCGGCGCACCGCCTCGCTGCGATTACGCGAGCGCCACAGCGCGCTGATCTCGCCGATCTTCTTCGCCGGGCAGGTCTGGGGCGAGCTGTACGCGGCCCGCACCGCCGACCAGGAGCCCTACACCGACGCCGACCTGGACTTCGCCGCCACGCTCGCGGCCCTGGTCAGCGCGGGTCTGGCGCAGGCCGACCGGCAGGAGTACCTGGAGCGGCTGGCCTACACCGACGAGCTGACCGGCCTGGCCAACCGGCGGGCCATCGAGGTCGGCCTGGACGAGGCGATGGAGCTGCACCGGCTCACCGGGCTGCCGGTGGCCCTGATCATCTGCGACGTGAACGGCCTCAAGCAGGTCAACGACACCTCCGGCCACGACACCGGGGACGCCGTCCTGGAGCAGCTGGCCGGGCACCTGTCGGCGGTGGCCGGCACCGTCAACGGCGCCCTGGCGGCCCGCATAGGCGGCGACGAGTTCAGCGTCCTGGTCGTGGGCCAGCCCTGGTCGACGGTGACCCAGCTGGCCGAGGACCTGGCCGGCCGCGCCGCGAAGCTGGAGGGCATCTCCGGCGCCGCGGTCGGCTACGCCGCCACCGACGGCCCGGCCGGCACCGTAGCCAGCCGCGACACCCTCTTCCGGCTCGCGGACGCGGCCCAGTACGAGGCCAAGCGCGAAGGCATCCAGCGCCCCGTCGCCGCCACCACGCGGCACCTCATCCGGGTGGAGGAGGCGGCGGCCGACGGCTCCGCCGCCTCCCGCGACCGCCGCCGAATACGCCGCGGCCGCTGACCTGCGACCCACGACCCCCGATCCCCGGCCCTCGGCCCACAACCGACAGCCCCCACGCTCCGCGACGCACTTGACGTATCAGCCCTCGATGTCAAGCTGAAACCCATGGCCACCGACATCGACCTGTCCGACAACAGCTTCTGGTCCCTGCCCTACGACCAGCGCATGGCCGCCTTCGCCGAGCTCCGCGCGCGCCCCGTGGCCCCGCTGTTCGCCGAGCCCCGCTTCCCCCTCATCAAGCCCGGCGCGGGCTACTACGCCCTCACCCGCCACGCCGACGTCGTGGCCGCCAGCCGCCACCCGGAGCTGTTCAGCAGCGAGCCGACGTCCAACAGCATCCCGGACATGCCGCGCTACCTGGCGGCCTACTTCGGCTCGATGATCAACATGGACGATCCCCGGCACGCCCGGCTCCGCCGCATCGTCTCCCGCGCCTTCACCCCGAAGCTGGTCAACGGCCTGAAGGCGAACATCGAGGGCACCTCGACCCGCATCGTCGACGACCTCACAGCCCACCGCACCGGCGATTTCGTCGCCGAAGCCGCCGCGCGCCTGCCGATGCGGGTCATCTGCGACATGATGGGCATCCCGGAGCGGCAGCACGCGATGGTCCTCGCGCACACCAACCGCATCCTGGCCGGCAGCGACGAGGAGTACACCGGGGTCCCGGAGGACGCGGGCCCGCTGCACACCAAGCTGGTCGGCCCGCTGGCGCTCTACCGCCTGATCCGCGCCGGCCGTCAGCTGCACCGGCTGGCCGCGGCCCTGGGCCGCGAGCGCCGCCGGCACCCCACCGACGACCTGACCTCCCGGCTGGTGAACGCCGACCTCGACGGCGAAGCCCTCACCGACCAGGAGTTCGGCTCGTTCTTCATCCTCCTGGTGGTGGCCGGGAACGAGACCACGCGCACCGCGTTGTCTCACGGCCTCAAGCTCCTCACCGACAATCCCGACCGGATGGAGCTGTTGCAGAGCGACTTCGACGGGCACATCGTCGGCGCCCTCGACGAGATCCTGCGCTACGCCACCCCGGTCACGCAGTTCCGCCGCACCCTGACCCAGGACCACGACCTGAACGGCACGCCGCTGAAGAAGGGCGACAAGGTCCTGCTCTTCTACAACGCCGCCAACCGCGACCCGGACGTCTTCGCCGACCCCGACCGCTTCGACATCACCCGCTCCCCCAACCCGCACGTCAGCTTCGGCGGCCCGGGCCCGCACTTCTGCCTCGGCGCGCACCTGGCCCGGACCGAGATGACCGCGCTGCTGCGGGAGCTGCTCACCAGGGCGCCGACCATCCGCAGCGTCGGCGATCCGGACCGGCTGACATCAAGCTTCGCCCACCCGTCTCCCACCGCCGCCCGTTATGGAGACGCTGCGCGTCGCAGTCACATTACCGGGATCAAGCGGCTCCGCTACGAGATCAAATAGAGGAGCGCGTGTCGGCGCCCCCGGCTAGTTTGTTGGGATGAGCACACTCGAAAACCGGCCGAACAAGGCCGTGCTGGTCATCGACGTCCAGAACGGCGTCGTCACGGGCAATCACGAGCGCGACGCCGTCGTGGCCAACATCGACACGGTGGTCGGCAAGGCGCGCGCCGCGGGCGTCCCGGTGGTCTGGATCCAGGACGTCGCGGAGAACCGCGCGGCCGGCTCGGAGTCGTGGAAGATCGTGCCGGAGCTCGACCCGCGCGAGGACGAGCCGCGGGTGCAGAAGGAGTGGGGCGACTCGTTCGAGGAGACCGACCTGGAGTCGGTCCTGGCCGGCCTCAAGGTCGGCAGCCTCGTGGTGACCGGCGCGCAGACCGACGCCTGCATCCGCTCGACGCTGCACGGCGCCATCACGCGCGGCTACGACGCCCTCCTGGTGAGCGACGCCCACACCACCGAGGACAACACGGCCTACGGCGCCCCCGCCCCGGACGCGGTGATCGCGCACACCAACCTGTACTGGCACTACCACGACGCGCCGGGCCGGACGGCCGGAACCGTGACCGCTCGCGACCTCAGCTTCGACCAGGCCTGACTCGCTGCGGAAACGTGCGAAGCCGCCGCCGTGCCCGCGCTACGAAGCGTGCGTGGCGCGCCGGCGCCGCAGCCGCCGCGCCAGGTCCCGCCGCCGCGAGTGGTACGCGAACATCAACGCGACCGCGGCCGCGACCAGACCGCCGAAGGCGAACACCAGGTTCGAGTAGGACAGCGGCGCGGACGGCGGCGGGGGGACGATGGTGCCGGCCCCGCGGTGGATCGGCGCCTGCGCCCCGCCGGCCGCCTCCTGGTACTCCCAGGACAGCGACGAGTAGCCGAGCACGACCCGCTCGAACTTCGCCGTGGGGGCCGGCGGCGGGGCCGGTGACGAGGCCGGAGCCTTGCCCTTCTTGTCCTTGCTGCCGGAGGCCGGGGCGGACGGCGTCGTCGGCGCGGCGATGGTCGGCTCGGCGGTCTGGAACAGCGAGCCGTCGGCGTTCGCGTCCTGGACGCTGATCACCGTCGCGTCCTTGAGCGCGTACGAGAGGTACCCGTAGCCGCTGCCCGGACCGCCGAACGACTCCACGTGCAGACAGCCGAACGGCTCCCCGGCCGCCGCGGCCAGCCGCAGCTTCGACGACACGTTCGCGTCGATCGGCTCCAGCAACTCCAGGTTCTGATACGGGTGCCGGCCGTCTCCCAGCTGTGGCGGGATCATGCCGCTCGGACCGACCGAGACGATCGGCAGCGAGCCGGCCGCGGGCTCGGTGATCACGGTGGAGCCCTTGTTCGCCGGATGCGCCCCGACCGAGTACGCGGGTATCTGCAGGAACGCCTTGCCCGCGGCCGTCGCGTGCTGGTTCTGGGTGTCACAGCTCCCGATCGACGTCGGGACCACCTGGCTGGCGAACGGCGGCGCGGTCCAGCCCGGGTAGGGCGTCGTCGAGTTCGACCACGAGGGGGGCGCCGTCGAGGTGGGGGTCGCGGGCGTGGTCGGGGTGGCCGGGGTGGTCGGACCGCCGGTCGTGGACGGCGTGCTGGGCTGCCCGGCGGTGACCGTGAAGGTCGCGTTCGCCGACGCGCTCTGCGCCGCACCGCTCGCGGCCGCCATGACCGTGTGCGGACCGGGGTTGGCCGTCGGCGGGACGGTGATCACCGCGGTGGCGGTGCAGGTCTGGTCCAGCCCGCCGGAGCCCGCGGGCACGGCGTCGAAGTTGAAGGTGACCTGGCCGCCCGCGCACCCCGCCGGGCCGTTGCGCGAGTTCATGTGGAAGCTGGCCGTGAACTGCGTGTTGGGGGCGCCGCTGTTCGGGCCCAGCGTCAGGTTCGCCGACGTCCGGGCGGCCTGGGCCGGCGTCGCGGCGAGTACCCCTACCGCCGCCGTGACCAGGCAGGCCCCCGCCACACCCGCGACGACAGACCGTGCTCCGCGTTGTATCCGCACCCCACCCACGCCTCTCGGGAATCACAACCCGAGATCGTCGAGCTCCTTCAGGAGGTCCGAGCGCGGGCTGCCCGGGAGACTACCGCCCTTGGCCGATTTCCGGCCACCGGTCTTGGCCGGTTCGGGCAGGATCTTGGTGTCCGACAGACCGCCGTCGCCGAGCGGCTGGCCGCCACCGCCACCGGCGGCCAGCGCCGCCGCACCGCGCTCGCGCAGCAGCCAGCCGGCCAGCACGCCGCCGATCGCCCCGCCGAGGTGGCCCAGCCACGACACGTGCGGCACGCCGGGCAGCGCGGCGGTGAGCAGGTAGGCGTAGGACAGCGCCATGACGCAGCCGATCAGCACGTCCACCAGGTGCCGGTCGAACAGGCCCTTCACGATGACGTAGGAGAAGTAGCCGTAGACCAGCCCGGAGGCGCCGACGGTGTTCGAGTTGCCCTGCGCGAACCAGACCATCAGGCCGCTGCTGAAGGTGATGATCAGCGTCACCATCAGGAACTTGCGGACTCCCCGGTAGGCCGCCAGGAACCCGAAGACGAACAGCGGACCGCTGTTGCTCTCGATGTGCTGCCAGCTGTAGTGCAGGAAGGGGGAGGAGACGATGTCGCCGAGGTGGCCGACGTTGCGCGGGACGATGCCGAAGTGGTTGGACAGCCGGTAGTCGGTCGCCCAGTTCACCACCTGCACCGCCCAGATGACGGCGATGAAGCCGACCATGACGTACAGCGCCTTGCGCGCCTCGTACAGCACTTCCTCGGCGCTGCGGCCGTCTCCTGGCCCGTCCATCCGGTCCCCCAAGTGTGTTCGCGTTGTATCGCGTTACTCCAGGAAAAGCGTAGCGGTCGCTGTCCGAGGACGCATCCACCTTGAGAGGGAGAAAAGAGACGTCGAAAGGCGCATACGGCCGTCATGGGTGGTCCCGCGGGCCCATCGAAGTGGCGCGAACCACGTCCCCATCGTGCGGCCGCTTCGCGCAGACGGCTCTAAACTGCGAACGATTACCCACTGGGAAGGATTGCCGCCGTGCGCAAGGTTCTGATCGCCAATCGTGGCGAGATCGCGGTCCGGGTCGCCCGGGCGTGCCGGGACGCCGGTATCGGCTCCGTCGCGGTCTACGCCGACCCGGACCGGGACGCGCTGCACGTCCGGGTCGCCGATGAGGCGTACGCCCTGGGCGGCTCCACTCCCGGCGACTCGTACCTGGTCATCCCCAAGCTGCTGAAGGCCGCCGCCGACTCCGGCGCGGACGCGGTGCACCCCGGCTACGGCTTCCTGTCGGAGAACGCCGAGTTCGCGCAGGCGGTCATGGACGCCGGCCTGACCTGGATCGGCCCGCCGCCGGCGGCGATCAGCTCGCTCGGCGACAAGGTCTCGGCCCGGCACATCGCGCAGCGCGCCGGCGCCCCGCTGGTGGCCGGCACTCCGGACCCGGTGACCGGCGCCGACGAGGTCGTGGCGTTCGCCCGCGAGCACGGTCTGCCGGTGGCGATCAAGGCGGCGTTCGGCGGCGGCGGCCGCGGCCTGAAGGTCGCGCGGACGTTGGAGGAGATCCCCGAGCTGTACGAGTCGGCGGTGCGCGAGGCGGTCACCGCCTTCGGCCGCGGCGAGTGCTTCGTCGAGCGCTACCTGGACCGGCCGCGGCACGTGGAGACCCAGTGCCTGGCCGACCAGCACGGCAACGTCGTGGTGGTGTCCACCCGCGACTGCTCGCTGCAGCGCCGGCACCAGAAGCTGGTCGAGGAGGCCCCGGCGCCGTACCTGAGCGAGGAGCAGATCGCCGAGCTGTACCGGGCCTCGAAGGCGATCCTGAAGGAGGCCGGCTACTACGGCGCGGGGACGTGCGAGTTCCTGGTCGGCCAGGACGGCACCATCTCCTTCCTTGAGGTGAACACCCGCCTGCAGGTCGAGCACCCGGTCAGCGAGGAAGTCACCGGCCTGGACCTGGTCCGCGAGATGTTCCGGATCGCCGACGGCGAGGAGCTGGGCTACGGCGACCCGGAGGTCCGCGGTCACTCGTTCGAGTTCCGGATCAACGGCGAGGACCCGGGCCGCAACTTCCTGCCGGCCCCCGGCGTGGTCACCACCTGGCGGCCGCCGTCGGGCCCGGGCGTGCGCCTGGACTCCGGCATCGAGCAGGGCGCGGAGATCGGCCAGAACTTCGACTCGCTGCTGGCCAAGCTGATCGTCTCGGGCCGGGACCGGAAGCAGGCCGTGGAGCGGGCGCGCCGGGCGCTGGCCGAGTTCGAGATCGACGGGATGCCCACGGCGCTGCCGTTCCACGTCGCGGTGATGAACGATGCGGCCTTCACCCCGGAGGAGGGCCCGTTCCACGTCCACACCCGGTGGATCGAGACGGAGTTCGACAACACGATCCCGGCGTACGCCGGCGCGCCCGGCGAGGCCGCCGAGGCCGGCGAGCGCACGACGGTGGTCGTCGAGGTCGGCGGCAAGCGCCTGGAGGTGACGCTGCCGGCCGAGCTCGGGGTGTCGGCCACCGGCGGTGGCGGCGGGGCCGGCCGGGCCGGCGGCAAGGCGGCGCCGAAGCGCTCCGGCAAGGCTTCGGGCGGCGCCGCGGTCTCCGGCGACTCGCTGACCGCGCCGATGCAGGGCACGATCGTCAAGGTCGCGGTCGAGGACGGCCAGGAGGTCGCCGCCGGGGACCTGATCGTGGTGCTTGAGGCGATGAAGATGGAGCAGCCGATCAACGCGCACAAGGCCGGGACGGTCACGTCGATCGCGGCCGAGGTCGGGGCGACGGTCACGGCCGGCACGGTGCTCTGCGAGATCAAGGACTGAGTCTCAGCGCGGCCGGTCGGGCCCGTCGTACGCGATCGCGTGCGGCGGGCCTTCGCCGTGGTGATCGGCTAGCCTCGGGGAATGGAACACCTTCTTGCCCGCCGGGGAAGGAGGACGTCCGCCGTCCTCCTTGCGGGCTTCGCACTTCTGCTCTCTGCCTTCTTCTGGAGCGGCGGCTCGGCTCGGGCCGCGGACTCGACGATCGACTCGGTCGCTTCGGCGCTCAAGGACAAGCCGGTCTATGTGGATCCGGGCGCGCCGGTTCAGCTGAGCTCGGCGCAGATCGACTCCGTGGTGTCGCAGATCCACGGGATGCACTCCGGGACCGCGGTGTTCATCGCGATCCTGCCGGACAATCCGACGTTCCATCAGGGCACGTTGCTCCAGCAGCTGCGGAACAAGGTCGGGCTGCCCGGCGTCTACGCCGCGAGCCTCGATCGCAATTTCCAGGCGCTGGACTTCTCCGGCACGCTGCACACCGGGCAGGCCAACGGTCTGGCTGTCGCGGCGGCGAAGGGCAGCGGCGGGAATCTGGACACGGTGCTGACGACGTTCGTGTCCTCGGTCGACTCCGCGGTGAGCACTGATGGTCGCGGGACCTCTGGTGGGAAGTCGTCGTCTTCTTCCAAGTCCGGCGCGGGCGCGCTCATCCTCATCGTGGTGCTGGTGGTCATCGCCGGCGGCACGTACCTGGCGGTCGCCGGCCGCAAGAAGCGGCGCGCGAACCAGCGGCGGGCCGCCGAACTGGACGGGCTGAAGCGCGCGGTGGACGAGGACATCACCGCGTACGGCGAGGTCCTGGACCGGCTGGACTTCTCCCCCGGCGACCCGGCCGCGACCGACGAGATGCGCGCCGACTACAGCAAGGCCCTGGATCAGTACGAGGCGGCGAAGGGGGCCGCGGCGGCGGCGCAGCGCCCGGAGGACATGAAGAACGTCACCGAAGCACTGGACGAGGGCCGCTTCGCCCTGGCGACGCTGGACGCCCGGCGCAAGGGCGCGCCACTTCCCGAGCGGCGCCCGCCGTGCTTCTTCGACCCGCGCCACGGCCCGTCGGTGGGCGAGGTGACATGGGCGCCCCCGGGCGGCGCGCCGCGCCCCGTTCCGGCGTGCGCCGCGGACATGACGCGCGTGGACACCGGCCAGCAGCCGCAGGTACGGCAGGTGGAGACCGCGTACGGCCCGCAGCCGTACTACAACGCCGGCCCGGCCTACGCCCCGTGGGCCGGCGGCTACTTCAGCGGCGGGGTGCTCCCGGCACTGATGATCGGCACGGTGATGGGCTCGATGTTCAGCGGCCACGACACCTACGTCGAGAACAACTACTACGACAACGGCGGCGGAGGCTGGGGCGACGGCGGCGGAGGTGGCGAAGCTGGCGGAGGCGACGGCGGCGGCAGCTGGGGCGACTCCGGCGGCTCCTCGGACTGGGGCGGCAGCGACTGGGGCGGCGGAGGCGACTCCGGCGGCGGCTCGGACTGGGGCGGTGGCGGCGACTCCGGCGGCGGCGGAGATTGGTGACCGCAGGACCGATTCCCGCATCGCGATGAAGATGACGTAGCACCGAGCGGCGGCCGACATACTTGTTGGCCGCCGCTTCGTTTACCGGGCAACGGTTTTCGCGTGCCGCCTCAGCCGGCCCGCCACTCCGGCAACCCAGGCAACACCTTCGCCGCCACCACCCGCTCCAGCCGCCCGGCGTCGCTCTGCGCCATCGCCGAGCCGTCGGCCATCATCACGTCCACCGCGTAGATCCCGGCCGCGGCACCGCCGGCGGTCCAGGCGACCTCCAGCCGGTTCACCTGGTGGCCGGCCGTCGCTCCCGACAGCAGTGCGGCGGGGTGCCCGGCGAGTTGCTCCGTCGGCTTCACCGTCGCGCTCTTGCTTGTCGACAGGATCACCGAGTACTGGCCCACGATCCACTCGACGTGGACCTCCTGGTAGTCCGCCGGTGTGCTGCCCGGGACCGCCATCTGGCCGCCGTAGGCGGTCTTCGCGCCCGGCGCGCCCAGCAGCGCCGGCAGGTCCGCCTTCTCCAGCGCCGCGCACAGCTTCGCGCCGTCACGGTCCGCAGAGCTCTGCGACGCCGGCTGGCAGGGGTCCGGGTCTCCGCCCTTCCCGCCGACGTTCATCGCCACCGCCGCGGCGACCACGACGCCGCCGAGCGCCAGCGCGGCCGTGAGTTGGAAACGGGTGCCGCGATGCGCGATCTTCACGAATGTCGCCCCCTGTCGCTACCGACCGGTAACCCTCCCGAGGGCGACCATCCTGGCAGCGGTATCAGGGCTCGGACAAGACCTCGGACGAGACCTCAGACAAGCCCCGCGCCGGCACCGAGACGAAGACCGGGCCTCAGTCCTCGTCCTTCACGTCCGCGTGCAGCCGACGCGCGGCCTCGGCGATCGAGCCGGACAGCGACGGGTACACCGTGAACACCGACGCGACCTGGTCCACCGTCAGGTGCAGGTCCACCGCCATGGTGATGGGGTGGATCAGCTCACTGGCGCGCGGGGCGACGATCACGCCGCCGACGATCGTGTCCGAGCCCTTGCGGGAGAACAGCTTCACGAAGCCGTCCTTGAAGCCCAGCATCTTCGCGCGGGGGTTGGAGTCCAGCGCCAGCTTGTACTCGTTGAAGCCGGGCGAGTCGTGGTGCGCGTTGACGTTCGTCTGCCCGACCGTGGCGACCTCGGGGCTGGTGAAGATGTTGGACGACACCCGCTTGAGGTTGATCGGCCACACCGCCTCGCCGAGCGCGTGGTACATCGCGATCCGGCCCTGCATCGCGGCCACCGAGGCCAGCAGCAGCACGCCGGTCACGTCGCCGGCCGCGTAGACGCCGGGCGCCGAGGTGCGCGAGACGCGGTCCACCTCGATGTGGCCGCTCTTCGTCAGCTCGACCCCGGCCTCCTCCAGGCCCATGCCCTCGGTGTTCGGCAGCGAGCCGACGGCCACCAGCACGTGCGAGCCCTCGACTGTGCGGCCGTCCTCCAGCGTCACGATCACGCGGTCCCCGTCGCGGACCGCCGAGGCCATGCGCGAGCGCGAGAGCACCCGCATGCCGCGTCGGCGGAAGACGCTCTCCAGCACCTCGGCGGCGTCGGCGTCCTCGCCGGGCAGGACCCGGTCACGCGAGGAGACCAAAGTCACCGTCGAGCCCAGCGCCTGGTAGGCGCCGGCGAACTCGGCGCCGGTGACACCAGACCCGACCACGATCAGCTCCGGCGGGAGCTCCTTGAGGTTGTAGACCTGCTTCCAGTTCAGGATGCGCTCGCCGTCGGGCATCGCCTCGGGCATCTCGCGCGGGCGCACGCCGGTGGCCAGCAGGATCACGTCGGCGTGGTACACCGCCACGGTGCCGTCCGCGAGGTCCACCTCGACCTGCCGGTCCGCGGTCAGCCGGCCGCGGCCCTTGATGATCTGCACCCCGGCCTTGCTCAGCGACTCGGCGATGTCCACAGACTGCGCCGAGGCCAGGTTCTTCACCCGGCGGTTGACCTTCTCCAGGTTCACACCGGTCACGCAGCTGCCGTGGACCGACGCGCCGCCGATGCGTATCCCCAGCTCCTCGGCCGACTCGAACGACGACATCACGTCCGCGGTCGCGATCAGCGTCTTGGACGGCACGCAGTCGGTCAGCACCGAAGCTCCGCCGACGCCCTCGCGCTCGACGAGCACGACCTCCGCACCGAGTCGGGAGGCCACCAGTGCCGCCTCGTAGCCGCCAGGTCCGCCGCCGATGATCACGATCCGAGTCACGTGGACCATTGTCTCGCACGAAAACTAGTTGGCGTCACCGGATAGCCTGGATCGGCTAGCGACTAGTCGGAAACCAGGTAGATAACCGTGAGCAACCCCGCCCAGGACTTCGCGGCGGACGCGCCCATCAGCCAGGTAGCGGAATCGCCGTCTCTGAAGGAGACCTTCCGCGAATCCCTCACCGTTCTGCGGATCAGCCAGTTCCGGCTGGTGCTGTTAGAGCGCCTGCTGTCCACGTCAGCGACCGGCATCTCGTCGGTGGCGCTGTCCTTCGCCGTCCTCGCCGTCACCAGGTCCGCCGCGCACCCGGACGGGAACGCCGCCGCGGTCTCCTTCGTGCTGGCCGCGCAGCTGGCCCCGATGCTGGTCTTCACCCTGGTCGGCGGGGTGCTGGCGGACCGGTTCCGGCCGCAGCGGGTGATGATGGCCGCCAACTTCTCGGCCGCCGCCGGCGAGGGCCTGGCCGCGGTGCTCATGCTCAGCCACGCCGCGAACACCTGGAACCTGCTGGTCGCCGCCCTGCTCATGGGCACCGGCGGCGCGCTGTTCTACCCCTCGTCGCAGTCCCTGATCCCCCGGCTGGTGCCGGAGGACCGGATGCAGGCCGCGTCCTCGCTGTCCCGGCTGGCCCAGTCCTCGATGCTGATGCTCGGCGCGGCGGTGGGCGGCGTCCTGGTCACGGCCTTCGGGCCGGGCGAGGCGATGGGCCTGGACGCGGTCCTGCTGCTGCTCGGCACGTTCCCGCTGTTCCGGATCACGGTCGCGGCGCTGGAGCGGACCGTCGAGAAGGCCCCGGGCATGCTGCACGAGCTGCGCGAGGGCTGGATCGAGGTCCGCTCGCGCACCTGGCTGTGGGCGGTGATCGCCTGCTACGCGGCAGTGCTGGCGGGCTGGTTCGGCGGGTTCTCGGTGCTGGGCCCGGAGGTGGCCAAGGCCCGGCTCGGCGGCGCCGGGGCCTGGGCGCTGATCATCAGCTGCGACGGCCTGGGCATCCTGCTCGGCGGCGTCGCCGGGCTGGTGTACCAGGTGAAGCGGCCGATGTTTGTCGGGACCATCCTCACCTTCGCCTTCGCGCTACCGCCGATCGTCATGGGCCTGGGCGGGCCGCTGTGGGCCATCTCCGCGGTCTCGGTACTGGCCGGGTTCTCCGGCGAGTACTTCATGATCCTGTGGACCGTGGCGCTGACCCGGCACATCCCGCAGGACAAGCTCGCCCGGGTCTACTCCTACGACGCGCTGGGCTCGCTGAGCGCCTCCCCGCTGGGGTCGCTGGTCGCCGGGCCCGCCGCGAACGCGTTCGGGACCAGGGCGGTGCAGCTCGGCGCCGGGGCGGTGATCGTCGGCGCGACCGGGCTCACGTTCATGTCCTCGCAGGTTCGGCACCTGCGCGCGGACGCCCCGGTGATGTCGAATCTGACGGCGCCGCTCGGCGAGGAGCCGGCGCCGGGATTCGTGGCGGTCTGACACCGCGGGGTTCGCCGAGTCCGCGGGCTCCGGCCCGCCGCCCGCGAACCCCGCGCTGTACGCTCACCAGGTGACGAACAGCGCTGACCCGACCCAGGACCCCTACCAGCTCGCCGAGACCGCCGCCGCCAGCCTCACCGAGCTCGCCGGGCGGCACGACGTCGCCGTGGTCATGGGCTCCGGCTGGGCCGAGGCCGCCGACGCCCTCGGCACACCGGACTGGGAGTCCCCGGTCGACGCCCTGCCCGGCTTCGCCGCGTCCACCGTCGTCGGGCACGCCGGCAAGGTGCGCTCGGTGACCGTCGGCGGCAACAAGGTCCTGGTCTTCCTGGGCCGCACGCACCTGTACGAGGGCCGCGGCGTCGCCTCGGTCGCGCACGGCGTGCGCACCGCGGTGGCCAACGGTGTGAAGACCGTCGTACTCACCAACGGCTGCGGCGGGCTGCGCTCGGACATGCACGCTGGCCAGCCGGTCCTGATCAGCGACCACCTGAACCTGCAGAGCGAGTCCCCGATCGTCGGCGCCCGCTTCGTGGACCTCACCGACCTGTACTCCGCCCGGCTGCGCGAGCTCGCGCGCACCGTCGACGCGAGCCTGGCCGAGGGCGTCTACCTGGCGCTGCGCGGCCCGCACTTCGAGACCCCGGCCGAGATCCGCATGTTCCGCGGCTGGGGCGCCGACCTGGTCGGCATGTCCACCGCGCTGGAAGCCATCGCGGCGCGTGAGGCGGGGGCCGAAGTCATGGGTATCTCCCTGGTGACGAACCTCGCCGCCGGCATGACCGGCGAGCCGCTGTCGCACACCGAGGTCATGGAGACCGGTGCGGCGTCGGCTGCGTCCCTGGGCACGTTGCTCCAGGGCATCGTCGAGAAGATCTGACCGGCCCGGAAGGGGACGCGATGACGCAGAGGACTGACCGAGGCACCGGCCCGGACGCCGGTGCCGGCGGCACCACGACGACCAGCACCGCCACCGGCACCAGCACCAGCACCAGCACCAGCACCAGCACCAGCACTGCCACCGGATCCGGCACCGCGATCAGCGAGGCGCTGTTCGCCGCCGCGCGCGCCTGGCTGGCCGAGGACCCCGATCCCTCGACCCGCACGGAGCTCGCCGACCTGCTGGAGGGCGCCGAGTCCGGCGACCCGGTGGCGTACGGCTACCTGGAGGACCGCTTCGACGGCCGCCTGCAGTTCGGCACCGCCGGCCTGCGCGGCGAGCTCGGCGCGGGCCCGAACCGGATGAACCGCGTGACGGTGCTGCGCGCCGCCGCCGGGCTGGCCGCCTTCGTCACCGAGCAGCACGGCACCGGGCAGGTCGTGGCGATCGGCTACGACGCCCGGCACAACTCGCGCCGCTTCGCCGAGGACACCGCCGAGGTGATGCTCGGCGCCGGGCACCGGCCGTATCTGATGCCGCGCGAGCTGCCCACGCCGATGCTGGCGTACAGCGTGCTGGCCCTCGGCGCGCAGGCCGGTGTCATGGTCACCGCGAGCCACAACCCCGCGCGGGACAACGGCTACAAGGTCTACCTCGGAGACGGCTCCCAGATCACGGAGCCGAACGACGCGCTGATCGCCGCGAAGATCGACGCGGTCGGAGCGCTGGCGGACGTGCCGCTGGGCCGGGTCGAGAACGCGGAGGCCGTGCCGGAGAGCGTGATCGAGTCCTATGTGGCGCGCTCTGTCGAGCTGATGCCGGACTCCCCCGAGCTGGACCTCACGTACGTCTACACAGCGATGCACGGAGTCGGCTACGAGCTGGCTCGCAAGGTCCTGACGAACGCCGGATTCCCCGAGCCGATCAGCGTTCCGGAGCAGCAGAAGCCCGATCCGGACTTCCCGACGGTCTCGTTCCCGAACCCGGAGGAGCCCGGCGCGCTGGACCTGGCCTTCGCCCTCGCCGCCGAGCACGACGCCGACCTCGTCATCGCCAACGACCCGGACGCCGACCGCATGGCGCTGGCCGTGCCGGACCAGGCGGCGCCGGGCGGGTGGCGCCGGCTCTCGGGCGACGACGTCGGCCTGATGCTGGGCCACTACCTGGCGATCGCCGGCCGCCGAGGCACCTTCGCGACCTCGATCGTGTCCTCCGAGGGGCTGGCCGCGATCGCCGCCGACGCGAAGGTCGACTACGCGCGCACGCTGACCGGCTTCAAGTGGCTGTCCAAGGTCCCGGACCTGGCCTTCGGCTACGAGGAGGCGATCGGCTACTGCGTCGACCCCGCGCACGTGAAGGACAAGGACGGCGTCACCGCCGCGCTGACCGCCGCCGTGCTGGTCGCCGGGCTCAAGGCGAACGGCCGGACGCTGCTGGACTACCTCGCCGAGGTCGACAAGATCACCGGCAACCTGGTCACCACGCAGCTGTCGATCCGCAGCGACGACCCCGAGCAGATCCAGACGATGATGCGGACCCTGCGCAGAAACCCGCCGGACGCGCTCGGTGGCGTCGCGGTCGCCGAGATCGGTGACCTGTCTGCGAACGGCACCGCGCTCCCGCCGCAGCAAGGACTGCGGCTGGCGCTGGACGGCGGCTGGATCGCGGTGCGGCCGAGCGGGACCGAGCCGAAGCTGAAGTGCTACATCGAGCTCGGCGACCGCGAGGCCGCCGACCGGTCGCCGGTGGTGGCGCGGATCGCCGCGGTGCGCGCCGAGCTTGAGGAGTGGTTCGCGCAGTTCGCGTAAGCACCGCAGAAGGGCGGCCGATCACTCGATCGGCCGCCCTTTCGCTACTTGGTACTTCTAGAAAGCCCCTGCGATCGCCGCCACCAACAGCGCCACGCTCACCACGAACGGCGCCAGCGTGTACCAGGTCCAGGTCACCGCAGTCGGCGCCGCGTTCTCCACCGACGTCGTGCACACGCGCTGCCGGTCCCGCATCTCCACGACGGCCTGGTCGGCGAGCGCCATGTGCTCCAGCGGGTCCTCGTGCAGCGACTTGGGGCGGCCGTAGCCGGCGGCCCCCATAGCGCTTCCGGCGATGTCGCCGGCGCCGGCGGCCTGCCGCGCGGACTCGGCGCGAGCGGCGCGGGCCTGCTTCGCCACAGCGCGGTCGGACTTGCGGCGCTCGTGCATCGAGACCGGGACGGACCAGATCGTGTACTTGTGTGCCTTGCCCTCCTCCGCGACCGTCTCGACCACCAGGGACAGCTTGGCCGAGACGGACTCGACGCGCGGCCAGCTGATGTCGATGCGGCGGAAGGGGTTGCGGACGGTGAGGTGGTCCGCGTGGCTGAAGGCGGCCGGGTAGATACCGCCGACGACGCCGCTGACCAGCATCACCAGACCGACCATGGAGCCGACCGGGTGCTTCTCCGAACCCAGGCCGAACGCGAACAGGAAGAGCGCGCCGAAGGCCACCAGCACGGCGCCGGTCCCGAGGGATCCGACGGTCCGGTAGGAGGTGGGCTTCTCGACCGGCGACACGGTCGTGTCGTCTGTCGGGGCTGGGGATTTGAGTCGCATACTCCCGATTCTGCCACCCGCCGTCCCACACCCCGAGACCGAGAAGCGATTGTGACTAAGTAGTGATCGGCAAGACCTGCCATTTCTCCACGTAGAGCGCACCGTCTACCGTGGTCCCGTGACCGCACAACTCGCCCTCGACGACGCGGGCCTGCGCCGCCTCCTCCACGGCCTCCCGCCGGTGGACCAGGTGGGCGCCGACGCCCGTGCCGCCAAGCTGGGGACCCGATCGATCAAGACCACCGCGAAGGCCGAGGCCCTGGACCTGGCCGTGCGCATGGTCGACCTCACCACACTGGAGGGCGCCGACACCCCGGGCAAGGTCCGGGCGCTGTGCGCGAAGGGCATCCACCCCGAGCCCGACCAGCCCGATTGCCCCAGCGTGGCCGCGATCTGCGTCTACGGCGACATGGTCGAGACCGCCAAGGCGGCGCTGGCCGGCTCCGGCGTCAAGGTGGCCGCCGTGGCGACCGCGTTCCCCAGCGGCCGGGCGCCGCTGGCGGTGAAGCTGGCGGACACCGCCGCCGCGGTCGAGGCCGGGGCCGACGAGATCGACATGGTGATCGACCGCGGCGCCTTCCTGGCCGGCCGCTACGGGGCCGTCGCCGAGGAGATCGCCGCGGTCAAGGAAGCCTGCACGACCGGCGGGCACGACGCCCACCTGAAGGTGATCCTGGAGACCGGCGAGCTGGCCACCTACGACAACGTCAAGCGGGCCTCCTGGCTGGCGATGCTGTCCGGCGCCGACTTCATCAAGACCTCCACCGGCAAGGTGAGCCCGGCCGCGACGCTGCCGGTGACGCTGCTGATGCTGGAGTCGGTGCGCGACTTCCGGGCCCAGACCGGGCGGCAGGTCGGCGTGAAGCCGGCCGGCGGCATCCGGACCGCCAAGGACGCCATCAAGTACCTGGTGACGGTGAACGAGACCGCGGGCCCGGACTGGCTGGACCCGGACTGGTTCCGGTTCGGTGCCTCCAGCCTGCTCAACGACCTGCTGTTGCAGCGCCGCAAGCTCGCCACCGGGGTGTACTCCGGCCCTGACTACGTGACGGTGGACTGATTTCATGGCGAAGACAGAGGTCATGGCGAAGACAAGCAACGCGGGCATCTTCGAATACGCCCCGGCCACCGAGTCCCGCTCGGTCGTGGACCTGAAGCCGTCCTACGGTCTGTTCATCGGCGGCGAGTTCGTCGAGGGCTCCGGCGGCGCCTTCAAGTCGGTCAACCCGGCCACCGAGGAGGTGCTGGCCGAGGTCGCGATGGCCGACGCCGCCGACGTGGACCGCGCGGTCGCGGTCGCGCGCAAGGCCTACGACGAGGTCTGGTCGCGGATGCCCGGCGCCGAGCGCGCCAAGTACATCTACCGCATCGCGCGCATCATCCAGGAGCGGGCCCGCGAGCTGGCCGTGCTGGAGTCGCTGGACAACGGCAAGCCGATCCGGGAGTCGCGCGACGTCGACATCCCGCTGGCCGCCGCGCACTTCTTCTACTACGCGGGGTGGGCCGACAAGCTCGGCTACGCGAACCTCGGCCCGGACCCAAAGCCGCTGGGCGTGGCCGGCCAGGTGATCCCGTGGAACTTCCCGCTGCTGATGCTGGCGTGGAAGGTGGCGCCGGCGCTGGCCTGCGGCAACACCGTGGTCCTCAAGCCGGCCGAGACCACGCCGCTGACCGCGCTGCTGTTCGCCGAGATCTGCCAGCAGGCCGACCTGCCCCCGGGCGTGGTGAACATCCTGACCGGCGCCGGGGCCACCGGCGCGGCCGTGGTCGCGCACCCCGGGGTCGACAAGGTGGCGTTCACCGGGTCCACCGAGGTCGGCCGGATGATCGCCAAGCAGGTCGCCGGCACCTCCAAGAAGGTGACGCTGGAGCTCGGCGGCAAGGCGGCGAACCTGGTCTTCGACGACGCGCCGCTGGAGCAGGCGATCGAGGGCATCGTCGACGGGATCTTCTTCAACCAGGGGCACGTCTGCTGCGCCGGGTCGCGGCTGCTGGTGCAGGAGTCGGTGGCCGAGGAGGTCGTGGACCGGCTGCGCGAGCGGATGAAGACGCTGCGCGTCGGGGACCCGCTGGACAAGAACACCGACCTCGGCGCGATCAACTCCGCCGAGCAGCTGGCCCGGATCCGGACGCTGACCGAGGCCGGCGAGGCCGAGGGCGCGACCCGCTGGTCGCCGCCGTGCGAGCTGCCCGAGCGCGGGTTCTTCTTCGCCCCGACCATCTTCACCGGCGTCTCGCAGGCGCACCGGATCGCCCGGGAGGAGATCTTCGGGCCGGTGCTGTCGGTGCTGACGTTCCGGACCCCGGCCGAGGCCGTGGAGAAGGCCAACAACACCGCCTACGGCCTGTCCGCGGGTGTGTGGACCGACAAGGGTTCGCGGATCCTGTGGCTGGCGCAGCGGATGCGCGCCGGCGTGGTGTGGGCGAACACGTTCAACCGCTTCGACCCCACCTCGCCGTTCGGCGGGTACAAGGAGTCCGGGTACGGCCGCGAGGGCGGGCGCCACGGTCTGGAGGCTTACCTCGATGTCTGAGACCAAGAAGAAGGCCGCGAAGGCGGCCAAGCCCGCGAAGGCCGCGAAGGTCGCTGTGCCTGAAGAGATCGCGCCGGAAACCGTGTCTCCGGCGGCGCCGCGTTCCTCGGTGCGCAAGACCTACAAGCTCTACATCGGCGGCGCCTTCCCGCGTTCGGAGAGTGGACGGAGCTACGCCGTGACGGCGAGCAGCGGCGAGTTCATCGCCAACGCGGCGCAGGCGTCGCGCAAGGACGCGCGGGACGCGGTGCGCGCGGCGCGGGCGGCACAGCCCGGCTGGTCCAAGGCGACCGCCTACAACCGCGGCCAGATCCTCTACCGGATCGCCGAGATGTTGGAGGAGCGGCGCGACCAGTTCGCGCAGCAGATCGCCGGCGTCGAGGGCGTCGCGCCCGCCGCGGCCTACGCGCAGGTGGACGCCGCGGTCGACCGCTGGGTCTGGTACGCGGGCTGGTCGGACAAGCTCGCGCAGGTGCTCGGCTCGGCCAACCCGGTCGCCGGACCGTACTGGAACGTCTCCTCGCCCGAGCCGACCGGCGTGGTGGCGCTGCTGGCCCCGGCCGCGCCGACGCTGCTCGGCCTGACCTCCGTGATCGCCCCGGCGATCGTCGGCGGGAACGCGGTCGTGGTGGTCGCGCCCGACGCCTCCGCGGTCCCCGCGGTCACGCTCGGTGAAGTGATGGCGACCTCCGACCTGCCCGGCGGCGTCGTCAACATCCTGACCGGCGGCACCGCCGAACTGGCGCCGTGGCTGGCCTCGCACCTGGACGTGAACGCGCTGGACCTGGCCGGCGTGCCGGCCGGTTCGGACCTGGCGCGGGACCTGGAGGTCGCGGCGGCGGAGAACCTGAAGCGGGTCGTGCGGCCGAAGGCCGGCTACGACTGGAGCGCGGACCCGGGGCTGGCGCGGATCAAGCCTTTCCTGGAGACGAAGACGGTCTGGCACCCGATCGGAATCTGAGTACCTTCACGGAAAACCACCACTGGGTGCCTCGTCGTAACGGCGGGGCACCCAGTGTCGTTGGAGCGGACATGTCCAAGAACCCCCACTCTGCCGCCCGGCGCTTCGTCGGCCTCGCCGCGTTGTCCGGCCTCGCCCTGGCCGCGGCTCCGGCCGCGCACGCCGCCACCCAGAACGACGACATCACCGGCGCCGAGGCCGGCACCGCCGCGGCCATGGCCACCACCCACCAGGCCACCGCCGCGCTCGGTGCCACGCCGCTGTACCCGCTCGCGCACACCCCGCTGGACCTGCTGTCGAACAACTTCCGCGTGCCGGTGGGCGGCATGGACCTGTCGACGTTCCCGCTCACCGCGCCGTTCAAGGACGGCCTGCCGCTGCGCGAGGTGCCGGTCGTGGGCACCGTGCTGCCCTGATCTGTATGTGATCTGCTACAACCTCATTGATCGGCTGGAACCTGGCTCGCGGCACGCGAAAGGGCCGGCCCGAAGGCCGGCCCTTTCACCTCCCGCTAAAGCCGTGCTGTCACTGCCGCAGGCACTGCCCTCACTCCGAGGTCCAGTTGCCGATCGGCAGCCCGCCGTCCTGCTGAGGCGGCTGCTGCTGGCCCTGCGGCGCCGGCGGCACCGTCGGGATGGCCTGCGTCATCATCGAGTCGGCGTCGTGCTGCGGCTGCGGCTGGCCCCACTGCGGCTGCGGCGGCTGCTGCTGCGGAACCGGCTGCTGCGGCGCCTGCTGCTGGGGCGGGGGCGGACCCCACGGCTGGCCCTGCGGCGCCTGCGGCTGCGGCGGCTGCTGCCACTGCTGCTGGGGCTGCTGCTGCGGACCGGGACCCCACTGCTGCTGCGGCTGCTGGAAGCCGGCGGCCGGCTTGGCCGGCTGGTGCTGCTGGAAGTAGCCCAGCACCAGCCAGGAGCCGACACCGGCGACGGCCAGTTCGCCCAGCGAGATGAAGAACGTCGAGGTCTTGTCCCAGCCGGTCGCGGCGTTGGCGCCGAAGGCCGAGAACAGCGCGACCACGCCGAACAGGTCCGCGACCCCCAGGGTGATCAGCGAGACCAGGGTGAGGACCTTCACCTGCTTCAGGTGCGACGGCAGGTGGGCCAGCACCACGGAGCCGACCAGGGCCGCGACCACGACGACGCTCAGCAGGTTGCCGACCTCGGCCGCCGCACGGTCGGAGAAGGACGGTCCACCGCCGAGCCCGACGTTGTTCTCGCCCGGGCCGAACAGGAACGTGATCGTGTTGAACAGCGTGCTGAGCGCGCCGAAAGCGAGCAGCACAAAGGCCGCCGGTTCGCGAAGGCGCTGAGCTATCGGAGGCATGACCTCTAGCCCCTAACTGTGAGTCGGTCAGTCTTCGCCGAACAGCCTTCCACACAACCGGAGGCGCGGGAACACGAAACGTTCAGGTCATCGCGTTATCTATGGATTGACGCCGGTTTGCCTTTACCAAAGAAATACAAGACTCTGCGGTACTGCGGGTCCCAAAGGCGTGACAGGAGGTCGTCAGGCGGCCACCAGGTCGGCGTGCAGAGTCCGCACGGCGCCGTTCTCGCGCAGTTTCCTCAATGCCCGCCACAAGGTCGACTTCACCGTGCCGACCGACATCCCGAGCCGCTCGGCGATCTCGGAGTCCGTGTACGAACCGTAATAGCGCAGCGCCAGGACCTGCCGGTCGCGGTGCGGGAGCGCGGCCAGCGCGTGATGCAGGACCGTGCGCAACTCGACACGCTCCGTGTCCAGGTCCCACACGGCGGAGTCGGGCAGCTCGTCGGAGGCCGGGTACTCCTCCACGCGGTGCCGGCGCCATTGCGATATCTGGTGGTTGGACATCGTGCGCCGCACATAGGCGTGCGCCACCCGCTTGTCGGCGATGCGGTGCCACGCCCCGTACACCTTGACCAGGCCTTCCTGCAGCAGGTCCTCGGCGTCGGCGGGGTTGGCGGTGAGCTGGCAGGCCGCGCGCAGCAGCGTCGAACGGCGCGCGGCGACGTACTCCGTGAAGTCCTCGCGCGAGCCGTTTACGTGGGGAGCTTGGTCCGTCATACCCAGAAGGCTCGCCGCCGCCCTTCCGTGCTTCGTCGCCGACGTGTCACAGGCGTGCAACAGCCCCCACCTGAAGACTTCCTGAGAGCGGCCCAGGTCAAGGCAGAATGTCAGCCATGCCGTCCCTGCTCCTCGTCGAAGACGACGCCGCCATCCGCACGGCGCTCCAGCTCGCGCTGACCCGCCAGGGTCACCAGGTCGCGGTCGCGGCCAGCGGCGAGGAGGCACTGGCCACGTACAAGACCGTGCGCCCCGATCTGATCGTGCTGGACGTGATGCTGCCCGGCGTGGACGGGTTCGAGGTCTGCCGCCAGATCCGCCGCACCGAACAGCTCCCGATCATCCTGCTCACCGCCCGCAGCGACGACATCGACGTGGTCGTCGGCCTGGAGTCCGGTGCGGACGACTACGTGGTGAAGCCGGTCCAGCCCCGCGTCCTGGACGCCCGCATCCGCGCCGTCCTGCGCCGCGGCGAACGCGAGACCAGCGACATAGCGGTCTACGGAGACCTGACCGTGGACCGCTCGGCGATGACGGTGAGCAAGCGCGGCGTCGCGATCCCCCTGACCCCGACCGAGCTCAAGCTGGTGATGGAGCTGTCCCGGCACGCCGGCCAGGCCCTGTCCCGCCAGCAGCTGCTCCGCCTGGTGTGGGAGCACGACTACCTCGGCGATTCACGCCTCGTCGACGCGTGCGTCCAGCGCCTGCGCGCGAAGGTGGAGGACATCCCCGCCGAACCGACGCTGATCAAGACGGTGCGCGGCGTCGGGTACCGGCTGGACCCGCCGCGATGAGCGCGGAAGCGGCCGCGGCTGCGACACTCACTGCGACAGTGGCTGCAAGAGCGACTGCGACTGCGGACACGCAGAGCACTGGCTTGCTCACTCAGTGCCATGGCTGCTTGAGTGTGCCCCGTGCTTAGGGAGAAGCCGAAGGGCGGCAAGGTGGCCAAATCGGCCAAGGCTCCGAAGGTCCAGGAGCTGCCGCGCCGCGCCGACCGAGAGCGCCGGCGGCACAAGCGGCCGCTGCGGCTGACCGGCCTGCGGATGCGGCTGCTGGCGGCTTTCGCGGCGGTGGCGCTGATGACGTCGGTCGCGGTGACCGGGGTTTCTTATGTGCTGACGCGGCAGTCGTTGATGAACCGCGTCCTGGACACCGCGGAGCAGCAGTTCAAGGCGGCGGTCAACGGGAACGTCACGGCGCTGGAGCAGGCCTCGCCGGCCGCGCAGACCTCCTCCACCACGACCAGCCTGTATTTCCTGGCGATCACCCTGCGGCAGTCCGCCGGCGGCAACAACTGGCTCGTGAACCGGCAGGACATGACACTGGGGTCGACCGACCAGTCGATCAGCTACGACTCGATCCCGTTGAATCTGCGGACGGCGGCGCAGCGGAGCATCGCCTGGCAGCGCACCATGGTGAACGGCCAGCCGGTCCTGATCATCGGCAGCTCGGTGCAGCCCAACGGCATCGAGGTCTACGACTTCGTCAGCCTGCAACCGCAGCAGGAGGACCTGGACCGGCTCGGCCAGAACTCGGCGATCGCGGCGGCGGTGGCGATAGCCATATCGCTCGTCCTGGGCCTGTTCGCCTCGCGCGGCGTCCTGCTTCCCTTGCGGCGCCTGGGGATCGCCGCCCGGCGGCTGGGATCCGGCAAGCTCGACACCCGGGTCGAGGTGCGGGGCAACGACGAGGTCGCGGACGTGTCGCGGACCTTCAACGAGACCGCCGAGGCCCTGGAACGCTCGATCGCCGAACTGCGCTCCCTGGAGTCCTCGTCCCGGCGCTTCGTCGCCGACGTCTCGCATGAACTGCGCACGCCGCTCACCGCGATGACCGCCGTCACCGACATGCTCGAAGAAGCGACCGACGTCGGTGACGAGAGCGCGCCGGCCGCACAGCTCATCGTCACTGAAACAAGACGGCTGGCCCGACTCGTCGAAGACTTGATGGAGATCTCACGATTCGACGCCGGCACCGCGCAGCTGCGGCGCGAGGAAGCCGACCTCGTGGCGCTGGTGCGAGGTTGCCTGGACGCCCGCGGCTGGACCGGACGCGTGGCCCTGGACGTCCCGCCGAGCATGGTCGTCGCGATCGACCAGCGCCGGATCGACGTCATCGTGGCCAACATGGTCGGCAACGCGATAAAGCACGGCGGGGACGGCCCGGTGGAGCTGGCCATCGGCGTCTTCGGGCCGAACCTGGTCCTGCAGGTCCGCGACCACGGGCCCGGCATCCCGCCGGACGCCCTGGAGCACATCTTCGAGCGCTTCTACAAGGCCGACAAGGCGCGGGTCCGCTCCGAAGGCAGCGGCCTGGGACTGTCGATCGCCTTCGAGAACGCGCACATCCACGGCGGCGAGCTCACCGGCGCCAACCACCCGGGAGGCGGCGCGGTCTTCACCCTGCGCCTTCCCATCCAGCACCAGCAGTCCGGAGTCCAGCAGTGAGGCGCCTTGCCAGGGCCGCGACGGCCGCGACGGGTCTGGCACTCGTGGCGACCGGGTGCGGCGTGCAGTCCACCGGGGTCAACGTCGCTCAGGCGGAGCCCTTCAGCATGTCGGGGACGAGCAGTTCGCAGGTGCCGTCGCAGTCCGCGGCGCAGTACCAGATGGTGCTGTATTTCATCCCCGCCACGAACGGCCTGCCGAGACAGTCGGTCCGGTACGTCACGAAGCCCATAACCGGCGTGGGCGACCTTCTTGAGCAGCTCAAGAGCCCCGACGACCCGACCCTGGTCACCTGGGTCCCGCAAGACCTCCAGCTGATCCCCACCTCGAACGCCCACCAGTACGCCGTGCAGAGCGAGGACAAACTCAACTCCGCCGCCCAGGAGCAGCTGGCGTGCACATTCTCCTACTACTGGCGTCAGCACCCCGATCCCGGTGCCGAGCCCTCCATCTCGTTCATTCTTCCCGGCAGCATCTCCGGCACCACGTGGAACGACTGCACGTATCTGCTCGGGCCCGCCGCGAAGGCGAGCGCCACCGCCCCCAGCGGCAACTGACGACGCGCGACGGCCGCGCGACCCCCACTGCGGGGATCGGCGCGGCCGCCGGAAAGATCAACTATCTGAACCGGCTGTTCCGCCGGGTTGGGTCCGTGCCCTGATCGCACGGGTGGCATCCGGGCCGACGGTCTTCACTGTCGGCCGGCCCGGGTTCGGGGTCGAGAAAGGCTTTGTCCGCGCGGGGTTTTCCGCGGCGGTGGTGCGGCGGTGGTGCGGGCCCGGCGGCCGGCTGGTCGCGACCCGGGGTGGGGTTCGCGCCCGCAGCGGCCGGGCTGGTTTCGGGGGCGGTTTGGCTGGCCGGTTTGGCTGGCCGTTTGGCTGGCCGGTTTGGCTGGCCGTTTGGCTGGCCGGTTTGGCTGGCCGGTTTGGCTGGCCGGTTGGCTGGCCGTTTGGCTGGCCGGTTTGGCTGGCCGGTTTCGCCTGTCGTGGGCCGGGTCTCGGGCGGAGTCGCGGCGGGCGGGTGTCGCCAGGGTCCTGATTCGCCCTGGCGACCGCTCGCCGCTGTCCGCTCGCCGCCTGCCCGCTGTCTTCCGACCGCCAGCGGGTGCCCGCCGAGCGAGTCGGGAGGCGGCCCGGCCTCAGCCGGGCCTCAACCGGGACTCAGCCGCCGAGGTTCGACAGCCCGCCGGCCAGGCCGGACAGCCCGCCCAGCGGCGAGCCGCCGCCGGTGAGGCCGCCGACCACCGGCAGGCTGCCGCCGGGGCCCGCGAGCTGGCCGGCGATCGGCAGGCCGTGCAGCGCGTTGGTGACGTTGTCCAGCGGGCCGGCCTTGGCCGCCGCGGCCTGGGCCGGCGGGAGCTGGGTCGGGGCCTGGGCGGGCGCCTGCGGCATCGGGGCGGCGGCCGGCGCGGCGGCCGGGGCCGGGCCCTGAGCCGGTGCGGCCGGGGCCGGGGCGGTGGTCGCGGCGTCGCCGTGGATCGCGTGCGTGGTGCGCATCGCGTGCTGCGGGACGTACGCCGCGCGCTGCGGCTCGGTCACCCGGCTGCGGGTCACCGGGAGCTCACCGAGGTCCGCGTAGCCCAGGCCCGGGAGCGCGTCCGAGGCCGGCGAGGCGTCGTCCGCGATCCCCGGCAGGTCGCTCAGCACCGGCAGGCCGGACAGCGGGATCCCGGCGATGGTGCCGTGGTTGTGCGCCACGGCCCCGAAGAGCGCGGGCACGGCGTTGGTGGACACGGGCAGCCCGCCGCCGGCGAGCCCCGGCACGCCGGACGCGGCGCTGGCCTGGCCGGCCATGGCCGCCGCCCCGACGGCAGCCAGGCCGACGGTGCCGGCGGCGACGCTCAGACCGCGGAGCGCGCTGGGGGTGACCTTCGACATCGGTGATACCTCGCGGATTGCATAGGGGACCGCGATCGCGGTGTGCGATGCGGCGAATACGCAAGGTACAGACAACGGTCGGGCGGATCCAACACCTCGTCCGCCGAAAAGGTGAGTTCACCGACCTCATAACAGAACGCCTAGGCCGGTTTCCCCACCCGCTGGCGGATCTTAGGCAGGGGGCGGGGAAACCTCTGCGCGCAGCTGCTCATAGGTCGGCTTCACATACCCGTTGATCAGCTCCAACCGCTGGTCAAAGGGCAGAAACGCGGACTTCAGAGCGTTTATCGTAAACCACTGCATGTCCTCCAGCTCGTAGCCGAAGGCCTTGTGCAGTTCGCTGAACTCACGCGTCATCGAGGTCGAACTCATCAGCCGGTTGTCGGTGTTCACCGTCACCCGAAAGTGCAGTTCTCGAAGCAACCCGATCGGGTGCGATTCGTAGGAGCGCGCGGCCCCGGTCTGCAGGTTCGAGGTCGGGCACATCTCCAGCGGAATCCGCTTGTCCCGCACGTACGCCGCGAGCCGCCCGAGCGTCACCTTGCCGTCGGCGTCCACCAGGATGTCGTCCATGATGGCGTTGCCGTGCCCCAGCCGGTCCGCGCCGCACCACTGCAGCGCCTCCCAGATCGACGGCAGCCCGAAGGCCTCGCCGGCGTGGATCGTGAAGTGGAAGTTCTCCCGCCGCAGGTACTCGAAGGCGTCCAGGTGCCGGGTGGGCGGATACCCGGCCTCGGCCCCGGCGATGTCGAACCCTGACACACCCCGGTCCCGGTGCCGCACCGCCAGCTCGGCGATCTCCGAGGAGCGCGCGGCGTGCCGCATCGCGGTCAGCAGCGTGCCGACCCGGATCCGGTTCCCGGCAGCCGCGGCGCGCCGCTCCCCCTCCCGGAACCCGGCGTCCACGGCCTCGACGACCTCGTCGAGACTGAGCCCGGCCTCCAGATGCTGCTCTGGCGCGTACCGCGACTCGGCGTAGACCACCCCGTCGGCCGCCAGATCCTCGGCGCACTCGGCGGCCACCCGGAACAGCGCGTCGGCGTGCTGCATCACCCCGACCGTGTGCTCGAACGTCTCCAGATACCGCGGCAGCGACCCGGAGTCCGCCGCCTCGGCGAACCACCGGCCGAGCCCCTCGGCGGTGCCGTCGTACTCCGGCAGGTTGGTGTAGCCGTACTGGTCGGCCAGTTCGATGACCGTCTGCGGGCGCAGACCACCGTCGAGGTGGTCGTGGAGCAGGGCCTTCGGAGCCCTGCGGATCAGCTCTTCATCCATGGACAGACATTACTGGTTCGAAGCGGCGACTCGGTCCAAAACAAGCGGCGACCGCGTGAACTCCGTCCCCGGAGCAGCGAAATCACAAGCGCCCGCCAGGCTTTCCAGCGCGGTGTCGAAGGTCTCGGGAGTGTCGGTGTGCAGCGTGAACAGCGGCTGTCCCGCCTTCACCGCGTCGCCGGGCACCACGTGCCACTGCACGCCGGCGCCGGCCTGGACGGCGTCCTCCTTGCGGGCGCGGCCCGCGCCCAGGCGCCAGGCTGCCACGCCGACCTTGAAGGAGTCCATGCCGACCAGGACGCCGTCGGCGTCGGCGGTGACCACGTGGGTCTCCTTCGCCACCGGCATGTCGGCGTCGGGGTCGCCGCCCTGGGCGCGGATCATGCGCTTCCAGGAGTCCAGGGCCGAGCCGTCGTCGAGCAAGTCCTGCGGGTCGACGCTGTCGAGTCCGGCCGCGGCCAGCATCTCGCGGGCCAGCGCCAGTGTCAGTTCCCTGACGTCGGACGGGCCGCCGCCGGAGAGCACCTCGACCGACTCGCGGACTTCCAGGGCGTTGCCCGCGGTGCGGCCCAGCGGGTTGTCCATCGCGGTGATCAGCGCGGTGGTCGCGACGCCGTGGTCGGTGCCGAGCGCCACCATGGTCTCGGCCAGTTCGCGGGCGTTCGCGAAGTCCTTCATGAACGCGCCGCTGCCGCACTTCACGTCCAGCACCAGGGCGCTGGTGCCCTCCGCGATCTTCTTGGACATGATCGAGGACGCGATCAGCGGGATCGACTCGACGGTCCCGGTGACGTCGCGCAGCGCGTACAGCTTCCGGTCGGCCGGGGCCAGGCCGTCGCCGGCCGCGCAGACCACCGCGCCGGCGTCGGCCAGCACCGCCAGCATCTCGGCGTTCGACAGGGACGCCCGCCAGCCGGGGATCGACTCCAGCTTGTCCAGCGTGCCGCCGGTGTGCCCCAGGCCCCGGCCGGACAGCTGCGGGACCGCCGCGCCGCACGCTGCCACCAGCGGGGCCAGTGGCAGCGTGATCTTGTCGCCGACGCCGCCGGTGGAGTGCTTGTCCACGGTCGGCCGGGTGAGCGCGGAGAAGTCCATGCGCTCGCCGGAGGAGATCATCGCCTGCGTCCAGCGCGCGATCTCGCGCCGGTTCATCCCGTTGAGCAGGATCGCCATCGCCAGCGCGGACATCTGCTCGTCGGCCACCCGGCCGTCGGTGTAGGCGGCGAGGATCCAGTCGATCTGCTCGTCGGTGAGCTCCGCGCGGTCGCGCTTGGCGCGGATGACGGTGATGGCGTCCATGAGCTGGTCCCTAGCTGTGATTGCCGAGATTGCTGAGATTGTCCGGGCCGAAAGCGCGGGGCAGGAGCTCCGCCATCGTGGTCGGAGCGGCGTCAGGGCCCAGATCCACCCGCAGCGCCTCGCCGCCGAACTCGAAGAGCAGCTGGCGGCAGCGGCCGCAGGGCATCAGGGCCGCGCCCGCGCCGTCGACGCAGGCGAAGGCGACCAGCCGGCCGCCGCCGGAGGCGTGCAGCGCGGACACCAGCCCGCACTCGGCGCACAGCGTCAGGCCGTACGAGGCGTTCTCCACGTTGCAGCCGCTGACGATCCGGCCGTCGTCGACCAGAGCCGCCGCGCCCACCGGGAACTTCGAGTACGGCACGTACGCGTGCGCCATCGCCTCTCGCGCCGCGGTGCGCAGGGCGGCCCAGTCGATCTCCATGGTGATCAGGTTAGCTCTCGCCTAGCCCTTGACGTACGGCTTGCCGTCGGCCGCGGGAGCCCGCACCCGGCCGATCAGACCGGCCACCGCGAACAGCGTCGCCACGTACGGCAGCGTGGTCAGCAGGTCCGAGGGGATCGGCAGCTGCAGCGACGAGGTCTGGCTGGCCAGCGCGTCGGTGAAGCCGAACAGCGCCGCCGCGGCCAGCGCCCCGAACGGCGACCAGCGTCCGAAGATCACCGCGGCCAGCGCGATGAAGCCCTTGCCGTTGGTCATCGACTCGGTGAAGTTGCCGACGTTGCCGACCAGCCACGCCCCGCCCAGCCCGGCCAGCGCGCCGCCGAGCGCCACGTTGCGGTAGCGCAGACGCAGCACCTTGATACCGACGGTGTCGGCGGCGGCCGGGTGCTCGCCGACCGCCCGGGTCCGCAGGCCCCACCGGGTGTGGAACAGGCCCACGTGCACCGCCACCACCAGGAACACCGTGACGTAGACGATCAGCGGCTGGTCGAACAGCACCGGGCCGACGACCCACAGCGAGGCCAGGCCCGGGATCCGGACCGAGGTGAACGGCGTCAGGTTGTTGTACGAGTTCTGGTTCGTCTGCATCAGCGACTTGAACAGGAACCCGGTGACACCCAGCGCCAGCAGGTTCAGCACCACGCCGAGCACGACCTGCTCGATCAGGTACCGGATGGCCAGCACCGCGAGCAGCAGGCCCATCAGCGCACCGGACAGCACCCCGGCGAGCACGCCGATCCACAGGCTGTGCGCGGCTGTGCCGACCAGCGCGGTCATGAAGCCGCCGAACAGCAGCTGCCCCTCGATCGCCACGTTGACCACGCCGGAGCGCTCGCCGATCACGCCGCCGAGCGCGCCGAGCACCAGCGGCACCGCCGCGATCACCATCGAGTCCAGCACGGACGGGATGACCAGCCGCTCGCCGCCCTTGGGGTCCGCGGCGCTCCAGGCCATGAACGCGAAGGTGAAGCAGAACAGGACCACCGAGGTCCCGGCGAGGCGCCAGCGCCGCGGCAGCTGCACGGCCAGCCGCGCCGCCCCGATCGCGATGACGATCACGGCCAGCGCCACGATCACCGGCCGCGCCGGGAACACCCAGTCCGGGACGTGCGTGCCCTGCTTGGAGACCAGGGTGAGGCCGAAGGTCGTGCTGCCGCCGTGCGCGGTGCGGGTACCCAGGCCGAAGCCGAACAGCGTGACCAGGCCCATGAGGATCTGCGTGACGCCGGCGGGATACCGCCGGGCGTCCGCCTCGGTGCCGCCGGCCACCACGGCCGGTGCCGGGGCGATCGTCGCTACGGCCATCAGGAGCCCTCCACCTTCGAGGCCCCCTGGGCCGATTCGGGAACGTACGTCGACAGAGCGCGCATCACACCGCCTCCGCCGCGGAGTCGACGGCCGTGGCCGGCGCGACCGACGGGGCGGCGCCGGTGCCGTCGCGACGGACCTCGCGCAGCCGGAAGATCTCCTTCACCAGCATGGGAGCGGCGACGAAGACCACGATCACGGCCTGCACCACGGTGCCCACGTCGTGCGGGATGGTCGGCGTCGTCGCGGCCTCCATGGCCACGCCGCCCGCGGTCAGCGCGCCGAACAGCAGCGCCGCCAGCGCCACGCCGACTGGCTTGCCGCGGCCCAGCAGCGCCACCGTGATGCCGGTGAAGCCGAAGCCGTTGTCCAGGGAGTTGGTCATCGCGTGCGAGGCCGACAGCGTGCCGCTGATCTGGGTCACCCCCACCAGCCCCATCAGGGCGCCGGCCAGCAGCATCGCGTAGACCTGGTTGCGCGACACCGCGATGCCCGCGGTGCGCGCGGCGTCCGGGTTCGAGCCCAGGGCGCGCAGCCGGAAACCGAGCGTGGAGCGGGTCATCAGCCACCAGACCAGCAGCACGGCCAGGATCGCCAGCACGGTCGAGAGGTTCAACTCGGGGCTGCTGCCGGAGATCGCGGGCAGCAGCGCGGAGTTCTTGACCGGCTTGCTGATCGCGTCCTGGCGGCTCGGGTCGTGGAACGCCTTGGTCTTGATCACCCAGGCCAGCACGCCGAGGGCGATGTTGTTCAGCATGATCGAGCTGATCACCTCGTGCGCGCCGAACCGGGCCTTGAGCAGCCCGGTCAGGCCGCCGACGAGGGCGCCGCCGACGATGCCGGCGACGATCACCAGCAGGACGGTCAGCGGCATCGGGGCCGAGACGGTGAAGCCGACCCAGGTGGCGAAGATCGCGCCGACGATCAGCTGGCTCTGGCCTCCGATGTTGAACAGCCCGGCGCGGAACGGCAGCGCGACCGCCAGGCCCGCGAAGACCAGCGGGGTGGCCTCGACGATCGTGTTCTCGATCGGCCGCAGCGCCTGCTTGGCGTGCGGGTCGTAGACCGCGCCGTGGAACATCGCGGTGTAGCCGCTGGCGACCTTGTGCCAGGAGTCAGTCAGCGCGTCGCTCCAGTTCTTACTGAAGATGTAGCCCCACTCGGACAGCAGGTGCTGGTCGGACAGGATCATCAGGATCCCGCCGATCACCACCGACAGCACGAAGGCCAGCACGGTCACGGTGACGGTGTTCGCCGAGCCGATGGCGGCGAGTGTGCGCTTCAGCCGGTCACTCATCGGCGGTCTCACTGCTCTCTTCGGCGGCCTCAGTCTTCGCGGCCTCAGTCTTCGCGACTTCAGTCTTCGCGGCCGCGGTTTGCTCGGCGGGCTCGGCTTCGGCGGGCTCGGCTTCGGCAGTCGGCTCGGTCTCGGCGGCGGTCGGCTCGGCTTCCTCGGTCGCTGCGTTCTCGGCTGCGGCTTCCGCGGTCGCGGGCTCGTCGGCCACGTCGTCCAACGGTTCCCGGGCTGCCGGAACCGCGTCGACCGCCGGCACCGCCGCCGTCGCGTCGTCCTCCGCCGACCCGCCGGCCATCAGCAGGCCCAGCTCCTCGTTCGTGGTGTCCGGCGGCACGATCCCGACGATCCGGCCCCGGTACATCACCGCGATCCGGTCCGCCAGCGCGGTGATCTCGTCCAGCTCGGTGGACACGATCAGCACCGCCTTGCCTGCGTCGCGCTGCTCGACGATCCGCTTGTGGATGAACTCCATCGCGCCGACGTCGACGCCACGGGTCGGCTGCGAGGCGATCAGCAGGCTGGGGTCGCGCTGCAGCGCGCGGGCCACGACCACCTTCTGCTGGTTGCCGCCGGACAGCGCGCCGGCCGGGGTCCGCTCGGACTCGGCGCGGATGTCGAACTCGGCCAGCCGCTCGGCGCCGTTCTTCTCGATCGCCTCCAGGTCCAGCCGGACCAGGCCGCCGAAGGGCTCGCTGTCGTACTGGTCCAGCACCAGGTTCTCGGCGATGGAGAAGTCCGGGACCAGGCCGTCGTGCTGCCGGTCCTCCGGGACGTGCCCGAGGCCCTGGCGCAGCACCGAACGCGGCGAGGCGCCGACCAGCTGCCGGCCGAACAGCTCGGCGGAGCCGGTCGCGGCGCGCAGGCCGGTGATCGCCTCGACGAGCTCGGTCTGGCCGTTGCCCTGGACGCCGGCGACGCCGAGGATCTCCCCGGCGTGCAGGTCGAAGGAGACGTCGTCGACGGCCAGGAAGCCGCGGTCGTCCAGCACGTTCAGGTTCTGCACGCTCAGCGCGACCTCGCCGGCCTCGCGCGGCTCCTTCTCCACGACCAGCCGCACGTCGCGGCCGACCATGAGCGAGGCCAGCTCGCGCGCCGTGGCCGTGGGCTCAGCGCTGCCGACCACCGCACCGCGCCGGATCACCGTGATCCGGTCGGCGATCGCCCGGACCTCGTTGAGCTTGTGGGTGATGAAGACGACGGACTTGCCGGCCGCCTTCAGCCCCCGCATGACCGTGAACAGCTCCTCGGTCTCCTGCGGGGTGAGCACCGCGGTGGGCTCGTCGAGGATCAGCACCTCGGCGTCCCGCATCAGGGCCTTGACGATCTCGACCCGCTGCTGCACCCCCACCGGCAGGTCCTCGACCAGCGCGTCGGGGTCCACCGGCAGGCCGAAGCGCGCCGAGACCTCCAACACGTCGGCCTTGGCCTTGCGGCGGTCCAGCCAGCCGAGGACACCGCCACGGGCCTCCTCGTGGCCGAGCATCAGGTTGTCGGCGACGGTGAACACCGGGACCAGCATGAAGTGCTGGTGCACCATGCCGATCCCGGCGGCGATCGCGTCACCGGGCGACGTGAACTCGCGCGTCTCCCCATCCACCACGATCTGTCCGGAATCCGGGGTCAGCAGACCGTAGAGGATGTTCATCAGGGTCGACTTTCCGGCCCCGTTCTCGCCCAGCAGGCAGTGGATCTCACCGGGTTCGACGGTCAGGTCGATGGCGGAGTTCGCCGCCACCGACCCGAACGTCTTGGTGATGCCACGGAGTTCCAGTCGCATCGATGTTGATCGCTTCTCGAAAGGGGGTGTCGCTTACTTCGGCTGGGACGGCGACTTGATCTTGATCGCGCCGCTGGTGATCTGCGACTTCAGGTTCGTGATCTCGGTCTGCAGGTCGGACGGGATCGAGGTGCCCAGCTGCTGGCCGTAGACCAGGTCGGTGCCGCCGCTGGACAGGTCCAGGATGTCCTGCGTGCCGCCCTTGAAGTTGCCGGCCGCGGCGTCCTCGACGGTCTTCTTCACCGCGTTCTCGATGCCCTTGGTCACCGAGGCCAGGAACACCGAGCAGTCCTCGTTGTCCGAGACGCAGCCGTCGGTGTCGACCCAGATGACCTTCGCCTTGCCACCCTTGGCCGAGGCGGTCGCACCGCGCCCGGCGCCGCCGGCGACCGGGAAGATGATGTCGGCGCCCTGGTTGATGAAGCCGTCGGTGATGGACTTGCCCTTGTTGGTGTCCGTGAAGGAGTTCGAGAAGGTGCCGCTGCTGGGGTTGGTCTCGTCCCAGCCCAGAACCTTGACGCTCTTGCTCTTGGCCGTGTTGTAGTACTGGACGCCTTCCCAGAAGCCGTCCATGTAGATGGTCACCGGCGGGATGTTCAGGCCGCCCCAGGTGGCCACCACACCGGACTTGGACGACGCGGCAGCCAGGTAGCCGGCCAGGAAGCCGCCCTGCGCGGTGTTGAACTCCATGCCGTGCACGTTCGGCACCGGCTTGTTGGTCTTGCTGTCCGCCGAGCCGTTGTCGACGATCGCGAAGTTCTGGCCGGGCTTGGCCGCGGCCTGGCTGTCGGTCGCGTCGGCCATCAGGCCGCCGACGGTGACGATCAGGTTGCAGTTCTGCGCCTCAAGGCTGGTGATGTTCGTGACGTAGTCGTTCTCGGTGGCCGACTGCACGTACTTGACCTTGGCCTTGCCGTCGGACTGGGCGTCCTGCATGCCCTTCCAGGCCGAGGCGTTGAACGAGCGGTCGTCGATGCCGCCGGTGTCGGTCACCATGCACGCCTGGAAGTTGGCGTTCGAGGTGGAGCCGCCGGACGACGACGTGGACGAGGACGACCCCGAGGTCGAGGTCGAGGACCCGGTCGAGCTCGACGAAGCGGTCGACTTCGAGCCGCAGCCCGCGGCGGCCAGGGCCACCACGGCGGCGGTGGCGGCGATCCTGGTCATGTTGGTGGTGCGCACGGCTCCCCCTCCAGAAGTTTTCGAAAACACAGCCACGATGTGGACGACGGTAGACAGACTAAGCAGGGCGTACCTATTGGTCAGTCAGTTCAGCGCTTGCGGGGCCACATCGCAATACACCTGTGATCCCGGAACGTGCGAACTTTTTGGCATGATCGCACGACGCCGCCGGGGGATTACGGGGCGCACGCACCAAGGACCGACGAAGCGTCGGGAAAAGGGCATAAACCACAAAGAGGTAGTCTCCGCCGCGTCATCGTGGTGCCGGCGGGGCGTTTTCCGGCTACTTGGGCGTTGAGGTCCCGTTAAGTCCGCGTCGTGCGGAGTTCGCCTGACGGTCGGCGCGGCCCGGCGGTCGGCGGTCAGCTGATCCAGTCGCACAGCGCGGCGGTGGCGAGCATCCGGACCCCGGCCGCGATCGCGCCCTCGTCGGCCAGGAACGTCCCCTGATGCAGATCGCGCACGGCCTTGTCGCCGGGGGTGCGCACGCCGAGCCGGGCCATCGCGCCGGGCACCCGCTGCAGGTACCAGGCGAAGTCCTCGCCGCCGAGCGACTGCGGGGTGCTGCGGACCGCCTCGCCGCCCAGGGCCCGGGAGGCCGCGGTGCGCAGCAGCGCCACCGACTCGGCCTCGTTCACCACCGGCGGCACGCCCTGCACGTAGTCCAGGGTGTGCTTGACGCCGAACTTCGCGGCGATCGCGTCGATGAGCTCGTGCACCACGTCCGGGGCCTGGTTCCAGGCGTCCTGGTCCAGGGTGCGGATGGTGCCGCGGGCCGAGCCGTGGCCGGGGATGGCGTTCGGCGCGCTGCCGGCCGAGATCTGGCCCCAGACCAGCGACAGGCCGGCCCGCGGGTCGATGCGCCGGGACAGCGCCGCCGGCACCTCGGCCACGATCGAGGCCAGCGCGTAGACCAGGTCGGCGGTCAGGTGCGGCCGGGAGGTGTGGCCGCCGGGGCCGTCCAGGGTGAGCGAGACCAGGTCGCAGGCCGCGGTCAGCGCGCCGGTGCGCAGGCCCACCTGGCCGGCGTCCAGCTTCGGGTCGCAGTGCACGGACAGGATCTTGCTGACCCCGTAGAGCGCACCGTCGGCCACCATGTCCAGCGCCCCGCCGGGCATGACCTCCTCGGCGGGCTGGAAGATCAGCCGCACCGGCCGCGCCAGCCGGCCCTCGCGGGCCAGTTCGGCCAGGGTCAGCCCGGCGCCGAGCACCACGGCGGCGTGCACGTCGTGGCCGCAGGCGTGCATCACCCCGGGGACCCGCGAGCGGAAGTCGAGCTCGTTGTCCTCCTCGATCGGCAGCGCGTCGATGTCGGCCCGGAAGGCCAGGAACGGCAGCTTCTCGGCGCCGGCCGGCACGATGTCGCAGACCAGCCCGGTCCCCACCCCGCGCACCCGCGGGGCGAGCCCGGCCCGCTCCAGCCGCGCGGCGATGGCCGCGGTGGTACGGAATTCGGCACGGCTCAGCTCGGGGTTGGCGTGCAGGTCTCGACGGAAAAGGACCAGCTCGGGCACGAGGTGTCCCGCGACGTCGAGGACGTGCGTGTACTGATCCGATGCCGGAGCCGAGTCGCTGGCGACCGGCACTTCGTGAGCCTGGTCCATTGCCCAAGGGTAGGCCCCGGGCACCGGACTGTGGGGCCAGTCGGTCAAATGATGCGCTGATCGGGTGAAGAAGATCGCGACTTTCTGACCCGATAGGAGGATTGCGCCATGGCCCACATGGGTAGGAACGCCTTTCCCCGACCTGGTCATGTCAGGGTGACGGATTGTGAAGACCCGCAGGCCCGCCCGACTCCCGAACCCCAGACTCCCCCTGCCGGGAGGAACCCGCCGCGCCATCCAGGCCTACGCCTCGGCCCCCAGCGCCCCGGCCGGCGGCACGATGGAGTTCCGCGTCTCGGTGCCCAGCGGCGCCGCCTGCTCGGTCGCCGTACGGCGGATCGGGACGGCGGTGCCGACGCCCGCGGTGCGCTTCGTCGGGGAGGACCAGGACGGGGCGGTGGTGGCTTGGGTGCGGGTGGCGGGGGCGGGGGGTGGCCTTCACGAGGGTGGCCTTCACGAGGGCGATGGCTTCAGCGGCGGGCGGGGTTCGGCGCGGGGCGAGGCGGCGGCTGGTACGGCCGGCGGCGGATTCGGTGGCGAGCGCGGCGCGGGCCGCGGCAGCACCTCTGACGGCGGAGCCGGTTCGGCTCTCAGCGATGGCAGGCAGGCCGGCGATGATTTCGGCGGCGGGCGCAGTGCAGCGCGGGGCGAGGCCGCGGCTGATGTGGTCGGCAGCGGATTCGATGGCGGGCCAAGTTCGGCTCGTGGCGGTGGCGAGCAAGCTGGCGGTGATATCGGCGGCCCTCATCCGCCCGGCGCCCCGCAGGTCGGCGCAGGCCCGGCCGCCGCAGACCTGCCCGGCGACGTCGGCGTGCCCCTCACCTGGTGCGACTGGGAGCCCTCGCTCCTGCTCGACATCCCCGAGTCCTGGCCGCCGGGCCTGTACGTCGCGCGCTTCACCGTGGACGCGCCGCTCCTGTCGGTCGTGGCGATGCGCGGCCGGAGCGCCTATGTGCCCTTCGTCGTGCGCGGGCCGCTGGCCGCGGGGTTCCCGACGCTCGTGGTCCTCCCGTTCGCCGCGTACACCGCCGCGAATCCGTGGCCGATCGCGGATGTGCGGCGGGCCCGGGCGCTGTCGTTCGACCGCCCCTTCGCGGGCAACGGGCTGCCCGCCGGGTTCGGCGCCGACGCCGCGTTCGTCGAGCCGCTGGCCGCCACCGACTTCGCGACCAGCCTGGATCTGCACGCCGGCCTCGTCGACCCCGGCGCCTATCGCAAGGTCCTGTTGCGCGCCGATCTGTGGTCGGCCCGGATGCGCGCCGCCGTCGCCAGGGCGGCGCTGTCCGGCACGGATGTCGGCGGCCTCGAAGGCGTCCCGCCGCCCTCCGTCGACTTCGCGCCCGGGCCCGACGGTCGCGCCGACAGGATCCTGATTCGATACTGAACAGCAGCCGTGCGCGGGCCGTCAGCCCAGCATGCGCTCCAGCAGGTTCGCCGTCGCACGCTGGATCCGCGAGTCCGCGATCCCGTGCGCGGACAGGCCTTTCGCCCAGTGGAACGTCCCGCCGTCGAAGACCAGCCCCCCGGCCGGTGTCCGGTGCAGCACCGTGTGCTGGATCCGCGGCTGCCCCTGGCCGGTGTACGGCGACGCGGCCAGGATCTCGACGCCGTCAGGGCTCTGAATCCACGGCTGCACCTGGTCGCACTCCCCCCACAGCAGCTCGGGGATCTGCTCGCCGTTCCGGACCCCCGTCCCGTCCCAGAACCAGTGCGCGGCGTTGTCCACGACCAGCGGAGCCGTGCCCTTCAGCGTCGACACGTACTGCGCACCGAGCACCGCCTGCTCCGGACGCCCGGCCTGCCGCCACTGCGCGGTCCGCTCGTTCGCCGTGGCCGCGCCGGGGTCGGGCCGGTTCTTGTAGCAGACGACGGTCCGGCCGCCGTCCTCCAGCCGGATCCGCCAGTACACGTTGTTCGCGGCCAGGAACGCGACGTTCGCCCCGTTCGCCAACGCCTTGTCGAGCGCGTCGCGCATCGGCGCCGACCAGTACTCGTCGTGCCCGGGGAAGATCAGGGCCTTGTAACGCGTCGGGTCCACGGTCCCGTCGTGCAGGTCGGCGCTGTCGGCGTAGCCGACGCTCTTGCCGTGCGCGTCGGCCCACGTCTCGACCCACTTGGCGAACGACGTGTCCAGGTCGAAGTTCGCCGGCAGCCCGGTGACGTGGTACGGCCGCTCGAAGCTGACCTTCGTCGCGGCCTTGCCCTCGGTGTAGATCTTGCCGTCTTCCCAGGCGTAGTACAGGCTCGCGCCGGTCTTCTTGTCCTTGGGGTACTCGTTGTACGCCTGGTAGGTCGGGAACGGCAGCCCCACGAGGATATCGTGGCTCCCCGCGTCGTCACGCACCACGAAAGGCACGCAGGTCTGTAGCCCGTCGTCGGTGCGGAGCTTCGCGACGTGGATCCCGCTGCGCCAGCCGGCCGGCACGTCGAGGTGCCAGGTCGGGGTCCAGTCGCAGGTGATGGTGCGGGTGGTGAGGTCGAGCGAGGACCAGGGCTGGGGCGCACCGTCGAGCGCCTCGGTCTTCAGGACGCTGACATCCTCGGCGCCGACCCGGAACACCTCGACGGTGAAGCGCTGCGGAGGGTTCACCGACACCATGAAGTCGATGCCGGTGCCGCGGTTCACGCTGGTGGCCGAGGCGTAGGCGCGGATGCGGCCCTCGACGTCGCTGCTGGCGCAGGTGCCGCCGGATTTGGGCGACCAGACGGGCTCCCCGGCGGCGCTGACGTGCTCGGCGGGGGCGATGTCGCGGGCCGGCGGGAGCGGGTGCCGGGGATCGTACGGCTTGGCCCGGAACATGCCGGTGACCTCGCGCTTGGCCTTCGCCGCGACACGTCGGCCGTACTTGCCGATCCCCATGTTGACACCCATTGACGCCGCCGATCGCTGGTGGAGCTGGCGCGGAACGCGCTTATCTGTGTCTGTGCAAGATCCGTGTCTGTGCAAGATCTGTGTTTATACCGGATCCGTGTGCGCAGATCTGCGACCATGGTAGTCGCGGTCTCAGGTCAGTCGAGTTGGCCTGAGACCGCTCCGCGCATGTCGGTCGGGGCGTCCGGCGCGGCGGCGCTTCCGCCGGGCGTCGGTCAGCCGAACTGGACGTGGTCCACGACGTGACCGGTGGCGTCGTAGGTCGTGTAGTACTTCATGGCCTGCTGGTCCTGGTCGCTGAGCGCCGGCAGCAGGACCACGTAGTAGCCGTCGTTCTCCCCCGGGACCGGGACGATCGACTGCGGGGCGGTGGTGAGGTCGCCGATAGTGAGGGACGCCGAGGCCACCTTCGCCGAGTCGACGCGGCCGATGAACGACCACAGCGCGAGACCGCTGGAATGCGAGACCATGCCGGACGACAGCGGCCCGCGCTGGGACTCGACGTCGCCGCCGCACTGGCCGCCGGAGTCGAAGTCCGGCTGCGATCCGGGCGGGTTGCTGCCCCACTGCAAACCGGTGTAGTCGCAGGTGGCGGTGCCGGCCTTGCCCTTCTCGGAGATCGGCAGGTGGCTGCCGAGGCCCAACATCATGGACTGGCTCTTGGAGACGACGAACAGGTCGCGCACCAGGCGCCACTGCTTGCCGTCGATGGTGCCGCTGGCGACGACGGTGACGAGGTCGTTGGGGTTCGGGGCGCCGATGCTCCGGGTCAGTTGGGGGAGGATGATCGACGTGCTGGGGCTCTGGGTCGGGGTTTTGGTGACGGCCGGAGCCGAGGATTCGGCCTGACCGGGGCCGGTGCTGTTGGTGTTGGCTGCCGACTTCAACGTCCCAGGCCCGGCTCCCGCCCCGCCACCGCCGGCGAAGATCGTCACCGCGGCGACCGGCAGCACGGCGAGCGCCGCCACTCCCGAGACCGCGGTGAGGCGGCGCCTAGTGCGCAACGCCGCGCCGCCCCTCATCACCGCGCCGACCGGGGTGGCGCCGATGTCGAGGTCGGCGACCTCGGCGCCGAAGGCGTCGTGCAGGTCGGCGTACGGACTGTCGTGCCTGTGTTCGTACTCTGACTGGTCACTCATTCCGGTTCCTTCCTTCCGGATTCCTCCACGGTGGAGTCGCGATGGAAGTCACGATGGAAGTCGCGATCGACCAGCACGGCGCTGGCCCGCAGCCGGGCGAGCGCCTTCGAGGCCTGACTCTTGACGGTCCCGACCGAGCACCCCATGACCGAGGCGACGTCGCGCTCCGAGAGGTCCTCCCAGTACCGCAGCACCACGACCGCCCGCTGCCGCGCGGGCAGCTCGGCCAACGCCGCCATCAGCGCGGACCGCTGCGCGATCGGCTCATGCGGCACATGCGAGCGCCCGTCAACCGGCACGGCCACCAGATGCTCGGCGACCCGCCGCTTCCGAAAGCGTCCCGAATTCGCGTTGACCAGCACCCGCCGCACGTACGCGTCAACGTCATCAGCCCGCCGCACCCGCCGCCACGACGCGTAGACCCGAGTCAGAGCGGTCTGAGCCAAGTCCTCAGCCAGAAACCGATCCCCGCTCAACAAAAAAGCCGTCCGCACCAACACCGGCCACCGAGCCGCCATGTACGCCTGGAACTCGCCATCAAGGTCGGCATCAGCCTCCACCACGCCGCCCACCCCCACGTCCCCAGCGCCGCCATCGGCACCAGCCCCCGCGATCGCACTCCGCCGCATCGCGACCCCCTTCCGCCCTACCTAGAGCACGAGGCGCGCGGGCGGGGTTGCCCGAGGGTAGCGGAAGGCCAGGCGGGGTGAGGGTGACGGGAAATACACGTTCGGGTGGCACTCGTCCGGAATGCTGGACTTGGGCGATTCGAACAGATTTAGCGTCTGGCGCATGAGTTTTCGCATGTACTACGTCGACGATTCGGGCGACAACAAGGCGGGTATCGCCGTCTACTCCTGGATCGAGGTCGACCCCGAACAGGCCATGACCGCATTGGCTGTCTGGCTCCGATTCCGCGGTCGCCTGTTCGAACTCCACCAAATTCCGGAAGAAGTCGAGATCCATGCGGTGAAGTTTCTGAGCGGTCGCGGCCGTCCGTCAGCGGAGGAAAAAGTGAACAAATCCAAGGAATTGCGCCACGAGATCTTCCTCGACGCGCTCAAGACGATCAGTGAGCTGCCCGGGGTCAACGTAGGCGCTGTCTACCGGAGATCCCCACACAGACCAAGCCGCTTCGCAGACGTCATGCGAGACACATTCTGCAAGTTGGTGCTCGGCATCGACAGAAGGCTGTTCCTCACAGGACTTCAAGGGGTCATGATCATCGACGGCGAGGGCGACAGTAGCTGCCGTGAGTACTTTCGCCTGTTCCGGGGCCTCGACCTCAGCGGGCGACAGCTCATCGGGGGCCCGCTGTTCCAGCCGTCCGACGAGAGCCAGTGGGTCCAGATCGCGGACATCGTCGCCTACACCGCCTTCCAATCAGTGATCAGGCGGCCGGGCAGGGAGTTCTGCTGGACGTGGTACGAGGACTACATCGACCCCGATGGCCCTCGGGAAGTCTGAAATGGCAAAGGTCCCGGCCAATGGCCAGGACCTTGCTTAGCCAGCTGCGGTGGTCCCGCGTCAACGGGCCGCAGCTACACCACCGACTGTAGCCGCCTGAAGCCCCGATCGCACGGATCGGGGCCGATCCGCCCCATTCGCCACCCCAAAGAGTGACTAAAAAGCATCCGCTGGCACATAAGTCCCCCACACCTCCCGCAGCGCATGGCTCACCTCGCCGCCAGTCGCCCGCGCGGCCAAAGCCTCCCGCATCGGATACATCACGTTCTCCGTGTCCGTCCCCGCGGCGCGCTTCATCGCGTCCAGGGCCTTCGACACCGCCGCGTTGTCGCGCTCGGTGCGCAGCTTCGCCAGGCGTTCCGCCTGCTGGGCTTCGATCGCGGGGTTCACGCGCAGGGGTTCGTAGGGTTCCTCGACGTCGATCGTGTACTTGTTCACGCCGACGACTGTGCGCTTTCCGCTGTCGATCTCCTGGGTGATCTGGTACGCCGAGCGCTCGATCTCCTGCTTCTGGAAGCCCGCCTCGATGCCGGCGACGGCCCCGCCGTAGTCCTCGACGCGTGCCATCAGCTCCAGCGCCGCGGTCTCGACTTCGTCGGTCATGGCCTCGATGGCGTAGGAGCCCGCGAAGGGGTCCACCGTCTTCGTGACGTCCGACTCGTACGCGATCACCTGCTGCGTCCGCAGCGCCAGGCGCGCCGCCTTCTCCGTCGGCAGGGCGATGGCCTCGTCGAACGAGTTCGTGTGGAGCGACTGCGTGCCGCCGAGCACGGCGCCGAGGCCCTGCAGCGCCACGCGTACCAGGTTGACCTCCGGCTGCTGCGCCGTGAGTTGCACTCCGGCCGTCTGTGTGTGGAAGCGCAGCATCTGCGACTTCGAGTTCTTCGCGCCGAACTCGTCGCGCATCACGCGGGACCAGATGCGGCGCGCTGCCCGGAACTTCGCGATCTCCTCCAGCAACGTTGTGCGGGCGACGAAGAAGAACGACAGCCGGGGCGCGAAGTCGTCGACGTCCAGTCCCGACGCCACGGCCGCGCGTACGTACTCGATCCCGTTCGCCAGAGTGAAGGCGATCTCCTGCGCGGGGGTCGCCCCCGCCTCGGCCATGTGGTAGCCGCTGATGGAGATGGTGTTCCACTTCGGGACTTCGCGGTGGCAGTACTGGAAGACGTTCGACACCAGGCGGAGGGACGGCTTCGGCGGGAAGATGTACGTCCCGCGGGCGATGTACTCCTTCAGGATGTCGTTCTGGATGGTGCCGGTCAGGCGGTCCGACGGCACCCCCTGGTCCTCGCCGACCAGTTGGTACATCAGCAGCAGGACGGCGCCCGGGGCGTTGATCGTCATCGACGTGGAGACCTCGCCCAGGGGGATGCCGTCGAACAGCACGCGCATGTCCTCGACCGAGTCGATCGCCACGCCGACCTTGCCCACCTCGCCGGCCGCGATCGCCTCGTCGGAGTCGTAGCCCATCTGGGTCGGCAGGTCGAAGGCCACCGACAGCCCCATGGTCCCGGCGTCGATCAGCTGGTGGTAGCGCCGGTTGGACTCCGCCGCGGTGCCGAAGCCGGCGTACTGGCGCATCGTCCACGGCTTGCCGGTGTACATCGTCGGGTACACTCCGCGGGTGAACGGGAAGGCGCCCGGCTCCCCCAGCTTGGCGGCCGGGTCCCAGCCGCTCAGCGCGGACGGGCCGTACACGGGCTCGATCGGCAGGCCGGACTCGCTCAGCGATGACACCTTCGGCGCTCCTAACGGCTACGGGGCTCGCGGCGAGGGAACGCGGCCTCCTGACCGCAGGTTATTCGGTACGCCTAAAGCGCACCAACGGACAGCCTTGAAGCGCACGTCACCCGCCGATTGCACCCCATGCCACCAGCCCGGCGCCGCCTGCGGTACCCCTACCGACCCCAGCCTTCAGACGTACCGCTTCAGACGTACGACCTCGGGCGTACGGCCCGAGACGTACCGCCTCAGACGTACCGCACCGGCAGCGCCTTGATCCCGTTGATCCACGCCGACCGCAGCCGCCGCACCTCGCCGTCCGGAGCCAGCCCCGGCGTCAGATCGGCCAGCGCCTCGAACATCAGGTTGATCTCCATCTTCGCCAGGTTCGCACCCAGGCAGTAGTGCGGCCCGCCGCCCCCGAACCCGAGGTGCGGGTTGGGGTCGCGGGTGATGTCGAACGTGTGCGGGTCCGAGATCACGCTCTCGTCGTAGTTCGCCGACGAGTACAGCATCACCACCCGCTGCCCGGCCTTGACCTCGACGTCCCCGACCAGGGTGTCGGCCGCCGCGGTGCGCTGGAAGGAGATGATCGGCGTCGCCCAGCGGACGATCTCGTCCGCGGCGGTCTTGGGCCGCTCCTTCTTATAGAGCTCCCACTGCGCCGGGTTGTCGAAGAACGCCCTCATCCCGTGCGTGATCGCGTTCCGCGTGGTCTCGTTGCCGGCCACCACCAGCATCATCACGAAGAAGCCGAACTCGTCGTCGTTCAGCTTCCCGAAGCCGTCGCCGCGGTCGGCCTGGATGAGCTTGGTGACGATGTCGTCCTCGGGGTGCTCCCGCCGCTTCGCCGCCAGCTCCATCGCGTACACCAGCAGCTCGATGGAGGCGTTCTTGCCGTCCTCCTCGCTGACGTTCAGATCCGGGTCGTCGTAGCCGGTCATCGTGTTCGACCACTCGAACAGCTTCCAGCGGTCCTCCTGCGGCACCCCGATCAGGTCGGCGATCGCCTGCAGCGGCAGCTCACCGGCCAGGTCCGTGACGAAGTTCCCGCTCCCCCGCTCCGCCGCCTCGGCGACGATCCGGCGTGTGCGCTCCTTCAGCACCGACTCCAGCGCGTTGATCGAGCGCGGGGTGAAGCCGCGCTGGACGATGTTGCGCATCTTGGTGTGGTCCGGGGCGTCTGCGTTCAGCATGATGACCTTCTGCATGTCCAGGTCTTCGCGCGTCACGCGGGGGCCGAAGCGCACCAGGGCGGTGTTCGGCGAGGAGGCGAACAGTTCCGGGTGCGTGGAGACGTACTTGACGTCGGCGTGGCGCGAGGCCACCCAGTACCCGTCGTCGCCGAACGGCTGCTGGGAGTCCGGGGTGGCGCACCACCACAGCCGCGCGGTCCGCCGCAGCTCGGCGAACTCCTCGAACGGCATCCGTTCCTCGTACAGGTCCGGATCGGTGAAGTCCCGGTTCACCGGGATCGCGGGCTTGGTCGTGACGGACATGCGAGCGCCTCCCGGCCGAGTCTTCTGACGGGTTGTCAGCTTCCGGTGTAGGGGCACCGTAATAACGTGTTCTAGTTTCCGCAATACCCATCGCGCCCGCGGTCGTTACCGCCCCGCAACCTGCGCACTCGCACCGCGTCCGCGACGTATTTAAGCCAACGAAAACGTTGGCAAATCCCTCACAGGCCCTGATGCAACCCATTCGGCGTGCGGGCCCTGAGGAGTTGGTCACACTCGGCTTGCGAGTCCGTTTTGTCCACTTGATGATCGTTAGCATGACCGCTGGCATCGAAGCCTGTCCGCACGTCATGACAGCTGCGCACGGTATCGGTAGCCGTCTCGTCAGCTACTTCACCACCTGAGAGGCTGGGCATGGCAAGCGGAGCTCAGGGCGCCAAGGGCACCCTCTACCGCGGCCGGGAAGGCATGTGGAGCTGGGTCGCGCAACGCGTCACCGGCGTCCTCGTGTTCTTCTTCCTGTTCGCACACGTGCTCGACACGGCGCTGGTCCGCGTCAGTCCGCACACGTACAACCAGGTCATCGGCACGTACAAGAACCCCGTGGTGAACCTCCTAGAGGTCGGCCTGGTCGGCGCCGTCATGTTCCACGCCTTCAACGGCCTGCGGATCATCGCCATCGACTTCTGGAGCAAGGGGCCGAAGTACCAGCGCCAGCTGCTCTGGGTCGTCGTCGGTCTGTGGGCGGTGCTGATGCTCGGCTTCCTGGAGCCGATGATGCAGCACACCTTCCACGAGTGGTTCGGGTGGTGACCGGTCCTATGTCCTCTTCTCACATCGCACTCGAACCGCCGCGCACCGGCAACCCCGGCCGCTCCCGGCGCTTCCGCAGCCGCAAGGGCCCGGGCCAGGTCACCCGGGGCAACTTCGAGCTCTACTCCTGGCTGTTCATGCGGGCCTCCGGGGTCCTGCTGGTCTTCCTGGTCCTGGGCCACCTGTTCATCATGATGGTCACCGACGGCGGCGTGGAGAAGATCGGCTTCGCCTTCGTCGCCGGCCGCTGGGCCTCGCCGTGGTGGCAGTTCTGGGACCTGCTCCAGCTGTGGCTGGCCATGATCCACGGCACCAACGGCATGCGCACGGTCATCAACGACTACGCCGACAAGGACCGCACCCGCGCGATCCTCAAGGGCCTGCTGTACACGGCCTCCGTGCTGACGATCTTCCTCGGCACCCTGGTCATCTTCACGTTCGACCCGAGCATCAAGGGCTAGGCGCGCGCATGGCACCTCAGATCCACACTTACGACACCATCATCGTCGGCGCCGGCGGCGCGGGCATGCGCGCGGCCCTGGAGGCCTCCAAGCGCAGCCGCACGGCCGTGCTGACGAAGCTGTACCCGACCCGCTCCCACACCGGCGCGGCGCAGGGCGGCATGTGCGCCGCGCTGGCCAACGTCGAGGACGACAACTGGGAGTGGCACACCTATGACACCGTGAAGGGCGGCGACTACCTGGTCGACCAGGACGCCGCCGAGATCATGTGCAAGGAGGCGATCGACGCCGTCCTGGACCTGGAGAAGATGGGCCTGCCCTTCTCCCGGACCCCCGAGGGCAAGATCGACCAGCGGCGCTTCGGCGGGCACACCAAGGACCACGGCAAGGCGCCGGTGCACCGGTCCTGCTACGCCGCGGACCGCACCGGCCACATGATCCTGCAGACGCTGTACCAGAACTGCGTCAAGCAGGAAGTCGAGTTCTACAACGAGTTCTACGTCCTGGACCTGCTGCTGCACGAGGACGCGGACGGCACCAAGTACGCCGCCGGCGTCGTGGCGCTGGAGCTGGCCACCGGCGAGATCCACATCTTCCGCGGCAAGGCCGTCATCCTGGCCACCGGCGGCTTCGGCAAGGTCTTCAAGACCACCTCGAACGCGCACACCCTGACCGGCGACGGCATGGGCATCGTGTGGCGCCGCGGGCTGCCGCTGGAGGACATGGAGTTCTACCAGTTCCACCCGACGGGCCTGGCGGGCCTGGGCATCCTGCTCACCGAGGGCGCCCGCGGCGAGGGCGGCATCCTGCGCAACGCCGACGGCGAGCGCTTCATGGAGCGCTACGCCCCGACCATCAAGGACCTGGCACCCCGCGACATCGTCGCGCGCTCCATGGTGCTGGAGGTCCGCGACGGCCGCGGCGCCGGGCCCAACAAGGACTACGTCTACCTGGACCTGACGCACCTGCCGGCCGAGCAGATCGAGGAGAAGCTGCCGGACATCACCGAGTTCGCCCGCACCTACCTCGGCGTCGAGCCGACGACGGAGCTGGTGCCGGTGTACCCGACGGCGCACTACGCGATGGGCGGCGTGCCGACCAACGTCTCCGGCGAGGTGCTGGCCGACAACGACACCGTCGTGAAGGGCATGTACGCGGCCGGCGAGGTGGCGTGCGTGTCGGTCCACGGCTCCAACCGCCTGGGCACCAACTCGCTGCTGGACATCAACGTCTTCGGCCGCCGCGCGGGCATCCACGCCGCGGAGTACGCGGTCGGCGCCGAGCTCAAGCCGCTGCCGGCCGAGCCGGAGCAGGCCGTGGTGTCGATGGTCGAGGGCCTGCGCACCTCCACCGGCCACGAGCGCGTCGCGCAGATCCGGTCCGAGCTGCAGACCACGATGGACCAGAACGCCGGCGTGTACCGCAACGACGAGACGCTGGCGCAGGCCGAGAAGGACGTCAAGGAGCTGCAGCGCCGGTACCGGGACGTCGCCGTCCAGGACAAGGGCAAGCGGTTCAACACCGACCTGCTGGAGGCCGTCGAGCTGGGCTTCCTGCTGGACCTGGCCGAGATCCTGGTCCTCGGCGCCCGCAACCGGACCGAGTCGCGCGGCGCGCAGGCCCGCGAGGACTACCCGACGCGGGACGACGTGAACTGGCAGAAGCACACGATGGCCTACCGGGAGAAGGACGGCGAGGGCGGTTACAAGATCCGCCTGGACTACAAGCCCGTCATCGTCACCCGCTACCAGCCGACGGAGCGTAAGTACTGATGAGTACCGCAACTGTGCAAGAGCACGTCGAGACGTCGGCCTCCGGCAAGGCCGGCATCGCGATGATGACCATCACGGTCCGCATCCGGCGCTACAACCCGGAAGTCGACGCCGCCCCGCACTGGGTCGACTACCAGGTCACCGCGGACCCGACGGCACGCATCCTGGACTCGCTGCACAAGATCAAGTGGGAGCAGGACGGCTCGCTGACGTTCCGGCGCTCCTGCGCGCACGGCGTCTGCGGCTCGGATGCGATGCGGATCAACGGCAAGAACCGGCTGGCGTGCAAGGCCCTGGTGAAGGACCTGAACCCGAGCAAGCCCATCACCGTCGAGCCGATCCAGGGCCTGCCGGTGCTGAAGGACCTCGTGGTCGACATGGAGCCGTTCTTCCAGGCCTACCGCGACGTCAAGCCGTTCCTGATCGCGCACGGCAACGAGCCCACGCGCGAGCGGATCCAGTCGCAGAAGGACCGCGACCGCTTCGACGACACCACCAAGTGCATCCTGTGCGCGGCGTGCACCACGTCGTGCCCGGTGTTCTGGGCCGACGGGCAGTACTTCGGCCCGGCGGCGATCGTCAACGCGCACCGGTTCATCTTCGACTCCCGCGACGACGGGGCGAACGAGCGCCTGGAGATCCTGAACGACCGCGAGGGCGTGTGGCGCTGCCGGACCACGTTCAACTGCACCGAGGCGTGCCCGCGCGGGATCCAGATCACGCAGGCCATCGCCGAGGTGAAGCGGGCGCTGATCACCCGCAGGGTGATTTGAGCTGTTTGATCTTTTTAAATGTCTCGACCTGATTGACCTGCTTGACCTGTTACACCGCGAAGACCCGCCGAGAGTGAATTCGGCGGGTCTTCCGCTTTTGCGGCGGCGGTTCGCGGGACGCTGGGAGGTGCTGCCCGTCGGCCGATCCGTGGCCGGCGGCATCTCCGACGAAGGGATCGACGATGCGCCGCTTCGCAGCCGTCACCGTCACCGCGCTGCTCTCCGCGGCGGGGCTCACCGCCGGGGCCGGGGCCGCTCAGGCGTCTGACGGCTTCACGGTTCACCTGCTCGGCGGTCTGCACCTCAAGCGCGTGGACGCCACGAGCGGGCAGACGCAGGTCACGTACTTACTGTGCACATCCACCACGACGGAGGGCGCGGCGCCGGTGATCCACGGTCTCGGCGGGCTGAAGGACGCAACCTCGGCGTGCGAGCAACTGGCCGCGGTGCACGGGAACTTCGACGCGCTGTCGGTGCACCCGACGTGGCTGGCGCCGGCGGTGGTGGCGCCGGTGGAGGCCAGGGCGGCGGGAACGTGGGAGGGTGCCAGGGTCGCGTGGAGTCACAAGTACACGAATGGCGGATGGCTGGCCAGAGCGACCGGGGATGTGTTCGCGTTCTGAGGCACTGTCTGCTCGGCGCGTGACGCAACCCTCTGCGTCCGCCGCTTCGTCAGTGGGGTGACCACGGAGGGAGCGGCGGATGCGGGAAGAGCGCGAGCGGGAGTTCGACGAGTTCGTCCTCGCACGGCAGCAACGGCTGCTGCGCACCGCGTATCTGTTGTGCGGGGACTGGCATCTGGCCGAGGACCTGACGCAGAACGCGCTGGCGAAGGTGTACCTGGGCTGGAACCGGATTCAGCGCCTGGAGCAGATCGACGCTTACGTGCACCGGATGCTGTTCCGGACCTTCGTCGACACCTACCGGCGGCGCCGGAGGCGGGAGATCTTGAGCGCGGCGGTACCGGACGTCGCTGGCATTGGCACTGCCAGCGACGTCCGCCTGACTCTACTGGCCGCGCTGGCCGAGGTCACGCCGCGCTACCGCGCCGTGCTGGTCCTGCGGTTCTGGGAGGACCGCAGCGTCGCCGAGACGGCTGCGGCGCTCGGCATCTCCGACGGCTCGGTGAAGTCGCACACCCACCGTGGTCTCCAGCAGTTGCGCTCGGTCCTCGGGGACCAGGCGCTGGATCTCACCTCGTGAGGAGGCCGAGCATGCACGACCACGGGCAGGAACACGAACGAGGACAGGAACTCGAACGAGGACAGGAACTCGAACGAGGACAGGAACTCGAACGGGGAACCGAGCAAGACCACGACCAGAGGCAGGACATCGAGCACTGGCTCGCGGCGGCGGCGCCGGAGGAGGTGCCGGTCCTGGTCGACCTGCACCATCGAGCCCGGGCCCTGGGACGGCGTCGGCGGATGCGGCAGCGGGTGCTGGCCGCCGGCGGGGCGGGCGTCACCACGGCTGCGGTGGTCGCGGCGGTCTTCGTGGTGGGGCACGCGAGCCCGGGCGCGGCTGTGGACCGCGCGACGGCACCCCCGACGCCGATGCCGTCGAAACCGCTGGGCACCAACTGGGGCTTGACCCGCGAGGACGACCAGCCGACGGCGCAGGCGGCCGTCAAGTCCTTGGAGGCGGCGCTGCCGGCCGGCAGCACGGTGAAGAACGTCAAGGCCTTCGCCGACAGCCCGGCGCAGAAGAAGTTCACCGGCCCCCTGTTCGGCATCATGCTCGATGTCGTCGAGCCGTCCGGCCGGGCCTACAGCCTGCAGGCCGGCATCACTCAGGGCCCTTACAACGAATCCTGGTACTGCGACAAACCGAATCAGTGCAGCGACGCCCGATTCCTCGGACACGACGTCGAGTGGCAGTCCTCCCCGGCGAACACGTCCAGCTACGACGGCGTGTTCGACATGACCTTCACCATCCGCGGCGTCACTACCGACTACAACTTCAAGTTCCACGCCCAAAACAAGAACCTCTCGAAGCTCCCCGGTACCCAGGAGCTCCGGACGATCGGTCTGAACGAGAAGCTCGGCGAAGCGCTGGTGGCCGCGTTCAAACAGGCCCCGTGAGCCTGGGACGCCCAAGCCCAAAGCGCCCGGATCACAACCAGCCGCGCTGCTGCGCCGCCTGGACCGCCTCGGTGCGGTTCCGGGCGGCGGTCTTCTGGATGCAGGCCGACAGGTAGTTGCGCACCGTGCCCTCCGACAGGTGCAGCCGCCGCGCGATGTCGGCGATGGTGGAGCCGTCGGCGGAGGCGGCGAGGACGTCGCGCTCACGCGGCGTCAGCGGATTCTCCCCGGCGGCCAGCGCTGCGGCGGCCAGGTCCGGGTCGATGACCCGCTCCCCGCGCAGCACCTTGCGAATCGCCGCGACCAACTCCGCCACCGGCGCGTCCTTCACCAAGAACGCCGAAGCCCCCGACTCCATCGCGCGCCGCAGGAACCCGGGCCGCCCGAACGTGGTCAGGATGATGATGCGCACCTCCGGCAACGCCCGATGCAACACGTCGGCGGCATCAAGCCCGGACATCCCCGGCATCTCGATGTCCAGCAACGCCACCCGCACATCAGCAGCCTTCGCCGCCGCCAGAACTTCGTCGCCCCGCCCCACCTCCGCGACAACCTCCAGGTCGTCCTCAAGATTGAGCAGCGTCGCCAGGGCGCCGCGCACCATGGCCTGATCCTCGGCGAGCAGCAGGCGGACGACGTCGGCGGGCGCGGTGGTCATGGAGCCAACCTACCGGGAACGAAACAGCCGCATCCCGCCGCCGCACGCGGCTGCATCCGCACTGCCCGACCTCCACGCACAGCCTCACGCGCACATGGCCGGGTGCCCGCAAAGCCAGCCCTGCCACATATGCCGCAAAACTTCATCGGCGCCGCAGACTGCCTCATCCACCATCGCCGAGCCGCGCTCGCGTGACCCGGCCGCGGCGCCGGACTCATCCGCCATCACCCGACCGCCGCAGACAGCCCCTTACCCGCCACCACCCAGCCGCGCGCCCAGCCTCGCGCACCATCACCCGGCCGCCCCACATGCCCGGCCAGCCAGCCGCGAGCCCCATCCCCGCAGCCGCAAGACCGCCCCGCACAGCGCTAAACCGCGAGCCCCATCCCCGCAGCCGCCCGACCACCGCACACTGCCGCGTCCCACCGCCGCAGACAGCCTCATCCGCCATTACCCAGCCGCGCGCCCAGCCTCGCGCACCATCACCCAGCCACCGCACATGCCCGGCCAGCCAGCCGCGAGCCCCATGCCCGCAGCCGCCCGGCCGCCGCACATTGCCGCATCCGCCGCCGCCCGGCCACCGCCCCCAGCGCTAAACCGCGAGCCCCTTCACCGGCGCCGCCGCCACCAACCGGAAGTCCCCATCGTTCCCGCCCACCGACAGCCGGCCGCCGACCTCGTCCAGCCGCTCGCGCAGGCCGGTCAGGCCGTGGCCGCCGCAGTTGTCCGTGCCTCCGACCGTGGCTGCCAGGCCGCGGCCGTCGTTGCGGACGGTGAGCACCATCTCGTCGGCGGTGCGCACCAGGGTCACGTGCACGTGCTCCGCGGCGCTGTGCCGGATGGCGTTCGTCACCGCCTCGCGTAGGCACCAGGCGAGGGCCGATTCGCTCTGGGCGTCGAACTCGCCGGTGGCGGCGGCGACGTCGGGCGAGGCGTCGAGCTTGATGCCGGCCGCGTCCAGGGCCAGGTGGGCCGAGGCCACCTCCACCGCCAGTGTCGCCCGGCGGTAGCCGCTCACCGCTTGGCGGATGTCGGTCAGGGTCTGGCGCGAGACCTGCTCGATCTCGCGGACCTCCGTGAGCGCCGCGTCCAGGCGCGGGGTCGGGCCCTTCGGCGCCACGTCGCGGGCCTTGGCCAGCATGCGCTGGGCCAGTTCCGCCTTCAGTGTGATGGTCGCCAGGGAGTGGCCGGTCAGGTCGTGCAGGTCGCGTGCGAGGCGCAGGCGCTCCTCGTTCGCCGCCAGGTGTGCGACCTGGGCGCGGGCCTCGCGGAGCTGGCCGATGAGGATCGCCATCTGCCGGATGCCGGTGGTGGCCATCCCGGCGAAGAAGGTCGGCAGCGTCAGCAGCAGCCAGTCGGAGGAGTTCGCGCCGGAGATCACCTCGCAGAACGCCAGCATCGCGACCACCGCCGCGATGCCCTTGAGTGCCTGGTGCCGCTCCAGCGGCAGCCCGAGCCCGGCGCCGGTGCCGACGTAGATCCACAGCCCGGCCAGGTCCGAGTTGACCCAGACGCTCGTGCCGAAGGCCACGACGCCCATGACGGTCAGCACCGGCACCACCGCGCGCGTGTTGCGCACCGGCATGCCGATCTCCCCGGACTTCGGGTACACCGCGTACGCCAGCCCGCAGTACAACATCGCGAAGGCCACGACCAGCGCGAAGTTCAGCACCTTCCAGCCGAGCGAGCGGTCCGCGTGGACCGCGTTCTGCAATGGCTGGATCAGGTAGATCAGCCAGACGGCGGCGAACAGCCACTTGTACTTGCCGGGCTGCCCGACCCGCGGTGCCCGCATCGCCAGCGTCGGGTCCGCGTAGGCCGAACGGCCGGCCCTTTCCGCGGCGCCGGCCATCCCCTCCTCGGCCGTCGCCGACGGCCCCTCGGCCGACCGCTCGTTCCCCACGTCCATCACCTCCGTATCGTGCCTCGCCTACGGGTTCCCTCCGCAACCCGGCGGGGTCCCCGGTACCGGAGACCCCGCCGGGCACATCACTGTTCCTTCGCCGACCGGTACGAGAAGACCGCCAGCAGGGCGAAGAGCACGCCCCAGCCCAGCACCACGACGATCGACGTCGCCGAGACCTTGCCGCTGCTGATGATGTCCGTCCCCAGCTTGTGCGCCTGGTACGTCGGGAACCACTTGCCGATCTTCTCAAGCGTGCCGCCGAGCGGGAACCACAGGCCGCCCAGGATCGCCATCGGGAAGAACACCAGCATCACGGCCGGCTGCGCGGTCTCCGGGTCGAACCGGTAGCCGATCGCCACCGCCAGCGAGACGAAGGTCATCGACGCGATCCACAGCACCAGGGCGTTCACGACCCACTTCCAGGCCGGCATCTCCACGTGGTTCAGGAACGCGCCGATCCCGAACACCACCAGCACCGACGGGATCGTCGTGGCCAGCGAGGTGACCACCTTGGCGAAGACGTACCCCCACCCCGGGAGCGGGGTCAGCCGCAGCTGCCGCGTCCAGCCGGACTTGCGCTCGGTGGCGATCCGGATGGAGTTGTTCATCAGGGCCCCGGCGAACGCGCCGTACGTGGCCATCGCCAGCATGTAGTAGGCCTTGAAGTCGACCCCGTCGGCCTGTGTGCTCTGCTTGCCGATGATCAGGTACAGCGCCGCCGGCATCGCGATCGCGAAGATCAGGTAGCGGCCGTTGCGGATCACCCGCAGCACGTCCAGCTTGGTGAGCGTCAGCGTGGCACTCATCGCGCCGCCTCCAGAGTCGCAGTGTCGGTGTCCCCGACGGAGTTGTCCTCGGCGGTGATCGCCAGGAAGGCCTGCTCCAGGCCCAGCGCCTGGATCTCGATCTCGGCCGGCCGGTACCCGGCGTCCAGCAGCGCGTACAGCGTCGCGTCGGAGTCGGAGGACTGCAGCCGCACGATGTCCGCCTGCCGCTCCACGTGCACCAGGTTCGGCAGCCGGTGCAGCACCGCGTCCGGCACTCCGGGCAGCCGGAACGACAGCCGCTTGGCGCCGGCGCTGGCCTTGATCTCGGCCGCCGAGCCGTCGGCGAGCAGCCGGCCCTTGTTGATGACGATGACGCGCTCGGCGAACTGGTCCGCCTCTTCCAGGTAATGCGTGGCGAACAGCACCGTCTTGCCCTCGTAGGCGCGCTCGCGCATGGTCGCCCAGAACGCCTGGCGGTTCTCCACGTCCATCCCGGTCGTGGGCTCGTCCAGGACGATCAGCGGGCTGTCGCCGATGATCGCCATCGCGAACTGCACGCGCTGCTGCTGCCCGCCGGACAGCTTGTCCACCCGGCGGTCGCCCAGGTCGGCGATGTTCGCCCGCTTCAGCGCCTCGGTGACCGGGATCGGCCGCGGGTGCAGCTTCGCCCACAGCTCGACCTGCTCGCGCACCGTCACGTCGCTCATCAGGCCGCCGGACTGCAGCATCGCCCCGACCATGCCGTGCTTGATGGCGTCGGCGGCGGTGCCGCCGAACAGCGCCACCCGGCCGGAGTCGGGCCGGCTCAGCCCGAGCAGCATGTTCAGCGAGGTGGACTTCCCGGCGCCGTTCGGGCCGAGGAAGGCAATGGTCTGGCCGGGCTGCAACGCCATCGTCAGGTGGTTGACGGCGTGCACCGGCCCCTTGGGCGAGTGGAAGGTCTTGCTCACGTTCTCGAACTCGACTACCGCCCCGTCCGGGCTTCGAGTGTCTCGTGGCATGTCAGGCGTCCCCAGTGTCGTCAGTGGTGTGTGGCTGTGGGCCGCACGCTTTCGGCGTTCGACCTCCATGACACCACCGTGACCAGGGCCGCAACCATTGTGGAAGCTCGTGAAAACGGCATGACAGCTGTCATGGCCCAAGGGGTGAGAACCGCACTGAGAACCGCACCGGGCGCCCGGCGACGATCGGCACCGAGACCGGCGCCGGACGCCCGCGGCGGCTATCCGGCCAGCACCGATCGGTACAACTCACTGACATGCGCGGCCTGCTCGGCGACCGCGTACCGCTCCAACGCGCCCGGCGGCGCCGAGCGGTCCACCGGGGTCAGGTCCGCCGCCTCGCGCAGCGCCGCGACGAACGCGTCCGGCCGCGACGGCACCCGGGCGGCCCGGTCCCCCAGACCCGACAGTCCGTCCAGCGCCGGGGAGTCGGAGTAGACCGCGGGCAGCCCACACGCCACGGCCTCCAGCGGAGCCAGCCCGAAGGTCTCCGACGGCGAGGGCGAGGCGAACACGTCCATCGCCGACAACAGATCCTTGATCTCCAGCATCCCGCCGCCGACGTCCCCGGTGAAGTGCACGCGGCCGGGCATCATCTCGTGCGCCAGCCGCTGCAGCCGCGCGCGGTCCGGACCGGCTCCGACGATCAGCGCGATCGCGCCGTCGATCCGGCCGGCCGCCTCGATGAGCACCTCGAAGTGCTTGTCCGGGTCCAGCCGGCCGACACCGCCGATCACGAAGGCGCCGGAGTCGATGCCGAGGATCTTGCGCACCAGGGTGCGCGCGTTGGGATCGAAGCGGAACTCGCGGATGTCGATGCCGTTCTCTATCACCTCGACCCGCTCGATCCGCCAGGCGCGCAGGTAGTCCGCGACGGCCTGCGAGACCGCTATCGTCACCCGGCCCATGCGTTCGGAAGCCCGGTACATGGCCCGGACGCCGAGCCGGTCCTTCGGTCTGCCCTCGATGAGCTCCCTGCCCAGCGAGTGCTCGGTGGCGACGATGGCGCGCACCCCGGCCATCCGCGCGGCCAGCCGGCCGTACAGGTGGGCCCGGTACAGGTGGGTGTGCACGATGTCGAAGCCGCCGTCGCGGACCAGCTTCACCAGGTGCATCAGCGACGCCATGTCGCGGTTGGACGGCATGCGCAGGTCGTGGACCCGGAACCCGTCGGCCCGGATCCGCTCCCCGACGCGGCCGCCCTCGGTCAGGCACACCACCTCGCACTCCTCGGGCAGGTGCTGTAACAGCGTGGCCAGCTGGCGCTCGGCGCCGCCGGAGGCCAGGCCGGTGATGACGTGCAGGATTTTGGTCATACGGGGCCGCCTTCCTTGCCCCGCGCGCCGGGACGCGGGCGGGCGGCAGCCGACGGGCCTGCGCCGTCGCGGGCGCCGGCGCGGGGACGGGCCGTGGGGTGAGGTCCGGGGCGGGCACCCGAACCGGGGACGGGGACGGCGGCGGTGGCCGCAGCGGCGGCGGCGAGATCAGAGGTTTGATCCGAGGATGGGCGGCGATACCGGATAAGACCCCCACCGAGCCGTGCGTGCGCACGGCGAAACGCGCCCTGCCATCGGTTCCCCCCGGAATCCGCTGTGAATCCACCGTCGGCCGTCCCCATAGCCGGATCCTAAGAGCCCTCATTTATGTTGACAACGGCACCGTCGGGCGACTGGTTCACCTCCGTCCGATGTTCGGCCCATGTCAACCGTTACAGTCCGGTCGTTTCAGCGAGTGATCAGCAGCGCCGGCGAGGCGATCGCGAACGCCTCGAACGCGGCGGACGTGAAACTGTTCACCCGCTCCCGGGCCGGAATGACCCTGACGGCGGCGGGGCGCGCGCTCGCCGCCCGTGTCCCAACTCTGCTGAGTAGGTGGGATATTGCATTCCGCAAGACCCAAGCAGCCGCGCGCATGTCAGAGAAAACACTGCATGTGGGTTTCCTCGCAGCGGCCGCGAACGAGGCCACCCCGGAGATCGTCGCCGAGTTCGCTAGGCGGCGTCCCGGTTGGAAGACCCGTATGCGGCAGGCGGACTGGGGCGATCCAAGCGCGGGACTGGCCCAGGGTCTGGTGGAGGCGGCGATCCTGCGTCTTCCGGTACCGGACGCCGTGGGTTTACATATCAGGGAACTGTTCAGCGAACCGCGTTGGGTGATCCTGTCCGCCGCCCACCGGCTGACCGGACGCGACCGGATCGCCGCGAGCACGGTCGCGTGGCGGGTCGGCGAGGACGCCGATCCGGCGGTGCGGGATTTCGTCTCGTGCTGCGTGGACGTGATCGCAAAGAATTGAGAAACCTCAGTAGAACTGCGCGCCACATCACCACACCCCCTCAGTACCCCCTCAGTGCCGCGACGACGGCGCCCCCAGCAGCCCGCCCAGCAGCGATCCGTCCGACGCACTCGACGCCGGGGGCTCGGCCGGCGTCCCGGACGCCGCGCCGCCGGTCGGGCTGGGGGCGTTCGGGCTGCTGGTGGTGGCGCCCTGCGTCGCGGTCGGAGCGGACTGCGAGGTCGCGGCGCCGCCGGTCGGCGTTCCAGTGGGGGTGCCGACCGTGGCGCCGTTGGCCGTCGAGGCGCCGCTGCTGCCGGGCGCGCCGCAGATCACCTTGTCCTGCGCGGCGTAGGAGCTGTGGAACACCTGGCGGATCGGGTCCTGGCCGCTCTTGGTGAGGGTGCGGGTGACGTCGACCTGGAACCCGGGGACGCCGTCGCCGGCGACACAGGACTCTGCCAAGGAGTACGTGGTCTTCGGCTGCACCAGCGCGTAGTGCGGCGAGGTCTCGGTCTGGACCGAGTCGTACGCCTTCTGTCCGAGTACTGCGACGGTCACCGCGTTCTCAGTGGAACTCGTCCAGAGGTAGACAGGAGCGCCGGAATCGTTCTGGAACTTCAGATCCACGTCCGGGTACGCCACCGCGGCCTCCATCCCGGGCGGGAAGTGGTCGGTCACGGTCGCGTGCGGATGGTGCTCCACATCCTTGAGCCCGGCCAGGTACTCGGCGTTGTACAGCGCGGTGGCGACCAGCGAAGTGCCCGCGCCGATGTCCTGCGCCGGGGTCGAGGTTCCGGACTGAGCGGCGGGGAGGAAGCCGTTCGTCGCCGTGCGCGCGCCGAGGACCTGGTTCAGGCTGAACACCTGGCCCGGCTGGAGGATCTGGCCGCGCACCAGGTCGGCGGCGCGCTTGACGTTGGCCGTGCGCTGCGTGGTGGCGCTGAACGGAGCGGTGTACAGGCCCATCACGTCGCGCACACCGAGCGCCTGCGCGGCCTCGGTGGTCAGGGCCGGCGGCAGCGGACCGATCGGCACCGTCGCAGTGCGCTGCGACGAGGAGGTCTTCGTCAGCACCGGCAGCACCGCGTTCTGGATCGCCTCGGGGGCGTAGCCCACGCCGTTCTTGCCCGGGACCAGGACCGGCTGGCCGCCGGAGACGGTGAACGAGGCGTCGGTCGGCGCCTGCTCCAGCTTGGCCAGCGCGTCGTGGTCGAGCTCGGCCCGGATCCCGGCGCCGTCGAGCTTCGGAGCCAGGCCGCCGTGGCCGTCCGGCTCGATCGCCAGATGGTGGCCGAGGATCGCGGGCTTCAGGACGGTGTGGATGCTGCCGGTGATCAGCGCCACCGACCCGGACATCGCGGGCCGCGCGAAGTCCTGCATGGCCTGCGCGACGGCGGCCGGGGTGACGGTCGGCTGGATGTCGTGGACGGCCAGGGCGACCGGCGGGGCGGGGAAGCCGGTGAAGGGCACGGCCGCTGCGACGGCGGCCGGGGCGGGGGTCACCGTACCCACCGGAGCGGAAGGCGAAGACGAAGACGGTGAAGAAGGCGACGAGGGCGTCACAGAGGGCTGTTTCACTCGGGACGCGGCAGAGCGATGCGCCGGCGAAAGCGCGGTCTTCGCAGGTGCCATCACATATGCCGCCGGAGCGGTCGGCAGCGGAACCGCGGGCGCCATGCTCGCCAGGTGCACCGAGGACACCCCGTTGTCGAAGGCGGAGACCACCGCGTCGACCGCCGCGTCGACGTCGATCTGCCGGCCGGGGCGCGGGGCGATCGGCGTCGGGACACCGCCGGGGAAGATGACGCTGCCGTCCACCATCGGCTTGTCGAAACCGGCCGTGAGATTCGTCAGCGCGGTCTTCAGCGCGGCGCGGTCGACGCTCACCTGTAAGGGGACCTCGCGACCGCTGCCGGCCAGCGCCGGGATGGCGACCGTCGGGTCGCTGCGGCCCGAGGCGGCGGCGGCGACCGTTCCGGCGTAGTCGATGTGCAGCCCGGACTGGTCCGGCGCGAGCTGGAACGTGCTGCCGTCGGCGGTCAGGCGCAGCGGTGCGTTCAGCGTCGGGCCGAGGGCCGCGGAGAGCTTGGCCTCGGCGGCGGTGCGCGTCATGCCGCCGATGGCGACGCCGTCCACGACCGTGCCCTTGGGCACCTGCCCCTCGAAGGCGAGCGCGGCGCCGTACAGCACGCCGCACGCGAGGGTCACCGACAGCGCGGACACCAGCGCCAGGCGCCCGCGGCGACGGCCGCGCCGGGAGCGGTGGTGGTCCGGGTGGTGGTCGGACCAGTGCTCCTTCGACAGCACTTTGGTGTCGTCGTCGCCGCCGGCGGCGTACTGCGTGTAGCCGGTGTGGCCGCCGCGCGGCGGGGCGGACACCGGGGCGGTGTGTGGCGCGGGCTTCGCCTGCGCCCCGACCCGCGGCGGCGGAACCGGACGCGTGATCGCCGGCGCGGTACGCCGGAAGTCAGACGCCGAAATCGCCGCGGCACCCATCGGCACCAACGACTCGGTCGACGGGTCGTAGAACGAGGACTCCCCGGACGAGTCGTGGAAGATGCCGCCGAGGTAGCGCATCCCGACCGGGCTCCGGCGCGCGGCTTCGTAGCCGGGAACCTGCGTCGGCACACCGTAGCGGCCCGCAGGCGGCGTGCTGGGGCCGTACTGGCTCGGCAGCGGCGCAGGCTGCGACGCCGCGGCTCCGGCGGCTTCCCCGCTCTGTGCCGGCACAGACGCAGCCGCAGCGGCCTGAGCACCGCTCGCGCGCTGCGCCTCCAACTCGCGCCCGATGGCGTCGAAGTCCCCGAAGAACTGCTCGACCGTGTCCGACAGCAGGTCCGCCTCGGCCCGGCTGGCCAGGTCCGGCGGCACCGACGCGGTGAGCCGCGCCGAGCGCGGCGCGGCCCGCACGCCGCCGAACGCGGCACCCGGCATCGGCACCACCATCGTCGCGGTGGTGAGCGCCAGCACGTCGCCGGGCAGCGCGGTCGCCTTGGCCGGGCTCACCCGGTGCAGCATCTGTGAGGCCTCGACGACCTCCTCGATCGCGGCGTCGCCGCGCAGCGTGGTCGACGGGACCGGCGGGACGTCCGGCAGCTTGATGCGCAGCAGCGCGCTGGCCTGATCAGCAGGCACGACGCGCAGCGGGCCCTCGCTCGGGCCCCACTCCGGCGCCCCGCCGCCGGCGCCGCCCGGCCCGACGCCCGGCCCGACCCCAGCGCCGCCGCCGGAAGCCGCCGCACCGCCGCTGAAGGCGTTCGGGCCGGCGTGCGAGAACGCATCCGGGCCGGCCGTGTCGGCCGCGTCGCCGGGACCGGCGAAGCGCTGCGCCGGGAAACCGCCGGAACTGCTCAGCGTGTCGGCACCGCCGCCGAAGCCGGACATGAGCCCGGTGCCGTAGTCGCCACCGCCGCCGTAGTCGAGGCCGCGCGCCTGCTCGGCGACCGGCTCGGTCCCGTCGCGGAACAGGGAGGCGTCATGGAACCCGGTCGACCCGGGACCGGGGACCGAGGCCGGGCCGGCCCCGAACGCGGGTTCGGCCGGCGGCGGCACCTCGTCGCGGAACAGCGGCGCGCCGCCGAACCCGTAGTCGGGCTGCCGGTCCGGATCAACGTCGTCTGCCTGGCGTCGGGGAAACTCGTCGTTCAAAATCGGTCGCCTCTGTCAAGGTCGGTCGCGCAGGGCCATCGGGCAGGGCCTACTAGCTGTGCCATCTAGCAGCGCGCCACCGGCCACCGAGAGTATTGCTCCGATCACAGTACTGTGATCAGCGGTGGTCACAGGGGCGTACGGGTGACATTGCCACGGCCGTGCGGCGCTGACCCGCCGGAATCCGGCGAGGCTTCACTCGATCGAGCGAGGAGGATTCCGCCTTAAGTCCGGTCCCTGAAAAGCCGGATTCGACGGTTATGCGACAGGGCGAACGCTCAGACGCTCACCGCGAACGGCTGGCGGCCTTGTCCGCGAGCCGGTCGGTCAGCTGCCACTGGTACACCAGCACCGCGATTCCGAAGGCGATGACAAGACCGCCGTACACGAAGATCTGTGCCGAGGAGGTATTGGCCAGGATCACGGTGCCGCTGTTGCCGACGCCGAACATGAGCACCGCGACGACCAGCAGCCAGCCGGCCGTCGGGATCCCGACGGCGCGCGGGGCGCGCAGCAGCGCCCCGCCGACCACCAGCAGCGCGGTGAACAGCACCAGGCCGATGAGCGAGCCGAGGGGGAAGGCGAATCCGCCGGAGCCGCCCTGGGAGGCGGAGGTCGGGTCCCCGGCGTCCAGCAGGCGCGGGCCGGAGCCGCCGACCCGCACCGTGTAACCCTGGATCATCGAGCCGATCAGGCCGACCACGGCCCCGGCCCCGCCGAGCCCGGAGAGCACCAGCGCGCGCCCCCGCGGGGACTCCGTACCCAGCCACGCGGCCCCGACCAGGCCGATCAGGCCGACCAGACCGGCCAGCACCACGACCACCGACACGCCGACCTCCGCTGCGCCCGAAACGTCCATCAGTCCTGGGAAGCCCCGGCAGCGGCCCCGTCCGCGATCCCGAGGCCGGCGAACAGGTCCTTCTCCAACTCGCTGTCCGAGCGCTCGGCGACGCCCTTCACCAGCTGGTAGAACTCGTGGGCCATGAAGTTCATGCCGATCGCGTTGGAGAGCGCGAAGAAGCCCTCCTTCATCGAGATCTGCGTGGGGTAGGCGCGCATGCCCTCGCGCTTGTTCTCCATGTACGCGCTGCCGTCGATGCCGGTGGTCACCAACGCGTCGTCGGTGCCGAAGGGCAGATCGTCCACCGAGTCCACGGCCAGGAAACCGCTGGTGTCCCCGGCCTCCTTCAGCAGGCGGATGCCCTCGGCCAGGGACGATTTCGGCATCGCGGTCCAGTAGATCTTCGTGATCTCCCAGGCCGCGCCGAGCTCCGGCGCGAAGTCCGGGTCGGCGGCCAGCTCGGCGGCGCGCATCGCGACGCGGTGGGCCTGGATGTGGTCGGGGTGGCCGTAGCCGCCGTTCTCGTCGTAGGTGACCAGGACCTGCGGCCGGATCTCGCGGACCACCTTCACCAGGTGGCCGGCGGCCTCGTCGAGGTCGGCGTGCCAGAACGCGTGCGGCTTGTCGTTGGCCGGCGTCCCCATCATCCCGGAGTCCCGGTAGCGGCCCACGCCGCCGAGGAACCGGTGGTCGGCCACGCCGAGCGCGGTCATCGCGTTCGCCAGCTCCACCACCCGCACGTCGGCGAGCCGGTCCTCGCGGTCGGCGGCCAGGTGCGCCAGCTCCGGCACCAGCACCTCGCCCTCCTCGCCGGCGGTGCAGGTGACCAGCGTGACGTGCACGCCCTCGGCGGCGTAGCCGGCCATGGTGGCGCCGGTGCCGATCACCTCGTCGTCCGGATGGGCGTGGACGAGCAGCAGACGCCGGGCGGCCGTGGGGCTCGCGGGGGGCGTGGCGCCCGCCGGCTGCGCGGTCGTGTTCGCGGTCATAGGGCAAGGGTACGCATACCTTCCCCGCCGCTCATGGAACAGCCCGGCGGTCGCCGGGGCGAATAGCATGACGGCATGGCTGACACCCCCTCGTTCCCCCGGCATTCGGCCCGGACCCAGCGCTTCACCCTCGGCGTGCCGCGCGCCTTCAGCATCGCCCCCGACGGCACGCGGATCGCGTTCCTGCGCGGCAAGCACGGCACGGACACCGCGACCTGCCTGTGGGTCCTGGACCCGGCCAGCGGCGAGGAGCGGCTGGTGGCCGACCCGATCGCGCTGCTCGGCGGCGCGGGCGAGGAGCTGACCGACGAGGAGAAGGCCCGCCGCGAGCGCTCGCGGCAGGGCGCGGCCGGCATCGTCGGCTTCGCGGTCGACGCCGATCTGAGGCACGCGGCGTTCGCGCTGTCCGGGCGGCTGTTCGTGGCCGACCTCACAGAGACGGACCCGGCGCGGGCCGTGCGCGAGCTGCCGACCCCGGCCGGCGTGGCCGACCCGCGGCCGAACCCGGCCGGCACGCACGTGGCCTACGTGGCTGGCGGTGCGATGCGGGTGATCGGCCTGGACGGCGCCGGCGACCGCGCGCTGGCCGAGCCGGAGACGGACACCGTCACCTACGGCCTGGCCGAGTTCATCGCCGCCGAGGAGATGGACCGCTTCCGCGGCTACTGGTGGGCCCCGGAGGGCGACCGGCTGTTCGCCGAGCGCGCCGACGAGGCGCCGATCCAGACCTGGTTCATCTCCGACCCCGCGAACCCCGGCAAGGAGCCGGCGGCGGTGCGCTACCCGGCGGCCGGGACGAACAACGCGGCGGTCTCCGGCGTGGTGCTCGGGCTGGACGGCTCGCGGGTGGACGTGGCGTGGGAGGACTCCTCGCCGTACCTGACCACGGTCCACTGGTCGGCCGGCGGCGACCCGGTGCTGGGCCTGATGAACCGCGAGCAGACCCGGATCACCCACGCGCTGCTGGACCCGGACACCGGCATGGTGACGCTGCACGGCGAGGAGTCGGACCCACGCTGGGTGGACATCGTCTCCGGCGTGCCGTCCTGGATCAGCGGCGCCGACGACGGCGACGAGGAGCCGACGGCCGCGCTGGTCACCGTCGGGGCCCGGGAGGGCTCGAACCGCGTCCTGCTCGACGGCGAGCCGCTGACGCCGCCGGAGCTCCAGGTGCGCGCGGTGCTGGCGGTCGGCGAGCACGGCGTGCAGTTCAGCGCCAGCGCCGACGACCCGGCCGAGGTGCACGTGTTCCTGGCTTCCCGGGACGGCGTGGTGCGTCAGCTCACTGAGACGCCCGGCGTGCACTCCGCGGTGTTCGGCGCGGACCTGGCCGTCATCAGCTCGGCGTCGTTCACCGAGCCCGGCTCCACCGCGCGCGTGGTGCGCTTGGACGAGGACGGCGACGCGAAGGACCTGTGCACGGTCCGCAACGTCGCCGAGACCCCCGAGCTGAAGCTGAACGCGACGCTGGTCCGGCTCGGCGAGCGGGAACTGCGCGGCGTGCTGGTCCTGCCGACGGGCCACGTACCGGGTACCAAGCTGCCGATCCTGCTGGACCCCTACGGCGGCCCGCACGCGCAGCGCGCACTGGCCTCGCACAACATGCACCTGGGCTCGCAGTGGCTGGCCGACCAGGGCTTCGCGGTGCTGGTCGTGGACGGCCGCGGCACGCCGGGCCGCGGGCCGGAGTGGGACCGCGCGATCTACCGCGACTTCGCGGGCCCGGTGGTGCAGGACCAGGTGGACGCCGTGCAGGCGGCGGCCGCGCAGAATCCCGACCTGGACCTGACCCGGGTCGCGATCCGGGGCTGGTCCTTCGGCGGCTACCTGTCGGCGCTGGCGGCCCTGCGCCGTCCCGACGTGTTCCACGCCGCCGTGGTCGGCGCCCCGGTCACCGACCAGCACCTGTACGACACCTGCTACACCGAGCGCTACCTCGGCCACCCGGACGCCGAGCCGGAGGTGTACCGCCGCAACTCGGTCGTGGTCGGCACCGAGCCCAGCGGCTGGGCCGAGCAGCACCGGCCGCTGATGCTGATCCACGGCCTGGCCGACGACAACGTGGTGGTCGCGCACACACTGCGGCTGTCCTCGGCACTGCTGGCCGAGGGGCGTCCGCACGAGACGCTGCTGCTGTCGGGGGTGACGCACATGACGCCGCAGGAGGTCGTCGCGGAGAACCTGATGCTCCTGCAGGTCGACTTCCTCAAGCGCGCGCTCGCCGGAAGCTAGCCGCCGCTCCGACGTGACGCTGGGGCGATGCCTCGCAGAACCCTGGCGTCACGCGGAGATGACCATGAGTTGATTCGGGTTAGTAGCAACCTGGCCGGGTTACTCGGCGTCTACTTGCCGTAGTCACCCGGAAAGGTTGGGTTCCATGAACCGTATTTCCGTTTTGGTCGCAGTGGGGGCGCTCGGAGCCGCCGCCCTGACGGCCGGATGCTCCAGCACCGCCGCCAAGAACTCCGCCGGCGGCGGACCCGCTGTGGGGACCACGAGCTCGGCGGGGAACACGTCCTCGTCGGGATCGGGCTCCAACCCGGCCTCCGCGTCCACCTCCGCCGGCGACAGCTCCACGGCGTCGAGCTCGGCCGGCACCGCACCCCCCACGTCGACGTCGAGCTCCCCGGCCACGCACGCCGCCGGCTCGGCCTGCACCACGGCCCAGATGCCGTCGGGCACCTGGCGTGTGGTCCCGGACAGCGAGGGCGCCGGCCACGTCGCCGCCGACCTCACGTTCCAGAACACCTCGGCGCACAGCTGCACCGTCGCCGGCTTCCCCGGCATCTCGCTGCTCGCCTCGAACGACCGCACCCTGCCGTCGTACATCGTGAAGGACAACTCCGCGGCGGTCACCACCATCACAGTCGCGCCGGGCGCCTTCGTCCACGCAGAGATGCGCTACTCACCGAACGTCCCCGGCCCCGGCGAGTCCCAGAACGGGCAATGCGAACCGACGACGGTCCACGCGCAGGCACAGCTGCCGGGGGACAGCGCCTGGGCGCACATCACGCTCGACAACCCGACGCCGGTGTGCGAGAAGGGCGAGCTTCAGATGAAGCCGTTCGTGAGCGGGCAGTCAAGCCCCGCCGGCGGCTGATCCATCAAGGGTCGTAGACCACACAAGGGGGATGGCGTTCTACGAACTTCACAGGATCCGGCGCAGGTGGGAACGCCCCTAGCATGATCGGCGTTCGATCACCGATCATGCTGGGGGGATACCGTGTCACGACGAGTCCGAGCACGCACGGCCGCGAGCCTCGCGGTGTTGGCGGTGACTGGCGGTGGGGTCAGTGCGCTGACGACAGCAGCGCATGCGGCCACCGCGGGTAGCAGTTCCGGCAGCACTGGCAGCGCCGCCAACGGGCCGATCGCCTACAACGACGGCACACACTGGTCCGAAGTCAACGCGGACGGCTCCGGCCAGCAGACCATCACGCCGAGCGGCGGTGGCTTCAACGCTACCGACGGGATCCGAGACGTCGCGTTCTCACCCGACGGTTCCTGGGCCGCGTTCATGGACACCAAGACAGTCACGCTCTGGGTCTCCTGGGCCGACGGCACTCATGCCAGGCAGATCACCACGACTCCGGCGCCGGATTCGCCGGCCGCCGCCACCGGCGAGATGGAACCCGTGTGGTCTCCGGACTCGAAGACCATCGTCTTCCAGCTCGCGGCGGGCCTCGACGGTGGTGTCGAGTTGTGGTCGGTTCCCTCCGACGGCAGTGCGCAGCCCACGCGGCTCGTGCCGGCCTCCGGCGGCTGCTACGCCGGCGACGCGAGCTTCGCCCCCAACGGGGACCTCGCCTATTCCGAGATCTGCGTGGGCCCGAACAACGCCTGGTCCGCTTCGGTCAAGGTGATCGATGCGACGACCAAGACGGTCAAGCACACGATCCCCGGTTTCCGCCGCCCCCGGTTCTCGCCCGACGGGACGAAGCTCACGGCGTTCACCGCGAGCGCGGACACACCGTCCGGCTTCGCCTACCGCATGGCGCCGGATGGCTCCGACGCCCTCGAATTCAAGCCCGGGGTGGTCAGCGGCTGCGCGGACGGCAGCGACCTCGCGTGGTCGCCGGATGGATCGCAGGTCGCGCACACCGTGTGTCCGAACCCGTCGATCGGCCTTTCGCAGGCCTACGTCCAGGTTCAGTCCTCGACCCAGGACTGGGTCGGCGGCAAAGTGAAGCCCGTCAGCGGGCAGAACCCGCAGCCCTTCATCACCTGGGCCCCGCCCTTCACCCCGCCGACCACCCAGAACCCGGGCCGCCCCGACCCAACGTCGCCGCCGTCTCCCGGCCGTCCCTACACCCTGCGCCTCGGTGGCGGCGACCGCGTCGCGACCGCGATCGCCGTCGCGGACCACGCCTACGGACCGGCCGCGACGGCGAAGGCGAAGGTCGCCGTCCTGTCGCGCTCCGACAACTACGCCGACGCGCTCGCCGGCAACGCGCTGGCCGCGCAGAAGGGCGGTCCGCTGTTGCTGACGGGTGGGGCGAAGCTCGATCCGTCGGTCGGTGCCGAGCTCGGCAAGCTGCTGCCCAAGGGTTCGACGGTCTACGTCCTCGGCGGGGATCAGGCGCTGAGCCCGCAGGTCGAGGCCGGTATCCGGGCCCTGGGTCTGACGCCGAAGCGGCTGGCCGGGGCCGACCGGTTCGAGACCGCCACGAAGATCGCGGCGGAGGTCTCGCCGCATCCGCACACCGTGCTGGTCGCGACCGGGGTCAACGCGCCCGACGCGCTGGCCGCCGGGGCCGCCGCGGCGACCGATCCGAACGGCGGCGTGGTGCTGCTCTCGGACGACAAGGTGCTGCCCGCCGCCACCAAGGCCTACCTGGCCCACGTGAACCCGGCGGCGACCGCCGTCTACGGCGTCGGCGTGCAGGGCGTCGCGGCGCTGAACACCGAGCCGGGCTTCGCCGGGCGCTTCACGAAGCTGGCCGGCGCCGACCGCTACGCCACCGACGCGGCGGTCGCGAACAACGCCACGCTCTACCCGAACCCCGCGCAGGCCGCCCTGGCCACCGGCTGGACCTGGCCGGACGCACTGTCCGGCGGCGCCTACGCCGGCGCGCTGCACGCCCCGCTGCTGCTCACCGACGGCGGCGTGGTGCCGGCCGGGGCGGCGCGGTGGCTGCACGCGCACGGCTCGGCGCTGACCTTCGTCCCGGTCTTCGGCGGCCCGAACGCGGTGCCGGACGGCGCGGTGAAGCAGGCCGGCGGCCAGGCTTGGGGCGCCGGGAACTTCGACACGAAGTAGGCCAAGTAAGCGAGGCAGGCGAAGTAGCCGCCGCGACCAGGAAGTAGCCGCTGTAACTGGAGGACATGGGCGAAGCAGGCGCTGTCACTGAAACGGAGCGGCCGCTGCGGGAAACTCCCGCAGCGGCCGCTCCGCCGTTCTCTTGCTTCTTTCGTTCTTTCGTTCCGGAGCTTGTCAGCCCCCGAAGCTCAGCCCTTCGCCTTGGCCGCGTTGCCCCGCGAGCGCCCGCGCACCTGCTGGTTCAGCTCCACCTTGCGGATCCGCACGGTGTCCGGCGTGACCTCGACGCACTCGTCCTCGCGGATGAACTCCAGCGCCTGCTCCAGCGACAGCTGGCGCGGCGGGATCAGCGTCTCGGTGACGTCCGAGGTGGACGACCGCATGTTGGTGAGCTTCTTCTCCTTGGTGATGTTCACGTCCATGTCGTCGGAGCGCGAGTTCTCACCGACGATCATGCCCTCGTAGACCTCGGTGGTGGGCTGCACGAACATCGTGCCGCGCTCCTGGAGGTTCATCATCGCGAACGGCGTCGCCGCGCCCGGGCGGTCGGCCACCAGCGAGCCGGAGGTGCGGGTGCGCAGCTCGCCGTACCAGGGCTCGTAGCCCTCGAACACCGCGTGCGCGATGCCGGTGCCGCGGGTCATGGTCAGGAACTCGGTGCGGAAGCCGATCAGGCCCCGGGAGGGGACCACGAACTCCATGCGGACCCAGCCGGTGCCGTGGTTCGTCATGGTCTCCATGCGGCCCTTGCGGTTGCCCTGGATCAGCTGGGTGACGGCGCCGAGGAACTCCTCGGGGCAGTCGATGGTGAGGCGCTCGACCGGCTCGTGCAGCTTGCCGTCGATGGTCTTGGTGACCACCTGCGGCTTGCCGACGGTGAGCTCGAAGCCCTCCCGGCGCATGGTCTCCACCAGGATGGCCAGCGCCAGCTCGCCGCGGCCCTGCACCTCCCAGGCGTCGGGGCGCTCGGTGGGCAGCACCCGCAGCGAGACGTTGCCGACCAGCTCGCGGTCCAGGCGGTCCTTCACCAGGCGCGCGGTGACCTTGGTGCCCTTGGTCGGACCGCGGCCCACCAGCGGACCGGTGTTGGTGCCGATGGTCATCGAGATCGCCGGCTCGTCGACGGTGATCAGCGGCAGCGGCCGCGGGTCCTCCGGGTCGGCCAGGGTGTCGCCGATCATGATCTCCGGGATGCCGGCGATGGCGATGATGTCGCCGGGGCCGGCGGACTCGGCCGGCTTGCGCTCCAGCGCCTCGGTCATCAGCAGCTCGGTGATCTTCACCCGCTCGATGGTGCCGTCGTGCCGGCACCAGGCCACCTGCTGGCCCTTGCGGATCTCGCCCTGGTGCACCCGGCACAGCGCGATGCGGCCCAGGAAGTTGGACGCGTCCAGGTTGGTGACGTGCGCCTGCAGCGGCGCGCCCTCTGTGTAGGAGGGGGCCGGGATGGTCTCCAGGATGGTCTTGAACAGCGGCAGCAGGTTGTCCGAGTCCAGGTCGCCGCCCTGGCCGTTGCCCGAGGAGCCGGGCACCGGCTTGGTCAGCGTGGCCTTGCCGTCGCGGGCGATGGCGTAGACGATCGGGAACTCGATCTGCTCCTCGGTGGCGTCCAGGTCCATGAACAGCTCGTAGGTCTCGTCGATGACCTCGTCGACCCGCGAGTCCGGCCGGTCCACCTTGTTGATCAGCAGGATCACCGGCATCTTGGCGGCCAGCGCCTTGCGCAGCACGAAGCGGGTCTGCGGCAGCGGGCCCTCCGAGGCGTCCACCAGCAGCACCACGCCGTCCACCATGGACAGGCCGCGCTCCACCTCGCCGCCGAAGTCGGCGTGCCCGGGGGTGTCGATGATGTTGATCACCACGTCCTCCCCGTCGGGACCGCGGTAGTGCACCGCGGTGTTCTTGGCGAGGATGGTGATGCCCTTCTCGCGCTCCAGGTCGTTGGAGTCCATGGCGCGCTCGTCGACGTGCTGGTGTTCGCCGAACGCGCCGGACTGCCACAGCATCGCGTCGACCAGCGTCGTCTTGCCGTGGTCGACGTGCGCGACGATCGCCACGTTCCTGATGTTGTCGCGTGTGGGCATGCCTGAGCGCTCCTTGGCAGAAGGGGATACCTACCCATCGTACGGGGTCGGGAATCCCCCTGCTTACCGTCAGTGCCCACGCACCCGGCGCCAGGGTTAACTCGGAGCGCCGGACACCGGCTGTGATGTGGCGACCGTCACCTGGTCACCCGCCGGCCGAGACCAGCGCCAGCGTCCCACCGGCCGAGACGACCACGCCGCCGGACACCGCGATCCACACCGGATCCGTACTCCGGTCGTAGCCGGGGACGGTGTACTTCCAGCGTGTCCGGCCGGTCGTGAAGTCCACGGCCCACCAGGTGCCCTGCTGGTCGGGGACGTAGACGTTGCCGTCCGCGGACTGCGGCGCGCCGGCGTCGGAGGCGGTCGCGAACGACTCCGTGCCCTGCGACTGCCAGCGGACCTGGCCGGTCTGCGCGTCGGCCGCGTAGACGCCGTGGCGGGAGAGGACGACGACGGCGTCCGCGTCCGGCAGGCATGTGACGAGCGCGATGGTGCCCGCGTCTCCCGGCGGCACCGGCAGCGGGACGCTCCACGCGGTCGGGCCGCTGGTGGCGCTGCCGCCGGTCAAGGTGTCGGCCTCCGGCTGGTCGGAGAGCAGTAGGACGTAGTGGTCGCCGGCACATGCGATTTTGTTGAGCGAGACGTGGCCGTAGTCCACCGAGGACTTCCATGGACGGCTCCACGCCTGGTCGCCGCTGCGAATGTCCAGGGCCGTGACGGCTCCCCCGGTGTTCGGATCCCCGGCGCCGGCGGTGAGGACCTGCGCGCCGCTCGACGGCACCGCCAACGTGGCGAAGTCCACACCACTCTTCTGCCACAGGCTCCGGCCGCTGCCGGCATCCACGGCCCACACGGCCGGCACGCCCCCGGACGTCCCGACGAGGAACACCACGCCGCCCAACGCCCCACCGACCCGGAGGTCGGGCCACGGACCCTGGGGCGTCGCGGCGCGCCACTTCTGCACGCCGGTCTCGACGTCCAGCGCGAGCAGCTCGCCACCGGCGGCGCCACCGCCCTGGGCCGACGCGACGATCAGATAGACGACGCCGGAATCCACGACGCCGTTGCCGGAGCCACGGACCCCGGTGGCGCGCACGGGACCCCACTTCAGATTGGCCCCGAAGTCGTAGCCGGAGACCCCGGACTCACCACACACGACGAGCACCCCGTCACCGGCCGCGAGCGAGGAGATCCCACCGCCGGGCAGCGACCAGAAGGGCGTGGCGTCAGGACCCTGCAGAGTGCCGGCCGCGCCGACCGGCGGCGAGAGCGGGCCGCCCTTCGGAAGCGGGAGCCGGGCGGTGAACCCGGGGCCGGAGGCAGAAGGTCTGGTTGCGGACGGCACAGCGCCGACGGCGCCGGTAGACGGCTTAGCGTCGGCGGTGGTCGTGGTGCCGGAACTGCCGCCGAGTCCGAGCGCCACGGCGGTGCCGCCCACGGCGACGACCGCGCCGCCGGACAATGCGAGCAGGAGATTGCGACGGCTCGGGGCGGGTCGGCCGCCAGGCGCGCCGGACTGCTGGTAGAACACGGAGCCATCAGCCTGCTGCGCGAACCCGGGCATCTGCCCGCCCGACACAGGCACAGCACCCGCGAACGCCGCTCCCCGATCGGCCTGCTGTCCACCGCCCGCCGCCCACACCAACCCCGGCGCACCCGACCCGGCATCACCCGCGCGCCCCGGCACGCCGCCGGCCTGCTGCGCCGCCGAGCCCGCGAACGCCACTCCCCCATCAGCCAGCTGTCCACCGCCCGCCGCCCACACCAACCCCGGCGCACCCGACCCGGCATCACCCGCGCGCCCCGCCGCCCCGCCAGCCTGCTGCGCCGCCGAGCCCGCGAACGCCACTCCCCCATCAGCCAGCTGTCCACCGCCCGCTGCCAACACCAACCCCGGCGCACCCGACCCGGCATCACCCGCGCGCCCCGCCGCCCCGCCAGCCTGCTGCGCCGCCGAGCCCGCGAACGCCACTCCTCCGTCAGCCTGCTGCTGCCCCGCCGCCCCCTGAGCCACCCTCGGCGCGACAACAATCGTCGCGTTCGCATCCGGATCCGGCCCTGCGGCCGACCCCAACCCCGCCGCCGCAGCCGCCCGCACCTCCTCGGCGAGCGCCGGCGGCAGCCACCCGCTCCCCAGCGGGATCGGCGCCCGCCGCCGCACGTACTCCGCCACCTGCTGCGGCTGCGCGCGCCCGTTCGGGTCCTTCTGCAGGCACCCGCGGATCAGCTCCCCGAGCGCCGCCGGCAGCTTCCCCAGTACCGGCGAGGACTTCGCGACCCGCTTCTTCACCTCATCGCGCGTCCCCTCGCCGAACGGCGGGCGGCCGGTCGCGGCGAAGAACAGCGTCGAGCCCAGCGCGAACATGTCCGCCGCCGGCGTGACCGTCCGGCCCAGCGCCTGCTCCGGTGCCAGGAATCCGGCGACGCCGAGCTCTGCCACGCCGCCGTCCGTCGCGCCGTCGAAGGCGCGCACCAGCGCGTAGTCCACGATGCAGGGGCCCTCGGGTGTCAGCAGTACCGTGCCCGGTCGCAGATCGCCGTGCATCACGCCGGCGGCGTGCACGGCTGCCAGTGCCTCGGCGAGCCCGGCTGCGAGGCTTAGTAGCGCGGGCTCGGGCAGCGGCCCGTGGTCGGCCACCACCTTCGGCAGTGGCACCCCGGCGACGAACGCCGACGCCAGCCACGGCGCCTCGCCCTCCAGCTCCGCCCCGAGCACCGGCGCCGCGTAGGGCACCGTGACCGTGCGGGCCGCCGCGACGTCGGCCGCGAGGCGTGCCTTGACCGTCTCGTCGGCCAGCAGCTCCGGGCGCAGCGCCCGGACCGCGACCGCCCGGCCGTCGTCGGAGTACCCCCCGTACAGCGGACCCAGCGCGCCGACGCCGAGCCGGCCGACCGTCGAATGCGGACCGACCCGCCGCGGGTCCCCCTCCGTCAGCGGCCCCATCGCCGCCCCGACCGCCCCGACCGCTCCCACCATCGCGACCACTCCTTGATTACGGCCGCCTCACGCGCGCCGTTTCCCGTCTCCCCGTGTCCCCGTGCACCCCCGGCGCGTCCAGCGTCGCGTCGGCGGCGGCTTCGAGGAGCATGATGCCAAACCCTTGTCGGTCCCCCCGCCGTCCGGGCCCTGATCAGCCGCCGGTAGGATGTGACGTAGATCACGTTTCCACTACTCCGGGTGACGCGTTCTATGGAATCTGACGCGATGTCCATTAGAGTTCGCGCAGCTTCGTAGAGCCCTGCCAAGTGAAAGCCCGCGTACGCAAGACGCCTACGTGTAAGACATCAGTGTAAGAACATTGCCCGTCTGGGAGACACAAGTCGATGGCGACTGACACCATCGCGCCCGGCCCCGAGGCACCCGCCCCGCTGAGCCCGGCGCGCGCACAGATCGAACAGAAGACGCTGCGCACAGACAGGTGGTGGCTCAGTCCGCTCCTGACGATGATCGTGCTGATCGCCTTCATCTTCTACGCGACGTTCCGCGCGTTCCAGAATGCCGACTACTACACCGGCAACCTGATCTCACCGTTCTACAGCCCGTGCATCGCGACGAAGTGTGTGCCGGGCTCGTCCCTGGGTGGCTTCAAGCCGTTCGGCGACTGGTGGTCCATCTCGCCGGCGCTGCTCATCCTGATCTTCCCGTTGGGGTTCCGGATGACGTGCTACTACTACCGGAAGGCCTACTACCGCGCCTTCTGGCTGTCGCCGCAGGCCTGCGCGGTCGCCGAGCCGCACGAGAAGTACACCGGCGAGCGCCGCTTCCCGCTGATCCTGAACAACTCGCACCGCTACTTCTTCTACGCGGGCTTGATCTTCAACGTCATCCTGACCTGGGACGCGGTCCTGGCCTTCCGCAACGTCGACGGCGCGTGGGGCCACATGAGCCTGGGCACGCTGGTGCTGCTGGCCAACGCCACACTGCTGTGGCTGTACTCGGCGTCGTGCCACTCCTGCCGCCACATCATGGGCGGCAAGCTCAAGCACTTCTCCAAGCACCCGCTGCGTTACAAGGGCTGGACGCTGGTGTCCAAGCTGAACCACAAGCACATGCTCTTCGCGTGGATCTCGCTGTTCGGCGTGGCGCTGACGGACGCGTATGTCGCCCTGGTGGCCAACGGTACCTTCAGCAACCCGACGTTCTTCTAAAGGATCAGTGCGCAATCATGACTGGGAAGACTGAGAACGCTGAGAGCATCGAACGCCACTCCTACGACGTAGTGGTGATCGGGGCCGGCGGTGCGGGACTGCGCGCTGCGATCGAGGCCCGGCACTCCGGCAAGCGCGTCGCCATCATCAGCAAGTCGCTGTTCGGCAAGGCGCACACCGTGATGGCCGAGGGCGGCGCGGCCGCCGCCATGGGCAACGTGAACCCGAAGGACAACTGGCAGGTCCACTTCCGCGACACCATGCGCGGCGGCAAGTTCCTGAACCACTTCCGGATGGCCGAACTGCACGCCAAGGAGGCCCCGGACCGCATCTGGGAGCTGGAGGCCTGGGGCGCGCTGTTCGACCGCACCAAGGAAGGCAAGATCAGCCAGCGCAACTTCGGCGGGCACGAGTACCCGCGGCTGGCGCACGTCGGCGACCGCACCGGCCTGGAGCTGATCCGCACGCTGCAGCAGCGCGTCGTCGCGTTGCAGCAGGAGGACAAGGCCGAGACCGGCGAGTACGAGGGCAGCCTGCGCGTATTCGCCGAGACCACGATCGTCCGGCTGCTCAAGGACGAGCAGGGCCGCATCGCCGGCGCGATCGGCTACTACCGCGAGACCGGGCAGTTCGTGCTCTTCGAGGCCCCGGCGGTGATCATGGCCACCGGCGGCATCGGCCGCAGCTACACCGTCACCAGCAACAGCTGGGAGTACACCGGCGACGGCCACGCGCTGGCCCTGCTGGCCGGCGCCGCGCTGGTGAACATGGAGTTCATCCAGTTCCACCCGACCGGCATGGTCTGGCCGCCCTCGGTGAAGGGCATCCTGGTCACCGAGTCGGTCCGCGGCGACGGCGGCGTGCTCCGCAACAGCGAGGGCAAGCGGTTCATGTTCGACTACGTGCCGGACGTCTTCCGCAAGCAGTACGCGGAGACCGAGGAGGAAGCCGACCGCTGGTACGACGACCAGGAGAACAACCGGCGCCCCCCGGAGCTGCTGCCCCGCGACGAGGTGGCCCGCTCGATCAACTCCGAGGTGAAGGCCGGCCGCGGCACCCCGAACGGCGGCGTGTACCTGGACGTCTCCACACGGCTGCCGGCCGAGGAGATCCGGCGCCGGCTGCCGTCGATGTACCACCAGTTCAAGGAACTGGCCGACGTCGACATCACGGCGCAGCCGATGGAGGTCGGCCCGACGTGCCACTACGTCATGGGCGGCATCGAGGTCGACCCGGACACCCAGGGCACGGCCGTCCCGGGCCTGTACGCGGCCGGCGAGTGCTCCGGCGGCATGCACGGCTCCAACCGGCTCGGCGGCAACTCGCTGTCGGACCTGCTGGTCTTCGGCCGCCGCGCGGGTCTGCACGCCGCGGAGTACGTGGACGGACTCGGCGCGGACGGCAAGCCGGCCGTGGCCGAGGCCGACGTGGACGCCGCGGTCGAGGAGGCGCTCGCGCCGCTGGCCAACCCCGAGGGCGAGAACCCGTACACCCTGCACCACGACCTGCAGGTGTCGATGAACACGCTGGTCGGCATCATCCGGAAGCCCGAAGAGGTGAGCGAGGCGCTGACCAAGCTGGAGGACTTCAAGCCCCGGCACAAGAAGGTCGGCTCGGTCGGCGGGCGCCGCTTCAACCCCGGCTGGCACGTCGCGCTGGACCTGCGCAACATGCTGATCGTCAGCGAGTGCGTGGCCAAGGCGGCGCTGGAGCGCGAGGAGTCCCGCGGCGGGCACACGCGCGACGACTTCCCGGCGATGTCCTCGAAGTGGCGGCAGGTCAACCTGATCTGCACGCTGAGCGAGGACGGCAGCGGGATCGACCTCAAGCACCAGCCGATTCCGACGATCCGGCCGGATCTGCTGGGGCTGTTCGAGGTCTCCGAGCTGAAGAAGTACTTCACGGACGAGGAGCTGGCGGTGCTCGGCGAGGTTGCCGAGGCGGAGGCCGAGGCCGCGACGGACGCCGTCGCGGACGCGGTCCCCGACGCGGTCGCGGACACGGACGCCGAGCCGGAGACGAAGGCCGACGCCAAGCCCGACGCCGTGCCCGCGGCTGAGACCGACGCGGCCGCCGAGGCCAAGACCGACTCCGTGCCGGAAGCCGCTCCGATCCCCGGCCAGAACAACGGCGGGTCGGCGGCTGAGAAGTCCGCCGAGAAGTCCGCCGAGGCCCAGGCCGAGGAGCAGACCGCCGAGGCCCAGGCCGGCGCCCAGGCGGAGAACGCCACGTCCGACACCGCCGCCGAGGAGAAGTGACGATGGGTTACAAAGGCAAGTTCAAGGTCTGGCGCGGCGACGCGTCCGGCGGCGACCTGAAGGACTTCGAGGTCGAGATCAACGAGGGCGAGGTCGTCCTCGACATCATCCACCGGCTGCAGGCCACGCAGGCCCCCGACATGGCGTGCCGCTGGAACTGCAAGGCCGGCAAGTGCGGCTCGTGCTCGGCGGAGATCAACGGCAAGCCGCGCCTGATGTGCATGACCCGCATGTCAACCTTCGAGCAGGACGAGACCGTCACCGTCACCCCGCTGCGCACCTTCCCGGTGATCAAGGACCTGGTGACCGACGTCGGCTTCAACTACGCCAAGGCCCGCGAGGTGAAGTCCTTCACCCCGCCGAAGGACCTGAAGCCCGGCGAGTACCGCATGCAGCAGATCGACGTGGAGCGCTCGCAGGAGTTCCGCAAGTGCATCGAGTGCTACCTGTGCCAGAACACCTGCCACGCGGTCCGCGACCACGAGGAGAACAAGGAGAGCTTCGCCGGCCCGCGCTACCTGATGCGCGTGGCGGAGCTCGACATGCACCCCCTGGACACCGCCGACCGCAAGAAGGCGGCTCAGGAGGAGCACGGCCTCGGCTTCTGCAACATCACGAAGTGCTGCACCGAGGTGTGCCCCGAGCACATCCACATCACCGACAACGCGCTGATCCCGCTGAAGGAGCGCGTCGTCGACAAGAAGTACGACCCGCTGGTCTGGCTGGGCAGCAAGATCCGCCGCCGCACCTCGTCGGACGCCTGACGCCTGGCGTCTGACGCATGTCTGAACAACGCCCGGGGCCGCAGTCGTAGGACTGCGGCCCCAGGCGTTTCCGCGCCGGATCTGCGATAAAGGACGCATGGCACCCACGCACGCTCTGAACCACGAACAGGTCGCCGCCTACCGCGCCCGCATCGGCGTCGCCGAGGGCCCGACCACCCCCGACGCCGCCACGCTCCGCCGCCTGCACAGCGCGCACCTGCACACCGTCCCGTTCGAGAACCTGAGCATCCACCTCGACGAACCGGTCACCCTGGACGGCGCGGCCCTGTTCGAGAAGATCGTCGAACACCGCCGAGGCGGCTTCTGCTACGAACTCAACGGCCTGTTCGCCCTCCTCCTGGAGGCCTTCGGCTACCGCGTGCACCGCCTGTCAGCCCGCACCTTCAGCACAGCGCACGGCTACAGCCCACCACTGGACCACCTGGCCCTGCACGTCACCGACGCGGCAGGCGACACCTGGCTGGCCGACGTCGGCTTCGGCAAGCACACCGAGTACCCCCTGAACTTCACCGACCGCACAGACCAGAAGGACCCCGGCGGCCTGTTCCGCATCGCGGAGAACGACGACGCGGAGTTCACCATCCTCCGCGACGGCGAAGCCCAGTACCGGGTCGACCCGAAGCCCCTGGCCCTGACCGACTTCACGCAGGCGTGCTGGTGGCAGGTCACCTCACCGGAGTCGCACTTCACCCAGAACCTGGTCTGCTCGCGCCTGACCGACGACGGCCGCCTGACCCTGACCGGCGACGAGCTGATCACCACCGACAGCACGGGACGGCACGTCGAGGAGGTCACCTCGGACGAGCACCTGCTGACGCTGCTGCGGGAGCGGTTCGGGATCGAGCTGGCGCGGGCGCCCCGGCGGTCGAAGGGCTGAGCGGACAGGCCGATCGGGCGGGCTGATCGGGCGGGCTGATCGGGCGGGCTGATCGGGCGGGCTGATCGGCGCGCTTGGTGAGCGACGACTTTTTGCGCGCTCGCCAGCCGATCTGCCCCGCCGCGCCACTAATCCGCGCCAGCCAGCCCGCCGCCGAATTTGATGTGCCCACTTGCCGAACAACCTCGCCGCGCCCAGCCAAGCCGCCGATTCTCGCGTGGCTGCTTGCTGATCCGCCTTGCCGCGCCGCCCAGCCCGC